>CAYVQT010000057.1:0-19324 GCA_964453665.1 uncultured Dehalococcoidia bacterium | reverse complement strand
ATACCGAAGATCTGAACTGAAAATTAGGTTTCGTAAACTTGATCAGAGGTTCCCTTGATACATCGTTCATGTAATGTTAAAGTATGTGGTAATAGTCGGGCTCTACTGAGCGCAGTTCACTATGTATCTGGGGAAGTGTCGGAACTGGCAGACGAGCATGACTTAGGATCATGTGCCTTTGGGCGTGGGGGTTCGAATCCCCCCTTCCCCACTTATTGTGGCCTGTAAGAACTAGAAGAAATGCCAAACACGGCTTAAGCGGAGAATGGACATGATGAGAGTGATACCGTTACTGTGTCTGGTCCTGATATTGGTTACGGGCGCGGTTGGCTGCACGCCCTCTCCCCCCGAAGCTGATTTCACAGCTTCGCTTACCACCGGCACCGTTCCCGTTACCATACAGTTCACAGATATGTCAGAAGGCGATGTCAGTTATTGGGCATGGGATTTCAATGGCGACCAGCTCGTAGATAGTACACTTCAGAACCCACAGTATACCTATAACAGCCCGGGCACCTACACAATAATACTAAACGCGAGTGGCTCCGGTGGTACGGATATCGAGACCAAGTCAAACTACATCCAGCTCGTTTCATCAGTAAACACAATAATCGAGGTTAACCCCTCCTCCGGCGCTCTTGGAGAGACGCTTGATGTCGCCATTACCGGATACGACATAACAGATGCGACTTCAATAAGCTTTGGAGCGGGAATAACAGTCAATGGCTTTAACGTTAACAGCCCGACCCAGATAACAGCCAACATCTCTATATCCCCCACCGCATCATCAACCCCAAGGGACGTCTCTATTAATACTCCCAACGGCACTGCAACGCTGACGGGAGGTTTCAGCGTGAACCTTCCTGCTCCACCTACAGTAACAGCGATAAGTCCTGAAAGTGGTGACCAGGGTAAGACGCTGCACGTTGTGATCACAGGCACAAACTTCGATTGCGCAAATGCAGTAAGCTTCGGGGAGGGTATAACCGTCAACAACTTCACAATTGGTAATCAGACGCAGATAACTGCCAGTATCTCTATCGACGCCGATGCCAAAGCAGCTTCAAGGGATGTAATGGTTACCAACCTTGGCGGAAGCGGAACACTCGATGAAGGTTTTACGGCTACAATTCCCGGCCCGCCGATAGTCACCGGGCTTAATCCTGACCACGGCGGCCTCGGTGAAACGCTTGATGTGGCAGTCAGCGGTACAGGTTTCTATGAAGCCAGCTCGATTGTTTTTAGAGCAGGGCTGGGTGTAACCGTCAACAGCTTCACTGTCGACAGCCAGACTCAGATAACGGCCAATCTTACGATTAGTCCCACCGCCACTATTGGGACAAGGGATGTTTCAGTAACAACTCCACGTGGAACAGGTACATTGACCAGCGGCTTTGAGGTAACTGGCGTGAGCCCCAGCTCTGGCATCCTTGGTAATACATTATCAGTGGTCATAACGAGCACCAACCTGTCTGGAGCAACCAGTGTCAGCTTCGGAGAGGGGATAACTATAAACAGCTTTACAGTTGATAGCGATACACAGATAACCGTCAGCGTCACCATCAATATGACAGCAGAAACGGGGTTAAGGGATATAGCAGTCACCACCTCAAGCGGCACCGAGGTTGTTGGCTTCTTCACAGTATCGAATCCGACTTGTACAGCCGACTTCACCGCTAATCCTACTACAGGTACGGGTGTAATTACCGTACAGTTCACCGATGGTTCAAGCGGAGAGATTACCAACTGGGCATGGGACCTGAACGGTGACGGCAAAATAGACACCAATCTGCAGAACCCAAGTTACACCTACAATAAAAATGGCTACTACACTGTAACCCTTACCGTGTCAAGCCCTTACTGCCAGGACACCTTGTACAAGTCAGGATATATCAAGATCACCGGGTGCAGCACCTGAGGATGATTAGTCAGCGCCCGTGAGGCGCTTAAGCTGCAAGAGCATAAGAACCAACATTAGGCAGTAACCGGAAAGGGCGTCTATGCGAAGAAAAGCCGTCTCGCTAATTATTTTATTAATGCTACTCACCGCGATAACAGGGGGTTGCTCCATCGTCAGTAGTGGAGGGAAGGTTAACTGGCTAAATGACTGGAGTGAAGCTCTAAGTGACGCCCAGTCCCAGAACAAGCCTATACTGATAAATTTCTACACAGATTTGTGCCCCGCATGTCGTCAGATGGATAATACCACGTTCAATGATGAGGAATTAGGCGCTTTTTTAAACTCAAACTTCATCTGCCTGAAAAGCAATGCCGGGAAAAGCACGCTTTTTTCAAGATACGGTGTAACAGCAGTTCCAACGATGGTCTTCACCGAACCGGATGGATACGAGAAGCAGTACGAGATCGCCAGCATTGTAGGGTATGTAAACGCTGCCGATTTCTACCAAGCAGCTCAAGCAGTAATCGAGCAGTGGCAAACTTAACATTGAACTTCAATAAAGGCATATGCCTCCTATAGCTATAAAAGGCAGGTATTATATATGTGGGCCCACAATCTGACCGCCATACGCCTGGTCCTGCTGGGCGTTCTCATCGGTTTTCTTATAGCCGGACTCGTTGTGTATCATCAATACGGCGACGTTCAGGCTCTCGTACGTGTTATCTGCATCTCCTGCCTGGGGCTCAGCGGCTGATAATTTATGAGCAGGTTAGGCAAATTAAGGCGGTCAACACAGCTAATAATACTAATTCTGGTTAACATAGGCTTCGTACAGTTTCTAAAAACCGGCGCCGTATGCCCTTTCTTCTACTGCTATGGCTGCCCCCTGGCCACCTTTGCCTGTCCGATAGGGGTCTTTCAAAACTACGCAGCAGTCGGACAATTCCCCTTTTATGCAATCGGATTGCTGGGCGTGTTAGCCCTCGGATTTGGCCGGTTCTGGTGCGGATGGGCTTGCCCCTTCGGCACTGTGCAGGATTTGGTCATATGGATACGGCGACGCGGGGATTTCATCAGCCTGCGCCGTTACCCCTGGCCAAGCTTTTTAGTACTGGCAGGATCAATAATCGCGGCATGGCTCGCCACCGACGTCCTCTTCTGCAAGATTTGTCCGGCGGGCAGCTTGTTCGCAGCGATACCGCACCGCTTTGCCTCACCAGAGCTTTCCTTTGGAACGTTCTTCTGGGTCCACATAGCTACTCTGGCGATAGCACTTGTTGCATTCTTCCTCATCGGCCGGTTCTGGTGCCGTTATCTCTGCCCACTCGGTGGTATACTCGGCGTTTTCAATAGAGTCGGTATTGTAAATATCAAGCTTGATATGACTAAGTGCAACAACTGCAAGAAGTGCGTAAATGTCTGTCCGGTTAAGATCGAGGAGCCAGAGGACATAGAGAATTCGATCGACTGCATCAGATGCGGTAAATGTATCGATACCTGCCCTACCAACGCACTCCGAATCTCGGCCTCATATAAAGGCAGGTAAGATCTACTAAAGGTCACCTTCTCCGTCGCACCAGATAATAGCCTGCACTGCCTGCAATCACTATTCCAAGAACAGGCCCAATCACAAACCACACATTGAAAAGCGTCTCCTCCTCAGATATCGGTAATGGCGTCGGTCTTTGCGTAGGGCCCAGCGTCCCCGGGGGAGTAGACTCCGGTGTCAGTACCGGGGAAGCGATTGTGGGAAATGGCGGCGGTGTGGTTATAGGTGTCATAATCGGTTTGGGAGTAGGGGTCGGCGTAGAGTCCCAAGCCGATTCCCAGGATACCTTCACGCCCCTTTCACGAAGAGCGGGTATGTAGATATCTACCGAATTACTGCTCAACGGATTTTCAGTCAGGTCGAGGAAGTCGCCATCACCGAGACCACTATTCTCCATGAGCGGAGCAATGTCACTAATCTTATTCAACCAAAGTGATATAAAACTCAGCTGGTTGAGGTCAGATAGCGGGGTTACATCGTCGATACGATTCTTCCAAAGGTAGAGTGTGGTCAGGCTGGTGAGATTAGACAGCGTGGAGATATCGCTTATCCTGTTCCCACCAAGATGGAGAACAGTGAGGCCGGTTAGACTGCTGAGCGGAGAGATGTCGCTTATCTGGTTATACCCGATGCGTAGGTCAGTCAGGCCGGTAAGATTGGCGAGCGGTGTAATGTCGCTCGCCAGGTTCTTCCAGAGAAAAAGCTCAGTTAGGCCGGTCAGATTCGATAATACTGAGATGTCCTCAATATCGTTATTCTGCAGAGTAAGTATGCTTAGGTTGCTGAGGTTCGCGAGCGGTGTAATGTCGCTTATCTCGTTTTCGGAAAGGTGGAGTTCAGTAAGACCGTCCAGATTCGTTAAGGGTGAGATATCGCTTATCCGGTTGCCAGAAAAAGATACACGAGTCAGGCTGCAGAGATTAGCAATCGGCGTTAGGTCACTTACATTATTACTGTGTAAGTGGAGCCTGCTGAGGTTAGTCAGGTTAGAGATCGGGGTGATGTCGCTGATCTCGTTATACGCAATTGAAAGCTCGGTGAGCCCTGTGCAGTATTCCAGACCGGTAAGGTCAGTAATTCCTTTGACGTCAGCGCTCAGTCTGGTAAGGTCTTCCAGGTCAGATTGGTAGATATCACCTGTGAGCTTTCCTATTGCCTTGCTGACTGCTGCCTGAAGATTTGGATCGGGAAAAGTGACTATTTCGTCAGCACTGGCGACCGATGCGGGAAGTAAAAATCCCAGTAATACCGCCAGGACGGTTAACATGCCCATTTTGCCGGTTATTCTCATTTGACCTGATCTCCCCGGTTATTTTACAACCCAACTGAATAGCTAAGAGATTGACATCCCGATACAAATGTTTGTATCTGCGAGTTATCTTATTGCGACGCTCAAGCTTGTTCTTCCCGCCACTGGATGATTTCGCTTGACCAGACCTCGTCTATTGCATTTTCAAGAGTCACCTGCCCGGGTTCACGAACGTTCAACGTTATTCCTAAAGTACAATGGCCGATCGTTCCCAGGAACTCACATTGCTTTCTAAATGACAGCAAAGTGTGACGTTCGCCTCCGTAAACTATGTAGTCGAGCTGGTTGACATAAGGATACAGGCGCTCCTGTACACGTGTACAAACGCGCTCGAAGAAATTCTCAATCTGTTTTTCGCGACCACGCTCGAACCGCCGCTGTGACGAACCGCCCTTCTTGTGGCGCTGGTGAATATGCCCTGTCCCTACTTTGCTGGATAGCAGTTCCTGTCCCCGAAACACTCCAATAGCGTATGCGCCCAAACGCAACAATATCAGGGCTACAATAAATTCTTTCCTGAAAAGTGAACGTAGAAGTTCCACATCGTAACCGCTTGAAAACAATTTTTCTGATACAGGAAATGGCGGAATCACCAAATATTTTCCCTGCTCGCCCCAGAAAAGGACAACGCCCGTCGTGGAATGAGCTACCGCCCTGTTGACATCGGGTAAAACATCCTCTGCATTAAAGGCAAAATCCAGCGCCTTCTCAATCCCGGATACAGGCACACCGGGCGGTATGTAAATAGACACCGCGGTACCGGGGGTATCTCCCAACCGGTCGAGCAATCGTAGCATCTTCACCCTATTAAGCTTACGGCGACTGGAGACTAACATATACTCGACGTATCCCGATTTATTCTGCTGGTCGACAAGACATTGCAGTTATGTTTTTTTCCACTACAATTGTCCATATCCTCTACAGCCAAACCATCGTAACTCCGTCCCCTCCTTCGCCCTTCTCGCCAGGCCTGAAAGACTTCACCAGAGTGTGAGAGGCAAGCATATCCCGCACTATCTGGCGCACTGTGCCGGTCCCGTAGCCATGAATAATGCGGACCTGGCTAAGATTGGCAAGGCATGCATCGTTAAGATATCTGTCCAGCTCGGGAGTCACCTCATCGGCCCGTTTTCCCCGCAGGTCAAGTTCTATGGAGATTGTCCTGGAACTCAGCTTGCGCCCTAACTTCGGTAACGCAGGCAGTACTTTCCCTTCAGGCGGCTTTAGCTTCGCGACATCATCCAGATTCATCTTGAGTCTGGTATCTCCCACCTGAACCTCAATCTGGCCATCTTCTTCCTTTACCGAGAGTACATCTCCCCACATGCTTACCTCAGTCAGCCACACTTTGTCGCCCATTCCAATCTGCCTGGACTCGTTTATCTCACCGGTCAGCTCGCTTTGCCCTTCCTTGATTCTCGCACTCAGTCCTCTGAGTTGCGAGCGTACAACCTCTAACGCTTTTTCGGCTCGTTCCAAGTTCTCCTGCGACCTGACTTTCTTCAATTCCGCTGCTGCTCTCCGTACCTCCCTTTGCAACCCGGCTGACTCCTCAGCAAGCTTGTCCCTCTCGACTCTAATCAAGGTATGTTCCTCTTCCCGCAGCCTCTTGAGCTCGTTTTCCCAGTGACTTCGCAGGTCTTCCGCCGACTCCTTCGCCTCCTTGAGGCTGTCGCGCAGATTTTCGATTCCGCGTTTCTCGGTCATCAAGTCCGCCAACATCACCTCGAAATCCTGGGTACCTTTTGCCATCATTTCCCTTGCAGAATCAATAATGTCCGGGGAAAGACCCAGTTGTGAAGCTATAGCAAGAGCATTGCTTCCGCCAGGAATACCCATCGTTAGATGATAAGTCGGTGCCAGTGTAACGGGATCAAAGTCCAACGAGGCATTTCGCAGCCCGGCAGTTTTATGTGCGAAAACCTTAAGTTCACTGTAGTGTGTGGTGGCCACAACAATGTTTCGCTTTGACAGAAAATACATCAAAATTGCCCGTGCCAGAGCAGCTCCTTCGTTAGGGTCCGTGCTGGTCCCAAGTTCGTCCAGAAGCACCATGCTCTTTTCCGTAGATAATTGAATGATGCGAACGATATTTCCCATGTGCCAGCTAAAAGTGGATAAGGTCTGCTCTATGCTCTGTTCGTCTCCAATATCAGTGTAGACACAGTCGAAAACGGGGATACAGCTTTTCTCCGAAGCAGGTATAGGCATACCGGCCTGAGCCATCAGGGTTAAAAGTCCAATTGTCTTAAGGGCTACAGTCTTGCCTCCGGTATTAGGCCCGGTAATTACCATTATAGAGTAATCTCTGCCTATCTCTACTGTCAGGGGTACTGCCTTACCCGCAAGCAGAGGATGTCTGGCATCGACAAGCCTGAGTACGCCTGATTCTATAGCAGCTTTATCCTGGCCACTATCGCCGACAGCTCTCAGTACCGGCTCCGTGGCATTAGCTTTACCTGCATATCTCGCCTTTGCCAGCTCAAGGTCCAACTCCGCGATTAAACTCACGTTCTGCGTTATTTCCGCTTCATTTGCTCCGACCATAGCACTGAGAGCTGCGAGAATCCTTTCCACATCATGTTGCTCTTCAATCATAAATTGGCGCAGCTCATTGCCCAAATCAACAGTCGACCAGGGCTCCATAAACACCGTGGCTCCCGTGTTGGAGACATCGTGAACAATGCCCTTCAGCTCCTTTCGAAATTCAGCCTTCAGAGGAAGTACATACCGGCCTTCTCTCTCTGTAATGAAAGACGATTGGAGGGCTTTCCGCCCTCTGGGCGACCTCATTATCGACTCCAGTCGATCAAGCAACTGCTGCTGCGTTTCTTTTATCTGCTTCCTCAGATTGGCCAATTTTGGGGAAGCAGAGTCCAGCAACTCACCCGACGCCGAGATACTTAAGCTGATGTCTTCATCAAGTGAGTTCAATTCAACAATCCGCTCCGTGATATTCCACAGCAGGGGAAGCTCATTCGCAAGCTTGCGCAGATTAGTGCGCACATTTCGCGCTGCCGCCAATGTCTGTTGTATATCGACGAGGACATGCGGTTCGAGAACCTTGCCTCTGGTCGCCATACGAACAATATCCCGAACATCAAGAGCTCCCCTGATAGAGAAGTCAGGCACCAGTGAAAGAAGGCGACGCGCCTCGGCTGACCTCCGCAGCAACTGAGAAATCAGAGCAGGGTCTGATGACGGAAGCAGGCCCAAGGCCAGCTCCCGGCTTGCTGAGAACGAGGCGAAGCCGGCCAGAATCTCCCTCACCTTGGGGAATTCCAGCATATCCAGGCTTTTTTCATCCATTAATGCTACCTTTGCTGAAGAAGGCCACGCTCTAATTGCTTAGACCCTACTCTCATCGCAGCAAATCCCGCAACGCTGTACCGACATCTTGAAATCGAAAGGTGAATCCCATTTGCAGAAGACGTCCCGGAACCGCCCTCTGGCCACCGAGTAAAGCTGTTGCCATCTCGCCGAGGAGTATACGCAGGGCCAAAGCAGGGACCGGTACCAGCAACGGACGTCCTAGCTCTCGTCCCAGGTTTCGGGCAAACTCTGCGTTGGTTACCGGATTTGGCGCAGCCAAGTTGAAGGGGCCGCTGGCAGCTTCATTTTCAATCAGGAATCTAATGGCATTCACCTCATCATCTATGTGAATCCACGGAAACCACTGCCTCCCGTTTCCGAAACGTCCGGCGGATATGAGAGGAACCGGCAACATCATACGAGGCATAGCGCCGCCTTCGGTGCTAAGCACCACGCCAGTTCGGATGGCCGCCCACCTGACCCCTAATTCCCGCACACAAGATGTGGAACCTTCCCACTCTATAGCTAGCTGCGCCAGAAAATCGTCACCTGCGGGCATCTCCTCTGTTACCTCGTCTCCATCGACGCAGTCACCGTAGAAGCCCACACCTGAAGCCTGGATGACCACACCCGGCCTGCGGGAAGCCGATTCTACTGCTTGAACCACAGCCAGTCCAGCGCTCAAGCGGCTATCACGTATACGGCGTTTGCGCTGAGGAGTCCAGCGGCCTGCCGCAATGTTCTCACCGGCCAGGTTGATTATAACGTCAGCCCCATCTACCATAGAACCCCATCCACTGGCAGTTAGCGCATCCCAACGCTCAATACGCACTCCACCCGGCAAACCAGACGCCCTTTGAGGATCACGACTGAGTACGACGACATCGTGACCATCACTAACTAAACCGGCAGCGAGCGCTCTGCCTACCAGCCCAGTACCTCCTGTAATAAGAACCAGCATTATACTCTTCTCAACAGGCTATCTTTCGCACCCACATTGCTCACTATCTTAAGTCAAACCCGTCCAATTGTCGACCGCGCCGGTGGGCTCCGTTTGACAAAGGAAATAACTAGTTGCTATAATCAAAGGTGAGAATGAGAATCAAACGCAATCATGACATCGCAATAAAAGACCGCCCCGTTACCGCGCAAAGGCGATTGCTCCTTGATATACTCCGGGAGGCGAAAAGCCATCTGGACGCCAAGGAGCTCTACAGGTTGGCTATTGAGAGGGACCGCCAGATTAGCCTCGCTACGGTCTACCGCAATCTCCGCCTGTTTAAAGAACTGGACCTGGTGGACGAGATACGCCTTGACGACATTCATTGTTATTACGAGATAAAGCATTCTGCAGAACACTACCACCTGGTATGCACTGCGTGCGGGCAGGTCATTGAATTCGAAAGTCCTCTGATAGCCAAGCTTGTGTCCGAGGTCGAGCAGAGCTGCGGTTTCCGTACCAACAAAGCAGTACTGCATTTAGAGGGCTATTGCCGGAGGTGTAAAAAGAGTACAGTATTATCTGAAAGTCACCGCCAAAGCCATGAAAAGTGACAAATTTTCATCGACAATACTTTATTAAGTCGCGAGAGCTGCTAATATGACCGAGGAAAGCGAAACGATTCTGAAAGAAACAAAAAAGGTGCTCAGTAAATTCGGCAAGCAAAGGGAGAACCTGGTACCTATCCTGCAGAAGGTTCAGGGCCAGCTAGGATACATCCCCCGTGAAGCGATGGTTGAAGTCTCTGATTACCTGAAGATACCGGAAATGGACGTTTACGGTGTGGTTACGTTCTATAACCAGTTTCGACTCAATCCTCCAGGCAAGCATCCCGTCAGGGTTTGCCTGGGAACCGCCTGTCATATGAAGGGCGGTTACATCGTCCTTGACGCCTGGAAAAGACGGCTGGGCATTGACCAGGGAGAGACCACTTCCGACCGGGAGTTTGACCTTGATACAGTAGCCTGTGTCGGCTGCTGCGCTATGGCGCCAGTAACGGTTGTTGACGAAAAGGTAGAAGCCAAAACCAGTCCTACCAGGGTTGACGGCATACTGCTCTCTTTTCAGATTGAGAAGGAGAAGGAAGGTAAAGATACACAGTGAAGGTATCAGCCGTACCGGGACCAAACTCAACCTTTGAGCACATAAAGAACGACGCTCTAGACAAAGTCCGGGACCTTACGGATGGCAAAGTGCCGGTTATTATGGTCGGCACCGCTACCTGCGGCAGAGCAGCCGGCTCCCTGGAAGTCCTGCATGCGATAAAGGGAAGTTTGGAAAAAGAACACATAGATGCACGCTTACTCGAGGTCGGCTGTATGGGACATTGCTACGCAGAGCCTCTGGTAATCATAGCCAAGCCCGGCAATCCTCCTATGGCTTACGGCTACGTTACTCCTGAGATAGCCCAGCGCCTGGTGCAGGATTATATTGTCGGTGAAGACCCGTCTCTTGAATTCACACTCGGGGCTCTTGAGAAAAGCGATACCATTCCATCTATTTACGACCTGCCCCGATTCGGCTATGAGAAGCACTTTATTCTGGAGAACTGCGGGCATATCGATCCCGAAAACATCGACCACTATATCGCCAAGGGCGGTTACGAAGCACTTGATAAAGCACTCAAGATGCCGCCAACGGAGATCATAGAAGTTATTAAAGAATCGGGGTTGCGGGGTAGAGGCGGGGCGGGTTTCCCTACCTGGCAAAAGTGGGAAGTATGCCGCAACACCCGCGGCAGGCCTAAGTACATCATATGCAACGGTGATGAGGGTGACCCCGGAGCTTTTATGGACAGAGCCCTCTTAGAGAGCGACCCTCACTCGGTCATAGAGGGTATGATAATCTCCGCATATGCGGTGGGCGCACACCGCGGGTATATCTATGTACGCGCGGAGTATCCTCTGGCAGTGCACAGGGTTAGGATCGCGCTTCGACAGGTGCGCCGCCTTGGGCTGCTGGGTAAAAATATATTTGGGAGTGATTTCAACTTTGATATCAAACTCTTTCAGGGCTCAGGAGCCTTTGTCTGTGGCGAGGAAACAGCCCTCGTCGCCTCTCTCGAAGGTAGACAGGGACTCCCCCAGCATCGACCTCCTTTCCCGGCGGTGAGCGGGCTCAATGGAAAGCCCACACTCATCGATAACGTGAAGACCCTGGCCTATGTGCCGAGCATAATAAGGAATGGAAGCGCGTGGTTTTCCGGCATTGGCACCGAAGGAAGCAAGGGCACAGCCGTTTTCGCCTTGGCGGGCAAGGTAGTCAACACAGGCCTCACAGAGGTGCCAATGGGAACCACGCTAAGACAGATTATCTTCGATGTCGGCGGCGGTATCCCCAATGGCAAGCGCTTTAAAGCGGTGCAGATCGGAGGGCCATCGGGAGGCTGTTTGCCGGAGTCAGCGCTTGATCTGCCTATCGACTTCGACTCTTTGAGAGAGGCCGGGGCCATGATGGGTTCAGGCGGGATGGTAGTGCTGGACGAGGATGACTGCATGGTGGAGGTGGCTCGCTATTTCCTTGAGTTCACCCAGAGGGAGTCCTGCGGCAAATGCACAATGTGCCGCCTGGGGACGAAGCAGATGCTGGAGATCTTAGAAGATATCACCAGGGGCCGGGGTCGCATAGAAGATATCGACACCCTGTATAATCTGGCTCAGGATATAAAAGAAGGCTCGCTCTGCGGCCTGGGCAAGACAGCGCCTAACCCTGTATTAACCACACTGAACTATTTCCGAGATGAATACGAGGCGCATATTAAGGAAGGTCGCTGCCCCGCACTGATGTGCCATGACCTTATCGCCTATTACATCCTTCCCGAGAAGTGTGAGCGTTCATGCGACGCCTGCGTCGGCACCTGCACAGTGGAGGCTATTTCATCGAATAAGAAGGGCATCAAGGTCATAGACCAGGAGAAATGCGTCAAGTGCAACACCTGCCTTGAAGCCTGCCCTCCGCAGTATAACGCTGTTATCAGGCTGTCACCACCAGAGCTGGTGCCGGCACCCAAGGGGAAAAAATGAATACCGTGTCGCTGACAATAGACGGCAAGGAAATAAAAGCTCGTAAAAACGAGAGGTTGCTCTGGGCAGCACTCGACAACGGCATTTATATACCCAACCTGTGCGCAATTCGTGATTTATCGAAACCTTTCGCCAGCTGCCGCCTCTGCTTCGTAGAGATCGAGGGTGACAATAAGCCGGTCACCGCCTGTACCGTGACTGTCGAGGAAGGTATGAGGGTAAATACCCGGGGTTCCGCGGCCCGTCGATTGGCGCGTACCGCACTAGAACTCCTTTTAGCCAGTCACCCGGTTGACTGCGCCAGCTGTCCGGCTAATCGCGCCTGCGACCTCCAGAAAATCGCCGCTCACCTGGGAGTAAAGCTGAACTCGAAGAGGTTCAGGAAGATAGATCATGAACTGCCTGTAGACTCAAGCAGTCCTGTGTTTACATACGATCCCAACAAGTGTGTTCTCTGCGGCAGGTGCGTGTGGGTATGCCGGGACAAGTTAGGTATAGGAGTCCTCGGCTTTGCCCGGCGCGGCTTTCAGCGTATTGTCACCACTTTTGAAAGCAAGCCTATCGCGGAAACCAATTGCAAAGGCTGCGGCGATTGCGCTGCGGTTTGTCCGGTAGGCGCTATGGTACTGAAAGACGGGGATAAAGCAGAAGCAGTTAACGTCAGCGAGAAGTCGAAAACGGCAGTCAAGTGAGTATACAGAAGGTGACGAAATGCTTAAGGTAAGAGATACCCTATGTTTAGGCTGTGGTCTTTGCGCTCAGAGTTGCCCTACCGGCGCGATTTCGCTTGCGGGCGGAATAGCCAGAATAGACCAGGAAAGGTGCAACTCCTGTCTCCTGTGCCAGCAAGTATGCCCGGAGGGCGCTGTTATAGAGATATTGCCGGTATCCAATGAAGAACTTATGTCTACGGTCTCCGGCCTGAGACAGAGAACAGATGGCCTGCTCGAAAGGATTGAAAAGTTAAAGGCTAAGACAATCTGAAAATATAAATGCTGTGAGGCATATAAATGGAGTCTGGCAAGGCAAGGGGGTGTTATAATGATAGAGATTACCGGTCGAAATTTCGACAATGAGGTACTTAAATCGGAACTTCCGGTATTCGCGTGTTTTACCGCTTCGCCCTGCGGATCATGCTTTGCCCTCTGTTTGATCACAGAGGACCTTACCGAAGAATACGAGGGAAAAATAAAATTCGTTAAAATCGATGTTGAAAAAGAGCCTGATCTTGCAGCAAGGTACAACATCCTTCCGTTGCCAGCTATACTCCTGTTCCAGCAGGGCGAACCCCTGAAAAAGCTGGGGGAATTCCAGTCTGAAGCCTATCTCAGAAACTCGCTGAATGCTCTGATATCAGCAACCGAGCAATTTCGCTAGATATATACATAAAGGAGGGTTTACAATGGTGTCAGACCTCACAGACCTGAACTTCGAAGACGAGGTTCTAAAATCCGATTTGCCTGCCGTGGTGGATTTCTGGGCCCCGTGGTGTGGTCCGTGCCGCATGATTTCGCCAATAACCGAGAAGTTGTCAGAGGAGTTCAACGGCAAAGTTAATTTCTTCAAGCTGAATGTGGACGAAAATCCTCAGATGGCTATGAAATACCAAATTATGAGCATACCTTTGCTTATCTTCTTCAAGGATGGGCAGAAGGTGGACGAGAGCCTTGGCGCAGTACCTGAGACCATGATCCGGCCCAAGGTCGAGGCATTGCTCTAGCCCAAATTTTAGCCGTAGTCGAACGCCAGGGGACAAATAGATGGCCAGTTTCGAAGAAATAGACGAGGCTCGAAAATTCCTGGGCCTGGGGGAATTTGCCAGCCTCAAAGAGATAAAACAGGCCTATAGGAAAATGTCCTTTCGCTACCATCCCGATACAAGCAGTGACAAGCTGGAGCACCAGGAGTCAATGAAAAAGCTGAACCGTGCGTATAAGCTTCTCGCTGAATATTGTGCGCGGTATAAATATACATTCAATCAGTCGGATGTAGACAGAGCATACCCCGAAGAGAGAATCCGCAGGAGATTCGCCGACGGGTGGTTCGACAGCATATAAATCAAAGCTCAATAAAATGACGATTCGAAGTCGCGAGGAACTCGAGGAAAGAATCGCTGAGCTGAAGCGGCGCATACCGCCTCACTCGGTTCCGCCCGCGATGCTACAGGAGCTTGAGGAACTGGAAGAACAGCTAGCGGAGATGACAGCGAAAGAGAAGGGCAGTTAATGCCCAAGAAAGTCCCTGCGTTGGACTACGCCAGGTGCCGACCTGAAGAATGCGACAGTGGGGTCTGCGTTGCCATGCTTGCGTGTGAGTACGGGAGTCTAAAACAGGAAGCACCCTACGAAATGCCCGAAATCAACCCGGCAAAATGGTGCCACAGCTGTGCCAAATGCGTTAAGGCTTGCCCATTGAACGCAATCAGGATGATGTAAGTCATCAAGCAGGCCTATGAGGGAGACACGTATGAAGATATCGGTGTGCGGCAAGGGCGGCAGCGGAAAAAGCGCTATAGCAACCCTGCTGGCAAATGGTATGCGAGAGAAGGGCTATCAGGTGGTAGTTGTCGACTCCGATGAGTCAAACTCGGGTCTCTACCGAATGCTGGGTTTTGAAAAACCGCCAGTCCCCATCCTGGAACTTGTGGGGGGCAAAAAAAAGGTGAAAAGCATCTTCCCCAAGACCCCACTGGCACAAGCTGAAGAGGAAATAAACGTCATAGCACGCAGTCAAATACCTCTCAACGATATACCTTCTGAACATATTGCCAGGGGTGACGGCATCAGCCTGGTGTGCATAGGTAAAATACTACAATCACTGGAAGGGTGCGCCTGCCCCATGGGGGTGTTGAGCAGGGAGTTCCTGAAGAAGCTGCAACTGAAAGAGAACGAGATAGCAATCGTGGACATGGAAGCTGGTGTGGAGCACTTCGGCAGGGGAGTCGACACCAGCATAGATATCGTTCTTTTAGTTGTCGACCCGTCATTCGAATCCCTCGTCCTGGCAGATAAAGTCAACAGCATGGCCGGAGAACTGGGGATAAGGAATATCTGGGCCGTAATCAATAAAGCCACCTCGGATGATATGGCAGGCAAGCTGAAGGAAAAACTGCGTGCCAGCGACATACACACGATAGGGTGTATTCCTTACGACGCTGAAATCCTCGAGGCTGGCCTCGAAGGCCGCCGCCTGCAATCGAATAATATAAAAGCGGAAGTGGAAAGGATAGCTGATACCCTGCTTTCCGGCGCCGGAAAACATGAATGAACCCGTAGCATAGACAGGGCGCAGTCTGAATACGCTACAGGAGGTGGTGAAATGTGTCTCGCCGCTGCATATCAGGGAACACAAAGCGACCAGCCGATTCTTCAGGAAATCGCTCACATGACGCTGGATGGCAACGTAATCGAGCTTGAGACCCTGTTTGGCGAAAAAAAGGTACTCCAGGGGAAGTTAAAAGAGATTGACTTCATGGAATCCAGAATCACCATCGACGAATAGGATACACAATAAATCTCACCACAACGGCTCATCTAGCGCTGCAAGTTGTAATTGGTAGAAGGTCAGTGATATTATTCGGGAAACAGAAAAGCGACGGAGAATGAAATGACGGAGGAAAGCAGGGAACGGGCAAGAATAGAGGCGGAGGATCTTGTCAGAGAACGCACGGACGATGAAGGCAACGTATGGAGAAAAGTCTACTTTGGCGGTGGAACGCATTTCAAGAACTGGCTGGACCAGACCATCGAGCTTTGTGGCAAGGAGAACGTAGAGGTGGAAGAAGCGGATCCGAGTGGACTGAAATGCTATGAGGAGGGTGGAGAGAAGGTGTACCGCATCTGGGTAAGAGAGTCGAGCCCTTTAGCTAACTTAACATAATACAAGAGGTCGTTATGACACAGAAAGAGGTAGAGTCCGCAACCAGAGAGATCAGAAACAAATGCCTGCACGCCTCCTGGGATGAACTGGTGGAGTTCTGGGACAGGGTTTTTAACAACCTTGAGGGTGCATACCGCGCATCGGCGCCAATTGCATTGATAACAGATCAGAATTATCTGCAATACTCAAATGACGCTCAGACAGCGCTGAGGAATAATCTGGCTATGGCTTTAGGCCATCTGGCAGGATACCGGCAGGTTGCAAAGTGGGATGCGGAAATAGCGGGAAAGACTGGAGCGCCAGCAGGGCATACGGATAACAGCAACAGATAGATACGCTGGCGTGAAGCGGTTGAGCCCGCCGTGGCCGGTAACTAATAAGGAGGCTTGGATATGGAGCGCAACATGGGAACGGCCGATCGGGTTATCAGGTTTATCATTGGAGTAGTGATGATGGGGGTAGGATTCGGTGCTCTGGGTGGCGCTGCGTTAATCGTGGTAGGAGTTATAGGGGTAATACTATTCGCCACCAGCTTGATAGGAAGATGTCCCCTCTACATCCCTTTCCACATCAAAACCTACAAGGTCTAGGGGCCGACTGAGGAGACATAAGAAGAACCCTTATCGTCAGGGTGAATCCCTGTGCGATAAACCGCCGGTTGAAAAAATAAGGGGTATAAAATGGGTAAAAGAATCGTATCTACAGGCAGAGGAGGCACCGGTAAAACGACCTTCACAGCCCTGGCCACAAGGTATCTGGCTCACCCGCAGCTCCTTATTGATATCGATCCCGACCAGAGCCTGGCAGATATGCTGGGGATAGACCTGGAAAAAGAGGGGGTCAGGACAGTGCTTGACATCCTCTACGATATTCAAAAAAATGAGGGCTATGAAGAGCTGAGCGCCATGCCCCTGCCCGAGAAAATACTGTATCTGTTCAACACCGAATGTATCTACGAGTCTGACGAGTTCGACCTGGTCTCCCTGGGCTTTAAGTGGACCGAGGGCTGCTACTGCGCCCCCAATAACCTGCTCAGAGGAATAATTCCCAAGCTTGCACAGAACTACGCCTATACCCTTATAGACGCCCCGGCAGGTCTGGAGCATCTCAACAGAAATATTACCTCAGAAGTGGATGACATGTTCATCATACTGGACCCATCCATGAAATCCCTCAAGAATGTAGCGAGGATACAGAGGCTTACCGCTGAAGTAGGCATCAAATACCGGAATTTCTACACGGTGGCCAACTATAGATTCAACGATGAGCTTGAGAAACGCATCGGGAGCGATGGCGCAGCCTACCTGGGCAGGATGGATTACGATGCCGAGGTTGAGCAGTATAACCTCGATGGCAAATCGCTGCTGGAGTTGCCGGAGGACTCCCCCGCCTCTCTATCAGTCAAGCGCATCCTGGAAAAAGCGGGATATCAGGTTAGTTAGACATTGCTTTTAAATAGGATCTAAACCGTTCGCCCTGAGCTTGTCGAAGGGAGCTTGTCGAAGGGAGCCTGTCGAAGGGCCGGTCATGGTTCGACAATCTTGTATTGAGCAGAGCCGAAGTGCTCACCACGAACGTAGTCTTTAATTGGGTTATCCTAAAAACAGCATTTTCATATTTAGTAGTGCTAATTACAATCAGCATGACAGATTCCTGAGGAAAGTCGGCAGAAAATTAGCTCGATTCTGGAACCGCGCACTGGTCTTTATCAACCTGTTTCTTGCCTATATCGGCACCCTGCATACAAGATGACCTTTAAAGCTGACGGCTATTTCTATGAATCACCTAGACCCAAGATAGCAACCGCTTTACCTATAAACCTCTCCGCTGAAGCAATAACCGCTTTCGCTCCGGATTGGGAGAACTCGGCCTCATAATCAGCAGCCTCGCGTAGGTTCATAGCATTAAGGAAGTCACGAGCCGACTGAGCATCCATTCTGCTTTCATCCACAAATAGAGTTCTCAAAGCCATAGCCAGGCAGTAATGGCTCTTTTCACGGTAGCCCTGAGAGTAGATCAACGCTCTGGCAGCATGGAACATGGCATAGTAGGCCTGAATAGTTGACCATTTGTAACGCTCATTTTCATAGCCTGCCTTCGCATCCGCCAGGTCATTTCTGGCGACTGACAGTTCCTTCTCAACCAGATTTTTGCCTCTAGCGAAGCGAACGATCTTCTTATTTTCAAGACACTGCTTAAACTCTCGATTCACTGGCGACTCTTTCCCACAGTACTATTCCGCGATCAACCTCCTCCATAAAAGGTTGTTCCGAGTCACCGCCCTCGAGTAATTCGACAGGCGTTTTGATTACGTATTGAATATGAATATTCTCGTACCCCCTCGGGAATCTGAAATTGCTGATAATATTCGACACGTCTTCATTGCTGTTCGATACAACGAACAAGTCAATATCACTCACCGATGTATCTACCCCAAGAGCACAACTGCCATATAATACTATGCGGCTTGACAGCTTCTTCAGTTTCTCTACCAATGGCTCAAGCAGCATAATGGTTATCATTTTCTTCAACTCTATAACGGCGGCATTCGAGGAATCAATCGAGTAGAAATACATCTTCCCTTCCCGCCTGCGCGTTAGAGCCCCGTTTGCGTATAGCTCATTCAGCGCGCGGTTTGCCGAGCCTGAAGATATTCCGAGCCTGCGAGCAAGTTGACGCTCATAGAACTCCTGATCAGGAAACTTCGCAAGAAGGCCAAGCACTTTCTGAGTATTTGTAGCTATTATATGAATATGCATCATATTCTATTGCTCCAAATATTGAGCATGTGCTCATTATAATGAGCGATAATAGAGTAGTCAAGCGCATCCTGGAAAAAGCAGGCTATCAGACTGGGTAAGTGTAAGAAGTCTGCAAAGCTTGCATAGCACTTTATAAACACCAATGCTTTTTATTTATATTGCAGGATATTGACTGAATACTAGGGGCCTTCTGTGTAGTGACATATACAGCTATAAAACCACTGGATTTTGACTGGAAATCTAAAATATCCAGAGAATGATTCACAAGGAGAAAACCATCTATTGTTTGTATTTATATGCGTTGTTCACAAGTCAAATACTCTAATAACGCAGTGTCATACAGTCGCCATCCTAGTCACGCAAACCTAATAGTCTATGCTGTGGATGAACAACATAAAGTTCACCTAATTTCCGCGCAGAATTTTGCACAAGCTCACTAGCTACACTGAAGCATTGGTCAGCGTCATCTTTTGTTGCCTTTTCCCTTCTGTGAAGTATTTTGTTTCTTTTGTCTTTAAGACTCATCATACCTTCAGGTCATGTACTATAAATTGCTGAAAATGAATTTGGGATGTACCCTTTCTGTAGAA
>CAYVQT010000056.1:0-19713 GCA_964453665.1 uncultured Dehalococcoidia bacterium | reverse complement strand
TGGTGGAGCTGGGGGGATTCGAACCCCCTACCTCTTGAATGCCATTCAAGCGCTCTCCCAACTGAGCTACAGCCCCACCACTAACGATATAATATTACTATAAAATTTAGCTTCATTCAATATGAAATAATTATAAACAACACAGATGGTAAGTCACATGGAATGTAATCAGAAGCATGATTTACATATCCATGGAGGCGTTAAGCCCCATGTCTATAAAAGGCCAGACTTGTCGGTCATATCACCCCAGATGGGACTGAGAACAACCCATTGTTCAGGGCATAGTCTAATGTATTTCTCCATCACTTGAACTATCTGCTCCATATTCCTGGCCAGTGCCTCATCTCCTCTGCTGTTAATCTCAAGGGCAGGCTCAAAAAATACGTCATAGTGGCTATTCCCTCTGCGCAGGTTGAAGGCGGGGATAACAGCGGCTCCTGTTCGCATAGCGATTCTCACAGCACCTGCTGGAAGAGTAGTTTCTTCCCCGAAAAAAGTCGATCTGCGGCCGTCCTTTCCGAAATCACGGTCACAGATAAGCCCTATTGTTTCGCCACGATGTAAAGAGTTAATAACTGTATTCAGCACGCCAAAGCGAACAGGCATAAAAGTAAGGCCCTTGCTTTTCCTCAGACCGGTGACATGACTGAGCAAAGCCTCCGGCTCCAATGGTTCAACCAGAACTGTTACCTTTTCTGAACGTGCCGCAAGTATCTGACCGGTCATATCGAAACTGCCGAGATGTGCACTAACCAGGATTACTCCTTTACCCCTGTTGTGAGCGTCCTCATAATTATGCCAGCCATATACCGTTATGCGCTTTTCAATATCACACAGTTTAATGTTGGGTAATTTAATAAGATCAAAATAGTTCCTGGCAGCATTTCTGAGTACACCTTTCGAAGCCTGCCTGATGGTATCGTCGCCTGCCCCTGAGCCCAGAACATGCCTCATGTTGTTTGCGATAGCGCCTCTCAATTTTGGCGATAATAGGTAAACGCTATCTGCAACAACACGCGCAATCAGATAACCAATCGTCACGGGTAAATAGGACAATGGTACTCCGATTATCTTAAATGCAAGGTATTTCCACATTCTATTTTTATTTCACCGAATTAATATCGGTAAAGAGCAAGTTCGGAAGATTAGATCAACGAGTTATACTCAATTCGTCAACAGTCCCCACTGTAATGCTATATCGGATTGCAAATAATTATAAAGGTCATAAGGTGTAAAGAGAATACTGCTATGAGCATTAATCTTCATTAACTCTGTCAACCAGCTTAAGTAGCTCCTCATAACTGGAGACGCCGGAGACAGCATCTATGAAATCCTCAAGAGACTGGCTTCGCTCTCGCAGTACTCGCAATTGCTCCCCGATTGGACTCACTGATGTAGGGGCATCAGCATAGGTTCCATGAAAGGCAAAATACGCCTGGTTCAGTCTCCTTATATAGTATCCATTGTCAGCAAGATACTGTCGTTTCTCTTCCATATATTGCTCAGCATCCTCAAGCTCTCCTGACGCCAGATACTGATCGACGGTTAGCCTAATCTGCCTCATTTCCTTATTAAAATCGAATTCCGGTTTAACGTCCACCTCCGATGATGTTACTTCCTCCTCTTCATCCGCGTAGTATCGTTCGTAAACCAGCATGCCTATTTCGTTACCTACTATATCTGCAACGGTCTCGTTTATGGTAGTCATATCGTAGTTAGACCAGTAATTTCGGCCTAGTGGTCGAAAGAAAAGGTAGTGATGCATCCATTCATGTGCTATTTTGGATAAAAGATACTCTATTGAAGTTGTTGCCGGAACAATGCTGGGATAGGTAGCAATACCGCCAATTCTTAATATCAGGGCCGAGAAACCTAACTCCTCTACCCCCTCTTCGATTTCTATAATTTCCTCCAGGCTCATATCTGGTATGAGTACGGTGGTGTCAACGATGGTTATCTCGTGTCGTGGTGAAACAATCAGCACGTTTGGCAGATCATCGAATTCGAAATCCAATGGTGGGAAAAGGAACTCAGCCTCGCCACCTAGTTTGAGTGTTTTCGTTAATCCTTCATCTGCCATAACGGAACTTATCTGCCCCTCTATAATATCCTCGACCTGTGATTCTCGCTCTTCCCTATCTGCCCTCAGATATAGAAGCTGTTCTTCGAGCATATCTATTTCTTGTGAAGAGGCAGTACCCTCAGCCTTATCTCTATTTATACTGGCTTCAAGTAAATCGATCTCATAGTCCAGGCATAAATAGTCCTTAACCAGTTGTATCCTCTCGGTTTCTGAGATCTCGCATGGATGGAAGACCTGTTCCGCACTGTATATCCATTTACTGAAGAGATTTTCGAATTCCCACCGTATTATGTTGAAGCTGTAGGCACTGGCGATCTTATCCCAGTCATTGTCTTTAACGATTAGCTGGCTGCCTATTATCGCCGAGAGCAGTATCAATACAACAAGCGCTATTGTTATCAACAGTTTCCACATATTGATACCACTTCTTACAGAGATTATCCTTCGTTTCTGCGGAACTCATTGTTCAGCATACCACAGGGCTATTATTACCTCAAGGATTAGTTTGAAGGCTTGATCTTCGGTTGCGCCTTTCCCACAACATGAAGTACAATAGGGACACTACGGATTGGGGAAAGGGATATGGAGAATTACACAAGCGAACATTTACGAAACGTTGTTCTATTATCACATAGCGGCGCCGGTAAAACTTCTCTCAGTGAAAACATGTTATTCCTGGCAAAGGCAATTTCCAGGATGGGCAAGATTGAAGATGGGTCAACTACTTCAGACTTCGATCCGGAAGAGGTGAAACGTAAAATCAGTCTCAGCACTTCCCTGCTCCCCTTTGAGTGGAATAAAGTAAAGGTAAATATTCTGGATACCCCGGGCTACTCTGACTTCATTGGGGAGGTCAAGGCAGCGATGCGTGTAGCTGAGGGTGCCGTGATCGTGGTTTGTGCCGCCTCAGGAGTAGAGGTGGGAACGGAGTTAGCATGGAGATATGCCGAAGATAAGGGTCTTCCCCGAATAATCTTCATAAACAAGATGGATCGTGAGAATGCCGACTTCTTCAAGACTATGGCTCAAATTGAGGAAACTTTCGGCAAAAAATGCGTGCCCATTCAACTTCCAATAGGCTCCGAGAGCAATTTTAAAGGAGTAGTTGACCTTATTGGAACTAAACCTTCAGACGCTCCATCAAATATGGGCGACAAAGTATCTGAATTACGCGATAAAATAGCTGAAGCTGCTGCTGAGACCGATGATGATCTCATCACTAAATACCTGGAAGGGGAGGAGCTAACCGAGGAGGAACTGAGACATGGTTTACGGGCTGGCATGTTTGAGGGCAAGGTAGTCCCGGTCATGGTGGGCTCCGCTACACAGGACAAGGGCGTCTCCGAGCTAATGGACGCTATCTGCACCTTTCTGCCCGCTCCAAAAGATATCGGAAAAGTCTCAGCTATTAATCCCAAAACTCAACAGGAGGAAGACATAGAGCCTGTTGATAAGGCGCCGCTTTCTGCCCTGGTATTCAAAACGACTGCTGACCCATACGTAGGCAAGCTTACCTACCTGCGAGTATACAGCGGTGTCCTCACCAGTGATTCCAGTGTCTGGAATGCTAACAGGGATCATGTTGAGCGCATCGGCCAGCTATACAGAATACGTGGCAAGTCCCAGGAAGCTGTGCCGCAGATCGTCGCCGGTGATATAGGCGCGGTGGCTAAACTGGCGGTTACTGTCACAAGCGACACACTTTGCAGTAAAGAGCACCCACTTACTTTTCAGCCCATTGAAGCCCACTTACCAACTCTTAGCGTAGCCGTCTATCCCAAGACTAAGGCTGACTTGGACAAGATGGGAGGAGCGCTTAACCGATTGAGTGAGGAAGACTCTACTATCACCGTTCACAAGGATGCAATCACCGCGGAGACCATATTGTCAGGTATGGGGGAAGCCCATTTAGATGTGGCGGTGGAGAAGATAAAGCGCAAATTCGGAGTAGATGTTAGAACCGACACGCCGAAGATACCCTACAAGGAAACAATCACTGCTTCTATTAAGACCGAGTATAAGCACAAGAAGCAGACTGGTGGACACGGTCAGTACGGACACGTTATGCTTGAACTCGAGGCCCTGCCCCGGGGGACCGGTTCCGAGTTTGGAGCAAAGGTGGTAGGAGGATCGGTCCCTAAAAATTACATACCTGCCGTGGAAAAGGGGGTAAACGAGGCTTTAAATGAAGGCGTGCTAGCCGGGTACCCGGTTACGGACCTTAAGGTAGTTCTATATGATGGGAGTTATCACTCTGTTGATTCATCGGATATGGCGTTCAAGCTGGCTGCCTCTCACGCAATAAGAAAGGGAGTTTCTCAGGCGCAGCCCGTTCTGCTTGAGCCGATAATGAATGTGCAGATAACCATCCCTGACAGCTTCACGGGAGATGTTATGAGTGACCTCAACGGAAAGAGGGCCAGGGTATTGGGTATGACGCCGGGCGATGGAATAAACGTTATCGACGCACAGGTCCCGCAGGCCGAGATGCTTAAGTATACCATCGACCTGAGGTCGATCACTCAGGGTCGCGGCAGCTACACTATGGCGTTCAGCCACTACGAGGAAGTTCCGCAGCATATAGCTCAAAAGGTAATCGAAGAGTCAAAGAAGGACTCCGAAAAGGTTTAGAGCCTGAAACTAATTACTGTTTTTTATCAGAATCGACGATTTTAACCCAGCGTCGCTTGCCCACCTTGATAATACTGCCGTCTCTAATGTAGGGTGTTCCGTTAGCTGTAACCTTCCTGCCATCAAGGTCAACAGCACCTTGATTTATAAGCCTCTTAGCTTCAGCATTGCTCTTAACTATACCGTAATGGCTCAATACGTAACTAAGGTTAACCGGGCCCATGCGTACTGCTCCTTGATCATCTACTTCGATTAGCTCAAGCAGCTCTGAGGAGGAGCGTTCGACACGAGGGTCGACATACTGATTAAACGATATCCGAATCTCTGGGATATTTTTTGGTAATACCCGAGCTTGGAAACGTCTCTCAAATTCCTCCTGTGCCTTTTTTGCTTCTAGCTCACTGTGGAAGACACGCACTATGTAAAAGGCGAGCCCCTTTTTTAACTCCATAGGGTTTAGTTGCCCATCAGAAATTCCCCGACGGAAATCACCAAGCGCCTCATCAGGTACATCGGTAAGCAGTTCATAGTAGTCCATCATTATGCTGTCGGGTATAGACATCACCTTTCCATACATATCGTTGGGAGGTTCTTCGATGGCTATGTAGTTGTCCAGGCTCTTGCTCATCTTCTGCTGGCCATCAGTGCCTACCAGCAGAGGCATTAAAAAAACATGCTGCGGAGTTTGCCCCATCATCTGTTGAAGCCCTCTCCCCATGAGACAATTGAATTTCTGGTCTATACCCCCGAATTCGACATCGGCCTCCATCTCTACCGAGTCATAAGCCTGAAGCAGCGGATATAGCAGTTCTGTGATAGCAATCGGACGCCCGGCCGCGTGCCGCTGGTTGAAGTCATCCCTGGCCAGTAGCTGAGCCACTGTGAATTTGCTGGTGAGACTGATTACATCAGCCAGAGTGAACTTGCCGAACCACTCACTCTGCCACAAAATCTCTGTTTTCTCTCTATCTACCACTTTGAAAAACTGCTTCATGTAGGTTTCGGCATTGGCACGGACCTCTTCAGCGGAAAGCATCTGGCGCGTTTGTGACGTACCGCTGGGATCGCCGATCTGAGCTGTCCAGTCACCAACGATAAGCACAACCTGATGCCCTAACTCCTGGAACTGGCGCAGTTTTCGCATTCCAACCACGTGACCGAGGTGAATATCAGGGCGGCTGGGATCGAAACCCATCTTAAGTCTCAGTCGTTTGCCCGACTCCAGAAGGCTCACTAGCTCCTGCTCGATGATTATTTCTGCAACTCCACGACTTATAACATATTGCAAATCACTATTCATCTCATTACACCCGGGTAATCCTATATCAAAACTGCCTTTGCTTGTTCTACATCTCTTGCGATCTGAGCCGATAACTCATCGGCATCGGTGAACTTCTTCTCGCCACGTAGACGTTCTACCAGCTCAATAGTGAGGTCCTGACCATAGATATCTCCGTCAAAATCTATCAAAAATACCTCTATGGTGCGTTCCCCTTCGCCAAACGTCGGCCTTGTGCCAATGTTTGTCACTGACTTATGGACTTTTTCTCCCAGATGACCCATAGTAGCGTAGACGCCGTCACTTGGAAGTGCCTGCTCTGAGTCCACAACTATGTTCGCTGTTGGAAAGCCCAGAGTATGTCCGCGCTCCGTGCCTCCAATTACCTGCCCGCTTAGTCTAAAATTACGTCCAAGTAGCTTTGATGTCACATTCATATCTCCCTGTTTTAAGGCCTTCCTTATTGCGGTACTGCTTACTGGAGAGCCCTCCAATGTGATAGGATCAACTACCTCGACGCTGAAACCTAATTCCTGCCCCAGGGCCTGCAGCCATGCAGCGCTACCCTCTCTGCCTCGTCCCAGAGCAAAATCCGGCCCTATAACAAGGCCCAGCATGTTCAAGTGCTTCTGGAGCAGAATGACAAAATCTCTGGCGCTGAGCGCAGCAAGTTCAGCATCGAAGTTCAAAGGGACAACAAAATCAACACCGATTGACTTGAGAAGGCTAGTTCTTTCCTCCAACGTAGTCAGGCGTGCCAACCTGCTACTGGGCGATATAACGGCCTTAGGGTGGCAACTAAATGTGACGACGCCGCTGAGCAGATTATTATTGCCCGCTTGCTGAGTCAGCCTGTCAATAAGATGTTTGTGACCCAGGTGGACTCCATCGAAAACCCCGACTGTTAGCAGGGTCCCGCGCTCCGGTTTAACACGCGATAGCTCTGATATTACCTGCACTTCACTTATAGGTCTAAACCTTAAACAACGTGTATTTTAGGATAACCTCCAGATTACGTCAAGTAGTATCAGAGGTCATTCTTTCTGCGTAGTCACGAAACTTCTACCCTTGACAAGGTATTACTTGACACTAGCTTCAGCAATTGGTAAACTTTAATATCAGGTTATTTTAATCAGCCGTATCAGGAATCTCTGACCAGCGATTATGCTGAATCCAGTTTCAGTGAAGGTTTCAAAATAGAGGCTTGTCGGCCCAGCTATTTGAGGCATCGACAAAGCCTCTATTCATGGTCACCTAAAGAAAATGGAGGACAAATCAATAGTGAGAGCAATTGAGAAGTTCGAAGAGATATTGGAAAATCGGCATCAGTATGCCAGGGACTGGAAGGAACGAACTGGAGGTAAGGTTACTGGATGGCTTTGCACCTATGCGCCAGTGGAGCTTATATATGCTGCAGGTATGCTCCCCGTACGCATCCTGGGGACTCATGAGGGCCAGGACGTTACGGACCGTTACCTTTTCCCGACAGTATGCCCATTCTCACGTGATGCCCTGGCTCAAGGGATAAAAGGGCGATATGAATATCTCGATGGAATAACCATGTCACGCACGTGCTCCCATGTTCAGGGCACGTTCGATAACTGGCGAAACTATGTGCCGACACCCTTTATTCATTATATATGGTTTCCATGTCATAGAGAAAGTTCCAGAGCGATACCGTGCTTAAGGGGAGAGTTCTCTGACTTTAAACAGGCAATGGAGCAGTTCACAGGTAAAAACGTTTCCGATGAAGACCTCGATAAGGCGATAGAGCTATATAACACGAACCGCAATTTGATGAGGCAGGTCTATAAGTTCAGGAAAAGTGAAAATCCTCCCATTACCGGCGCTGAGGCCATGGAGATGGTGGTAGCCAGCCAGTTGATGGATGTCGCGGAGCATAACAAGTTACTGGAGGATTTGCTGGCGGAGTTGCCGGACAGAAAACTCGACCGCGAGGCAGGTTTACGGTTGATGATGGTCGGCAGTGAGATGGATGATATAGTCTTTGTGCGTATGCTGGAAGAATTGGGCTGTACTGTTGTCATTGACGAGCACTGTACTGGAAGCCGTTATTTTTGGGATGACATTGTTTTTCAGGAAGACCGATTGGCTGCCATCGCAGGCCGCTATGTTACGCGCTGGCCGTGTCCTGCTGTAAGCAGCGACTTCAACGACAGATGCGATCGCACTATACAGCACGCCAAGGACTGGAACATCCAGGGCGTGCTCCTGTATCAGCAGAAGTTCTGCGATCCCCACGAGTTCGATATCCCGTCATTGCAGGAGAAATTCAAAGAGATTGACATCCCCGCTCTAGTGCTGGAGTTCGATGTCACCATTCCATTCGGGCAGTTCCGTACCCGCATTGAGGCTTTCCTTGAAATGGCGGAACTCGAGGTATTTTAGGGAGTTTCATAACTTGTGACAACAAAATCGGAGGCATATTAGGAATGACAACAAATATGAAATACAAGTCAAAACCTCTTGATTGCTGGCAATGGGGCAAAGAACTCAGGTTAGAGGCATACCAGGATTTGGTCACAGGCCATGAACAGGGAAAGATTCTGATACTGGGCTGTGCGGCGACGCCTTACGGCATACTTGCGGGGCTCGGTGATTTTGTTTTCCTCGCCGGCGAACCGTATGGCGCCAGCGTAGCCGCCGACCCCCCGTTCTCCATCCCATGTATGGAGGCGTTCGAATCCAGGGGATATTCCCGTGATATGTGCGGCTATATGCGTAACTTCCTGGGTTCTATGTACTTGGACAAGTATTACTTCACCGGCGGTAATTTTCCTAAATTTGATTTCGTATGGAGCGTTCGCCACTGCCCCGCGGGACATCCGAAATGGCATCAGTTAGTCTCCGAGTATCAGGGAGTACCTATGAACTATATTGATGATGAAACAATGCTTTCTAATGACGGAGACCCGCAGCACCGGTTAGAATACGTGGCCGGGCAGTATTTGGACTCCATTGAATGGATGGAGAAAGTCACCGGCAGAACCTTCGATGATGAGAAGGCCATCGAGGCCATGCGTAATTACTTCCGTAATGAGTCCCTCTGGGGAGAGATATGCCTGCTTAATGGTGCTGTGCCTGCACCGCTGGACATAAAGAGCCTCTTTGCGCTGATGCCGATCTCTATGCTGCGAAGGCATGAGGCCGTAGCTACTCAGTTCCTGGAGACTCTTAGGGACGAGGTGAAGGACCGTATCGATAACCAGATCGCTGCGGTCCCAACTGAGAGATACAGGATGACCATGCTGACACCTCCTCCCTGGAGCTTCCTTAAGATATTCCGGTATCTTGAGAACTTTGGTGTTGTCTTTGTGGGCACCTACGTTTACCTTATCAACTCAGGCGAAGTGAATTTTCTCATTGACGAGGGCAAGGTAGTACCAGCCACTGTCCCCGAGGAAAGACCCGGCTGGCCCGAGATCAAGAACAGGGAAGACCTGTGTCGAACGGTGGCACGTTGGCGTTCCGAGCATCCGTTTCAGTCGCATTTGGATACTCGAAAAAAGGAGTATGTCATCATTTTCAATCAGTGGAAGGGTGATGCTTACCTTCTATTGTTGAACCGCGGTTGTGTGCCCATGACCACCAGTATGTATGATTTCCAGCGCGACCTTCAGAGCCATGGCATTTCTGTGGCAATGTTTGAAGGTAACTTCGCCGATTGCAGGGATATAGACGAGACTGGAGTCCTTGATCGACTGGAGGCGTTTCTGGAAGGACAGGGTATATACAAAATGGCTGACGCATAATCGTGGAAGAGTCTATCAGTTAAACTAAGTTATAGCAGCGAGGTGAGATCGAAATGATTACTGCTGGAATCGATATGGGAGCCCAATCAGTGAAGGTCGTTATCTTGGATGATGGCAAGGTATTGAACCGCAGCCTCGTTCCAACCGGATTCGAGCCAATGGAGGCGGCTCAAAAGGCGCTTGATGAAGCAATAAAGGCAGCAGGTATTTCGCGCGATGATATCAAGCAGATTGTTTCTACAGGTGCTGGCAGGAAGAGCGTGACTTTTGCTGACAAAAGTATCACCGAGGTAACGTCTGACGCCAGGGGAATAACCAGTCTCCATCCTTCGGTAAGGACTATTGTGGATATTGGAGCCGAGGAGGCACGAGGGATAAGCTGTGACGAGAAAGGTAAAGTGCTGGACTTCGCCAAGAACGACAAGTGTGCCGCCGGGTCAGGAGCGTTCGTTGAAAGCATGGCCAGAGCACTTGAGATAAAAGTGCCCGAGATGATCGAGATCTCCCTTAAGTCAACTAAGGACGCTCCCATAAATGCAACCTGCGCCGTATTTGCTGAATCGGAGGTAGTGTCTCTAATCCATTCCAAGGTTGAAAAGGCTGATATAGCTCATGCCGTGCACGATGCCATAGCCTCCAGAGTATCCTCTATGGTTCGCAGAATACCTATCGAGAACGACGTTGCACTTATCGGCGGTGTAGCCAACAATGTTGCTATTGTCGATGCCATGAAGAAACATTTGGAAGTTGATCTGGTGGTCCCGGAGGACCCGCAGTTTGTTAGTGCTCTGGGGGCCGCGCTTGCCGCTGCAGCATAGCTGAGAAAGGGAGAGAGATGACAACTGAATATTTCAGATGGACAGAATATACGTGGAAAGACCCCGACATAGACTGGCGTAAAGCAGATACGCTCGTTGCCGGGATCGATGTCGGCTCAGTAAGTTCACAGGCCGTGATTCTCGCCGACGACAAGATATATTGCTACTGCAATACACGTACTGGCTCCAACAGCCCTGACAGTGCCAGGAATGCTCTGGGTAAAGCGCTTGAAGGCACGGAAATCAAAGATGAGGACCTTCAATTCGTTGTAGGAACCGGCTATGGTAGAGTTAATATTCCCATGGCCAAGAAAGCGATAACCGAAATTGCATGCCATGCTCGCGGTGCAAACTACATGGGCGGGCCAACCATAAGAACGATTTTGGACATGGGCGGCCAGGATTTAAAGGGAATACACTGTGATGAAAGAGGAAAGGTCACGCAGTTCCTGATGAATGACAAGTGCGCCGCTGGTACAGGGCGGGGCATGGAGGTGATGGCAGAGTTATTACAAATTCCCATTGTCGATGTAGGGCAGATGTCCCTGGAGGTGACTGAGGAACCGGAACCGGTGAGCAGTACCTGTGTAATATTTGCAAAATCCGAGGCCATTGGTCTGCTCCGAAGTGGCTGGACTAAAAATATGGTGCTTGCTGCCTATTGTTCTGCTATGGCACACCGGGTGGTTGGCCTCCTTGAGCGTATCGGTATAGAGAAGGAGTTCACGATAACCGGAGGCATCTCTAAAAATGTGGGCGTTACCAGCAGAATATTGAAGGAATTGGGAGGTATTGATTCAGTCCCGCTAAAGCCCGATCCCCAGATCGCTGGTGCCGTTGGAGCCTCTATTTTCGCCAGGGATCTGCTTTTAAAATCGCGTAAATAATGCTAATGAGGTAATATATGTATGGTTGGCTTCTAAATAGACTGGTGATAACGGCAGGATACATCGCTAACTATGGCTATACGGATGGCTCCGGTGACTATTATCTAATCGTTGATACCGATAAATGCGATGGCTGCGGAAAGTGCGTAGAGGTGTGTCCCGAGAGCGTTCTAGAAGTCATAACCGACGATTATGATGACCAGGTTGTTAATGTCAAAGAAGAGCACCGCAAGAATTTAAAATATGTCTGTGCGCCTTGCAAACCGGTTAGTGGACCAAGGGACGTGAAGTGCCAGACAGCATGTCCTACAGAGGCTATCACCCACTCGTGGTGATTTTTTACGCAGTAAACAGAACCGGACAGTTAGGTCTCATTCGAAGGGCAAAGCGACGATTGGTTGCTTTGCCTTTGCACTTAAATAAGCCTCGGCACTGTGTGAAAAAGCCATAGCTATTTATATATTGACAGTCCCAGAACGCTGATGTAAACTGAGTCGATTATTCTGAAAATTAGGATGCGCTGTTGTTGATTTTCTGGTTGCGGGGCCACGTGATGCAGAGCGTGGTCTTTTACTTCTCAGGATAAAATTATAGCTGTTTACAATGGGTGGTATGAGTTCATTAAATAATGTAGATCCAAAAGTTGCCTCTGCTGTCGAAAAAGACAACCAGCGCCAGCGGCTCAACATCAATTTAATTGCTGCTGAGAACTATGCTTCAAGAGCAGTGCTCGAAGCCCAGGGTTCTTTGCTCACAAATAAGTACGCTGAGGGCTATCCCGGGCACCGCTATTACGGTGGGTGCCAGAACATTGACCTTGTTGAATCACTAGCCATTGAGAGAGCAGAGACACTGTTCGGCGCTGACCACGCTAACGTTCAGCCCCACAGCGGGGCCCAGGCCAACATGGCAGCATACTTCGCCATGATCGATCGCGGGGATTCAGTTATGGCGATGAGCCTAGCCCATGGCGGCCATCTTACCCATGGCAGCGCTTTTAACTTCTCTGGCAAGCTTTACAAGTTCATCACATACGGTGTTGATAGAGAAACTGAGATAATCAATTTCGATCAGGTGGAGAAACTAGCTATCGAAAAAAAGCCTAAGCTTATTATAGCCGGCTCCAGTTCTTATCCAAGGGTTATCGATTTTAACAGGTTTCGTGCGATAGCCAATCTGGTTTCCGCGAAGCTGATGGTAGATATGGCCCACCTGGCAGGTTTGGTCGCAGCAGGCGTTCATCCCTCCCCAATACCCTATGCCGATGTTGTAACATCAACTACCCACAAGACGCTACGTGGACCAAGAGGAGGTTTGATTCTCTGCCAGTCGCAATGGGCTCATGATATAGATAGCAATGTCTTTCCCGGATTGCAAGGCGGGCCCCTTATGCATGTCATAGCAGCCAAGGCAGTAGCCTTGCATGAGGCGATGCAGCCTGAGTTTACGTCTTACCAGCAAGCTGTACTTAAAAATGCTCAGGTCCTTGCAGCCAGGTTGGCCGATTTGGGTCTTCGTTTGGTTACGGGAGGAACAGATAATCATATAGTACTGATCGACCTTTCCCCTATGGGAATAACCGGTAATGCGGCTGAGAAAGCTCTCGACGCTGCAGGTATCACGGTTAACAAGAATGCTATTCCTTTCGACCCCTATCCACCCCAGGTAGCTAGTGGCATCAGGCTGGGGACCCCTGCCATTACAAGCAGGGGGTTTGGAGTAATGGAGGTAGAGCAAGTCGCCGAACTTATAGTGCATGTACTCTCTAACATCGGCAATGAGAGTATGTACGATGATATTCGTCATCAGGTCAATGATATATGCAGCAAATTTCCCGTACCCGGGCTCGTTGAGTAGCAACACTTGCTGGATTCAATTCGCACATGATATAATTAGGCGATTTCGAACAGTAATTAAATATGATCCTATAATAGAGGAGTGAGCACTTGCGCGACTACGAAATGATTTTAATCATAAACCCTGAAGTTACTGAGGAGGATATACCCGGCACTATAGACAAAGTAAGCGATTTCATAACCTCGAAAGGCGGCGAGATAACTGAAATCGATCGTTGGGGCAAACGAAAGTTAGCCTACCCTATAAATAATTGCAGGGAGGGTAACTATGTACTAACGCGGTTCAAATTCGAGCCTGGAATGACGGCAGAACTTGAGGCCAAGCTGAAAATCTCAGAGATGATCCTGCGTCACATGCTGGTTAGACTAGGCGATTAGAAGCAAGGGGAAAGGAGCTGGCAAAATGGTGGGGTTGAACAAGGTAATAATTATTGGTAATGTGGGGACAGATCCTGAGATGCGCTTTACCCCCAATGGCAATCCAGTGACATCGTTTCGTTTGGCCACCAGCCGAATTTTTACTACTCCTGAAGGTGAACGGAAGCAGGAGACCGAGTGGTTTGATGTTGTCACATGGAACAGACTGGCCGAGAATTGTAATCAATTTTTATCCAAAGGCCAGCGTGCCTATGTCGAAGGCAGGCTGAGAACTCGCTCCTGGGAGGGACAGGACGGCCAGAGACACCAGAGGATTGAGATAATCGCTAATAGAGTGCTCTTCCTCGATAGACGCCCGGTCGGAACCTTACCCGAGGGCGGTATCGAAGCAGGCGCTGAAGATGATATTGATGCAGGGGATATTCCCTTCTAACATTTATAATAAACCAAATGCTAGACAGTGAGCTTTGAAAGAATGCGAAAACCCGTAAAACCAGTAGGTAAACGTAGAGCACCGGGGAGGGGTAGGTATATCCCCAGGAAAAAAGTATGCACCTTTTGTGTCAACAAAGTGCATACTATTGACTACAAGGATGTAGCTTTATTGCACCGCTTTATTTCAGATCGTGGCAGAATCGAGCCTCGACGGAAAACAGGCGTCTGTGCGAAGCATCAGCGTGTCTTGAGTGTCGCTCTTAAACGTGCTCGGCATATTGCTCTGTTGCCATACACCGCGGAGCACATCCGACAGAGCGGAGGGTATGGAGCTAAGGAGTTAAACCTCAAAGTGGCCCCTAAAGAAGAGATACCTAAAGAGGCCACCCCCGATGAAACAAGCCCCGAAGAATCGACGGAATGACCGGGCATAGGCGGCTGATAATGATGTATTTCCCCTCCCGATAGGTATTGTATTTTGAGCAGAAAACGAAAGCCTGAACCCAAACTGTCAGTGGCTAAGAAAAAGCCCCCAAGCTGGCAGCGGGAAAAAGCCATATCAAGATTCGTACGAATAATCATTTCCCTTATCATTGTATTAATACTTAGTTTGGTTGTCTACTGGAGCTACGACAACTACGTTGCTTCGTGGCGGCAGCCAGTGGTAAAGGTGAATGATGTTACCTTGGATATGAACTACTTCGTAAAAATGCTCCGGTTTTACGCTCGGAACCCTGATATAACCGTTGATACATTTACATATCCCTATCAGGTCCTACAGGTTATTGAGGACAATGAACTGATACAGCAGGGCGCACCCGGCTTGAATATCCAGGTGACACCCGACGAGATAACAGAAGAGATCCAAAGCTTTCTTATGCCTGAAAATGAAGACGAAGGGAATGTGACACAGTCGGAGGCAGACTTCGATGAGCTGTATAGCCAGTGGCTGGACGCGATAAAGCTTTCTAATGAAGAGTACCGCCGGCTAGTCGAAACAGACTTGCTGGAAGGCATAATCATTGATTACATAAGGGAGAACGAGGTCCCCACAGAAGCTGAGCAGGTCCATCTTAATATTATCCCTCTTGAAGATGAGACTACGGCTTCGGAGGTATCGGAGCTTTTAAAGGCTGGCGGTAATTTTACGGAATTGGCTGTGGAGTATTCAACTATCGATTATTTGAGTGAAGCGGGAGGTGACGCGGGCTGGGTTCCCAGAGGCATATATACTGAGCTTGATGATGTCGCTTTCTCACTGGAAATAGGCAATGTAACCGAGCCCATATCGACTGCTAGTGGCTATTACATAATCAGAGTTACTGAAAAATCCGACAATATGAGCATACCGGAGGAATTCAGCGATATCCTGGTTAATGGTGAGTTTGAAAATTGGCTCCAGGAACAACGTGATGCTAGTATAATCGAAGACTTTCTGGATCAGGATAAGATAAACTGGGCTATCGACCACATTTGATAGTGCCGCAGGAGGTGGATAGTGAGCGAGAGATTGAATATCGGCGTCGGTCTCATGGGGCTTGGAGTTATCGGCACTGGTGTAGCCCGGGCGCTGATTGGAAAAGCAGATGAAATAGCCCGGCAAGTTGGCTGTCCTGTGATACTTAAGAAAGCCGTTGATTGTGATGTCTCTAAGAAAAAGTCGTCTAAAATCCCATCTGATATATTCACCACCGACCCCAATGAGATTCTCCATAACCCTGAGATAGATATAGTCATTGAGGTCATAGGCGGTGATACTCATGCCCTTGAATACATGAAAGAAGCCCTCTCGAGAGGCAAACACGTCGTTACCGCTAATAAGGAGGCCATATCCAAACACGGGCAGGAACTTCTATCTATAGCTGCCACCCATAAAGTTGGTATCCGCCACGAAGCCAGTGTGGGTGGGGGCATACCAATAATAAGTCCCTTTAAGCAGGACTTGCTTGCCAACAGGATAACTGCTATACGTGCCATCATCAACGGAACAACCAACTATATCGTGACTAGGATGGCGGCGGAGGACGCGGATTTCGCCACAGTCTTGAAGCAAGCCCAGAAGTTAGGATACGCTGAAGCTAATCCTGCTAATGATATCGAAGGGGTTGACGCTGTCTATAAACTTTCTATTCTAGCTACGATCGCTTTTCGCACTGTGATTCATCCCGAGGATATCTATCGTGAGGGTATTTCGCGTCTTAGCTCGCGTGACTTTCGTTATGCAAAAGAGCTTGGGTATACCATAAAACTGCTCGCGATAGCCAAGGAGGAAAATGAATCCGTTGAGGTAAGGGTTCATCCGGCTCTCATCCCCGATGACCAACTTCTAGCTAATGTGGATGGAGTATTTAACGCAATTGAGATAGAAGGAGACCTGACGGGAAAAGTTATCTTCTACGGGCGCGGCGCCGGTCCACAACCAACATCAAGCGCTATTGTTTCAGATGTTATACAACTTTCACAGAACATCAGGCTCGGCCTCCCACCGAGACCCCAACCTCAACCATCTCAGAATAAAAATATAACACCTACCTCACAGATTGTAACTCGTTACTATGTGAGGCTTACTATAGATGATAACCCCGGGGTGCTCGCTCAGATAGCCAAGGTTCTGGGAGATAACATGATCAGCATAGCATCGGCAATCCAGAAGGAGGCCGATGAAAACTCTCAAACCGCTGAGATCGTGCTTATGACTCATACTGCCCATGAGTCAGCACTGCAGCAGGCAATGAGGGAAATAGAGGCACTACCCGCTGTCAGGGAGATCGGCAATCTAATCAGAGTCGAGGACTGAATAACGAGATGAGACAGTGCCTTCTTGAAAAGTATCGTGACTTACTGCCGATTACCCCGCAGACCCCTCTGATTACCATAGGCGAAGGCAACACTCCACTAGTCAGGTCTCAGGCCCTGGAACGCGAGGTCGGTTGTGGTGAGCTCTATTTCAAACTTGAGGGATGCAACCCGACTGGCTCTTTCAAGGATCGAGGCATGGTGGTTGCCGTTGCCAAGTCTGTTGAAGCCCGGAACAAGGCAATCATCTGTGCGTCAACAGGTAACACCAGTGCATCAGCAGCAGCATTTGGTGCGGTATACGGCTTAAGCGTTTTCGTTGTCGTGCCAAAAGGTAATATCGCCATGGGCAAGTTAGCCCAGGCTCTGGTATACGGGGCAAAAATACTGGCCATAGACGGCAATTTCGACAAGGCTCTTGAGCTTGTGCGTGTTATTACCCGGAAACATCCTATAGCATTGGTTAACTCTCTGAACCCCCACCGCATAGAGGGTCAAAAGACTGCAGCCTTCGAGATCATCGATGTACTTGGTTCCGCACCTGATTATCTTTTCATCCCGTTGGGCAATGCCGGCAATATAACCGCCTACTGGAGAGGGTTCACTCAATATAAAGAAATCGGCAGGGCCGACAGCACACCAAAGATGATGGGATTCGAAGCGGAGGGTTCAGCGGCTATTGTTAGGAATGAGGTAATAACCGACCCTAAAACAATAGCCACAGCAATCCGTATCGGTAATCCAGCTAGCTGGCAGGAGGCCGTCGCTGCCCGTGATGAATCAGGCGGTATAATCGACTGCGTAAGCGATGAAGAGATACTGAGTGCCTACCGTATGCTGGCTGTTAAGGAGGGTATCTTTGGTGAGCCAGCGTCGGCGGCATCGATTGCAGGACTGATCAAATTAAGCAAGGGCGGACACGATTTTTCCAGGAGTAAAGTAGTCTGCGTGATCACTGGAACAGGGCTGAAGGACCCCGATACGGCAATCCAGAGCGCTAAGCCTCCCATCGAGTTGCCAGCCGATCTGGAAACCCTGGAAAAGTTGATTCTGCAGGATTAACTGCTAAAGTTCAATAGTTTAAACGCTGTACAACCGCGGTAAGGAGAGAAGCCGTGATAAACAAGACAAAGATCGAGAAAGCTGTGGCTTCTATCATCAAGGCTATTGGCGAAGACCCCGAACGGGAGGGACTGGTAGGTACCCCCAGACGTATTGCAGAGATGTATACCGAGATTTTCGCCGGAATGTACCGTGACCCCAAGGAAGAGTTACTGGTATGCTTTGACGAAGGGCATCATGAGATGGTGATTTTCAAGGATATCCCTTTCTACTCGATGTGTGAACATCACTTCCTTCCATTCTACGGTCTTGTTCACATAGGCTATATTCCCAGCGGAAAGGTTGTCGGCGCAAGCAAGATGGGTAGGGTAGTGGATATACTGGCTAAACGTCCTCAACTTCAGGAGCGCCTGACCAGCCAGATCGCCGACACCATGGTCGAAGTCCTTCAACCAAAAGGCGCCGCTGTTGTTGTTCAAGCAGAACATCTATGTATGACTATGCGAGGTGTAAAAAAACCGGGCAGTAACATAGTAACTTCAGCGATGAGAGGCTTGTTCAGGCAAAGCCATGCTACCCGCTCCGAGTTCCTCTCTTTAGTACAGGGCAAGTAGTCACACAATAGCCTTTCCCGTGCTACTCCCCAAGAGCTGTAAATTGTAGGTATCGCCAGAGGCTGTGCTTGACAAGACTCGAATGCAGGTGCTATATTGAGCCCGTCAGCGCCTGGCGCTGTTTAACTATCTATCATTAACGTTCAATTCAATCTAAATAAACGGAGGTAACATGAGCGCTCAGCAGTTCAGGTACCTGTTCACCCCTATACAGGTCGGCCCGTTTACCATGAAGAACCGGATAATGGTCGCACCACACGGTCCCCTGATGGGAAAGGAAGGCCTGTGCGATGAGGAGTTCACGTATTACGAGATCGAGAAGGCAAAGGGTGGAGCAGGATGGGTATCCATGTCCGTTGGATATACCGAGCCCCGTGACATAATTTTTCAGAGGCCCAACGCCGGGCATTTCGACAAGCACAAGTGGCTGTGGAAGAAAGAGATAATACCCGGTTTCAAAAGGGTCACTGAAGGTGTTCACGAATACGGAGCAAGGTGCAGCTTCCAGATTTACTCCGCAACCCTGGGCAACAAGCGCGGTCCATCGGCAATTCCCTGCGGCGCCTTCGCTGATCAAATGTGGGAGCCTGTAACCAAAGATGATATAAAGCGATTTCTGGAATACCACGCCATCTGCTGTGAGAATTTAATGGAATCCGGCTTTGACGGCGTAGACATCCACGACCACTCCGGGCTGCTATCAGACTTGCTCTCCGGCACTATGAATAGACGCACCGATGAATACGGCGGGTCCCTGGAGAACCGTGTGAGATTGACTATGGAGGTAATCGACCTCACAAGGAAGGTAATCGGAAACGAAAAAACCATAGGCTATACGCTGGTCGTAGATGACCTGCTGCCTGGCTCTATAGTTCCGGAAGAGGGAATACAGCTTGCAAAGTGGCTCGACGAAGATAAAAAGGTCGACTACATGATTTGCGGTATCGGCAGGGAAGTCCAGTCAATGCACATGTACTTCGGCCCGTTGTATCTTCCCCCGGCCTGGCAGCTTGCCCATGTTGAGCAGGTCAAAGAGGTTGTAAAGAACATCCCCATAATCGCAGTGGGCAGGTTCAATGACCCCATGATAGCGGAGAGCGC
>CAYVQT010000055.1:0-20355 GCA_964453665.1 uncultured Dehalococcoidia bacterium | reverse complement strand
GAGAAGATGGCCGGTTTGGAGCGAAACCGGTGTCCGATTTCACCGAAATACGCATAAGCTTGGCGAAGACAGGCGTTTCCTGGATATGTTTAAGAAGAATCCCGAACGGTATAGCTCGGTATACTTTATCATGAAAAAGGCGGGGAAGGTCGGCATTGCCTAGCGTCTGACAATTGGTGGAGTTATGCCTTTTTGCTTATGACCGTGCTTCCTGTGGATGATAACATCACACAGGGATCAATACACTGGTCTGACCTGCCACAAACCACCTGAAGTTGGTCTCGTAGAAAAACTCAAGTTAGTCTTAAAATCTGGAGAGTAGATTCTCATAATGGGTGTTGTACTTACTATTCATGATTTCATGTTTCTTCTCTTAAGTAGAGAGCAAAAAACAAAGACAAAAAGACTGCTGCTGGAGCTATAAAGGCGAGTAGAAGTATCGTTCTGTTTGTATCAATCTCATGTTTCACATAGCTTGGTGCAATCGATATGCCCTCTATTTCAAGATTGTACCAATCCAGTATCGAACTTAGTAGTGGCCCAAACGACACGTCACCTTCTTTGGTGAAGATAACATCACCCTCCAAAACAACAGTCTGTTCACTGTCATAGAACTCTATCATTTCTATAGTTCCAATGTTTGTGAAAGCTGAAGTCAGGTTTCCTGCTTTAATGGCTTCTGATATATCCCTTTCCGAATCATCAGGGTTTTCCGACCCTTCAATAAAGACTATCTTTGGCCCAGTAAAGTCCCTCAAATCTTTGTAGAGCTGATTATCCTGTAGATATAATAAAGCAGATATCGTTATTCGCTTTCCAACAAAGAACCCTTCTCCAACCGTCTTATATTGACCAACAATAAAAGCGCCAGTACTAAGAGTAGTTTCACTTGATTCACTTACTGCTATTGAACGGAAGTGAGAAGTTTGAACTTCACGATGAAGATAGTTAAACAGGCCAGCCCCTAGTAAGGCCATTGCCAACAGTAGAAAGGCAAGGCATAAAGTCGGATGTTTTAGTTTAGCAACAGAGTTCCAAAAATTCTTCAACCAACTAACAACAATAAAAGTTTCATCCCAAATCAGTTTAATAGTAATTATTTGTGGTACTGCAGTTTCAATAAACCAGCGAGTTGTTTTAATCATCCTTTCTACCCTTCTTTACAAACATCTTGCAGTATAATAAACAGCGCAGTAGAATATCACAAGCAGTTCAGGATTCTGTAACTGCCCGGACCTGACTGAAAGGAGGGGGTTGACATGGTCGAGCCAGCAATGAGTGAGGGTGCGAAACGGTTCGTAGAAGCGTACAATCGGGGAGATCTAGCGGCATTGGTTGACATCTACACTGAGGATGCGAAGATTCTACCGCCAAATCAGGAAATGGTCAGCGGGAAGCGAGCGATTCAAGAGTTCTGGAAGACTGCCATGAATATGGGCGTACGGAGGATAAACCTCGAACCCGCGGAGGTGGACTACGACGGCAACGTGGGCTACGAGAGAGGTGTCAGCACTGTGACTATTCAGCCAGAGGGCGGTAGAGAAATGACTCAGAGGGGCAAGTACCTGGTAGCCCTGAAACGTCAGGCCGATGGCTCATGGAAGGTGGCAGTGGACATCTGGAATAGCGATTTACCATCACAGCCATCGCAGTAGACTACCTCAATTAACGATTTACGGAATAGAGATATAACCTTCTTACGCTTTCAGATGGCTAAAATCAGTCCTGCTGTAGATAGACCAGACCATCTGCCTATGCCTTCTGTGCAGTCTGAAGTTGACCATGCAGGTTTTGATGGTCTCGGTTGCACTATTATACTCCCCTCTGTGCTCCTGTAGCCACTAATCGTGGTTTCATCCACGATTAGTGGCTCTGGGGGAGTACTTGAATCAAGTCTGCTTAATCTGTTATGCCAGCTTGCTTGTCTATCGTTCATGTTAGTCTCATTTGCTATAGTGATCTAGCCTGCAAAAGACTGGCTCCTGTGGTCTATACTACAGAAACCCGTCCCATCACCAAACCCCACCAGTTGAAACTGTAACCTTTCAAGTATGTGATTTTCTGACGCTGCCTGTGTGCCTGTAGCTTGTTACTCTCCCTTTTAGATCCTTCGTATTTACCTTCCCCTGTATGGATATATGGGGGAGGTTCAAATATTTGAGAGCCTGTCTCCTGTCATTGCATCTAAATCTTCACGAATGCAGGTTAAAATGCCAAGAAAGAACAAAGCCAGTTATCAAGAGTACATGCGTGAGTACATGAGGTTAAAGAGGCAGGGATTAACAGTTATTTGAATGTCGGGGCGGGAGGATTTGAACCCCCGACCTCAGCGTGCTGAGTGTTACATTATGGCATGGGTTCGTGCTTGGAATCACCTGCTTATTGAGCGACTTCTAGCTTTGGCATGTTATAAGGTCCGAAGTGCGATTGTAAGCGTGTTAGGCAATCAGCAGCTTTAAGATGTAATTATTAAGCCGTTTGTAATATAGCTGCTAATTATATCGACCGCGGTGGCTACACCGTCTTCGGCTCTAATGCGCTCGCCGATTGTTGCAGATCGCTTTCGCATTACTTTATCATTGACAGCTGTATTGATAGCTCTTGACAATCGCTCTATAGATAGCTGTTTTCGGTGAATAGGTTTTGTCCCGACGCCCAATCGGAACACCTGCTCACCCCAAAATGGCTGATCGGCGAAGAAAGGGACAATGACGGAAGGAATGCCAGCACGAAGACTGGCCGCTGTAGTGCCTGCACCGCCATGGTGGACTATGGCCGACATTTGAGGGAAGAGCCAATCAAAAGGGATTGATTCGATTTTGAATACATGATCAGGTAAGTCAGTCTTGCTCAGTCCACCCCACCCAGTCAGAATTATTCCCCGTTGATTACACTGATCCAGCGCTTTGAGCACGATTTCAGTCATTTCCTCCGGATTACGATTGCTCATGCTGCCAAAGCCGACATAGATTGGCTGTGGCCCAGATTGCAGAAAATCGACCAAATCGGCGGGTGGTTGCCAATTAGATTGTCGATCTAGAAACCAGTACCCGGTAACATGTATACTCTCACTCCAGTCGGGAGGCTTCGGAAGAACAGTGGGACTAAAACCATAGATAATCGGGTGTCCACGTTTTTGCATAGCCCCGAAGTCTCCCATGAAAGGGGGGCGTGGCAGCCTGAGGCTTTCCTGGACCCATTTATTGATGCTCGACCTGAACGTTTGCCAGAAGAGTTGTTCAAAGAATATGTAGCTGAACCAATTATAGAAGCCTCCTAAGCGTAGTTGTGGCATTGTTACATTAGGAAACGCGCTTGTACGGGTAAAAGGTATATGGAATGCTGCGATCGATGGAACACCGAGTTTTTTAGCAACATAGAAACTGCCAAAGCCAAAGGCTGAATGGACAATTACATCTGTGCCCTGGCAGGCATTCCAGCTATCATTTAGCATTTGCTGTATCAACATGGTAGCCATAGTCTTCAATCGGCGTACATGGGTAACGATATTACGGCCTGTTTCTATCAAAGCCTGCCCGGTTTCCGCTTCCAGCATTTCTTTAGGATTGCCCTCAATCAGGTAAAATTCCAATCCGCGATCCCGTGCAATCGCCTCGAAGTTAGCGTGTGTCGCCAAACATACATCGTATCCAGCGGCCTGCAATCCGGTTCCCAACGCAATGTAGGGCTGTACGTCTCCTTGCGAGCCAATTGTTATTATTGTAACTCTCATATCTTAGCTTTTTCTGTATCAGACAATGGTAGTGATCTACCTGGCTGTAATGATTTCATCCCTGTGTTCAGAATTTCACACCGTAAGATTTACAGTAGTTAGGCAAAATGACGAATGACTGAAGAAAGGAAGTCGGGGCGAGAGGATTTGAACCTCCGACCTCAGCGTCCCGAACGCTGCGCGCTAACCGGACTGCGCTACGCCCCGATGGCATGATTATAGACCAATGAACTGCTGTTAGCAAAGAGCTGTCGATTTGCCTTCGTAGAGATTTACATGTCTAGCGATGTGTGATAACATTAGAAATGGCAAATATCGAGTCCTATAACCTTTGTCAAAGGAGTAGAAATGGCCGAGAAGAAAAGCTCCGAACCCGCGAAAAAGAGCGTTGACCCTGTCGTAATCGACATGCTGGAGAAAGCACAGACCGAGGGAGTATCAACGGCTTTTAAACGGGCTGAGGAGACCAAACCATGCCCTATCGGGCATGAGGGAAATTGCTGCAAGAACTGCTTCATGGGGCCCTGCCGCCTGGTGGGCAAGACGGCGGTTGGCATCTGCGGGGCTACCAAGGAGACCGTCTCAGCCAGGAATCTGATTCGCTGGATTGCTGCCGGTGCGGCGGCTCACTCCGACCACGGCCGCGATATGGCGCACACGCTTCTGGCCGCTGCGACAGGCGAGGCGCCTGATTACCAGATAAAGGACGAGCAGAAGCTGAAAGCAGTGGCCCAGTATCTGGATGTTCCTGCGGAGGGTAAAAGCAAGGAAGAGCTTGCCATTGATGTGGCCAGAGTAGCTCTCGGCGAGTTTGGCCGGCAGGAAGGGGAATTGCTCTCGCCGCGCAGAGCTCCTGCCAAGAGGCAGGAGGTGTGGCACAGTTTAGGTATTTACCCTCGCGGCGTTGACCGCGAGATCGTGGAGACCCTGCATAGGACCCATGTCGGTAATGACCAGGATGCGGAGCATATCCTGGACCACGGCCTGCGCAATGCCCTCGCCGACGGGTGGGGCGGTTCCATGCTGAGCACCGATATCAGCGATATACTGTTCGGCACTCCGGGGCCGGTAGCCGCAGGGTCGAACTTCGGCACCCTGCGGGAGGACGAGGTAAACGTCGTTATACACGGCCATGAGCCAACACTCTCCGAGCTCATTGTGGCGGCGGCAAGCGACCCCGAAATAGTCGAGTACGCCAAGTCCAAAGGCGCCAATGGAATAAACCTGACCGGTATCTGCTGCACCGCTAACGAGATACTGATGCGCCAGGGTGTGCCGCTGCTGGGCAACTTCCTGGCACAGGAATTGGCCATCCTTACCGGCGCAATAGATGCTATGGTAGTGGATATCCAGTGCATCATGCAGGGTATAGTGGAAGCGGCCGAGAACTATCATACTAAGATAATCAGCACCTCGCCCAAAGCGAAAATTACCGGCGCTATGCACATACAGTTCGACGAACACAATGCAATGGAGATAGCCAAGACTATTCTGCGTACGGCGATCGATAACTACCCCAACCGCGGGGCGACGAACATCCCGGATGTGCAGGACCGCCTGGTCGCCGGTTTCTCCCACGAGTATATTGCCTATATGCTGGGGGGTAGCCTGCGTGAGTCCTTCCGCCCTTTGAACGATGCTGTCATGGCGGGGCGTATACGGGGCGCTGCCGGCGTCGTGGGTTGCAACAACCCCCGGGTTACACATGATGACCCGCACCTTTACATCGTTAAGGAGCTTATTAAGAACGACGTGCTGGTAGTGACTACGGGGTGTAATGCCATCGCCTGTGCCAAGCAGGGCCTGCTGACTCCGGAGGTTATGGATCAGTGCGGGGCCGGGCTCAAGGAGATCTGTCAGACGATAGGTATTCCTCCGGTGCTGCATATGGGCTCATGCGTAGATAACTCCCGTATCCTGACCGTCCTTGCCCAGTGTGCTACTGAGGGTGGCCTGGGCGAGGATATCAGCGACCTGCCGGTGGCGGGGTTTGCTCCTGAATGGATGTCGGAGAAGGCGATCTCCATCGGGGCCTATTTCGTCGCCTCGGGCGTTACTACCTGGATGGGCGTGGGCTCACCGGTGGCTGGCTCCGAGGAGGTAACCAGGATGATTACAGAGGGCTGGAAGGAGAAAGTGGGCGCTGCCTACTACTTCGAGCCCGACCACAAGAAGGCTGTTGAGGAATCGCTGGCTCACATCGATGCCAAACGGAAAGAGCTCAAGCTTGAGGAGTACAGCCCGACGAAATACGCTCGGAGCGAGACCTATCTACCGGCAGATTTCGCTCCCGAGAAGCATGGGGCATATTCGATAAAATAAGTTAAACGCGGCTTGTAGCTGTAAACAGAAACAGGGCTCAGCGCTTGCGCTGAGCCCTGTTTGTCGTCTGTTCTATCTTTACGAAAGTTGACGATAATCCGTTCGCCCTGAACCTGCCCTTCCTGGGAAGGGCCTGTCGAAGGGAGCCTGTCACTTGCCGAAGGATAAGGGTTGAATATAATCGTAGGGGCACGGTCACCGTGCCCGCTACTAGAGTGGAGCGGATGCTCCACTCTAACCATGATGTCATTGAGATCCTTCCCTGGAAGGAGAAGCAATCTCAACGCTGTGGGGTAGGTTGGCCGACGTCGGCCAACCTATCCTTTTTGATTGTCGCGGCAGCAGCTGCGAGTGCCGACGCTAAACCTAGTCGAACCCCAGGCCTTTCTCCTTCAGGCTGATGTAGGCCTGGCGTCCGATGATGATGTGGTCGAGCACCTCGATGTCGAGCAGTTTGCCCGCTTTGACGATTTGTTCCGTTATTTTGATGTCTTCGGGGCTGGGGGTCGGGTCCCCCGAGGGGTGATTGTGTACCACTATCAGGGCGGGGCAGTTCTCCCGCACCGCCTCCTTAAACAGCTCGCTAACCCTGATGATGGAGGTGTTAACGCTGCCTTTATAGACCTGCGGCGTGGCCAGCACTTGGTTCTGGGTTATTACCTCAACACCCCTACCGCTGTAGCTGCATTTTGAACGGCAGGTTGAACCAGAAAGCGACGCAGACTATAAAATGAAGCTTTATACCTGATTGGTTATTTACGCTTCTTCTCGTAATCACGCCCCATATCGAAGAACATATCTCCGATGGCGTAAAACAGATAGCGCAGTACTTCGACTCTATCCCAGCCCCAATCTTTCTCAGCAGACTCGACAAAGTCATAAAAGTCACTTGATATTGCGCCTTTTGCAATCGCTTCACGGCGCTTTTCTTCAATAGTGTCTAAAGCTTGTTCTGGTGTACTTGCCCGATTCATGGTATCTACTACCATGAATCGCTTTCCTTTAAGGAAATCAACGTCAGTAGCATTGGCTTCTTCTTTAGTTAGCTCTATGATTTCCCAGCCTTTGAAAAGCTTCTTAGTCTCTTCTTTTAGTACCCTTTTCATTTGTATCCTCACTTATTTGTTTATGGGTGATTTCCCCTATACCAATCCCTATCTTCTTTACCCATGATTAAACCTTAGCTTGGTTATTTTATATATCCCACAGCGAATCACAAGCTACTGTAATGCAAACGTCTTGGTTGTGATATTCTACTGCGAGATTTATAATGCTGCAATAGGTCGACCGTGTGGTAAGTGCAAAACTGAACTTGGCAAGCTGAGGTAGGGTGTGTTCAACAGTGAGAAGACTCGTAAGATAAACATTTACCTGAAACTGGGAAGTAACCTTTATTCATTTTGCTGGATGACGCTGTTAACGAATGGGTCCTTATCCTTTGGTTTCACATCTAAAACGCCAAAAATGATTGAGTACGGCATCTCGGTAGTGCGTTCCGGTGTTTTCAGCGAACATGCAAAGATTCTGACGAGAGGAACCGTTGACATAAAGGATGCAGAAACGCTTCATGTCACATTTCATCCACCCAGAATTGAGCAGAAGAGCGGTGTTGCCCATGTAATTGCCAGCAACGGCAAGGTTGACGAATGGGAACTAGACTGGTTTCCAGTGAAGAAACCTCAAATCCTGCTGGTTGTGTACACTGGCGATATTACCATGCTTGATATTGTAATTAAACCAAAAGAACAATACGAAATAGTCAACGTGCCTATAAATCTACGTTGCCTTCGAATGGTATTAGTATTATATCTGCGCCAACCAACTTCGAAAATACGTTTAGATGACCCTAATGCAAAAGCCCACATCATGGCGATTTGCCCGAATTATTTTGTTAGCTGTAATTTCTACGAGAACCCTGTAGTAGAACTTGGGTTTTACGTTGCGACTGACCGCTATATGAAGTGATTTAATCCACTGAACCTTAGTCGAACCCCAGGCCTTTCTCCTTCAGGCTGATGTAGCCCTGGCGTCCGATGATGATGTGGTCGAGCACCTCGATATTTAGGAGCTTGCCCGCTTGAACGATTTGTTCCGTTATCTGTATGTCTTCGGGACTTGGTGTCGGGTCCCCTGAAGGGTGATTATGCACCACTATGAGGGCGGGGCAGTTCTCACGCACCGCCTCTCGAAACAACTCGCTGACCCTTACGAGTGAGGTGTTCACGCTGCCTTTATAGACCTGCGGCGTGGCCAGTACCTGGTTCTTGGTGTTGAGCAATATCAGGCGCAGTTCCTCTTGCTCAAGGAAGGCAAGCTCGGCCTGGAGCAGGTTGGCAACATCCTCGGGCGACCTGATCACTACCCGGTCCCCGGGCTGGGTGGAGAGTATTCTCCGTCCTAACTCAAGCGCGGCCTTGAGCTGGGCTGCCTTGGCTTCGCCCAGGCCTCGCTCGGAGCAGAGCTCACCGAAGCCGGCCTTCGCCAGGCCGTTAAGTCCGCCGAACCTGGCAAGCAGCTTTGCCGAGAGGTTGAGCACGCTTTCCGAGGCAGCGCCGGTGCGAAGGATGATCGCCAGAAGCTCGGCATTAGAGAGCGAGGCGGCTCCATATTTCTTGAGCCGCTCTCTGGGGCGCTCCTGGGCGGGCAACTCCTTGATAAGGGGTTGGTATTCAACAGCCCCTTCTCTGCCCATGCTAACCTCCTGGCTGGCGCTGAGGGCAAAACGTTATTGAATCTCGATGGTGGCGCCGGCTGCCTCAAGCTTCTCCTTGAGGGTTGCTGCCTCGGCCTTGTTTACGCCTTCCCTTACCGGCTTGGGGGCGCTTTCCACCAGCTCCTTGGCCTCTTTCAGTCCCAGGGTGGTAACCTCGCGCACGGACTTTATAACGCTTATCTTATTTGCTCCTATGTCCTTGAGGATGACATTGAATTCGGTCTGCTCCTCCTCTTCGCCAGCAGCGGCGGGCTCAGCGCCGACAGCGCCGGCGGCGCCAGCGGCGGCGGCGGGAGCGGCAGCTACCATCGGAGCAGCGGCGCTTACGCCAAATGTCTCCTCCAGGGTCTTGACCAGTTCCGAGAGCTCGAGAACGGTCATTTCTTTAATAGCCGCGACAACATCGTCTTTGCTCATTGACTTGGTTTCCTTTTTAGCAGTAGTAGTGCGTTTCTTGGGGGCCTTTTCCTCCTCCGGGGGCGTCTGCTCAGCCTCCTCCTGCGTTCCCGGTGCATCCTTAGCGGTCTCCTTCTCTTTAGGCATCTGCTGTTCCTCCTAGTTGCTGAATTCTGGCATTTAGCACTGTGTTCAGGCCAATCAGGTTAGCGTTCAACACATTTTGCAGTGATATGATGGGGCTTAATAGTAACCCGAGCAATCTGGCTCTCAATACCTCCATCGGTGGCAAGGTGGCGATATTTCGTATTTCATTGGCTCCCAGCAGTCGGCTCTCAACGAGGCCGCCCTTTATACTGACGGTGGTTTTCGAAATGCGAATGTAGTCGACCAGGGTTTTAGCCAGTTGGGAGACATCCTCATGGCCGAAGGCGAGCGCTGTCGGCCCTGTGAGCAGTTCGGAGAGTTCTTGTTTGCCTGCGTTCTCGGCGGCGAATCTTGCCAGGTTGTTCTTGACTACGTGGTACTCTGTGCCTATATTGCGCAGCTGGTGTCGCAGTTCCGCCATCTCGGCTACTGTCAGCCCGCGGTAGTCGGTGGCGACTATAAATTTGCTCTGAGAAAGCAGTTCGGTAATCTCCTCCACGATCTGCGGCTTTTTCTTGGTTGTCATCTGTTCTGCCCTCCTGTAAAAAAGAGTCCTCAGTGCCTGCAGCACAAGGACTCCTCTCATTCAAGAAGAAACTGCCTCGGCAGGCACGGATTTAAGCCGTTACGGCACCCGCTGTCTTCGGCTTTATTCAGTTCTCATAGAAAGTATAACATAATTCGAGGCCCCTTAGCGACCGGGCAATCCGAAAATGCCCATGCTGCATATGAAGGTGCCTGGATGTCCTCCCTGGTTGTGTGCTATTCCCAGTTCGACGTTTTTTAGCTGTCGGGATGGCTCCTCGGCTTTGCCCTGTATCTGCTTGTATATCTCGTAAATCTCCCTTACACCGCTGGCCCCGACAGGATGCCCGAACGACTTCAGGCCGCCGCCGGCATTAAAGGCTACTTCCCCGTCCATAGCGAACGTGCCAGCTTCGATGTCGTTCTTAGCCGTTCCACGCTCGCAAAAGCCCATAGCCTCGTAGCACATGAGTTCAGCGATAGAGAAGCAGTCGTGGCATTCAACGAGATCGATCTCTTTACGCGGGTCTTTGATCCCGGCCTGTTGATATACCTGCTGGGTCGCTCTGTAGGTTTCCTCCCAGTGTACCCAGTCATAAGTGGTCATCATTTTGCCGCAGCCCGGACCTGCCGAGTTGCCCAGTGCTTTGACGGTGATGTAGTCCTTCCTGAATTTGGGCGCATCTTCCGTACGGCAGAGTATAGCGGCGGCTGCGCCGTCGGTTACGCCGCAGCAGTCAAAAAGGCCCAGAGGCCAGGCGATAATAGGCGCGCCCAGTACCTGCTCTAAGGTCACCTCTCGGCGGAGATGGGCCTTGGGGTTGCGGGCCCCGTTGTAATGGCTTTTAACAGATATCATGGCGAGATGCTTTTTCTCTGCTCCGTAGACAGAGAAGTATTTAGTGGCTGCCATCGCATAGCGCCCCGGTGGCGTCCCCTGGATTCCAAATACAGGGTGTACTCCTCCCATAGGCTCTCCGGAGCCCAGTCCTCCCACACCTCTGTCTTTGGTTTTTTCAAAGCCAACGCAGAGTACAAGATCGTAAGCCTTGGCGATAAGGGCGTAGGTCGCTCCTCTGACTGTCTCCAATCCGGTGCCACAGAGGTTCTCTACCCTGGTAATGGGGATATAGTCCAATTTAAGTGGATAGGAAAGGCTTTGGCCGCTTGTGAATCCCACGGTTCCTGACCATGCCGCCTGGATATCCTTGGGCCCTACCCCGGCATCTTCGAAAGCTTCATAGGCCGCTTCAACAACCAAGTCCCAGGCGCTGCAGTCCCAGCGCTCCCCGAATTTGCTGCAACCCATGCCTACAATAGCGACTTTATCTTTAATGCTTTCCATTCTTCACCTTCCTTAGGCCACCCTCAGAGGACGGCATTTCCAGTAGTAGTTGCGAATACCGCGTTCGCTGTGCATCCATCTGAAGGTAAGCTCCACGGGCATCCCGTCCTCAACCTTGTCAGGGTCGCGGTCTGTCATCTGGGCGTAGAACCTTCCCCCCTCATCAAAGTCGAGGATGCATAAGATGATTGGGGAGTCGAGGCTGGGTCCCAGAAAGTCCTTGCTGTAGGTAAAGAGCTTGGCTTTTCTATCTGATAAGCGCACCTCTTCGAACTGGTCTTTACTCTGGCAGTACATACAGATTTTCTGTGTAGGGAAGTTGATATTGCCGCATACCAGGCATTTCTCGCCACGGCAGTTGATGTTCCATCTGCGATCACGCCACGAGATTGTAGCCGAGGATTGATTCTCGAAAAAGGCATATCCCTGGATGAGTCCGCGATAGCGCAGGTAACTATCGTAGCTGGGCAGGGGTAGCTTGGAGGGTAGATGGTATTTTATGGCTCTTCTATCTCCCAGCCGGGCTATTCCTTCAGTGACGGTGAGTATAAATGCGTCCGCTCCGTCTCCGTAGTTGGCAACCAGAATCTTCTCACCGGCCTTCGCTTCCTCCAGAGCTGCAACCAGCATCATCAGTGTATAAGCGGCGCCGGTATTGCCAACAGTAGAGAACATGTTATCTTGAAGCTGTGTATTGGCATCGAAGTTGAGCCTTCTCGCCAGCTGAAGATGTCTTCTGCCATCATAGGCATAGAGGACAGCTTTAGAGAAATCGGACGGCGTCAGTCCGTATTTCTGCGTGATATCCTTGACGGCTTCCTGAATATTATCAATATAGCCGTGATTTATGATAAAGCGGTCCTCCCACGATCTGACGAATGTATCGCCATCCAGTCGCCAGAAGTCCAGGATATCGTCATAGTGAGTGTGGCTTCCATCTACGCTCGCAATTATATCGGAGTTGCCCAGAAGGAGTGCAGCAGAGCCGTCTCCAAAAGACTGTTCGTACTCAGTGGAGGGATGTCCTATGCGGCAGTCAGCGGCAACTACCAGCACCTTTTTCGCTGTGCCTGCGGCAATGGCATCAAGAGCGGTTCGTGTTGCTATGGTTCCTGCCCTAATCGAATTAGTGAAGTCAGCAGTCATAGTGCCACGCTTGAGGTCAAGCGCTTCCGCGACCAGATTGGCGCATTGTTTTTCCTTGTAAGGAGTTGTTGTGGAAGCTAAGAACAGGCCATCGACCTCGTCCCGGTCGAAGCCTTGTAGACAGTTATTCCCGGCCTCGACTGCCATGGTAACGCTGTCTTCATCGAAATTGGCTACTGCTTTCTCCCCCGCGACAGGTATTCTGCCCCATACTTGCCAGATCAGGCCTCGATCGAGTCTGTAGATGGGTATGTAAGCGCCGTAGGAAACGATCCCTGCCATTTAGCTCTCCTTTCGCAAAGTCATGCCTAAGATCTGCTATAGCTGAACTGGGAATAAGGGCAACCGTTAAGCGGCGGTCAGTGAAAGAGTTGGGGTCAGATCAAGCTTGATTCCGGGCCCCATTGAGGTAGCCAGTGATATACTCTTAATGAATTGGCCCTTGGCGCCACTGGGCCTTGCCTTGACCACAGCATCGACAACAGCGGCCAGGTTCTCCAACAGTTTCTCATCATCGAAGCTAATCTTGCCCACTGGCGTATGGATGATGGCGGTTTTATCCAGTTTGAATTCAACCCGGCCTTTACGAGCATCTGCGATAACCTGAGGCAAATCGGCCGGTTGGGAAACCGTGCCTGACTTAGGATTCGGCATTAGCCCCCGGCGGCCCAGTATTTTCCCGAGCTTGCCGATCTTAGGCATCATGTCGGGGGTAGCAATCGCTACATCGAATTCGAGCCAGCCATCCTCTATCTTCTTGACCAGCTCGTCGCCACCAACATGATCAGCCCCGGCGTCTCGAGCTATCTTTTCTGATTCGCCTTGAGTGAAGACCAATACACGTACTGCCTTGCCCAGACCATTAGGTAAAAGGGCCACGCCGCGAACCTGCTGGTCAGCGTGACGGGGGTCAACTCCCATGCGCATGTGGACTTCAACCGTCTCGTCGAATTCGGCATATGCCACCTGCTTTGCGAGACTAATAGCCTCTTGTGGGGTATATGTCCTGGTCATATCTAATTTATTTAACGCTTCGAGATACTTTTTACCATGTTTAGCCATGATGCTCCTAGTTTGTGATATCGATGCCCATGCTCCGTGCTGTGCCCTCGACTATGCGCATGGCTCCTTCGATATCAATGGCATTCAAATCCTTTAGCTTGAGTTTGGCGATCTCACGCACCTTCTCTCGTGGAAGGCTGCCGATCTTGTTGCGCCTGGGATTATCGCTCCCCTTTTCGGCGCCGAGCGCTCTTTTCAGCAAATCAGCAGCAGGCGGAGTCTTAGTGACGAAGGTAAAAGAGCGGTCTTCGTAAATGGTAATTTCTACAGGAACGATCGAGCCCGCTTGTGATGCAGTCTGGTCGTTGTATTCCTTGCAGAAAGCCATGATGTTGACCCCGTGTTGTCCCAGAGCAGGGCCTACTGGTGGAGCCGGCGTAGATTTGCCCGCCTCTATTTGAAGTTTGACTATCGCTTTCAGCTTCTTCGCCATTTTCCGTTACCTTCTTAATATGCTATTCTTTTTTATCTTTACACAAGGTTTGTCGGCAGGTCAGAGCCTTTCCACCTGTAAGAAATCCAATTCTACCGGAGTTTCCCTTCCAAAGAAGGACACCATAACCTTTACTTTACCCTTCTCCTCATTGATGTCGTCAACTACTCCGATAAAATCAATAAAAGGACCGTCGATTATGCGAATGCTCTGTCCCCTGGATAGGCCCACTCTCACCCTGGGTGTCTCGGCCTCCATCTGCTTGAGAATAGATTTAACCTCTCCTTCATCGAGAGGGACCGGTTCGATTTTACCTTTGTCATCCTGAGTGCTTACTATACCGGTGACCCCCGGGGTATTGCGCACAACGTGCCAGCTTTCCTCGTCCATAACCATCTCGACCATGATATAACCGGGGAATATCTTCCTGGCGACGGTGCGTCTTTGGCCATCCTTTATTTCCATTTCGTCTTCCGTAGGTACCACCACCTGGAAGATTTTATCCTTCACGTCCATGGATTCGATGCGATGTTCCAGGTTTGTCTTGACCCGGTCTTCATATCCCGAGTAGGTGTGGATGATGAACCATTGTCTTTCGTTTTGTCCCATAAAGGTCTACCCAATCTTATACATTCAAGGAAATAAACCTGTTGAGGCGGACGTCGTCGTCACAGTGATACTGATCTTCTATTTCCTAGTCATGCTACCTGATTGTGTCATCTGAGCAGGATCACGTTCATCAGCTCGGAAAACCCAAGGTCGACAACCCAGAGAGTTATGGCTACTACAACGGTGACGACAATTACAATAGTAGTTAGATAAGTAGCTTCTTGCCTTGTGGGCCAGACTACTTTTTTTAACTCTGCTACGGTCTCACCAATGAATTTGAACCTTTGTTTTCCCTGTCCCTTTGTCGAAACCTGGCGCCTCAATTTGCTCTCAATGTTTACTTATTTTATCTCTCGGTGTAAGGTATGAGTCCGGCAACGTGGACAATACTTATTGAACTCCAGTCTTCCCGGATCATTCCTCTTGTTCTTATTGGTAGTATAAGTTCTCTCCTTGCATTGGCTGCAAGCGAGATGTATTATAATTCGAGCTTCACCTTTCTTTGCCATTTCTTACTCGGTTACGGCTGTGACCAGACCCGCTCCTACCGTTCTACCTCCTTCTCTGACCGCGAACCTCAGACCTTCCTCCATGGCTATGGGAACAAGCAACTTCACTTTCACTTTAACGTCGTCACCCGGCATCGCCATCTCTACTCCGCTGGGCAGTTCAATGGACCCGGTGACATCCATGGTCCTAATATAGAACTGCGGCTTGTATCCGTTGAAGAAGGGTGTATGGCGACCGCCCTCTTCTTTGGTCAATATGTACACTTGAGCTTCAAAGTTTGTATGAGGTTTGATGGAGCCGACTTTCGCCAGTACCTGCCCCCTTTCGATCTCGTCGCGTTCTATTCCCCTCAGCAAGCAGCCAACCGCATCTCCTGGCTGACCTTCTTCCAGCGTCTTGTGGAACATCTCCACACCGGTGACTACCGTCTTTTTTGTTTCCTTCATCCCTACTATTTCGATCTCCTGCCCCACTTTTATAATGCCTCGTTCTATCCTGCCGGTAGCCACGGTGCCCCGCCCCTTAATACCGAATACGTCCTCCACGGGCATAAGGAAGGGCTTGTCAGCGGGGCGCTCGGGCATGGGTATGTAGCTGTCCACAGCATCTGTTAGCTCGAAGATTTTGCCACACCACTCACATTCTCTCTTGCCACATCCGCACTCCAGGGCCTTAAGCGCGCTCACGCGTATGATGGGAATCTCATCACCGGGGAAACCGTAATGCGGGAGCAACTCCTCCCTCAGTTCGAGTTCCGTCACTTCGAGCAACTCGGGGTCGTCTACCATGTCTATTTTATTAAGAGCGACAACTATAGCAGGGACTTCTACCTGGCGAGCGAGTAAGAGATGTTCTTTTGTCTGGGGCATTACACCATCGTCAGCGGCTACCACCAGTATAGCTCCGTCCATCTGGGCGGCCCCTGTTATCATGTTCTTGATGTAATCAGCGTGGCCTGGACAGTCTACGTGAGCATAGTGACGCTTCTCTGTCTCATACTCTATGTGTGCGATAGCGATGGTTAGTCCCCTTGCCTTCTCCTCAGGGGCATTGTCTATGGAATCGAAGGGGCGATAACTGGTGCCTCCCACGCTAGAAAGACACTTGGTCATCGCCGATGTCAATGTGGTCTTGCCGTGGTCAACATGCCCGATTGTGCCCACGTTAACGTGGGGTTTGGTCCGCTCGAAAACCTTCTTCGCCATGTACTTTCCTCCCGATAGGTTTAAACTAGGCTGGAGCCCACAACCAGATTTGAACTGGTGACCCCGTTCTTACCAAGAACGTGCTCTACCGCTGAGCTATGTGGGCTTACTAGTGGTGGAGGGGGTAGGATTCGAACCTACGTAGCCATCTCAGGCGGCAGATTTACAGTCTGCTGGTATTAGCCGCTCACCCACCCCTCCGGATTCATCCTTAGCCCGAGAGCGGATTCGAACCGCTACCCTACCGATTACAAGTCGGTTGCGCTGCCATTGCGCCACTCGGGCCCTTTTCGACCTTTCCTGATTCTAGCAGATAAGTATAGAAATAAAAACGGGCAAAGTCAAGGCTTCCTGTATCGCCATACCGTTCCCTGAGGTGTATCCTCAAGGTTGACACCCAGCTCGTTGAGAGCTCCTCTGATTTCGTCGGCGAGCTGCCATTCCTTCGCTTTTCGCAGGTCCGCTCTTTTTTCTGAAAGCAGCCTGATAATGCTATCGACCTCAGTGGTCCCTTCTGTGGCTAAACCGTACTTATTTGCGAGGCTAACCAGGGGTTCAATCGAAATCTCTGTAGTTCTTGGCTCGGCGATCAGGTTCAACCCCAGCACTTCCGCTAGTTCGAGGAGTGTCCTGTGTGCATCTCCTATGTTCTGCCCTTCGTCATGGCCCCGGTTTATGTCCCTGGCAAGGTTAAAGAGCACAGCGAGGGCTTGCGGGGTCCCGAAATCATCGTCCATGGCTTCGACGAACTGCTCTCGGTAGGGTTGAGGGTCTATATCGGTTCCTGCTGATTCTCCGATGTCAATGTTGGCGGCCCGACGCAGTCTTTCTACTCCCTTCTCCGATGAGTCCAGGACTTCTTCAGAGTAGGTGATAGGGCTGCGGTAGTGGGAGTTGAGCACCCAGAGCCTGATAACTTCGGGGCCATATTTGGAGAGTGCCTGGCTGACAGTTATCAGGTTGCCAGATGATTTGCTCATCTTGGTTTTACCCAGTTGCATAAAGCCATTATGCATCCAGTAGCGTACGAAAGGAGTAACTGAGGTGAAAGACTCGGACTGTGCGATTTCGTTTTCATGATGGGGGAAGATGAGATCTTCCCCGCCCCCGTGAATGTCCAGGGTTTCCCCGAGGTATTTAAGTGACATGGCGCTGCACTCGATATGCCAGCCGGGTCTTCCCTGCCCCCAGGGGCTTTGCCAATGTGGCTCTCCGGGCTTACTTGCTTTCCAGAGGGCAAAATCTAAGGGGTGCTCCTTTGCTTCGCTAACCTCGATGCGGGCTCCTGCCATCATGTCGTCCAGATTGCGATGGCTGAGCTTGCCGTAGTCAGGGTCGCTCGACACCCGAAAATAGACGTCGCCACCCGTCTGATAGGCGTATCCCTTCTGTATCAGGCCTTCGACCATCTCTATAATCTTGGGTATTTCCTCGGTAACTCTGGGGTAGAGGTCGGCCTGTTTTATATTCAGGGTGTCCATATCGGCAAAGTACTGTGTAATGAAGCCTTCCGCCAATTCCTGAGAGGTGATTCCCTGCTCATTGGCTCGTGCGATTATTTTGTCATCAACGTCGGTGAAGTTCTGCACATATTTCACTTTATAGCCTTGAAATTCCAGGTAACGCCTGATAGTGTCGAAAACAATGTAGCTCATGGCATGGCCCAGGTGACAGGGTGCGTAGGGGGTGACACCGCAGACATACATTCTTACCGTGTCACCAAGTGGGACGAAGTCCTCTTTCTCGCCGGATATAGTGTTATATATCCTTATCATAATTCCTCCACCAGAGCAACAGCATAGGTTGCGATCCCCTCTTCCCTTCCTGTGAAGCCCAGCCCTTCGGTTGTAGTGGCCTTTATCCCCACTTGACTCTTGCTGATAGACAAGGCTTTACTGATGTTCTGCCTCATCTGATCAACGAAGGGGTAGACGGTGGGACGTTCGACAACTATTGTAGCATCGATGTTGCTGATGCGCCAATGGTGCTCTCTAAGTAAGTTTTGGGTGCGTTTGAGGAGAACAATGCTGGAAATATCTTTGTACGCAGGATCGTCGGACGGGAAGTGGCTTCCTATGTCTCCCAGGGCGGTCGCGCCTAACAGGGCATCTATTATGGCATGCACAACAACATCGGCATCGCTCCAACCCTCAAGTCCTTGTTCGAAAGGTATCTCAACGCCTCCAAGCACTAAGGGGCGACCTTTAGTTAGCCGATGGGCGTCGTAGCCGATACCGATGCGCATGTTACTCCGGAGTCAAGGGATGCATGTTCATTATTTTTCAAGAAAATCTGTGCTATAGCTAGATCCTCAGGGGTGGTCACCTTTATGTTCTGATAAGACCCCATATAGACCTCGACTTTGTGCCCCAGTTGTTCCACCAGGGAGGCGTCATCTGTAACATCTGTCTTCATTTGGCGATAGGCTTCCGCTATCAGGTCGTAACGAAAAATCTGGGGCGTCTGCGCAGCCCACAGGCTCTGGCGTGATGGCGTTTGCTGAATAAAACGGCGGCGGGAGACGACCTTGATTGTTGCTTTAACAGGCACTCCGGCGATTGCGGCACCGCTTTCGCGGGCTGCATAGAGACCTCGTTCGATGATATCAGTATCAATACATGGCCTGGCGCCGTCATGAATCACTATCCAATCGCATCCTGATAGTCTCTTCAGCCCCTCTCTGACCGAATCCTGACGCCTTAATCCTCCGGGGCATACAGCAACTACTTTGGGCCATTCGTGTTCTTTTATCAGCTTACGCCCTTGTCCCAGGCTCTTCCTTGCTAACACGACGACTATCTCATCGATGGATGGGCAATTTTGGAATACGGTTATTATTCTAACCAGCATGGGTTCATCCCCTAATCGGGCAAAGACCTTATCTATTCCACCCATTCGACTGCTTATGCCAGCAGCCACGATTATGGCACCGACTTTATCGTCTGCTGCGTTCATTGACAGGTTCCTTTGGTTGCGCGAAGATCATCCGCCCGGCAGCGGTTTGAAGTACCCGTGTGACAGTAATGCTAATGTCGTTGTCAAGATATCGGCGGCCTCCCTCTACCACGACCATAGTGCCATCATCCAGGAAGCCAATGCCCTGGCCAGCCTCTTTACCCTCCTGCACAATATGCAGAGTAATATCTTCACCCGGGAGCACTACGGGCTTAACAGCATTGGCCAGTTCATTGATGTTGAGCATCTTTACTCCCTGGAGCGTAGCTACCTGGTTCAAATTCAGGTCATTGCTGACTATAGGGCATCGCAGTGTTTTCGCAAGCATTACCAGTTTGGAGTCGACATCGGGGGTCTCGTCGAAGTCGATATCTGAGATCTGAACCGGGATATCAGAGCCCCTTTGAAGCTGTGTTAGCATCTCCAGGCCTCTTCGCCCTCGGGTGCGACGCAGCGGATCGTGGGAATCTGCGATGTGGCGCAGTTCGTCAAGGACAAATCTGGGGATGAGCAGGGTGCCTTGAATGAAGCCTGTTTGGATAATGTCGGCTATTCGCCCATCGATGATGGCGTTCGTATCGAGTATAATATATTCGCTCCTCTCATCCCTTCTCTTCCCCGAAAACACTGGTGAGGCGCTGAAGAAGAACTGCAGTACCGAAGGACCTTGTAGCATCATGATGGGAACGAATAGACAGACCAGAAATATGGCGGCGACAAGAGGTGTAATCTGTCCCCAGAGGCCTGGTAGCATGGACAACGGCAGGGTAATCAGGGCTGTGATTACCAGCGCAAATGCCAGCCCGATAGCTGCAGCTATCAGACTATGCATAGGGAGAATCCTTCGTACAATTAGGGAGCGCTTACGTGCCCAACGCCAGGGGCGTATAGCTATATAAGGAGCTAGCAAGAAACCGCATATATAACCTCCTATAGCGAGCGCCAGGATCCAAGTTAGCTCATTGTCAGCCTGACCCCTCCCTGCGATTACTACTGCTAGCCTCCACCCCCCGATGCCTAGAATTGATGCGACAAGAACGCGGATGAATAATTCGCCACCCATAACAGCCGCTTCCCTCCAGATTCAGACAATGAAAGATAATATTATAATGCATAACAACACCACCAAAAGCGGTATATCCAGATACCGTGATGGATACTCTTACGACTTGTGCAGGATGGTAGCATAAAAGACGAGTAAAGTCAATTTCCTCGCAATGTGCTGACCGCAACAACGATGCCCAGGACAAGGGC
>CAYVQT010000054.1:0-21157 GCA_964453665.1 uncultured Dehalococcoidia bacterium | reverse complement strand
ATGTATTTGAGGCAACGACCCCAGTTCGGTAACAGTTTTATTTGACGCAATACGTGGCACGTGGCCTATGAGAACGGGCTGTCACGCCAAATGCCGTGAATTTAGTAGGATTCGAACCCCCGACCCCTGGTTAAGTAATAGAAAGCAAATATAAGGGAGACTAAAAAGGAGCGTTTATGGCTGGAGGAACTATGCAGCGACGGTAATAGGAGTATATAATATTTTTCTGTCGTTTTTAAACACCAGACCACGATGGGGTTGGGGGGCCAAGACGCCTTGATTAGAAGTGAGGTGTTCGTCATTTCCGAAGATGGAGCAGGTTATGGGATTTTAAATAAATCCTGTAATATCTGTGATATGCGTGTGATGTGTGGTATATCCAACCTGAAGCTCCGCCGATTGGTAAGACCTGCATGTGACGCAGCGGCTTCAACTGCTCAGGCTACCGGTAGTCCTCCCGAACCGGGTAGAATGCGTCGATAATCAGGCATTCTGTCAATGCCCTGCCTGAATGAACGACGTTAGAAGGAATAACGGCCACCCGACCACGACTCAGTACTCTCGATTCCTCTCCGATGTTCAACTCAAACTCCCCTTCAACCACGTTGACAATCTGTTCATGGATGTGGGAATGTTCGGGCAGTACAGCATCTTTGCCGACTATCCAGTGAGCCACTGTCATGTGCTCCGAATGTGCAAACGCGGCTTTGAATTTCGGGAGGATCTCCTTAAACGACGTATCGCTGAATTCTAGAAAAGGCATATCGTACTCCTTTAGTAGAGATATGACATCAACAGCTATCAACCCCTCTGGTAGACGACACCATACCCACCTGGAGGGAACGTGAACTCGATGGCATCGTAGTCGCATACGGTATAGCATGAAGCGCACTCGGTGCAGTACTTTTTATAATTAGATGCTAAAACGGCCTTGCCGTTGCGAATCTTCCACAGGTCCATACCGCATATAATCACGCAGTTCTGGCATCCCACGCACTTTCCCTTATCAACCCTGATGAAATCTACGGGCGACTCGATCACCGTCACCAGTTCTCTTTTCTTTATGGGGTATTTCTCCATGGCTATTTACCTCCGTCAGTCGGTGGAATCATCATCTGGAGCATAGGCTTCATGATCCTCATGGTCTCCAGGAAGCTGGTGATCTTCCCTCGCGACGCTTCTTCGGCTATGGGGAAGTAGTACCGGGCCATGAACAGCAATTGCGGGATCATATCTACAAAGATAGCGGGAACACGCAGCATGCCGTGAGCGTGTGGTTCGGCAAAGGTCAGCATCCCGTAGAACATGGCATCCGCCAGGTTATCGAAGAAGTCATAGAAGGTCTGTGATGTCCATTCACTAAAAAAGTCTCTGAGCACGGTGCCTGAGGTGAAATCGACGCCGACAGGAGATACCTTGAGCTCCTCCATATACTGTTTCATGTAGGCCTTGGAGAAATCTTTGTCCCCGTGGGCTCGTACCGCCACCTGAGCGGCAAGCCTCGATGAATACATGGCCTGCCATACACCCTCGGCCATAAACGGCTCAGGCACTCCCGCGGCATCTCCGGTGAGCATAAGACCACCGGTATAGATTCTCTCGTTGAACGTCTTAAGCCAGGGCAAGAAATGAAGCTGGAACTCTCTCGGTTTGGCACGAGTAGCCTTGATGAGTCGTTGAATGAAATCCAGTTGCACGTTATCTATCACCGACCTGGTTGATAGGTTTCGGCCCGCCTCGATCTCGCTGTGCAGCGTCTTCGCCGGGCGCGAGCCGATGTGGAACCCGTCCCGGAATATACAGCAGTATCCGCCACGATCCGGTCCCATGAATATATGGACATTCGTGTCGCCGCAGTACTCGGCGATACGCTCGGGGTCTGCTTCGAAATCGACAGTGGCCAGCACCGTTATCTGGTCCTTTTCCCACTTTTTACGTAGCCCTGCCTTATTGGCGACAAGGGAGTGCGCGCCGTCGGCCGCGATGACCACAGGCGCTCGGTATTCATTGCCCTGATGGTCAACAACGCCGGCAATGTTATCCCCGCCTTTGATTACATCGCGCGCTAGGGTGGCGAGCTTGAGTTCCGCACCGGCTGACGTGGCTTTGTCCGCCATCCACTGGTCAAACTCGGGCCGGTACATCATCTGCACCATGTACTCGCTGGCCTGGGGATAGCTGTTGCGCTTGGGCGGGGTTAACCCCCAAGTCATACGGTCCGTATTGGATGGCTTGGGTTCCGGGATATGCATTATACCGAACTTGGTCGGCCACAGCGACGGCACATCGAGGTCCTTGATGTAATCGAAATCCCGGGCTGCCTTGGGCGCCAGGCCAAATCCGGAGGAATTCTTTTCACCGCAGAATCGCCCCCGTTCCAGAATTATCACCTTGAGTCCACTATCGGCGGCCTCCTTGGCAGCAGCGCTGCCGCCGGGACCGCCACCTACCACAACAAGATCGTAGCTGGCCATATGCCCCTCCTTTCAATACCCGGATTGAATGTAATCAGTAGCCGGATTTCAATCTAATACCAGCACTGACTCACTCCTCCGGCGGTGAGTAAGCCGTTGGATCGGCGGTATTGTTCGGATCGAACTCCTTTTTTATCTTGCGAAGCCATTTATCGTAATCGAAGCAAGCCGGCCCGAAGGTCCCGTGCTTGCCCTGGCCGACCTGTGATACCTGGAAGATAGGCGGCCCGAGTTTCTTTTCGAGACAAGCCTGATTTGACTCTGTGAGATATTGAAATGCACCTTCAGCCGACTCCTCGTCGTTATGGTCGTACATTATCAGCATCTCGGTATATGCAAGGTGGCCCTGGTCGAAAACCAGCGTAGCCGAGTTATCCGCGCCGTCGTCCATAATTACGCCCTTCTGGATATACTTCTTTTTCAGCTCTGTCCCAGCCCTGACTTGATTCAGGGCGAGGTCTACCGTGTCCATAGCGCCGAAGGATGTGTTGAAACCCCCGGTGGTTCGGAAGCAGGAGCGAACAACCGCATCCACTTTGACCACGCTCGTCGAGGTAAATTCCTGCATCTCCTGAGTCTCTGCTACTGGTGACGCCTCGCCGCCGGTCTCCTCCAGAATCTGGCCCAGCACCTTCTGCTGATACTCGAACTCTCTCTCCGAGTTGGCGAATACAACGAAGAGGAAAGAATACCCCAGCATTGACTGGAGCATTCCCGTATTCCATGTATTAACGTAATCTGTGCCGGCGAACATCTGTAAGCCGACGAAGACCGGGCTCAGCCTCGAAATGAAGTATCCGATCTCTGCCTCCCCCAGTTTACGGGCGGCCTCACCGAGCTTCTCCAGTGTCGGGAAGCTGAACAGCGAAGCCCTGAAGAATTTAATCGGTTCTTTTAATATGTAATTGGGGGGAACATTCTTCATCTCCAGCTCAGGTGGTCCGTTCCAGTGGAAAAGCTTGACTGCGCACTTCGTGAAAACGCCCAGGCCGCCCCATGCTCCTTCCCAGCCCCGCACGATGCCCCGCAGGCTTGGGCCCGGACCGTCACCTGTGAACCAGCCTGACCCTGCTCCCAGAGAACCCAGCTTGAGCACATCGCCGGTAGGCAGAACCCATTCCACTCCAAGCAAATTGCGTCCGCTGAAACCCATACTCAGTCCATCCGGCCCGTATCCAGCCACAGAAGTAGCGCTGGCTAACGCCGAGGTATTGGCCCCGGCGCCTATTATATGGCAGTTGAGCCCTTTTCTCATCGCTTCGACTTGCAGCTGCGCACAGATTACATGCGGTTCAACGACAGCGAACATGTTCCTCTCATCTATTTCTATTATTCTATTCATACGGCGCATGTCGAGCGATACCGCCCCCTCGACTCCGGGCAGGTTGTGTATCCCCCAACCGGTGCTCATTGCTTTAAAAACAATTCGATATCTATTACAGATCCTGGCTATGGCGACGACTTCCTCGGTGTTCGCAGGCAATATAACAGCGGCGGGCGAGATATCCGCCCAAACACCCTTCTTAGAACCAAAGGGCTGGTACATGTAAGACCACAATACTGCCGGGTCATCCGATATATTCTCCTTGCCAACAACACTCTCGAATAGCTTATAGATATCTTTCGAAAGGGACATTATTGCCTCCTTCGTTCTTTAATTGGAACTATAGCGCTTGTTTAACCAGTTCCACGATGTCGTATACCGCCAGATTATCGCCAGACTCAATTATTGCGTCCTTAAAGTTGCGCTCGCACCAGGGACATGCGGTTATTATTGCTTCGCTTCCGACAGACTTCGCCTCTTCGATACGTTCGGATGCGGTCCAGATCGCGAAATCGTTCATCGTCTGCTTGACGCCTGCGCCGGCACCACAGCACCATGAGTATTCCTTGATTCTCTCCATCTCTACCAGTTGAATACCGGGCACGCCCCTGATGATTTCGCGGGGAGGCTCATAGATGCCGTCCCAACCCCGATGTATTATTTTCTGGGGCTCCCTTAATATGAACTGGCCGAGCACCTTCTTCTCTTCACCCCTCCAGGGCACGTATGTCTCGGATTTACGACCCAGGTTACATGGGTCATGGTAAGTAACTCTGGCAGGGAATTTTTTGGAGAGTTTTAGATTGCCCTCTTTGATCAGCTCATCGAGATATTGCGTTATATGAAGAACTTCGAACTTCATCTCCTTGCCCAACAGAGGATACACACTCTTCATAGGGCCAAACCCGCAGGCGCAGGAAGTAACTACTTTTTTTACACCGGCTGCGTTCCAGTCGTCGATATTGCTCTCCGCGAATTTAATAAACTCGCCCTGGAAGCCCAACTGGAAGGCGATACTGCCGCAGCATGTCTCCTGGCTGCCCCTGATGCCAACGTCCACTCCTGCCTGTTTGAGCAGCATTACTGAGTCTCTGGCTATCGGGGACAACTCAGGGTCGTAGCAGTATAAGCACCCGGCATGATATACGACCTCAGCCTGCTCGCCTTTCGACAGGTCTTTCACTTCAAGCCCTTCAGCCCATTTGCCCCGGTCGGCTTTGGGCTCCGTTAATACATTGTCCTCTTTCCTCAGACTTTCGAGGATTATCATATGCTCGGGTAGGAAATAACCCATTCCTGCCAGGTGGGCACGTGTAGCGTATATCGGCCATAATACCTCCAGCTCGGAGTTGTACTTGCAGGACGAATCACAGGCACCGCAGGCTGTACAGCGGTAAACGATGTTCAGGAGTTCGTCGGTTATGTCTTCCAGCTTGCCTTCGGCCAGAGCCAGGCCTATGGCCATCCTGCCACCACCAGAGTACGTATGAAAGTTGTACCTGGCAATACTGGGGCAGTTATTTGAAAACCTCAAGCTTTTAAGCTGAGCCAGGGGTGGCCATTTGCACATCGAGCACCTGGCACACCTTTTCATATCACCTACGTAGTCCTCAAGCTCGAGCAGCATCTTTTTCTCCTTTACTCTTCTCGGATTTGCCTGACCCGTCTTATAAATGGTGGCAATATCTCACGGTAGTCGCCGACAACGCCGTAATGTGCGAGGGAGAATATATTGGCGTCAGGGTCTTTGTTGATGGCTACGATTAACCTGGAATCACTGCACCCTGCCATATGCTGGGAAGAACCCGACAATGCGACTGCGATATAAAGGTCCGGCCTGACTATCTTTCCAGTGAGCCCTACCTGACGCGTGGACGATATCCACCCTGCATCACATGGCGGGCGGCTTGCGCCTACGGTGCCGCCGAGCAACTGCGCCAGCTCATCGAGAACGGAGAATGAGTCCGCAGAGCCCATCCCGCGACCGCCGCAGACAACGACCTGCGCTACCTCCAGAGGAATGCCCTTTACCGACTCCTCAAATTTCTCCAGGACTCGCATTTTTATTTGTGATTCATCGATATCGGCGGGGATAGCCTCGACCTTCCCTTTGCGGGATTCGTCAGGTTCCTTGGGTTTCGTAGCGCCACACCTGACTGTGGCCATCTGAGGCTTTGTCCTGCACGTCATTACCGCCAGTGCCTTGCAGCCATAGACGGGACGGGTCATGCGCAGCAGGCCGGAGTCCGGTTCGATGTCCAAATGCACACAGTCCATCGCAAGCCCGGTCTTGAGCCTCCATGCGAGCCGTGGAGCCAGGTCGCGCCCCACCGAGGTCTGGCCCATCAGCAGTATTACCGGGTTGACATTTTTAATCATCGTCTCAAGTATCTGAAGATATGCTTCTGCCTGATAATTTTTCAGATATGGATTTTCAGACAGATATACCTCGTCTGCTCCGTAGGAGATAGCCTTACCCCCGGTTGTTTTTAGATTATCTCCGAGAAGTACCAGAGCGAGTGTGCCACCGAGGATATCGGCTAAGTCGCGACCACCTCCGAGCAGCCCCACGGTGCTCGCCGATAATTCACCCTTCGAAACCTCTCCCAGTATCAATACTCTCTTGTTCTCGGCCATTTTTGCTATAGCAACTTCATAATAAGGACTCTTCGTTTAACCTGTTTGCCAAATTTACTGCTGCGGTCTCCGGGGTATCACCATCGATTATCACGCAGACGGTTTCATGCTTCGGCATGTATATATCGAGAAGCTGGCACTCAGAGAAGGGTAGTGATATCAAATTCAGGTCAGGGAGACCCCATGAATGCAGCGGTTTATTCCGGGCCCCGAGCAAGGCATGAAGATTTACTGCTCGAAGCTCACCCAGATCGCTGTCCACCGTAATTACGCACGGCAGCGTGGTTTCTACTACCTCGTAGCCGTCGGGGATTACACGTTCGACTCTTATGTGCTTATCATTGACCTCAACTCTTCGGGCCAGGGTTATGCAGGGTATGCTCAGCTCTTCTGCAATAGCGCATCCTGTTATCCCCATGTCCCAGTCGGCGGATTGGCGGCCTGCGAAAATAATGTCGACATCACCGAGCTTCGTTATCGCAGCAGCTAAGATGTATGCGGTTGCAAAGCTGTCCAGGCTTTCAAATTCCGGAGCTTCCAACAGGACTAGCTCGTCTGCGCCAGCAGCCAGCGCCTTCCTGAGTATTGGGCGGGCCAGTCTGTTACCCATACTTAATGCAATCACATTAGCTCCGTGCTCATCCTTTATACGCAGTGTCGCCTCCAGTGCATTTTCGTCGAATGGTGAGATTACCGGCGGTGTACCTGGAGACGGAATCACCCGCTTTTTTCCCGTATCGATCTTAAAAGCAGAGTAGGGCATTTCCGGATCGAGTACCTGTTTAATGCAGACTACGATCTTCATCATCTCAAGCCGTATTTAGAAAAAGAGCTTTCCCGGATTCATGACATTGTTGTGATCGAAAATCCTCTTTATTTTTCTCAATGCAATGACATTCTCCGCATATTGGTTGTGGACCATCTCCGCCCATGTTCCATAGGGTCGGGAGAAGAAGGCTCCCCGGAGCATCAGGGCTTTGCCCGCCTGTTCAAAGGTTGTCTTTGTCCTTGCCACCTCTGCACCGTTTTTCGGATTGAAAGCTAAATTAAACTCTACATGGCAGGATCGACCCTGCTGAATTGGCTGGATGTATGTTCCTATGCTTGCATCCGGGAATTCTGTTTCTTTTGCGGTCTCATTCATGACCTTGACGAATTCGGGAGAGCGGTCAAGAGTGGTCAGGAAGAAGATATCGGCGCTGTTGCCTCTGTAACGCAGCTTCCAGTATGGTTCGTCACCGGGCTTATTCAGGGTGTCGAGAAGCTTTCTGGAATCAACTCCAGGCAACGACTTAACCGGTTTAATGCCATATCCTTGTGCGGTCTCAAGTATGTCCTTTATCTGATATTCAACTCTTTCTTCGGGGAATCGGTCGTACCCGGCAACAACGAAGATCAGGACATAAGGCGGAAGAGCAGCACGCAATTTTTCGATAGCCCCGGTTTCCTGCTCGAGAAGCGAGGCCAGGTTATGCCGATCCAATACCAGGCATTCGTCACCAAGCTTAATCCGCTGCAGCCGGTATATGAAGTCAATGATTTCACTTACGTCGTCGCAGCCCACCATGAACGGTTCCTGGATCGATGGTAGAAGCTCCAGCCTGACGGTTGCCCACGTCACAATGCCCATGGTTCCCTGTGCCCCCTGCACTATACGGGCGAAATCAGTAGGTCCGGGCCCGACAGGGCTCTTCTGTGCCTGACCAGACTCCCACTGCTCCTCCAGGGTCCCCGGTCCGGCTGCCGCTCCCGTTCTGAACACGTCGCCATTGCCGAAAACGACCTCTACGCAGCACAGCGGGTCCGACATGTCCCAGTGGTACTTCGGCACCAGTATCGGCTCTCTTTCAAGGTAGCTGCCAATAACAGATTTAGTAGCGCGGGGCGATAGTGGGAGCATTACCCGCATACCTTCCTTCTCGACTGCGGACTTGAGCTCAGCGAAAGTGACGCCAGGTTCGATCATCACAACGCGGTTTCTGCGGTCGATTCGGAGGATTTTATTCATTCTCGAGAGGTCAATTACTACACCACCCTGGGCAGGGACCGTGTCGCCTTTGAAATGAGGCGGTCCGGAGCTAACAGGTATGAGGGGCATAAGCGTCTGGTTAGCCCAGTTGACGAGTTCTACGACTTGGTTTGCGCTACTGGGCCTCATGATGAATTCTGGCTGCCGTGCGGGTGCGAAGCTCATATCGCGCGAGAATTTTTCCAGAATAGGTGGATCGTCGATAACACTTTTCGCCCCAACAATTTCAACAAGCTGGCTCTTATCCGCTGGTCTACGCACTTGGATAGTACCTTCCGTAGAACTCATTACTATTCGCCTCTCTTCCTCTGAACGTTATGCAAACGAGTTCCAAGTATACGCGCAGTTATATTCTTTGCGTGTTCTTTCAATCTGTGCCTGTATTCCGGGGAATCGGGATCGACTCCCAGCACGGCCCCTATGAATTGAGGCGACACATTCAGCCCCCAGTATATCCAGCTCAGCGACAGAAAAACCAGTGGCAGGTCGATTCCATAACGCCGCTCACCGTTTACATTGGCCTCAACCTGTCTTATCCATTCGCTGATACTCGGCATCAACTCCTCCTGTTCAACTTTGCGAAGCTCGGTATCCTGCTCGAGCCATTGACGCAGGAAAAGCGGAGCATAGTTTGGGTTCCCACTTACTACATCGAAGAGATCGTCGATCAGGCGGTCTGTATACTCTCTGAGGACGCGATCGTCACTGATGTCTTGTGCCAGCATTATTTGGACGTGATGATCGATCATTTGCGTTACGGGCATTACAGAACTTTTAAGAACCATATGGTAGAGATTCAGTTTGTTCTGGCAGTGATAGTGCAGGGTCTGAATCGATATCCCTGCTTCGGCCGCAATCTGCCGGGTGGAAGTGCCATCGAAGCCCCGCTGAGCAAACAGTCTCTCTGCGGCATCCAGTATTCTCTGCAAAGTGTCTATCTTGTCTGACTGGTTGCTCATGCGACTAAATAATAATATGCTGCCATTATATCAATCAATCGATTGATTCGATATAACAAATAAAACTTAATTTGTCAAGATGCTTTGCCCGAAAATCAGTCCAGGAAGAATCGTTCCTTCCTGTGATTCCTTCCTTTTTCCGATTTAGCCTCTTAGTGGCTATTAGCTTCATATGAAAAAAGGTCCGCACAATACTGCGTGTGGACCTTTGATTCAACAGGTGTTTTCCGTTAACCTCTTTAACGCTCCTTTTTTCTTTATGGTGGCTATCTGGGTTGCTATTCTGAAATTGTATGCTTCTGAATAAAACGGTGGCCAAGTTTTAGCTACGAAAAGTGGCGCGCCCGAAGGGATTCGAACCCCCGACCCTTGGTTCCGAAGACCAATGCTCTATCCGCTGAGCTACGGGCGCGCGAAGCTAAATTTTAGTCTTGTGCTGTTGTTATGTTAAGTTTTGGCGACAAATTGGCGACATTTTCTCCAGCCAACTCTTTCCTGTGCCCATTATACCTTTCGGTGAAAGCCTGGTCAAAGCGAGCGGCAGCCGCCTCTTGGAGACCGGGAGCTACGTGGCTATAGGTATCGAGGGTTATTTGTATGCTGGCGTGCCCCAACCTCTCCTGGACTATCTTCGGGTGTGTTCCCTGCTTGAGCATAATGCTGGCATGGCTATGGCGTGCATCGTGAAGCCTTATAGGCTTGATACCGGTGCGTCTCACCAACTTAATCCACGCATGGGTTACGGTATTGGGCAAGAATGGCTTACCCTCAATATCACTGAATACCAGGTCATCATCTCTAATCGATGCTCCCAGCATGGCCCGCTCCAGTTCTTGTTTTTCCCAATGCTCTCTAAGGACTGAGACGGTTAGCGGTGACAGAGCTATCATACGCCTTCCTTTGGCTGACTTTGGTTGCCTGATGACTACACGGCCGCCTTTCAGCACGTGCAAGCTACGGGTAACATAAAGCTGGCAGAGCAACAAATCAACGTCACACCAGCGCAAAGCTAAGATCTCACTTCGCCTCATGCCAGTGAAAAGAGCGGTATGAAATAGGGGAAAGTAGGGTGTCTTTTGCGCTGCTTCTAGGAAAGTGGCGATATCATCCTCATCCCAGGTCTTCATTTCGTTACCCTGTGCACGGGGAGGGGTGATGGCGTCGGCAATATTCCTAGCCAGCAATCCCCACTCCACGGCCGTTTGTAGAGCTTTGTGAAGGCATGTGTGGTGGTGTCTCACCGTTTGAGCACTCAATCCGCTGGATAACTTCTCAGCATAGTAATGCTGCAGGTGCTCTGGCTTTAATCGGCTCAAATTAATATTCCCCAGGTGTGGTAAAAAATGGCGGCTGCAAATATGCTCGTAGCCTTCGGCAGTATTGGGGCTAAGATTAGGCTGTACATAATCTTTAAGCCACCGTTCAAGGTGCTCCGCTAGTGTCAATCTCCCAGGCGGCGTATAAACGCCCAGCTCCAAGCTGGTGACTAACTCATGAAGTCGGCGTTGCGCATCCTTCTTGCCACCCTTGACCGTCTCATAGGCTCGGCGCCGCCTTCCGTCGGGCCCGGTGCCAGTGTCGACAGTGATCTGCCAGGAATGCTGCCCCTTCTTACGGATGTGGCCTCTCATTTCGTCCCTCCTTTCTCACCTTACTCCTGCCACAAACGCCTGCAAAACTGGCAGGGGTATAAGATATCGCTGGATTTTACAGCTTTATGGGCCAGTTCTCTCATCCTCTCCCCCAGAACCAGGACCTTTTGCCATACCCGAGCCAATTCATTCATCTCTTTGGACTCCGCCAACTCGGATATCATCTGCCGGTGTCGTTCTGCCACCGCATCAACCTGCTGGACGTTAGCGGACTTTTCAATCAGGATCTCATCATACCATACACCCTGGGAAAATCCCGACCTCTGCGAATATGACCCTGGTGGGGCATTTCCCGAAGCGATCTCCAGCGCCGCCCGTAAGGCAACAGGCATGTAATCCTCGGTCAGCTCCCTGCCCTTCTTTCTCTCCTTCAGCATATCTGCCGCCTTTTCACACAGCGGTGCTCCCAACTCCCTTATCCTGTTAAGCTCTTGCCCCCACTCGGAATGGTACTTCCATAATGCGCGTTTCCGCAGGTGTTTCCGCAATATGTGATTACTGGCGGTATCTTGCTCTGTGGGCGGCTTGTACACAGACCGACACGCCCATAGCTCCCAGTGCTTCTCCGGGATGTATTCGGGAACATTGGCCTTCATTCTGATGGGCTGAGTACCGAACGTAGCGGATTCTTCACACTCCGACCAGCAGAAAGGCGAGGGAGCGGTGAGCTCGGAAACCCATGTTGAGATGAGGTTCTCCACCTCGTTAAGATGCTTGTTGAGCCTGTCTCTCCTTACTTCAGCCAGTATTGCCTCTGATTTTTTAAGCCTTGCCATTTTGACCTCCTCGCCGTTATTACGTAGGGAAGACAATAATATTGCTATATTAATGATAATTATGCATAGCTAAAGCCATATTTACACATTTGACGACGATTATATAATATGTTAGCATACAGAATAGCTAATTGTCAATAGGTAGGGAGCGATATGAGCGAGCTAATCGGTTATCGAAAAACTTACCGGCTGAGAACCGCGGTTCCTGGAAGGAAATCCGTGGAGGTAACCTTCCCCTATGAGGTCGTGGAGAGAGAGGCGCGGGCGAGGGGGCTGACTATCGATGAATTCCTGCGGAGTTTTCAAGCTATTGCGGAGTTCGACAACTTCGACGGAGTGATCTACAGATTTGAGCAGATCCCCCCGAAGGCATCGAGCCGGGATAAGAAGGAGGAGGCCGGCAGTGGGAAGGGGTAACGATGATTCGCTGGTTCTAACGCCGGCAGAGGCGCGGCAGTTGTTGCGCTGTTCCCGGGGCGTTCTTTATTCTGGCCTTAAGACAGGCAGGATCCCCTCGATCCGTATCTCTGCTCGAAAGATCGTCATCCCGAAGCAGCGCTTCCTGGAATGGCTGAACGGAGAGGGTTGGCAGAACCCACAGCAGATGGTCGATACTCCGATTTTCCCGGCGTCAGTCGACCGGCGACCTGGAGGCGGTAGTGAGTAAGGAGGACCGGGCATTGCAACCGGGGGCCGAGCCATTCTTGACGGCGTACAAGCTGCATACCCTGGGTTTTACTGTCATCCCATCCGGGGGTGGTGACAGCGGCAAGGCTCCGCTGGTGAACTGGAAAGAATGGCAAGACATGGCGCCGGACGATGGCCATGTCCAGGACTGGAATGCGAAGCTGCGGCCGCAACTGTGGGGCATCATCACTAATGAGCGCATAGCGGTCCTTGATGCGGATACCCCCGAAGCCAGGGCTCAGCTCGAAGCCGAGCTTGGCGCGCCGCATGTCCTGACGCCGCGAGGTGGGGCGCACTGGTATTTGGACACTGAGGGGCACCCGATGAGGACTATAGCCAGGCTGCTTCCGGGCATCGACGTGCGAGGTGTTGGTGGCTTCGTAAACATTGCGGGTGGCAATTACCAGGTCATGCGGCTGCCCGTGCCGGGGGATAATCTGGTAGCCTGGGGAAGTTTGCCGGCTCGCTTTATCGAAGCCCTCAACGGCACCAAACCGGCGACGGCCTCGCCTGTACCTGAGCAAATATCTGAAGGGCAGCGCAATGCCGTTCTGACGAGCATCGCCGGGACCATGCGCAGGCGCGGAGCGAGTCAGGAGTCTATCGAAGCCGCCTTGATCGCTGAGAACAAAGCACGGTGCGCGCCGCCGCTTGCGGAACACGAGGTCCGCAAAATCGCAGGTAGTGTCGCACGTTATCAGCCACACGAATGGGGTCAAAGCCGGTTCAATCTCACTGACTATGGAAACGCTGAGCGCTTAAGGGCAAGGTTCGGTGACTCAATCAGGTTTTGTACCGACCGTTCTCGTTGGCTTGTGTGGGCAGGCCGTGCGTGGGCTTGGGACTCATCTGAAGATACCCGCGTATATGGACTCGCGAAGAAGACTGTTCGCACGATATACGCGGAAGCTGCGAACGAAGCGGACGACAATGCCCGCAAGGCATTAGCGGCCTGGGCCAGGGCGAGTGAGAGCGACGGGAAAATCCGTGCGATGATTGCGTTGGCGCGAAGCGAGCCGGGGATACCGGTGTCCCTTGAGGAACTGGACCGGGATCCCTGGTTGTTTAACCTCCGTAACGGGACGCTGAATCTACATACAGGCGAACTTCGCGAGCATCGCAGGTCCGATCTTCTGACAATGCTGGCACCCGTTGAATACAACCCGGGGGCCCCATGTCCGTTGTGGCTGAAGTTCCTGGAGCGCGTAACAGGCGGCAATAATGCGCTCATCCATTATTTGCAGAAGGCAGTGGGGTACTCATTGACCGGTGACACGCGCCAGCAGGTGTGCTTCTTCCTATACGGGCACGGCCTTAATGGGAAATCCACCTTCACCAATACGATCCGCAAGCTTGCCGGGCCATACGGCGAGCGGTTGAGCGCCGACGTGCTTATGAAACGGGACCAGCGCACCGGCGGGCCGCGCGAGGGGCTGGCGAACCTGAAGGGAAAACGCTTTGTCGTTGCCAGCGAGCTTGAGGAAGGCCAGCGCCTGGCTGTGAGTTTATTGAAGGACATGACTGGTGGTGAGAGTATCAAGGCCGACAGGAAGTACGAACACGAAATCGAATTTCAGCCAACACACAAAGTCTGGCTCACCGGCAATCATAAACCAGTCATCACGGATACTACCCTCTCGATATGGAGGCGGATGAAGCTCATACCTTTCAATGTCACAATCCCGGCCAACGAGATAGACATCGAACTGCCGCAGAAGCTTGAACACGAGTTGCCCGGCATCTTAGCCTGGTGCGTCGCCGGCTGTCTGGCGTGGCAGCGTGAAGGTATGACCGAACCGTCCGCAGTCACAGACGCGACCGCACAGTATCGCCAGGAACAGGATATACTGGGCGACTTCATTACTGACTGCTGCCTTCTCGATTCCAGCGCTACAATCAAGAAGTCTGAACTCTGGAACACATACCAGGCCTGGTGCTCAGAGAATGGCGTGCACCCGGTCGGCCAGCGTACCTTCAGGGCTCGCCTACTTGAGCGTGATGTTGTTGACAAAAAAAGCGGCTCAACACGGTTCTGGATCGGGGTTGGTTTACGTGACATGTTTATGGAGCCTCAGCACGTGCAAAAGGGACAGTTGGGACAGGAGAGACCCCTTTTTACAGAAACTTCTACGCGAGAAGAGATACAAGGGAATTTTATGCAAAATCCCGTCGCAGGAGTCCCAACTGTCCCTGACAACGCCGATTGCATAGATCCGTGGTATGACTTTTTGCAAGAGTTTGAGGGCAACTCTGATGAGTGTTGAGACCCGGATAAGCCAAGGGAAGAAAGCCATAGCCCTGGCCAGGGAGAAGGGGATGGATACATCTCTCTGGGAAAAGGAGTTGGTAAGGTTAGAGGCTTTAGCACAAGCCGAAGAGGTTGCCCGGCGCACAAAGGAGCTGCTTGATACGCGTGGCTGGTGTAAATGGCAGTGTGAGGCGTTGGGCAACGAGGCCATCATGGTGGCAAACGACTTTGCTGAACCCGAGGATTTGCCTCAGGGATATCCGATCTACACAGAGACAGAACTTGGTTATCTTTACCGGCATGACACGAGTGAGGCAACATTGAGGCTGGTCCATGAGGCGAAGAGGATTGCTGGGGCGAAGATTATAACAGGAGACTTGCCCGTTGTGTCCGTCTAATAAGATACTTCAGGGCCCTGTCGAATTCCATCACCGTTGGGGAAGATATCCAGTGATCCCGATAGCGCCAGCAGTGGGCGTGATCAGGTCTATCGAGCTGTTGATGGGGGTGGGGGAGGGTAAGGCCCGGGCCGATGCGCGGCTTAGCTATAAGCCGCTTAGCTAGATGTGCTTAGCTACGCCAGGGCTAGGCCCCTTTTAGTTTTGCAGATAACGCCTGGAAAGGGAAAAATCAAGGGTTGAGGCGAGACTGACGACCAAGTATGAAGGCAGGGCACAGAGGTTCAGGGAGAGGTTCCTGAAGGCTCTTTGTTGAGCAATCTCTCCAGGATTAAAAGGGCTTGGATATTTTTCAGGTGAGGCGTTTCTGGGCTTTCCGTTGTCCGAAGTATCAGGTCCCTGTTTACCTCAATTCTATCAATTCTATAAATACTATCTATATACGTAGCGCTATTTGGTAGGAGTAGTGCCAGCGTTATGCAAACGTCTCTGACAAACTCCATCTGGTGCCCCCCTCCCCCTTATTCTTCTCGTCATGATGTAATTATTCAGTAGTGCATAACCACTGATTAGACATACTCTCTATCGTTTAGTGGTCAGCTTGAGGTGGTTAGAGTTGGGCCAAAGGTGTTTCCGCTCAGTGCGCGTTCTCATAAGTTCAGTGTATATACTGACCACAGATAGGGTGAGGGGTAGGCTCATTGTACGTCTCAGGGTATACCCTCAGGGTCTCAATTGTATCTGAGGGTTGCCAGTGTCTCGATTTTCTTATAGTTATAGATTTCAGAGTCTCAGGTAGACGCTGGGGAGAGCCTGAAAACCCTCAGATACAAAACGATGGAGTGTTCACTAGGCGGGCATTCCGTGTTCCTAGAGAAGGAAGTTGGACTTTGAGTCTATAACTACTATATAATGTTGGAGACAAGGAGAGTGTGGCATGGAGCGGACATTTGAAGCTACTATTGAAAAGCGCGACAAGTGGTACATCGGATGGGTGGATGCAGTTCCAGGGGCTTTCAGCCAGGGAAGGACAGTTAAAGAGGTCCAGGAAAACCTAAAAGAAGCTGTACAGCTCATACTAGAAAGTCAGCGGGAACTCACGGGAAAGGGAGTGGCCGGTAAAATCCTAAAAAGGAAGATACAAGTTCAGGTATAGCTCCGTGAAACGCCGTGATTTGCTTGATCACCTCAAAAAGGAAGGCTGCATCCTCCACCGTGAGGGCGCCAAGCATTCGGTTTTTCTAAATCCCGAGAACGGGCATCTGGCTACCGTTCCTCGTCACCGGGAGATAGAATACCTTCTAGCCAGGAAGATCTGTAGACAGTTGGATATTCCCGCCCCTAGAATGCGATCTTAGTTCTTACCGCACCGGAAAGCAGCAACATTCTCCACCGCACCAAATGGCTGATTGATACATTTGAATGTCTGACTGTAAAAATACAAAGGAAAAGCATGAGTCCACCTTATTGCCTGCCATGTAATGGCTATTAAAGTGGTAAAATAGGAAAGATTAAACGCGGAATAAATCATGGCAGTGAAGATAGTTACCGACAGCACTTCGGATCTGAAACATGAAATTGCCGATGAACTTGGAATTACGGTCGTACCATTATTTGTTCACTTCGGTACAGATGCATACCGAGACGGTATAGACCTTACGACTGAGGAATTCTACGAAAAGCTAGTTGCCAGTAAATCCCTGCCGACAACTGCCGTGCCGGGCCCGGCGGTCTTTGCACAGACATATGACAAACTGGCCAGAGATACGGATGAAATCCTGGTTGTCGCTTTATCCAGAAAGCTGAGCGTCACCTATGAAACTGAATTGCAGGCTATTGAGCTGATGACAAGAAAATGCCGGGTGGAGGTAATAGATTCCCAGGCGGGTTGTATTGCGCTGGGATTGATAGCCATCGCCGCTGCCAGGGCGGCCTACGCCGGAGCTAAGCTCGATGATGTGCTCAATCTAACAAGGCAAAATATCCATCGAACGAGGATCTATTTTGCCTTCGACACGCTGGAATACCTGAAAAGAGGCGGACGCATCGGGAAAGCTCAGGCCTTTTTCGGGTCACTGCTAAAGGTGAATCCTGTGCTTACACTGGAGGATGGGGAGGCAAGTGCCGTTGCCAGGCCAAGGTCCAGGTTAAAAGCTATGGAGCGCCTATATAAATTCGCTATGAGCTTTTCCAAAATAGACGAGATGGCTATCGAGGACGCTACTACACCGGGCGAAGCTGATTTATTAGCCGAGCGCCTCGGCTCCAGGTTCCCCCGGGAACGTATCTATCGAACAAAAGTAAGCCCTGTGGTAGGCACTCATGTCGGCCCCCATGTGCTGGCTGTTGCTGTACAGGGAGACAGATAATAGCGCAGACTGACTATCACAATGGCATGTTGAACGAAATGACGGAATGTGCAGCGGGGTATGATATTACACCACTAGGAGAAAAGAGCCTTGCCCACTAATGTTTGTATTGCCAGAGTTAAGGCTTATGGTTAAGACTCGTCCAAAGCCAGTTGGTCAGGCGAGATAGAGACACTGCTCCTTGGTAAATCAGGTGCTTTCCGCTGTTCCTGTAAAGGTTGTGGTAGGTCTTCCGCAGAAAACACTTCGCTTTGAAGCACGTCTTCCAGGAACGCTTCCAAGTCTGAAGACATGTTGACAGTATGTTCCAGCACCCAGAGTAACTCTAGCAATTCCTCCGTGAACTCTGCAGGCCATTCACTGGGGCGTATATCGTCTAGTGGTGAAGACCTTCTACCTGCTGGTTCCCGCATACGGTATCCAAGCCAGGAGCGCACAGGGCGCAAACCGGATACTTCAAACTCCCACACCGCTCGCGAAACTGGCGCGAACAGGCCCTCGCCAACATGCAGGGTTTCGGTAGCTTCGTCCCAGTGGAAATCGTTCGGGTAGCCTTCGGTATTGCCAGGCACAGGCCGCATGGCCCGTGCACGGCCTGCCGGTATACTGCCAAGTAGAGTGCCCTCGGGAATGAAGCGGGTTCCATAAGTTTGAAGCCAGATAAGCCGCCGGCCCAGATCTACGCCCCGGCGGAACAGGGATTCATCGGCTGCTATAGGCACACGGGGTGAGGATGTTGCCAAATCCTTGGCGAAGCGGCTTGTATATAGTGGCCCGGCCAGGATTGCGTAGCAATAAGCCAGCAAATCTTCTGGTGATATAAGTTCTCCATAAGTTTGTGTTAAAAGGTCAAGCAATCTGGCGGCGATATTGGCCTCTGTCCCGGCAGCATCACGCCAAAGGGGCACAATATCCTTCCCGCCCCGACCGTGGAAGTGGTGAAGGTCAGGAATGTTCGCGGTAATGGTCGCTGCCGGGCCATCGCCAAGCCTATTTGTTAATAGGCTAGTCAAATATATCTGCTTGTCCGAGTGTGCAAACCAGAGAGGTGGGCGAGGCAAATCAATTATACGAGGGTCGGCAAGCAACCAGTGCCGTATGTAAGAGCGATAAGCATACCGGATTACTTGTGGCTTAGGGTTGCGTTCGGTTATATCTATGATACGCTCCAGCGAAGCCGCCGGTGGGATGGTGGCAGTAACATTAGTAGTCGTCCTGCGGCCATACCGCCGGTCTGGAAACAGTCGTGAGCGTGAGTTGGGATGGCTGGCGGCGAGTGACTGCCAACGGCGCATCGCATTGTCCGCAGTGGTTGATATAGGCCAAGTTCGGCCGCATTTTACGCCTGGTGTTTGCCATGGGAATAGGTCAGTAAGAAGTGGCCATGTGGAGAAGACACCGTGTTCAGGAGGGATGAATGGGGACGTCCATTCGGTAGGGCATTCTTGCCACTCTAGAGTATTAAAATGCTGGACTGAATCAAGATTAGCCAGCTTCTCCTCTCGGCTGCCAGTGAGCTTTGAGTATCGGACTACCGCTGGTGTTTCTGGTCTGGGGCTACCATAACGGACCCCTATGGCAATAGCCACTGGCGTCTGAATGGCAAATACGTTATCTGTTATCCGCGTACCTAAGCTCCCGCCTTCCAGGTCGATGATCCAAAGGTCGTCAAAAACATGGCGCATCACTTCGCGCATACCGAGGAATCCAGGGCCATTAAGGTAACTCGAAGCAGTGATAAACGAAACGATGCCGGGGCCTTCCGTTGTATCGAACACTTTCCAAAGCGCCCATCGCCAGAAGTAAGCGTAAGTGTTATACAGGCTGGCGATGTGGCTGAACATAGTCCTGCCACGAGCGAGTCGGATGAAGTCTCCCAGGAGACGGTCAAGTCTCGCCTCAGGGTCATCAGTGCCTTCACTCGCGTCGAAAGCCTGCCGACTGTAGGGTGGATTACCCATACACACTAATACGCGGGTTTCTCTCTTCACTGTTCCGGCTCGCCGGTGTTCATCTACTAAAGGGCGCAGTGACAGCGGAAGACGCCCGGGCGGAGCCATATCTGGTGATTCAAGCGTGTCAGTAAGGTAAACATGAACACCGTCATCAGGCAGCGTTGCGCCAGCCTCCTGCAATTTCTGAGTGACCCGAAGATGGGCAACAGAATAAGGACCGACAAGTAACTCGAAGGCGTGCACATTACTTGCCAATATGGTAGCTCGCTGGGGCACTGCGCCTGTGCCATATCGGTCCCGCACCCGGTCCACAGCTTCAGTAATTGCTGCCAGGGGATACGTTCCCGTGCCTGCGGCGGGGTCAAGGAATACAACATCATCATCGGCGTAGGCCATGGGCTTGCTGAAGCGCTCCTCGAGGATTTTGGCTACTAGCACCACTTGGCATCGAACGACCTGTACCGGGGTGTAGTAGACTCCACGCTCCTCGCGCATTCTGGAGTCGTATTCCGCCAGGAAGTCCTCGTAGAAATAGAGCCATGGGTCCGGGTCGCGCGCTATAAGCCTTGTAGGATCTACAGCACTAATAACCCGTGTTAGAATATCCACACCAGTACCGATATCACGACTTGTTTGTGGGTCGGTTAACAGCGTGAGGACATGACTAAGCAACTTGTGTTTATGTCTTAAGGTATCCGCAGCCCAACTCGGGCGCAGGTCGCTGGCCCCATCGAAACGGGCAAGAAGCAAAGCGTATGTAAGCGTCTGCGCGTAAGCATCAGCGAACTCTTCGTCTGTGGCGTCGGGAAACAGGGTTGCCCGCCAGTCATCTGCGAGTTGGGCTAGCGCGGAATTACTGTTCCTTGCAGCTTGGAGTACATCGTCGCGTAGAAAACGACACAGAGGTGCCAGCAATTGAGCCAGTGCCCGGGGCGAAGCTGGCGTAACAGGTTCCCAGGTTAGGAAATCTCGGATTAGAGACAGGAACTCGTTTACCGCGTCAAATCTAAGGGAGGTGGAGCCTCCCTGGTCAACGCTGCCGATACTGACGATATTTTCTACGCGCTGACCGCTCCGGTAAAGTGCCCAAGCGTTACCATCAGTGTAAACCAGGTTGGGAAGCTCCTGGAATTTTCGCCATTGCCGGGCATTATGCCCTGTGAATCTGGATGGGTCAGCGCCCGTACCTGGCCTCTTTAGCTCGATGTGGCCAACAAGGGCACCGTCCACGCCCACCGCCATATCAGGGCGACCGATTTCTGGAGTGGTAGATTCTGTGACAACCTGAACGTTGTGACCAAAGTACCTCCCAAGGATACTGACTAGATGCTCGACTGGGGTCTTTAACTGGTCTTCAGGTTGCCCGACTAATGCGGAAGCAAACCTTTCGTGGACGGCATTAGCGAAGGTGACTAAGTATTCGTTTGCTTCCTCGGACATAGTCATGCTACTAAAAATCTTCTATTGGTGCCACAGCCGACGGTAGGCCCAATGCCCTATTTTCATAACGGTGGCAGTATAGCACCTGACTATCAAGCTGACAAATAAAGAACAGAGCCCTTCTTTAAGGTGGTAGACCACTTACTTAACAAAACTGACATTTAGTATATGGAATAACTATGGAGATGGCTCCGGCTACAGTAGAATGG
>CAYVQT010000053.1:0-21416 GCA_964453665.1 uncultured Dehalococcoidia bacterium | reverse complement strand
AGAAATGGGTGTCATCCTTTACCTTCAATTTCAGCAGAAATATTGACATGACCAATGCCAGTATTTCCAAATTATAAAAGACCAAGCACATATTCAAATAAAGAATGCAACGATGCGGTAGATATAGAGGAAACCTCTGTCCCAATATGGTAGAATGTTCTGCAAAACCCGGGCAACGTACAATAGCCAGTACAGGTGTTTGATGAATCTGTCCGTTAGGCCTATGGGACTGGAAGATATTCCCCAGGTCTCCGAGATCGAACGAGAGGCCTTTCCTCCACCCTGGCCTGCCACCAACTTCAAACGGGAGCTTACGACTAGCAGCTTGACCCACTACCTTGTAGTTTTTGGGGACAAATGTGATGACAATAGCTTGGTTCGAGAATTGAGGGATACGAATAGCTATATTAAATCTTCCGAATCAAGTCTTGACATATTCAGGTCCATTATCAAGAGTTTTTTCCGGAGCGATACAGCAGGAGCAGCACTTAAACAACCTATATTGGGATTCGCAGGCCTATGGTTTATGGCTGATGAAGCCCATCTCTCTAACATAGCGGTGCGTGAGGCCTATCGTCATCGGGGAGTTGGTGAACTGTTGCTTATATCTTCTATAAAGTGTGCAATTGAACACGATGCCAGTTTTGTTACACTCGAAGTGCGTGCCTCAAATGAAGCGGCCAGGGCTCTATATAAAAAATACGACTTTATCGAGGTGGGCATCAGACAAGGCTACTACACGGATAACAAAGAAGACGCTATCCTTATGACCGCACATGATATTACCTCAGCTCATTTTAAGGAAAATTTCCTGGTTGTTTCCCAATCATACATCGCGAACCTGTGAGATATTGTGTAGAAAACACCATTGACAGTACTCAATCCAAAAGCTTCTATAACAGGCTGATTGCCTCTACAAATTAATTAACCATCCGAATGCTCACGACCCGGTCCAGTCCACAAAGGTCTTTCGTTATGCTGACTTCACTCCCCGGCAGGTACATTCTCGCCAAATCACATACCGCCTGTCCCTGCTGAAATCCTATCTCCATCAAAATCACCCCGCCAGGCAGCAGATTTCTCCCCGCCTGTGAGATAACGCCTTGAATGGTTGAGAGGCCATCAACCCCACCATTTAAAGCGAGCAATGGCTCGAATTGCGATATTTCAGCCCTGAGCCCGCCTAACTCTGAATACGTTATATAAGGCAAATTGGCAACAATTAGATGTACCGGTTCGGGCAGTGGGTCTAAGAGGTCCCCCTGAAGGAGAGTAACACTGTTAGCCACACAGTGACTACAGCAGTTGTACCAGGCAATTTCCAGGGCAGCCCTGGAAACATCGGTCGCATAGATTCTCGCATGATGTAGATTCACGGCCAGGGCGACGGCTATAGCACCACATCCGGTGCCTACATCAGCAATGAGGCAAGTGCTGGCGAAGAGGCTGCCTCCAATCTCAATAGCCTTCTCCACCAGTATCTCGGTTTCGGGCCGAGGTATGAGGACATGGCGGTCAACGTGGAAATCCAGGTCAAAGAATTCCTTGTGTCCTGTAATGTATGCAGCAGGTTCGCGGCTTATACGTCGTTTGATGAGATCAAAGAAGGAACAAGCCTGCTCAGAGGTCAGCTTTTGATCAATACCGAGATACAAAGCTACTCGGTCGAGCCCCATGCTATATCTTAAAAGAACCTCAGCTTCCAGTCGTGCATCATCAATATCGTTTTCAACAAGAGCACGGGCTCCCCTATCAAGTGCATCGCCCAGGGTTATCCCACCTGCACCTCCAATTGCTTCGCCTGATCGGCAGTAGACACCGCATCAATAATCTCATCGAGGCTACCTTCGAGTATAGCCTCCAGGTTATGAAGTGTTAGGCTTATGCGATGGTCAGAAACCCTGCCCTGAGGGTAATTGTAAGTGCGGATTTTTTCTGATCGATCGCCAGTTCCCACTTGAGAACGCCTGACGTCGGTAACCTCTTGGAACTGACGCTGGCGTTCTTTATCCAGCAGTCGAGCGCGAAGCACCGCCATCGCCTTGACCTTGTTCTTAATTTGAGAACGCTCGTCCTGACACGTAACTACCATACCAGTTGGAATATGGGTTATTCGTACAGCAGAATCTACCTTATTGACATGCTGGCCACCGGCGCCACTTGCACGAAATGTATCCACTCTTAAATCGCTGGGGTCAATGTCTACTTCAACCTCCTCCGCCTCGGGTAGTACAGCCACAGTCGCGGTCGAAGTATGAATACGACCCGATGATTCAGTCAGTGGCACTCGCTGCACCCTGTGGACACCACTCTCATATTTCAACCTGCTGTATGCGCCTTTACCCTTTACCTCAAAGATAATTTCCTTAAATCCTCCGATACCGGTTTCGTTGCTGCTCATAATCTCAGTGTGCCAGTCCTTGGAAGAGGCATAGCGGGCATACATACGAAACAGGTCAGCGGCAAAAAGGCCTGCCTCATCACCACCGGCACCGGCACGAATCTCAACGATTACGTCCTTTTCATCAGCAGGATCACGGGGTATAAGTGCCAGTTTCATTTCTTTAAGCAATCGATCGCGCTTAATCTGAAGACTTTCAACTTCATCCCTGGCCAAACCGGCCATATCCTCATCCAACCCCTGGTCGAGCATGGTCTGTGTCTCGTCCAGACTTTCGATGACTGCTTTATACTCTCTAAACTTGGTCACCAGATCTTCGAGTGATGCCTGCTCACGTGCCAGATTCTGCAGCTTATCGAAATCTGAGGTCACTTCAGGCTGTGACATGAGTTCGTTCAATTCAACGTAGCGTCTTTCGATTGCGTCCAGTCTATCAAACATGGTTGCCCTGATAAAAATTCCCCCGACCGGGGGAAAATTCCGGAGATTTACTACATTATAGCATAGGTATAATGCTTTTCAAGGTAAAACGACTCAAGCCACAAGCCGGCTTAACACTTCAACAACTGTATCCTGTGGAATCAATTCCTGCTCGCCCTTATCCATATACCGCAGCATCACTGTCCCGTCTCTAACTTCATCATCACCGACTATCACAGTATATGGCGCAGCTATCGAGTTAGCCTGCTTGAGCTGTGCCTTTATCCCTCTATCGCCGAACGCCTGGATTACACTAAATCCAGACCTTCTCAAATTGGAAGTGAGCCTTATCGCCACATATTTAGCATCCTGCCCGAGGTACGCAACAAACACAACAGGTGACATTGCCGCGGGGATAGCGACCTTTTGTTTCTTTATATTGAGCACTATGCGCTCAATCCCGGTAGCAAATCCGATTGCAGGGGTTGGCTTGCCACCAAGCTGCTCAATAAGGTCATCATATCTTCCACCCGCGCCAATAGTTGCCTGAGCCGCGATATCACCCTCGGGAGCGATCTCAAATACTGTTTTAGTGTAGTAGTCCAATCCTCGAACCAGTCTGTTATTTACCACGTAGGGCAAACTCAGCAGTTCGATGTATCTTTTCAGCAAATCAAAGTGCTCGGCGCACTCACTGCAAAGATAATCAACGCTCCTCGGTGCCTGCTCGGCAAAGTGCATGCAGGATTGCTTCTTACAATCCAGAAGACGCAACGTATTTTTCGCCAGGCGGCGCTTGCAGTCCACACAAAGTGATTCCCTGTGTTTAGAGTAATAATCCGTAAGGCTATCGATATATGCAGGGCGGCAACTTTTACATCCGATGCTATTCAAGCTGAGGCTGAGACCGCGCAGACCAAAGTTTACATAAAGCTGCCAAGCCATGTCGATGACCTCGGCGTCAAGTGCAGGGTCACCGACCCCCAGAGCCTCGACTCCAAACTGGCGATGCTGTCGATACCTTCCCGCCTGTGGCCGCTCGTATCTAAATATGTCAGCATCATAATACAGCCTCACCGGCTGAGGAAGGGTGTGCATACCATGCTCCACATAAGCACGACAGACAGAAGCAGTCCCCTCGGGGCGCAGCGTCAAACTGTCCCCGCTCCGGTCTTCAAACGTATACATCTCCTTCTCTACAATGTCAGTCCCTTCCCCAATACTACGCGTAAACAGACGAGCATCCTCGAAAACGGGAGTGTCTATACGTTTATATCCATAAAGCTCGCAGCTAGCGAAGGCTTTCTGCTTAATGTAACTCCAGTATCCTTGCTCGACAGGTAAAATGTCGGAAGTGCCCCGAGGTGCCTGGTACAATTATTCTCCTCTGTTTAAAGTGAAATGAATTTGACGTTTAGCAGAATACAGTATCAAGGGTCGTTTGTAAAGGAGATTGCATCCATTTAATCGTTGCAATATACTTTAAAGTAGAAGTCCTGTCCAGAGTGATTCCATGGATATAACAACACTAACAGAGAAGGTAAAAGAGTATCTTCCCGGGGATAGACTGGCTCTGGTGGAAGATGCCTATCAATTCGCGCTTGAATCACACAAAGGCCAGTGGCGATTAACAGGGGATCCGTTCATATCGCATCCACTGGAGACGGCAACTATTGTTGCTGATCTTTACCTGGATGAGGTTTCTCTTGCTGCTGCCTTACTACACGATGTCCCCGAAGACTGCGGAATCCCTTTCTCCGTTATCGAGGATAGATTCGGGCCGGAAGTAAGAAGGCTGGTTGAGGGGATGACCAGACTGGATAAGATGTCTTCCCAGGTCCAGGAGGTAGAACTTGATAAAGTAGTTGAAAGCGAAGCACAAGTGGAGAGCCTGCGTAAGATGTTCATGGTCACGGCTGAAGATATTCGTGTCGTGCTCATAAAGCTGGCTGACAGGTTGCACAACATGCGCACTTTGAAGCCATTGGCTCCAGAGAAGCAGCAGGCAATAGCCAAGGAGACGATGGAGATTTACGCTCCGCTTGCTCACCGCCTGGGAATATGGCAGATTAAGTGGCAACTCGAAGACCTTTCGTTCCGCTATCTTCAACCCGATACCTATCATAAGATCGCCAAGCTTATAGCCGCCCGTAGGGTAAGCCGGGAGCGTTATATAACCCGCGTGAGCCGCATTCTCAAAGAAGAACTCGAGAAAACAAGCATCAATGCAGAGGTTGTTGGGAGACCAAAGAGCATTTACAGCGTATACAACAAGATGGAGAAATACGCTGCGCAGGGCAAGGAGTTCAGCGATATATATGACCTGCTGGCTCTCCGCATATTTGTAGAAACCAAGTCCGACTGCTACAGCGCGCTGGGAGTGGTCCACAGCCTCTGGCACCCTATACCGGGTCAGTTCGACGATTTTATCGCCAACCCTAAGGAGAACAGATATCAGGGGCTGCACAGCACAGTAATGTGCGTGGACGCCGTACCCTTAGAGGTTCAGATTAGAACGCACCGTATGCACCGCATTGCGGAATACGGGGTGGCCGCACACTGGAAGTATAAGGAGGGAACAAAGAAGGACATAGCGTTCGAAGAAAAGATAACCTGGCTGCGACAGCTCATGGACTGGCAGCGCGAGCTCAGCGGGACAGCATTCATCGAGTCTATCAAGACCGATATTTTTAAGGACCAGGTTTTCGCTTATACGCCCAAGGGTGAAATAAAGGAACTGCCCAGAGGAGCAACCCCTCTCGATTTCGCATATCGCATCCATACAAACGTCGGGCACCGTTGCATCGGAGCCAAAGTAAATGGCAGAATGGTTCCGTTGGATTACGAACTGCGCAATGGGGATACCGTTGAGATAATGGCCACAAAGTCAGATCGCGGGCCCAGCCTCGATTGGCTTAATCTCAATCTGGGATACGTTAAAACTCATCATGCCCGTGAGAAGATCAAGCAGTGGTTTCGACGTCAAGAGAGGGCAGAGAACTTAGAAAGAGGAAGAACGATCCTGGAAAAGGAACTCCGCCGTCTAGGTGTAAGCTTCGCGGACAGGGATAGGATTGCCAGACTATTCAAATACGACGATGTTGACGATTTCCTGGCAGCAATTGGTTGTGGCGATATCAGCCCTCATCTGATCTCTATGAAGCTCACCGCGCCGGAGGAACGATCTCAAACACCTCCGCAGACACAATCAGCCCTACCGCCCAAGCTGGAAACAACATCGGCAGTTCAGGTTCTAGGTGCTGGCGACCTGCTTACTCACATCGCCCCCTGCTGCCAACCTGTACCCGGCGACGAGATAGTCGGCTTTGTTACCCGCTCCCGGGGAGTGACCATCCACAGGAAAGACTGTCCCAACATTAATAGTGAAGATGAGAAAGAGAGACTCGTTAAGGTTTCATGGGGGAAAACAGGCCTCTCCTTTCCGGTCACAATCCTCGTTGAAGCCTGGGATAGAGTAGGACTGCTCCGAGATGTCACAGCTCTTGTCTCTGATGAGAAAATAAATATAGCTGCTGTTTCACTGGACGAACAGGGCAACGACAAGCTCTCTGTGTTCCTGACCATGGACATAAGCAATATCGGACAGCTCGGTCGGCTTTTCGCCAAGCTGGAGGGTGTGCATGGCGTCACAAATGTGATGCGAATCTCTGAGGTTAAGCGCGAGGGGTAGGTGAAACACCCCAGTGAAGCAGGGTCGCTTTCAGGAACAGCTAAAGGCACTGCCTGTAAAGCCCGGTGTTTATCTATTCAAGGATGACGCCGGGAAAGTCCTCTACGTAGGTAAAGCAACAAGCCTGCGTCATCGTGTAAGGTCATACTTCGGAGACCCGCGTTCTCTTTCACGCAAGCTGCAAAAGCTGGTGGCAAGTGCACGAGACCTCGATTTCATCATCACCGATTCCGAACAGGAAGCGCTTATTCTGGAATGTAACCTTATCAAAAAACACCGTCCTCCTCATAATGTTAGATTCAAGGATGATAAGGGCTATCCCTATATCAAGGTAAGCATAAACGAGGAATGGCCCCGCGTCTTTATTACTAGGCATTTCGAAAACGATGGAGGGCGCTACTTCGGCCCTTTTACGAACGCTAGGTCCGTACGCAGAACCCTTGATCTTCTGAAAAGACTCTTTCGCTATTGCTCACCCAGAGGGGTAATCACAGGTAAGAAACCTCGCCCCTGCTTCGATTTCTACATCAACCGCTGTGTTGGGGCCTGCAGCGGGGAAATATCGAAGGACGAATATCGAAGTATTATCGACCAGGTTATTCTTTTTCTTGAAGGAAGGCAGGATATTATAATTCGCGACCTCAGGCGCAGGATGGAGGAGGCCGCACAAGCTCTGGAGTTCGAGAAGGCAACAGCCTTAAGAGACCAGCTTCAGGCGGTAAATACAATCACAGAACGGCAGAAGATATCATCGACCACTAGAAATAATGAGGACGTGATCGCCTTTGCAAGAGAAAGGAACGAGGCCTGCGTGCAGGTATTCTTTATTCGTGGCGGCAAACTTATTGGGAAGGAGCATTTTATCCTTGAGGGTACCTCGGATGAAGAGCCGGGCCAGATTTTAGCCAGTTTTATCGAGCAGTTCTATGGTTCAGCCCCTTACGTGCCCCCACAGATACTCCTCCAGATCGAACCCACCGAAACGCAGGTCATCTCTGCATGGCTGGAGAATGTTCGAGGGAGCAGAGTTTATCTCAACGTGCCCAAACGTGGTAAGAAGAAGAAACTGGTAGATATGGTAGCTGAGAACGCCACTGAAGAACTTGAGCAGCTGCGGGCTAAATGGCTGTCCGATGCCGGGAAAACCGCTGCTGCTCTAAAGGAGCTCGAGGAAAGTCTTCACCTGACCCGGCTGCCCAAAAGGGTGGAGTGTTACGATATCTCCGACATTGGTGGTACTTCCGCTGTAGGGAGCATGGTAGTCTTCGAAAATGGCCGCCCTAAACCTTCAAACTACCGCCGATTTAAGATAAAGACGGTGAGCGGCACCGATGACTATGCCATGATGCAGGAAGTGCTGAGGCGGCGTTTCAAACGCGCGAATTTGCAGGACAGCAGCTCATGGGCCGTGATACCGGACCTCGTATTAATCGATGGCGGAAGGGGACACTTGAACTCCTCAATTGAGGTCATACAGGAGCTTGGGATAGATGCTGTGCCTCTTGCCTCGCTGGCCAAGGAGAACGAAGAAGTATTTCTACCGGATACCGCAGCTCCTCTCTTGCTGCCGCGCAACTCACAGGCGCTCTACCTGCTTCAGCGCATTAGAGACGAGGCGCACCGTTTTGCACTCTCCTATCATGTTAAAGTGCGCCGAAGGACCACAATGAAATCTGCGCTGGAGGTGCCCGGTATCGGCCCCAAACGCAAGCGCGCCCTGATAAAGCAGTTCGGCTCCGTAAAAGGTATCAAGGAGGCCTCTGTTGAAGAGCTTGCCGAAGTGCCGGGGATAACCAGAGCTCTGGCAGAGAGGTTGAAGGAATATCTGTAGTTAATGAGATAACTGAGAAGTGGTTCTATGACTGATATCAAGATACTGTGTTGGAACGTGAACGGAATCAGAGCCGCTGGCAGGAAAGGCTTCCTGGAATGGCTGTACAGCGAATCTCCGGACATACTCTGTCTTCAGGAAACGAAGGCGCATCCTGAGCAACTGGATGAATCCCTGCTGCACCCGCGCGGTTACCACGCTTACTGGAATTATCCCGAAAACAAAGGCTATTCCGGTGTCGCTACCTTCACCAAAGTGGAGCCTGTGAGTTTTCAGAATGGTTTTGGAATGGAGAAATACGACGTCGAAGGCAGGGTCATAATCACGGAGTACCCTGAGTTCGTTTTGTTCAATATATACTTCCCCAATGGGAAAAAGGACGCAGCCAGATTGAGGTATAAGATGGACTTCTATGAAGACTTTCTGGCGTATGTGGAACCTTTGAGAGCACAGGGTAAGAAACTGGTTGTTTGCGGCGACTATAATACAGCCCACGAAGAAATAGACCTGGCCAGGCCGAAAGAGAATGAGAAAATCTCGGGATTTCTGCCGATGGAGAGAGAGTGGATCGACAGGTTCATCGCTCATGGCTTTGTCGATACATTTCGCCACTTCAATAAAGAACCACATCAGTATACATGGTGGGATTTGAAGACACGGGCCAGAGATAGAAACGTAGGCTGGAGAATCGACTACTTCTTCGTGACCGAGAACCTGCTGCCGTCGGTTTCAAAGGCGTTCATCATGCCCGATGTGACGGGCTCAGACCACTGCCCCATCGGGATATTTCTCCGAAAACAGGACCTGAACCGTTCGCCCTGAGCTTGTCGAAGGGAGTCCTTCGACAAACTCAGGACAGGCCTGTCTAAATACCGTTCGTGGTGAGCTTGTCGAACCATGAACGACGTCTTGAATATCGGTTATTCTAAAAATAGTATTTTAATCCTTCGTGGTGAGCAGTAAAGGCAAAAGCGCGTTCAGCCTTCTCATTCACCTTTTGCACAGTAATCAGCCTCTTTTCCAGGTAAATAGGTGCAATCCCGTATCCGTCAACCTGCACTGGCGGTTATTTAAAAAAACGCCTTCAGTTTCTACTTATAGAAGTCTCCTGCTATAATGAGTAACCTGGAGAGGGTATTTTGGTAAACATAGCCCGTGAAATAGAAATTCGTCTGCCCCGGCAGCTCCTGCAACTGGTCAGAGATGCCGGTGAATTGGCTATTGAAAGAGGGGAGAACCTGTACCTCGTAGGTGGGGCAGTGAGAGACATGTTCCTGGGTCGGCCCAATCTCGATCTGGACATGGTCCTGGAGGGCGACGCTCCTTCACTGGCCCGACGTCTGGCCAGGCTCAGGACAGCTAAAATAGTGACCCATCCCCGTTTCGGCACTGCTACCATCAGCCAGGGGAAAATCAACCTGGACATGGTGACCGCGAGATCGGAGACCTATGCCCGACCTGGAGCGCTGCCCAAAGTGAAGCCGGGCAACATACATGATGACCTCTCCAGGCGAGACTTCACGATAAACGCAATGGCCGCCCATCTTGCCCCCGACTGCTTCGGTGAGCTGGTCGATCCCTACGGTGGGAAAAGCGACCTCGACCGGGGTCTCATCAGGGTACTGCACAGGGAGAGCTTCAGGGATGACCCTACGCGCATCTGGCGTGCCGTCAGGTATGAGCAGCGTCTCGATTTCAAACTGGAGCCCGAAACGGAGGGCCTGCTCCGCCGCGACGTTGTCATGATTGAAGTGATAAGTGGGGACCGGCTGCGCCATGAGCTGGATCGCATTCTCCAGGAAGACCGTCCGGAGAATGCCATAGAACGGTCTGCGGAAGTGGGCGCACTTCAGTACCTGCATCCATCTCTCGATGGCAACGGCTGGCTTGCGAGGCGCTTCGAGAAGGCTCGTGGGGCGAGTCCCAACTCGAAACCTGAGAGCACCCTCTACCTGGCACTTCTGGCCTGGAGACTTGATGAAGAACAACTTGATGCTCTTTTAGGGCGCCTCAAGTTTGGACGCGCAGAGGCACGGGTGCTGCGGGATATTCCCTGCCTGAAGAAAGACATACAATACCTGGAAGCTCGTGAACTTCTTCCAAGTGAGATATGCCGCCTGCTCAAGCGCCGAAGCCCTCAGACTATCCTGGCCACAGCTCTGGCTACAGATAATGAGTTGACCCGACAGCAACTCGCTCTATATCTCTCCAATCTACGGTTCGTCGCTCCCTCCCTCAGCGGGGACGATCTGAAACGGATGGGAGTTCCTCAAGGAAGGAGGCTGGGCTCTCTACTGCAATACCTCAAGGATGCTAGACTCGATGGCAAAGTAACGACCAGGAAAGGCGAACAGGAATTGGTACGCAAGTGGATTGCCGATTCAACACGCTGAGGAGCTAATCATGGGAGATACTTGCCACGTCTGCGGCCAGCCTCTGGATGACACAAATGCGGTCAATTGCATCTCCTGCGGCAGAAACATCCATTTTCAGTCATCAGCTTCCCCGGGTGACGACTGCAGTCATATACTGACGCGACCCAACGTCTGCGGCCTCACTTTCATATGTAACACCTGCTTTGACCGGACATTGTCTAGTGACAGCGTTGCATAGCCGCAACACACACCACGTTTTCCAGGTGAAATCGATGTATATCCTGCCATAGTCATATATAAAACGCATGGGTTACCGAAAAATATTCCGATCTCAGCAGTAGATTGCTTAATCGGCCCTTTTAAGTTGGGTACTAGAGACTTCAGTAGCAATGAAGGGGAATTGTAAACGGCTTCGCAAGGGCACATCGTTCTGGATATTACTATTTGTGAATATATATCTAACTTGACATTTTACGAAAGTGTGGTATTCTCTAACAAAGACCTGGTAAAAGTTTGCTAATCCCCGACCTGTCATGTGCCTCAGCCATTCCCCAGGCCATGGATGACCAAGCTTAGATTGGGTGGTAGAAAAGGAGGTCATCCATGGAGTATGCGGACAAAATTCTCACTTGCTCAGATTGCGGCTTGAGTTTCACCTTTGGCGCTGGTGAGCAGGAGTTTTTCGCCAGCAAAGGCTTTGTCAACGAGCCCGGGCGCTGCCCAGACTGCCGAGCGGCCAGAAAACAAAATCGCTTTGGCAATAATGGCGGCTACAACAGGCAAAGACAAATGTACCCCGCTGTTTGCGCTTCTTGTGGCAAGGACTGTCAGGTCCCCTTTGAGCCACGAGAGGGGCGACCGGTGTATTGCTCAGACTGCTATTCTTCTGTAAGAAGGTAACATTAGCAGCAATGTGCTCCTGTTGTAGTGGCGATCATTAGCGGGAGCTATGTGGAGGAGAATCGGCGGTTGGGAGTGGCGCTCGATTCCTCCCCTTTTTTAAGGTAGACCAGCCATTCATCTTTGCCCTCAGGTAAGGTACTACTGTTACAACAAGAAAGAAGCATATGTTTCGAACCACAATGTTAAAGTTGGGCGTTTTTGCATCGAGAAAGCGCAGGCTACTGATTCTGGCTTTCTCTTCTACACTCGTTGGGATTCTCCTGGCAGCTTCTTTTCAATTCATCAACGACCACAGATGGTATTGGAGTATCGCTCCTTTTTTGTGTGTAGTGGTCATGCTTGCTGCAGCCTTCGGAGGGTTGTTAATCGGACGTATCTTCGCCAGAACCGGCAACACACAACTCTGGATGGTCACGGTTGGCACCATGCTTGGTATAGTGTGGATAGCAACTGGCATTCTAGCAGCAAGCCTTGGTGCGCTGGGCATGTATCAACTACCCTTGCTGGAAGGTCATATCGGCTGGGATACCTATTCTGACAGCCTACTGTTCAGTGGCTCTCACGTCCGTTTCCTGCAGATTGCCGCGGGAACTGGATTCATAGGCGGCGTTACACTCGGCCTGGGTTTAGCCTTGAGGCGAGTCACTGCCATTCTGTCACCGGGCGTGTATAGAATAGGATAATTTGCACGGGGGAATAATGCCCGATCCCTCTTTATTGCCAATCATGCAATGTGCGTCTCAATGAAGTAATAGCTTTTTCTACTTTTTACGTTTACCCTTAAACTAACCTGGAATTTATTTGAAATATAACCCACCTCAGCAATTGCAACAGTTGTTATTTAAGGGGGGTTTGAGATGGAGAATAAGAGCGAGAAAGCTCATAATGACGATCGCCAGGACTGTATTCATCACTGGTTAATAGATGAGAGAAATTTAGGGGTTTGCAAGAAGTGCGGGGAAATCAGGCAGTTTTCCCGTTCCTGGAACCCATTAAGCAACCACGGCACTTGGAGCAACAAGCCTAACAAGGAGCAGCATAAAGCTTCGGGCACCCAAAGCTGAAGTTTCGTTCGCACCGATATACCGAAAATCTCCAAATCACTAAGTCCATCTCGACTTCATTCGCTCCATAACGGCAGCTATGTGCTTGGTCCCCAGTATGAAATCTGCGAGCCTTATATGCTCGTCAGGGGCATGCGGACTGGAGCCGGGATACATCACGCCGATCAATGCAGTTGGCAACCCCAGAGTATCGGTGAAGGAGTACATCGGGCCGCTGCCCGCCATCGAAGGCACAATCACTGGCTCAAATCCATAGACCTCCCTGGCCGCTTCGGAGACTATGCCGACGAAGGGTGAGTCAAGCGGTGTCCGGGCTGGATTCTCACCCTCGGTCTGAGGGGCAATCACAACATCGCTGAAGCCGTGGCTGTCGAGGTGCTTTCTCAGCTTGTCCAGTATATCATCGGGGTTCTGGTTGGGTACAAGGCGGAAATCGAGCTTGGCCCTGGCGATACAGGGTAATACTGTTTTCGACCCGGGGCCCGTATAGCCAGAATCAAGCCCGCATATATTACACGTGGGTTCGAGTATGTGACGCGATTTATATTCGAAGCCCGTAACCCCCATGACGAAGCTCTCCAGCCCCAGGGCCTGTTTCGTCTCATCCTCATCCAGCGGCATAGCCTTGATAGCATCAATCTCACGCTGCTCCGGCGGTGATATGTTCTCATGGAAGCCCGCGATGCGGATATTTTCCTCCATATCCTTGAGTGAGCTTAGAGCCCACACCAGACGCCAGGCAGGATTGGGCACAACCGTAGCCATTGACGAATGAACGTCCTGCGAAGCGCCTCGTACCTCAAGCTGCACGTAAAGAATTCCTTTAAGACCGAAACTGACTACGGGCTCGTTTCTCCAGTTAACGCCGCCGCACTCCCAGATACAGGCATCAGCTTTAAGAAGATGCCGGTTATTCTCGACAAAACCGGCAATATTTGGGCTTCCTATCTCCTCCTCTCCCTCGATTATGAACTTCACCGTAACCGGCGGCCTGCCGCGTACTTTTTGAAACGCCTTAACAGCGAGCAGTCTCGCAGCGATATCACCTTTGTTATCCGAGACACCCCTCGCCCTGAGGTTTCCTTCGTACTGCGTGGGCTCGAAAGGAGGCGAGCTCCAAAGCTCCAGCGGCTCCGGAGGCTGGACATCGTAGTGATTATATAAGAGAAGAGTGGTTGGCGACTCTCCCGCGATTTCACCATATATCAGGGGATATCCATCACCGGGTCCCTGTAATACCCTGGCATCGATATCATAATCTATCATCATACGGACTAATAGCTGTACGGTCTCCGTCATGCCTGTACCCTGCGCGCTGATACTGGGTTGACGACATAGACTCTTGAGGTCCTCGAGGGCATTTTGCCAATGGTCATCAATATATTCGTAAATTTTCTGCATTAGAGCCTCCACAACAGGTTAGTATTATCGCTACTGTTACCGTGAGTCTATACCTAGCCATTTAGCCACACGAGCTGGAAGCTCACGCGATGAGCCTCTGACAACAGTGCACAGAGGTATCGAATCAAGAAATGCCGAACCGTAGTTCATAGTCTGCAAACGCTTGTCGAACACAACCAGTACGCCGCGATCGCTCTTGCTGCGGATGAGACGGCCAAATCCCTGCTTGAAGCGTATTGCGGCCTGAGGAATGGCATATTGATTGAATGGATCGTCAAACAGCGCAGAGCGCGCAGAGAAGACAGGGTCCGTAGGTACGTTGAACGGCAGCCTGGCGATAACCAATACGCTGAGAGTATCACCAGCAATATCTATACCTTCCCAGAAGCTGGCGGTGCCGAGAAGTACAGTCTCCGGATTTGCTCGAAATGTATCCTGAAGCTGCTTTGGCGAGCCGTCCACGCCCTGACCCAACACCAGAATGCCTTCCTCCTCCAGCGGCGCTTGAATTGCCGTCAGAATAGACCTCAACGCAGCGTGTGATGTGAAGAGGACCAGTGTCCGTCCCCGGCAGGTACGACCAAGGTCGATCAGGGTCTGCTTAAGCGCCTGCTGATAGCTCGCGCTGTTCGGGCTGGGAATATCCTGGGGCAGATATATCATTGTTGATGCCGGGTAGTCGAATGTTGTCCCCAACAGCAGCTCATTAACATATTCCAGCCCCAGCCTGCCTTTGATGTACTCGAAGGTGCTCTCAGTGCTCAAGGTAGCGCCGGTCAGTACGACACACTCCTTGGAGGCAAAGAGCGACTTCTCCAGCACCCTGGACACGTTTAGCGGAGCAGTGTGCAGCTCTACCCCATCATTCTGGCCGCTGATAACGAGCCAGTAGATGCTATCTGTATCAGGATGGGATACCAGGCAGTCCAGCTGCTGCCTCAGATCATTATTCCAGCTGAATAGAGAGGAAATCTCCAGCATCAGGTAATCGTGATCCGCTACTTTGTTATCTACGAGGTCTTCTATACCAGTGTAAAGTCTATCCAGATCATCAGCGATAGCCTTGAGTGTCAGGGCCAAATCCTCCCATGCAGCTTCCACACGTGACCAACCCGGCTGCGTCCGTTTATCCCAGGTAAGGAGCATATAGCGGTCATATCCACCCTGACCAGTAGTATGGACTTCAATGAATTCACGAAGTATTTTTATGAACTGGGACACACGAAGATTCGCTCTTTCAGCCTGATTTCCTGTCGACTCTGCAATCTGCTTCAACTGCCTCTGCCTGGAAACAGCCACCGTGCTGCCACGGAAGCAATCATTGAACCAGGGAATAAGGCCTGTTCGCCTCTGTCCTTCCGTCTCCGTACTGAATCGATTGAGGTAACTGAACAGGTCCCACTGAGTGACCTGAGAACCGAGTTGATTTGTAGCCTCATCTTCAAGATGATGAGCCTCATCGATTATCAGGTGATCGTATGGAGGTAGAATTTTGGTATCGGCGACCATGTCCGATAGCAGTAGTGCATGGTTGACGATGATAATGTGGGCATTTTCAGCAGCGCGACGCGCCTGATACAGGAAGCAGGTGCCTTTCTGCCGATACGGGCACTGTCCTCCTAAACGTTCATCGAACTGAGCGCATACTTTGTTCCATGTGGAGTATTCACTACCGCCCAGATTAAGCTCAGACCGGTCACCGGACTGCGTCGATAGGAGCCATACCGCTATACGGGCGAGAAGTTTCACTTCGTCCAGAGACAGCTTATAGCTTGCCCGCATCGCGTCATACTTCCTCATGCAGAGGTAATTGTTACGGCCCTTTAGCTGTACCACGTTGAGGTCCTTCACCAGAGGATTCTCACACTGTTCCAATGCCATTAGCAGGTCCGGTATATCCTTACCCACCAGCTGCTCCTGCAGGTTTATTGTATTGGTGGAAATAACTACGGGAATACCATTTTCCAACGAGAAGAATATCGATGGCAGCAGATAGGCAATGGATTTGCCGGTGCCCGTCCCCGCTTCAACTACAAGATGCTCACAATTATTCAGCGAATTGGCTACTGCCTCCATCATTTGAATCTGACCGGGCCGGTGCTCATAACCGGCCAGAGTCTGAGCCAATATTCCCCGCGGACCGATGATATTTGATAGGCTTCCTATATCGAGAGGCACCTTCTCAATTTTCGGGGTCAGCGGCTGCTCATCTGATTCACCCAGTAAAGCCACCTTTCTCTCATCTTTAGCAGTTACAGCGTTTTTACTCGATGAAAAAGCAGTCCTTGCCTTAATTTCCAAAAGCTCTCGAAAAAGCCGGCCAAGTCCCCATTCCGCCTTCTCAGACAGATGCACCAGCTTCTCGAGTGTAAGCATATCGAGCTGAAGGGCGCGTTCTACTAGTGCGATGAAAAGGTCTTTCGTTGCTAGAGCATCCGTCAGAGCGCGGTGCTCCGGAGCGGACAGCCCGAGCTGTCTTGTCAGTGAGGCAAGGCTATAGTCGGGCTGCTGAAAAAGCAGAACAATCGCCATCTCCCAGGTATCATAAACAGCGTTTGTTGGCTTGAGACCCTTCTGCGCCAGGAAGCTAAGATCGAAGGATATATTATGCCCCACGATAGGACAGCCATCGATAAATGACATGATTTCATCAGCCATTGCCGTGAATTCCGGGGCAGCGTCCAGCTGTGCCTGCTCAATGTCGCAGAGCAACTGGATGCGGTACGGCAAGCTGCGCCGGGGATTAACGAAGGAGCTAAAAGTGTCGATAACTTGATCGCCCTGGAACTTCACAGCGCCTATCTCGATAATCTCATCGGCCTCCGGTTTTAACCCGGTGGTCTCCAGATCCAGGGATACATAAGTCTGATTCGTGAAGAAATCCATATAGCATTTCCAGGGCATGATAAGCTGATTAAGCTACAAGGTATTCTAACGCTGTATCTTATGGGCGGTCAATCAAAACCAAGCTCGCTAGCGCCAGTTTGCCAGCAGCGGCAGGAGCCACCCAAATAGGCCCGTAAATGAGATATTAATAAACAAACCCAACCTGACCAGCCTTTTCCTGGTAAGGAACACTATCAGGATTGACAGCGCCGAAAGACAAAGAACCGCAACGGTGAACACAAAATTTGAGCTGCCCAACCCGGCGTCGGGCAGGGACTCGTCAACTAATCGATAGGCCAAACCGGCGATAGCTCCCAGGAACACCCATGCAGGAGGCACACTGATAACAAGACCCAGCATTACTACAGTAGGAGTGATTCCCTGCGGCAGAGACCTGCTCAGACGGTCATATATATCGCGGTTGGACACCAGGACATATATTCCCACCCCGAGGAATATCGTACCCATAGCCAATCCGCAGACAACACCTGCCAGGATATCCATCAACATTTTCTATCACTAACGGAGGCAAAAGGCTCAGCATCGGTAGTACGAACAAGATACGCCTCCTGCCCTTCTGCCTCAAGATTGCTTAAAACGGCTTTGCCACTGTTCTCATCGGATACCAATGTGAACAGGCAAGGGCCTGCTCCTGCAAGATGAACGGTAACGGCACCTGCTTTCATGAATATCGAGTTATACCCCGAAAGGCCCGCAAAGAAGTCGAAGGCGACCTGCTCAAACACGTTATATAGCAATGAGGCGTTGATACTTGCCCCTTCATACAAATGGTTTACCAGACGCTCTGTGAACTGTCCTGAAGTGAAATGGGAGGGATCTAGCTTCGCATAGAGTTGTGCCGTTTTGTTGGGAATGGTGTCAATTTGCGGCATAAGCAATACCAGCCACGTCTCCTGCAGAGGCGGCAGGTATGCTACTTTCTCTCCGCGTCCCTTTGCCAGAACGGTACCCCCATAGATAAAAGATGCGACATCTGAACCCAGGCCTGCAGCGATCTCCGATAACCTCTGTGGGGGCAGGTTCGTTTCCCAGAGGCGATTCAGGCCAACCAGGGCAGCGGCAGCATCCGTCGCGCCAGACCCTAATCCCGCAGCTATAGGAATACCCTTGGTGAGCTTAATATGAGCTCCTCTAGCGCATCCTGCTGCCTCTCGCAGCATTTTAGCCGCCCTCAGCACCAGGTTATCGCCCGACTGAAGACCCGGAACGCTGCAGCTAAATTCAAGCGTATCACCGGTCTCAATAGAAAGAGTATCAGCCAGGCTTATTGTCTGAAGCACAGTAGCTACTTCATGATAACCATCGTCACGTTTGGCTAAAGCCTCCAGCGTCAGGTTTATTTTAGCGAACGCACGTATGGTTAAACTCATCGCTTACCTCTTCCAGCAAACGCGCGATACACTTGAGCCCATTCTTCAAGAGATAGAGTCTGCGGGCGGCGCTGCGGGGTTATTTCAGCCTCTTCTAAAAGCTCGATTACCACCTGCGTTTCAAGTTGCAGCCCCAGTCCCAGAGAGTTCCGCAATTGCTTTCTGGGCGCGCTGAATCCGGCTCTCACAACTTCGAAGAATCCGGAGACGTCCTCCACATTCACCGCCGGTCTCGGATAGACATCGATACCTATAATAGCTGAGTCAACCTTCGGCCGGGGGTAGAAGCTACCCGCGGGTACATAGTCAACAATTGAGGGCTTGCCGTATAGTTGGACGCTGACTCCCAGCATGCTCATCTCACCGGGCTGGGCGACTATACTTTGCCCGACCTCTTTCTGAACCATGACCACCATCAAGCCGGGCTTGGGCGAAGCCTCCAGAAAGTGGCGCAGTATAGGTGAGGCTATATAGTAGGGAAGATTGGCAACAACCTTATAGTTCCCGGAAAAGTCCGCAGTCATTCCATGTCTGCCAAGAATTTCCCCGGGTTTCATTTCGAGCACGTTGGCATTCAACACACTGACCTGCGGCATTTGAGCGAAGCTTTTTTCCAATGCAGAAGCAAGCTTCGCGTCAACTTCGACGGCGATGACCCTGCCCGCCATACCTGCCAGTTCCCCGGTAAGTATACCCAACCCCGGCCCCACCTCCACCACAGTGTCATCAGGATTAAGCTCAGCCGCTTCAACTATCTTCTCCAGTACATCTCTGTCTATCAGGAAGTGCTGGCCAAGTCCCTTAGAAGCCCTGATATTGAGCAGGCGCAACTGCCTCTTTGCCAGGTTAAGGGGCGATTCCTGTGTAGGGGCGTTTCGCGAAACGCCCCTACTTCTTGTTATTCCTATTCGCCCCCTCTTTGCTTCCGCGTTACGCGCCTTCAAACCATCCCCCCCCGTCAGGCTCTCTCTAAAGAAAATTTTGGGAACAGCAGCCCCGCAGAAACGCAGCCAACTGTTCCCAAATATCTTAACTATTATGAATGGGCTTGAGCCCCCTGCCCTATAGGTTAAAGACCCTGATCGCGTTTTCACGCATGATCATCCTCTTAGCCTCATCGCTGAGAGGTAACTCCAGGAACTGCTCCTTGAAAGCTTTGAACCCCATACCGTTGGTGCCAAAGAGAGTTTTCTCCTGACCCGCCCAGAACTGCATGAAGACTAGCAACTGCGGATGGAGTTTGGGCAGAAGTTTAGGCATCCAGGCTGAACAGTCACAGTACAGGTTGGGATGCTTCCAGGCCATGCATACCAGTTCGTTAACCCAGGGCCAGCCGGTATGGGAACCTATAATAGTAAGCCCGGGGAAGTCCAGAGCCACTTCGTCGAGGTACATGGGATATCCCGGCCAGCTGGGGAACAGCTCCGCAGCGTGTCCGGTTTGCATCCCAACGGGTATACCGAGCTCGCTGCACTTGGCATAGCAGGGGTAAAGCCGTTTATCGTTGAGGGGAAGGCCGAAGGTAAGAGAGTGGAAATAGCAATACTTTGCCCCGTACTCTTTGACACCTCTCTCTATCTCCTCCAGGCTTTCCTCGATCCGATAGGGGTTGTAACCGACAGTTACAATCAGCCTGTCAGGGTAATCCTTCACCTGCTCGTATACCTCTTCAGGCTTATAGTCCCAGATCAGCTTTTTATCCCAGTGAGACCACATCTTAATCGCAGGAATGAAAATCTTGTCATAGCCAAATTCATCCATTTGAGCCACGAATTCCTCGGTCGTAGGTATGGGAACAGGCAACGGGGCCGCCGGATTCTTCATTGTGTCCAGCAGTATATTCTGCCTGTGCCCGGCTTCAGGATCAGTATGTGACCTCATCATGGTGGCTGCCAGTATCTGGAACTCCCTGCCTGTCCAAGCAGTGGGATTCCAGAAGGGATAGTTCATGATGTCTATAGGCCTGATATCTTCCACTCTTACTTATTCTCCTTTTTACAGGTTTTAAGGCTGATTAGACCTCACCTTAGACAGAGTTCTTAGATCATGCTGAAACCGCCGCTCACGCTCAGGGTCTGACCTGTGATGTAATTCGCCCCTTCCGACGCAAAGAATAATGCGGCATAGGCCACATCATCCGGGGTCCCCATTCTCTGAAGGGGATACTGGCTGAGTATCCTCTCCTTCGTTTCGGGCGGAATCATCTCCACCGTTATATCGCCGGCCCACATGCTGTGTTTGCCCGCAGTGCCCGGCTGCTGAGGTATATTAGCACCGGGGCAGATAGCATTTACAGTTATCCAGAATCTACCCATCTCCTTGGCGATCGCTTTCCCGAAAGCAATGATAGCTCCCTTTGTGCCTGAATAGACAGCCTCTCTTGGCTCGCCTACCCTGCCGGAATCTGAAGCGATGTTAACTATCCTGCCGGCCTTTCTCTCAGTCATATGGTCCAGTACGGCCCTGGTGCAATTGACAACGCCAATGTAGTTGATCCTGATCTCCTTGTCATACTCCTCGATCGGCTTTTTCATGAACAGCTTATTAGACACATAGCCCGCATTATTGACCAGAACATCTACACTTCCAAACGTCTCCAGAGCCTTTTTCACCATCGCTTCGACGGAAGCATAATCTGTTACATCCGTCTTTACGGCGATGACCTTTCCACCCAGACCCTCACACTCACCGACTACCTTCTGTCCCTGCTCTTCATCGATATCGGCAATAACTACGTTCGCCTTCTCCCTGACAAACGCCATGGTTATACCACGGCCGATATTAGCACCGCCTCCGGTAACGATTACAGTCTTACCTTCGAGACCCAGATCCATCGATTTAACCTCCTAGAATATAGTGATATTTAGAACCCGATGTGATACGGTATAATTTACTGATCTGGTACGCGAGCATAAAACCTTTACATTTAATTAGGTCGTGCACCCGCTGTCGATCCACCCCTAACGGCTTATCCCTGCCACAGGCTCCCACCAGGTGTACCTGCGGCACCCAGAAACTGCTATTTACCGCTGCTTCCTCCCGGATCTGACGGG
>CAYVQT010000052.1:0-21627 GCA_964453665.1 uncultured Dehalococcoidia bacterium | reverse complement strand
GGAAAACTTCATCCCTCGACCTTACGGTCGGGGATTTAAGTTTTGTACATTAAATAAATACTGATTCCACTGTGTTATCATACATCAAGTGTAATATATCATGGGGGATAGCCATGAACAAGTGCCCAGATTGTGGAAGCAAAATGGAATATATTGACAAAAAAGAATATGGAAAGGATATCAGCGGTAAGGGACGCTATAATATCCGCTATTACCTATGTAAGCAGTGCAATAAGAGATGGAGATACAACACCGCAACGGGAATGTGGAGATAGTTAGAAAGATAGGTGATTAATAAGGCCTTTGCTCGATGTGGATGTTATCATCCACATCATATTTAAATCCAAATACATAGACCATTAAGCTAATAATGCTCCATCACCAACCATAACCACGCAGAACCGGTGACTGCGTAGTGTATCATTTTGGCCTTGATGATATAATAAGTTTAACACTGTGGAGGAGGATAAGATGAAAGGTGTGCCAACACAAAAACAAGGGAACATCGCTAGACCGGTTATGACTCCAGGCGGACCTCGACCAGACAGGTCTGGTGATGGGGCGGGTGTTGTCCCCAGACCTAAGAAACGCAAGAAACGCTGACTATATGGTTAAGTTTGCTCAAGAAAGGAGAGAGCCATGCCAAAAGCGAAGCGGGTTAAGCCTACTGGTAAGAGCCACCCCGGTCCAAATCCGAAGCCAGTGCCCAAAGACTTAAACAAGAAGCGTAAGAAAGCATTTTAGTCAGCCAGTCTTACAATTTCCTCTGCTGTCTTTCTCTCGATGTGGATGTTATCATCCGCACCATCATTAAATCCGAATATATAGAGCCTCAAGTTACTAATTTGCCTGGAGATGATAACATCCCCAAGGAGCGTCGGTCTTGGCAGACTGCGCTAAGGGTCTCGTCTGATGATGAAAAGACTTGGCGTTGTAATAGGGACTGTGGTTAGCACTGGCGTGGTGTTCCTTATCTGGAGAATTACTACTGGTCTTCGCAGCGGGTATTGGGAGGCGGTAAGGGAATCTCCTGAGGGAGCAACCGTATCTTTTGCCATCATAGTGGCAATCGTGATTGTAGTTCTCATTTGGCTCTGGCCCCACATCTAGCACTTCGCTCGATGTGGATGTTATCATCCGCATCACGATTAAGTCCGAATATATAGAGCCTCAAGTTACCAATTTACCTGGGGATGATAACATCCCCAAGGAGCACTAGCCTAAACCTCGCTCGCAGCCTCGATAATCTTGACAAGCACTGGCAGTTCTGCTAGCTTGTGTAGCACATTGTAGTGTAATGTAGTCTTATGGCCTCTTCTACTCTAACCACCGAGTTCCTGCTGGGCTTCCTGGAGTGCTATCCCGCCGCTGTCAGCGTGTTCGACCTGGACGGCACAATGGTATTCGTCAATGAACATGGCTGCGACCTCCTCAAAAAATCAAAAACTGAGCTTATAGGCATACATGTTCAGGATTTCGTAGCCGACCCCGCGTTAGTGGAAGGGTTTATTGGCAGAATCATACTGAAGGGATACCTGGAAGGTAATATAAGCGTCACGCAGAGCGATGGTAACACTATAAACGTTCACCTCGTCGGTGTCCTTGTAAAGGACAGCGCAGGCAGGCCTATGGGGATTGTGGGAATGGCACGCGGCGCGAACATGGCATTGGACCAGAGCGGCGAAGTGGAGTCAGCCGTGCAGCGCATACTCAGTCAATTGCCTGATGCCAGAATGCTGACTGTCGAAGAGGTCGCCGGTGAACTGAGGGTTAGCAGGGAGACAGTGCGTCGCTGGGTCAGAAACGGGCAGCTACCCTGCATCAAGCTGCCCCGTGGCATCCGTATACCCAGTGAGGTCATCAAGGATTTGATACGGGCAAATCTTCAGCAGGAAGCGGCCCAGAGGAACGGCGTAGTATAGAAAGCATCTGTGTATGTATTTATTTCACTGTTATTTAAAGGAGGTAATCGGATGTAGCAGGTTGCACCAGGCAGCAGATAGAATCCCTCTAGAATCATATTTACGGAGGTAAACAGAAATGGCTTTAACTGAAAAAGACAAATCATTGATAGGTAAGGAAGGTGAGCGGTTCTATGCCCCGGACGAGGTGTCTAAATCGATGATCAGGCACTACTGCGAGATGATGGAGGACCCGAACCCACTATACACCGATGAGGAGTATGCCAAGAACAGCAAATATGGTGGTATCATTGCGCCTCCCCAGATGTTGATGGTGTGGTGCATGCCACGTATGTGGCCTTTCCCCGAGTTTCCCTGGCTTCCCATGGCGGAGCTAGAGCTTCCCGGCGTGGATACCTGGATCGCCACCGATATGATCCACGAATTCCACAAGCCTGTGCGCCCCGGCGACAGATTATACTACGTCATGAAGCTCGACAAGGTATCTGACATGAAGCGGACGCGTATCGGGGAGGGTCACTTCATCACCACCACCCAGACTTACTATAACCAGAATGATGAGATGGTGGGCAGAGAAGTCAGGACTGTACTGAAGTACAAACCAAATGAATAAGGCAAAGGAGGTTAATGATGCCCCAGAATACTGTTTATTGGGACGATGTCGCAGAGGGCCAGGATATCGGCTCCTACTCGATGGAAATGACAGCGGTTAAGATCAGCGGCGGGGCCTGGGCTACAAGAGACACCAACCCGATACACCATGACAAGGACTTCGCTGTAAAGGCACAGCAGAAGAATGTGATCGTCAACATCATGCACGCCGAAGGTATATTGTCCCGGCTGGCGACCGACTGGACCGGGCCCGAAGGCGAGCTGAAGAGGACCCGGTTTAATATCGAGGGTAATTGCTGCGCCGGTGATAAGATGACTGTATCGGGCAATGTTATCAGGAAATGGGTCGGGGGACAGGACGAGGGGTACCTGGCCGGCCTGCACCTGGTGGAGCTGCAGGTTAACTCCGTAACACAGGACGGCCCCTTCTGTAATGCGCAGATTACCATGGCTCTACCTGCTAAGAGTTGACGAATTAAGCGGGTAAAATTTAATGCTCTTGTGTGGCATTATATCCAAAGAAAAGGAGGGCCGGAGAATTGACTGATACTTTAAAGGACAAAGCATGCATCGCCGGCATCGGAGAGACGGAGTACTCCAAGAACTCCGGTCGCAGCGAGATGCGCCTGGCCCTGGAGGCGATAATGGCAGCCTGTGAGGACGCCGGGATCAGCCCCAAGGAGATCGACGGGTTAGTTAGATTCTCAGTGGACAGCAACCAGATTGACGAGGTGGCCCGGAATCTGGGGCTCGATAACGTGAGGTTCTTCCCCGAGGTCTTCTTCGGTGGCGGCGCCGGATGCGGCACAGTACAGATGGCTGCTATGGCAGTGGCACTGGGCAAAGCCAAGTATGTGGCATGTTTCCGGGCGCTCAATGAACGCTCCGGCTTCCGCTACGGGCAAATGGGCGCGGCAATGCCGATGGCGGGGCATTTCCAGTACTCCATACCCTTCGGACTGATGGCGCCCGGTTCCATGGTCGCGGTTATGGCCATAAGACACATGCACCTCTATGGCACGGAGACCACGGATCTCGGTGAAGTGGCAGTTGCCTTCAGGCGGCACGCCAACATGAACCCGAAAGCCATGATGCACGGCAGGCCCCTGACGCTTGAGGACCACGCGAACGCCAGGATGATCGCCTACCCGCTGCGCCTGTTCGACTACTGCCAGGAGACAGATGGAGCCACGGCGTTAATTGTGACCTCACCAGAACGGGCGAAGGATCTGAAGCAGAAGCCGGCGTACATAATGGCCGCAGAGCAGGGAACCGGCAGCTGGATGGAGATGATGACCAGCTACCAGCGCGAGAACATCGCCGATCTTGAGGAATACACCCGCCTCGCCCCGCATCTGTGGAAGGAGGCCGGCATTGGCCCCGAGGATATCGACTGCGTGCAGTTTTATGATGCCTTCACGCCTCTGGTCATCATGCAGTTGGAGAGCTTCGGCTTTTGCAAGCTCGGGGAGGGTGGTCCCTTCGTAAGAGATGGTGCCCTGCAAATAGACGGGAGACTCCCCATGAACACCAGCGGCGGCTGTCTCTCCGAGGCCTACATCCACGGCATGAACCAGGTAGCGGAGGCTGTGCGCCAGATCAGGGGCACCTCGCCCGTGCAGGTGCCCAATTGCAGGAATGTGCTGGTTACTTCCGGCAGCGGCATTCCTACCAGCACATTGATCCTGCATTCAATTTAGAGGAGGTGCCACATGACTGACGTACCGAGGCTGGCCCCCTGGCCAGGCCAGATAAACCAGGAATATTACGACGGCCTCAAGCGGCACGAGCTGCTTCTGCAGAAGTGCAGGGACTGCGGCAAGTTCCGTTTCTGGCCTATCGAGATGTGCCCGTTCTGCAACTCCTTCAACTACGATTGGACTCGCTGCAGCGGCAAAGGAACAGTGCATAGCTACACTATCCAGCACGCAACCATGCCGTACCCCTGGGTTGTCCTGCTCGTGGAGCTCGAAGAAGGCCCGCGCCTGGTGACCCACGGGATTATGGAGCCGGAAGAAGTGTATATCGGCATGCCGGTAGAGGTAGACTATGAAAAGATAACAGACGAAATAACGCTTCACGCTTTCAAAAAGGCTGAGAAGTAGCGAACAGTAGGGCGAAGGGCTGAATAGCCAGCCAGTCGAGAAAAAGGAGGCAGCAAATGGCTTATAAGTCGCTTATCCTGGAGAAGGAGGGTTCTATTGCTGTAGTTACCCTGAACCGTCCCGACGCGGGTAATTCCTTCGACTTCAGGCTGATGGTGGAGTTCGATGACGTGATTAGAGTGGTGGGCGATGACCCCGACGTCAGGGCGGTGATTATTACCGGGGCCGGCAAACATTTCTCCACCGGCATAGACCTCAGCATGTTTACCGATGCGGAGGGACTCGTTGAGAAAGAAGGCGACGGGGCAGACATTTCTCCGGCTCCAGATGATCAGACCTACGGCAAGGGAACCATCGTAGGCGGCGCTATCAGGATAATGAACATGGGCAAACCGGTGATCGCTGCCATCAATGGACCGGTAGCTGGCGCGGCATTCTCTCTGGCCCTGGCCTGTGATATCCGGATTGCCTCTGACAGGGCCAGATTCAGCATGGTGTTCGTGAAAAGGGGAATTGTTCCCGATACCGGCGGTTCTTTCAACCTTCCTCGCATTGTTGGACTTCCCAAAGCCTGCGAAATGATACTTTCCGGCGATACCATCGACGCTGCGGAGGCGGAGCGAGTAGGACTGGTGAGCAAGGTTGTCCCACATGAGGAGTTGCTGACAGCGGTAAAAGAACTGGCCGGAAAGATTGCGAAGAATCCACCGCTGGCTGTAAAAATGGCCAAGGCTGATCTCCACAGCGCGATGGCAGAGACAGACATCATAGAGCAAATGAAGCGTGAGGAGGCATCTCAGTCTGTGCTCCTTAACACGGAGGATTTCCAGGAGGCTGCCATTGCTTTCCTGGAAAAGCGCGAGCCAAAGTTCAAAGGTAAGTAGCACTCGGGCTGCTCTTTATTTATTTTAAATGCAGTACGAACCCAAACAGGGAGGCACCAAGTGGCAAAGGGGCTAAAGACCAGGGTCACCGATATCCTGGGGGTGAAGCATCCCCTGATTATGGGAACAATGGGGTACCAATCCAACGCAGAGTTCGTAGCGGCAGCGGCTAATGCCGGTATATTCGCCAACCTTGCCTCTATCATGTCTCCTACAAGTCAGGCGCTCCGGGAAGAGATTCGGAAGACAAGAGGCCTGACCGATAAACCGTTCGGGGTAAACATCAACCTGTTCCCCATGGTGAGCCCGAGGCCCACTGAAGAGTATACCGACGTTGCGATTGAAGAGGGTGTCCCTGTAATAGAAACATCGGGGCGCAGCCCTGAAGACCTGGTCGAGCGCATAAAGAGGGCAAACGTCACTCTGATGCATAAGTGTGTCAGCGTCAGGCATGCCGTAACGGCGGAGCGGCTGGGTGCCGATATCGTCGAGGTGGTGGGCTTCGAGGCCGCAGGTCATCCCGGCAGAAACCCTGTTGGCAGCTTCGTGCTCTTTCCTCAAGCCGTAGATGCGGTGCAGATACCCGTAGTTGCTGCCGGTGGGATCGGCGATGCGAGAGGCCTCGTCGCCGCATTTGCCCTGGGAGCGGAGGGTGTATGCATGGGGACAATGTTCATGGCGACCAGGGAGTGCCCCATCCACCCTAACTTGAAGCAGAAGCTCATCGAGGCCCTTGAAACGGATACCACAATGACTTTACATAGTAAGGGCGATCCGATGAGAGCGCTGCGCAACCCGCTTACCGCAAAGATACAGGAGATGGAAGAAGAAGGTGCCACCACGCAGGATATCATGGAGCTGATCGGGGACGGAAAAGGCAGACATGCCGCAGCCATAGGGGAAGCTGACTGGACCCTGCTGTCCGTCGGCCAGGTCGTAGCGCAGATACACGACGTTCCTACAATTAAGGAGCTTGTTGATCGGCTGATGGACGAAGTGATGGTGGTCCAGCAGAAGATGAATGCATTATTTCAGTAGCTCACGTGGGGCAATCAGGGCAATCTGACGGACGAAGAATCGAATTATCGGAAACCTACTGCGGAGTCATCGATTACAGGAATATCATCAGAATCAGCAGAAAGAGGATAGGCATTCCCCAGTTGAGTATATGGCTCTGTATATATATCAGTTATCAACGGTATAGCAAAATGGGAGGTGACGCGCTGTGAGTGATTTCAAAGAAAATATCCTGCAAGGCCGTATAGCCCTGATAACCGGTGGGGCAACAGGAATAGGTAAGGAGATCTCCAGGACGCTCGGGAAACATGGCGCAAAGATCGTTATTACCAGCCGTAAGCAGGAGAACCTGGATGCCGCCCGTCAGGAATTTGAAAAGGAGGGGCTAGAATGTCTGGCTTTGTCATCAGATGTGCGCAATCCCGAAGCGGTAGAGAAGGTAATTGCCGCTACCATCGAGAAATATGGCGGTCTGAACATCGTGGTGAACTGCGCAGCTGGAATGTTCCCCGCATCCATTGAAAAAATGTCGTACAACGCATTCAAGACAATTGTAGACATCGATTTATTAGGTGCTTATAACGTCACCAAGGCCGCATTTACCGCTTACTTAAAGGAACATGGCGGCTGCATTGTCAATATTACGGCACCGTTCGAGCACTGGGGTGTCAGCTCTATGGCCCATGTTGCAGCTGCCAAGACCGGCGTTGAGTCACTAACCAGAACCTGTGCAGTCGAATGGGCGCCGTTGGGGATTCGGGTCAACGCTGTCGCGCCCGGCTTCATCTCAGAAACAGAAGGCGTCAAACGATTCGGTGACTCTCTGGACATACCAGACAAGGCACTGAAAGGCACAAAACAGGATATGGCAAACGCCGTGCTGTTTCTTGTCAGCGATTCGGCCTCCTTTATCAGCGGTGTAGAAATTCGCGTAGATGGCAGTGCTACTATCGACCTGTTGAGGATGCCGGTAGTGTAAAATTGGCTGCCGAATCGCGAAGCGAACTATGAGGGGGAGTCAGTAAATGACTGAAATCAGGGAAGCGGTGATGGTGGACTTCGTGCGGACACCCTTTGCCAGGGCGAGCAAGAAGAAGCCCGGTTTCTTCGCGGATGTGCGCTCAGACGACTTGGGCATTATCGCGGTCCGGGCACTTATGAAGCGGACGGGAGTAGACCCTGCATCAGTCGAAGATATCATCATAGGCACCCCAACCCAGCTGGGGGAACAAGCAAACGTTGCCAGAGATATCTCCCTGGCAGCCGGTTTTCCTTTTGAAGTTGCGGGCATAAGTGTAGATAGAGCCTGCTGCTCCAGTATGGCGGGCGCCCAGTTCGCAGCAATGGCTATTCAATCAGGCACGGCAGACATCATCATCTCCGGAGGGCTCGAGAGCCTGTCCCACTTCCCCAATCCTGTTATCACCCCCGATGCGGATTTGTGGGAGATGGCCAAGGAATACGCCGCGCGCTGGCAGGCAAATCCCAAGATATTCGATAGAATCGACCCCACCGCCATCATGGGTCTGGGCCTCAGCGCCGAGTATGTCGCTGACAGGTTCGATATCTCCAGGGAGGAGTTGGACCAGTGGGCGCTGAGAAGCAATCTGAGGGCTGCCGCAGCCCAGAGTGAGGGCAGGTTCAAGAATGCGATAATCCCGGTTCAGGTCAAGCTGCTGGACGGAACCGTAGAGGTTATAGACTACGATCAAAGCGTGAAGGCCGACTCAACCATCGAGAAGATACGCTCTCTGCCGCCCATCTACAAGCCCGATGGAAAGTTAAACGCCGCCAGTTGCTCTAAAGAGGTCGATGGGGCCGCAGTAGCAATGTTTATGTCCAGGGAGAAGGCCAGGGAACTGGGCTTGACGCCGATGATTACTGTAAAGTCAATGGCCTGGGCAGGGATTGATCCCAAGATCGCGCCATATGGCGCCTGCACGGTAGCAAAAAAGGCTTTGGAGAGGGTGGGGCTGTCCGCACAGGATATTGACCTGTGGGAGGCAAACGAAGCATTCGCGGTAGTGCCTCTGGTCTTGATAAAAGAAATGGGCATTGACCCGGAGAAAGTAAACGTCAATGGCGGCGCCTGCTGCATCGGCCACCCTGTGGGAGCCAGCGGAATATGGCTGGTCGGGGGCATGGCCTATGAGATGAACCGTCGGAATTCCAGATACGGGCTGGCGTCCATACCCGGTGGTGCGGGGCAGGGAACAGCGATGCTTGTGGAAAGGGAGGAGTACTGGGACGGTCACCGCGCTTTCCTGGAGGAGCTGGAGCTGGCAAGACCATAGCTGCAGGTTAAACCAACAGGCTTTCGATTTACGCCTGAGGCATAAATCTCAGGGGCTGAACGCATAATATCAAGGTGGAGTGGCTTGACAACCGAAGAGCTTTCACCAGAGCTACAAAAATACGTCGGGCGCGTATCTGCGTTCGTGGAAGGACCCGATGAGGTCAACATGGCGATGATAAGGCACTGGTGCGAGATGGTGGAGGACGCAAACCCTGTTTACACCGACGAGGAGTACGCCAGGAACAGCGAGTACGGAGGCATAATCAGCCCCCCTGCCATGCTCTCAACGTGGGTCTATCCGCGATGGTGGCCCCCCGTTGAAATGCCCCCCGATGCGGGCCCCGCTCAGTTGGACCTGCCCCTGGGGGACGTTCCTATTCCCGCCGTCATCAGTTGGACAGATGAGTATTTCCTGCCCGTGCGGCCGGGGGACAGAATCAGATATAACACCAGGCTGGAAAGCATATCACCTCTGAAGAAAACGCGCCTGGGCGCCGGCTATTTTATCACCACCACTAATTACTACTACAATCAGCGCGACGAACTGGTAGGGACAACCCAATACGTTCTTTTCAGGTATAGAGTGGAAGAGTAATCGCCTGTAAGTCCGGAATAATACCTTTGCTATGGAGATTAAACCGATGGCAAGCGAGACGCTTTATTGGGAAGATGTGGCTGAGAATAGCGAAATCCCGACCGTGTCGCTCGAAATTACCCGAAATCGTATAGTTATGATTGCATGTGCAACCCGGGACATATTCCCCCTGCACCACGACGCGGATTTTGCCCGGGAAGCCGGCTACGAGGCCCCGGCAGTAGCCACCGCATTCTTACAGGGTCTTCTGGGAAGGTGTCTCACGGATTGGACAGGTCCTGCCGGAAAGATCCGAAAGCTGAGCCTGACCCTCAATGCCCCCAGCTATGCGGGCGACACTATCAGTGTCAGCGGCAAGGTGGCCAGGAAATATCGGGGGAACGGAGAGCATAAGGTCGATTGTGAGCTTGCGGTGACAAAGCAGGACGGTACAGCGACCGTCAACGCCCTGGCCACTGTAGTGATCCCCCCTAAAGGTTAATTAACAGCGACTTCGAAGCTGGAGACGGAAATATGGCAAGTGTGGAAAAGGCATATTATACGGGCTGTGACATGAACTGCGGCGGGGCCTGTCTACTCAAGGTTCATGTTAGAGATGGAATGGTGGTCCGAATAGAGACGGATGACGGGGATGAGCCCCAACTCAGAGCCTGCCTGAGATGCCGTGCCTATCGACAGAGGATTTACGCCCCGGACCGCCTCCTCTACCCTCTGAAGCGCACCGGAGAGCGGGGGGAAGGCAGGTTCGAGCGGATTTCCTGGGACGAAGCCCTGGGCACGGTGGCAGCAGAATATAAGAGGGTCAAGGATACCTACGGGCCCGCAGCGGTTATATATCTGACCACCGGTGGCGATATGGGTCAGGTACACAACACCAGGACAATTGTCCGGGCCTTCAGCCTCGCCGGGGGCTGCACTTTGATGTGGGGCATAGCCTCAAACGAAGGGTGGATGTTCGCCTGTCAGGCCACATACGGGTATCCCGCCGGTAACGACCACCGCGACCTCGTCAACTCCAAACTGGTCATCCTCTGGGGGATGAACCCCGTCAACATTATCGACGGCTGCGGCACGAGCTTTGCGCTGGCGCAGGCAAAGGAAGCGGGAACCAGATTCATAGTTGTTGATCCCAGATACACCGACACCGCTGCGCTGGTAGCTGACCGGTGGATACCCATAAGGCCCGGGACCGATGCCGCGGCCTTGATTGCCATGGCGTACGTAATGATCACCGAAGATCTTCATGACACAAGATTTCTCGACACCTACACCGTAGGATTTGAGCGCTATAAAGCGTATGTTCTGGGCGACGAGGATGGTGTGCCCAAGACACCGCAATGGGCCGAGCGCATAACCGGCATCCCCGCTGATACTATAGCCAAACTTGCCCGGGAGTACGCAACCACCAAGCCGGCAGCTTTGCTCCCCAGCAAAGCTCCAGGGCGCACCTCTTTCGGAGAGCAGTACCACCGGGCGGCATTCGTTCTGGCAGCAATGACAGGCAACATCGGCATCCCGGGCGGCAGCGCCGGCTCTGAGATCTCCCAGCGGGGTGAGACGCCGTTACCCATGGGACCGGCGATGAGAACCGGAGGCAACCCGGTAGATGCAGGTTCTCCCAGACGCCTGGATGCCCTGCCGACCGCGATCTCGAAAGGGCCCGGGCTTATCGCCAGGCTCCACAACTCCGAGGTGATGGATGCTATCCTCAAAGGTAAATCCGGCGGCTACTACAGCGACTATAAAATGATCTATACAGTTAACACCAACTACCTGAACCAATATCCCAACGTAAACAAGGCGATCAAGGCATTGAAATCACTGGAGTTCATCGCTGTCCAGGAGCAGTTTATGACCCCCACGGCCAAGTTCGCTGACATCATACTGCCCACCTGCACCTTCTTCGAGCGCAACGACGCCGTCTGGGGCGCCGGCCCGCATCTTGCTTACCAGAGAAAGGTTATCGAGCCCCTGGGCGAGTCCCGCTCACACCTGGATATCTGCATCGGACTCGCCGAGAAGCTGGGTGTAGCCGACTACAACGACAAGACCGAAGACAAGTGGCTCCGGCAGATCATGAGGCCGGCAGTCAACGATTACGACCGCTTCGTTGAAACAGGAGTCGAGAAGTTCTACCTGGAGCCCACAATTCCCTTCAGAAAAGAGATCGAGGACCCGGCAAACCATCCCTTTCCCACCCCGTCGGGTAAGATCGAGATCTACAGCCAGCAGATAGCCGATATGCAGAACCCGTACATTTCCCCAATCCCCAAGTACATCGAGCCATGGGAAAGCCCTAACGACCCCCTCGCCCGGAAGTATCCTCTCCAGATGATCAGCACACACTTCAGGCGAAGAGCGCACAGCCAGTTTGATAACATACCCTGGCTGAGGGAAACCGAGCCCCAGGCATTACAAATCAATACCCAGGACGCCAGGACAAGGGGAATCTCAGACAGGGACCTGGTCAGAGTGTTTAACGATCGAGGCGAGGTAATTATCCAGGCGAAGGTGACCCAGAGGATAACGCCCGGCGTAGTCGATCTGCCCGAGGGAGCCTGGTACGATCCGGACGAGCAAGGGGTCGACCATGGGGGCTGCGCCAGTGTACTCACGCGCGACGCGCGTTCACCGGGCGGGGCTTTTACCAACAACTCGTGCCTAGTACAAGTCGAAAAGGCATAGGAGAGAATGCAATGCAGATAGGATTTTACTTCGATCAGACTCGCTGTACAGGCTGCTATGCCTGTGTTGTCGCCTGTAAAGACTGGCACGACGTGCCCGCGGGCCCGGCCAACTGGCGACAGGTTATAACTATAGAGCAGGGCGAATTCCCCGATGTGTTTGTCGCCTTCTTCACCAGTTCGTGCTACCACTGCGCTCAACCGGCCTGTGTTGCAGCATGCCCCGCAGGAGCTATTACTAAAAGGGAAGAGGATGGAGTAGTGCTGGTTGACCGGACGAAGTGCCTGGGCAAAGACCGGTGCGACCTCTGCTGGCAGGCGTGTAGTTACAGGGCACCTCAGTTCGGTGCCGAGCCAAATGCTAAAATGCAGATGTGCAACCTATGTTTGGACAGGCTGGGGGAGGGTAAGAAGCCTATCTGCGTAGATGCATGCCCGATGCGAGCCCTGGATGCCGGTCCCCTGGACGAACTCAAGGCTCTCTATGGAGATATAAAAGAGGCCGAGGGCTTTCTCTACTCCGGCGAGCTAGAGCCTTCTATAGTCTTCAAACCCAAAGTAAAAGCAGGTCTGGCAAGAGGTTAAATGTGACGGCGATACATGGTTATGCGGGCAGGATTTTAAGGGTCGATCTTTCCTCGGGAAAGATAACTCACACGCCAACGGAGGAATATAAAGACAGGTTCCTCGGGGGAAGAGGCGTCGCCGCTAAAATCTACTGGGATGAGGTGCCGTCGGACGTTAGTGCCTTCGATCCGGAGAATCGAATGATATTCGTCACCGGCCCGCTTGCGGGTTTCAGTGGACTGTCCGGCTCAAGGTGGCAGGTTTGCGGCAAGGCCCCGGCCATGACCCCCGAAGAATTTTCCTACTGCAATTTCGGGGGCAGATGGGGAGGACAGCTCAAGTTCGCCGGCTACGACGGTCTGGTTATTCTGGGGAAATCAGACGGGCCCGTCTATGTCTTTATCGACGACGATGTCGCCGGGATAAGGGATGCCTCTCACCTCTGGGGTAAAAGCACCGTTGAGACACGCGAAATTCTGAAAGATGAGTTAGGGCGCACGGTAGCGGTTGTGGCATGCGGCCCTGCGGGGGAGAACCTCGTCTCCTATGCCATTCTCCTCGCCGACAATGACGCCAGCGGATCCAGTGGATTTGGAGCCGTCATGGGTTCCAAGAATTTAAAGGCCGTTGCGGTGCGAGGCAGAGGAAATGTAATACCTGCGAACCCTGACCGGCTCAAGGAAGTTAAAGAGTATATACGCCGGCTAATGTGGAAAGGCCCCGGGTACATGGAAGTCATATCGAAACCCGAGGCCCACATCGAAGTAGTACCGGGCCAGAAGGTGAAACTCGACCTCTGCCTGGGCTGCATCGGCTACGATGGCCGGATAACAGTTGAATCGAGAGACGGCAAAAAAAAGGGGAAATCCCTGTGCGGTTCTTCGCTATTCTACCTTGACCGTGTGAGCAAGTACTACGGAGAACAGAACGAAGTGCCATTTTATGTCAACAGGTTGTGCGACGAGTACGGAGTCGATGCACTTGCCATCGAATCGATGATGAAGTGGCTCTCCAGGTGCAGACACACGGGTATCCTGACTGACGAAAACACCGGCATCCCCCTATCCAAGGTGGGTAGCTGGGAGTATATGGAATCCCTGATAACTAAGATAACGCTCCGCGAAGGCTTCGGAGACGTGCTGGCTCAGGGAATACAACGGGCAGCCGACGCTGTGGGACAGGGAGCCGAAGATCTGGTTGCTGATTACGTTTCGAAGGCGGGGCATCTGTTAACATACTGTCCCAGGACTTTCCCTGTACACGGCCTGCTGTACGCCCTGGAACCAAGGCAGGCAGTGAACCAGCTGCACGAAATGGGCCTGATCCTGTTCCAGTGGGTGAACTGGGCCGGCGGGCTTGAGGGCGCTTATCTGTCCAGCGACGTATTTCGCAGGATCGCCGCAAGGTTCTGGGGCAGCGAACTGGCGGCGGATTTCTCCACCTGCGATGGGAAGGCCCTGGCGGCAACCAAAATTCAGGACCGCGAGTATGCCAAGGAATGCCTTATCCTCTGTGACTTCGCATGGCCGGTCACACACATACTCTCGGGAGACCACGTGGGTGACCCCTCGGTGGAAAGTCGGATACTATCCGCAGTCACCGGGGAAAATGTCGATGAGGAAGGCCTGTACCGAATTGGCGAAAGGGTATTCAATCTGCAGAGGTCGATACATATCAGAGAGGGCCACAGGGGCAGGGAAAGCGATACTATTCCGGAAGCTTTTTTCACGATACCGCTCAAAGGCCATGCCATGAACCCGAATGCACAAGCTCCGGGCAAGAACGGCGAGATAACTTCGAGGATTGGGATGGTTGTGGACAGGGACGAGTTTGAAAGGATGAAAGACGAATACTATCAGCTCAGGGGCTGGGATGCAACCACAGGCCTCCAGACAAAGGCAAAGCTGGAGGAGCTCGATCTTCACGAAGTTGCGCAAGACCTGGGACGAAGAGGGCTCGCGGTATGAGCCTGTTTGAAACTATGGGTAGGTTGAAGCATCTGCTTCAACCATGCCAGGAGCAGATGCTCCAGGCTGCTCTGCTTCGCTGGTTTTTCCAAAATAGCCTGATGTAGCCGCCCCTTGTAGAAGGAGGACGTCATGGTCGAGCAACCATTATCCGATGTGCGAATACTTGATCTGACCTGGTATATTGCGGGGCCCAACTGTACCAAGCTCTTCGCAGACTACGGTGCCGATGTAATTAAGGTCGAGAGACCCGGTGAGGGAGACCCGGCGAGGAGACTGGGCCCCTTCTACGATGATGACCCTAACCCGGAGAAGAGCGGCCTCTTCCTTTACCTGAACACGAACAAGCGGAGCATTACCCTGAATTTGAAAACCGAGACGGGGAAAAGGATAATCAAGGACCTGGTAAAGGACGCGGACATACTCGCGGAGAACTTCAGCCCCAAAGTTATACCCGGCCTCGGGCTCGATTACGATACGCTGGAGAAGCTCAATCCCGGGCTTGTCATGACGTCGATCTCCAACTTCGGCCAGACTGGCCCCTACCGGGATTTCAAGGCCTCAGAGCTGATTATATATGGGATGGGCGGCGCTATGTGCAGCATGGGCGTTGGAGACTGCGAGCCCGTCAAGAAAGGAATGAATGTTATCCAATACCAGGGGGGAACCACCGCTGCCACAGCCACAATGATAGCGCTCTACGCAGCAAAGGCCCGGGGCATTGGCCAGCACATTGATATCTCTCTAATGGAAACCCAGATGGGCTCCATAGATAGAAGAATGAGCGAACTACTGGCCTATGAGTATAATGGCGAATTGACGCCCAGAATGGATATCGCGGGTCTACTGCAATACCCTTATGGAATCTTTCCCTGCGCCGATGGCTACGTTGACGTGGCCGGGGGGTTCATGTTCCTGAACCGGATTGAAAAGGTGCTGGGCATGTCCCTTATGGAAAAATACGGTGGTGCGAATCAATTCGACGTGGAGCGCAGGGAGGAGTTCCTGGCCAACATCTGGTATCCCTGGATCATGGAACGCACCCGGAGGGAAATCGTCGAGGCCTGCCAGGGGGACCGGGTTATGAGCGCCCCGATTAATACGACCGCCGACCTGCTCGATGAACCACAGTTCCAGGAGAGGGGATTCTGGGAGGAGGCTGACCATCCGGTCGTGGGAAGGTTAACCTATCCTGGCAAGCCAGCCATATCGTCGGAGCTGCCTTGGAAGATAAGAAGGCCGGCGCCTCTGCTGGGTGAGCATAACGAGGAGGTCTATGCCTCGCTGGGGTACACCAGACAGGACCTGGTGAAACTGAGGGAAGGGGGAATCATCTGAGATGACAAAACTGCCGCTAGAGGGAATAAGGGTGATTGGCATGACGCAGATGTGGGCTGGGCCTACTGCCGAAATGCACCTGGCCGACTGGGGTGCCGAGGTCATCAAGGTAGAGTCCCTTCACTATCTCGCTGTGGGCACCAGAGGCCCCGCGCCCAGGCACCCGAAATTCGCTGTGGATTTCGTGAAAGGAGGTTACGCCGCATACCTCAAGGAAGGCTACGATGAGGTTAACGGTAGGCCCTGGAACCGGAGCTGTATGTTTAATGTACATGGCCGAAACAAACTCTCCTGCACTGTTGATTCCACTAAGCCCAAAGGCAAGGAGATAATCAAGCGGCTCGTCCAGGTGAGCGATGTCTTCCTGGAGAGCAATCAGCCCGGCGTCATGGAGAACCTCGGCCTTACCTACGACGTGATAAGCGGGTGGAACCCGAGAATCATCATGGTTTCCATGTCGGGTTTCGGGCAATCGGGACCTCTTAAGTATTACCGCGCTCTCGGCGCTCACCAGGATGACTTCCTGGGGCATACCTATATCAGGGGCTACGTTGACCGGGACGTTACTGCGAATTCGGCCATTTACCATGGCGATGAAGCCTCCGGGACGGTCACCCCCTTCATAATCGTGATGGCTCTCCACCAGCGCAACAAAACCGGGAAGGGAATGTTTATCGATATATCGCAGACTGAAGCTACCATGATTCAGTTGGGTGAGGCGATCATGGATTTCACCATGAACCAGAGAATCACTGAGAGGACAGGCAATCGAGACCTCTATAGAGCCGTCCAGGGCTGCTATCGCTGCCGGGGAGACGACCGCTGGATAAACATCACAATTCGCACTGATAAGGAGTGGGAGGGATTCTGCCGCGCCCTGGGCAACCCCGAATGGACTGGAGATGAAAGGTTCTCAGATACTCTTAAGCGATGGCATAACCATGGTGAGCTGGACCGACGCATTGAGGAATGGACCAGCCAGCACGACCATTTCGAGGTGATGTACATGTTGCAGAAAGAGGGCGTAGCTGCTGGTCCGGTTGAACACCCGGACGACGCCTACAACGACCCCCAGATGAAAGACAGGGGATTCTTCGAGGAGGTCACTCATCACGAATGTGGCACGCATCGCTATCCCGGGCTGCCCTACAGAATGTCCAAGACCCCCAATCACTTCCGAAGCCCGCCTGTTCGTATGGGTGAGCATAACGAATACGTGTACAAGATGGTTCTCAAGGTCTCGGATGAGGAGTACGCCGAACTCGAGAAGGAGGGGCACATCGGCATGGACCTTGTGCCTGGCCTGGAGATCGGCAAGTACAAGGCCGAATAAGCTATCAATGCGAGCACCTGCCACCTAATCATGATAATGAGGTAGGCTGGAGCATCTGCTCCAGCCACGATTGCAGCCGATGCTGCAATCCACCAGAGATAAAGAATGGAACAGGAATAAGACGGCAGCCGCAGAGGAGGCAGAGATGGAGTTTCGATTCACGCCCGAAGAGGAAGCTCTGCGAAAGGACTTCGACGACTTCTTCAGGGAAGAGATGAAGAGCGCACCGCCCCAATGGGGCACATCAATGGAGGCAATCTTCGGTATAGACGAGTGCTGGGAGTTTCACAAGCGGACCGCAAAGAAACTGGCAGCGAAGAAGTGGCTTGCCCGGCCCTGGCCCAGGGAATACGGCGGGCAGGATGCTTCCCTGATGGAGCAGTTCATCTTCAACGACGTTATGGGCTACCACAGAGGGGCCGGGGTCGATCACTGGGGCATAACCCTTCTTGCGCCCACTCTTCTCTTCAGCGCAAACGACGAGCAAAAGAAAGAGCATCTGCCTCCCATAGCCCGGGCTGAGATATTCTGGACTCAGCTGTGGAGCGAGCCCGGCGCCGGCTCCGACCTGGCGTCACTTACCACCCGTGCGGTAAGGGACGGTGACGACTATATCGTCAGCGGCCAGAAGACGTGGACCAGCGGCGGCCACCGTGCCGACTGGGGTTTTATGCTCGCAAGGACGAATCCGGAGGAAAAGCGAAGCCGCGGCCTTTCCTTCTTCCTGATAGATATGAAGTCCCCGGGTATTACCCTTAAACCTATCCTGAACTTGGAAGGCTCGCACCTTTTCAACGAGGTCTTCCTCGATGATGTTCGCGTTCCGGCCCGTAACATGGTCGGTGAGGAAAATCAGGGCTGGGTGGCCTCACAGATGACATCGAATTTCGAACGCTCCATGATACAGCTGTTTTCCTATCTAACGCGAGAGTTAGAGGAGCTGGTTGAGTTCTGCAAAGAGCCCAAATCGGGAAGTGAGGTCCTCGCCATTAACCCGCTCGTCAGGAATACACTGGCCCAGCTGGCGGTCGATATTGAAGCAGGCCGTGCTTTTTCATACTCGATACTCTGGGAGCAGATCAAAGGTGGCCTGATAATGGCTGCCCCCCTGGCAGCGGCGGCAAAGGTCCTCGCCACCGAGCTGGTGCAGCGCTTCACCTATGCCGGATGCCAGATCCTGGGACTCCACGGGCAGGTAAAGGAATCAAGGTGGGCGCCGCTTCAGGGCAGGTTTGAAAAGGAATACCAGCTATGCACCGGCTTGAACATGGCCGGGGGGACCTCGGAGGTCATGAGAAACCTCATCTGCTCGCTGGGGCTGGGGCTGCCAAGAAGCTGGTAACTTCGACTATGGCTGGAAGTGAAAGGTAACAGTGCATGGAGTGGAGGACAAAGGTCACCGACCTGCTGGGATGTCAGTATCCTATTATTCAGGGCGCATTCGGCGGATTCGGCAGCTCCGTCCTGGCGGCGCCCGTGTCTGAAGCAGGCGGTTTCGGAATCATCACCGCCACTGCGCTGAATACCCCCGGTAAGCTGCGAAAGGACATCCGCAAGGCCAGGTCAATGACGGATAAACCCTTCGGGGTCAACTTGTCGCTCATCGGTCATCCCCATATCAACGAACTGCGCGAAGTAGCCATAGAGGAAAGCGTGGCTGCGATATTCACTTCAGCCTATAAAGCTCAAGACCACGGGAAGCGAATCAAAGAGGCAAGTATACCCTGGATTCACAAGGTCGGCACCCTGAAGCATGCTCAGGCGGCTGAGAGCCACGGCGCCGACGCCGTGGTCATGGTTGGAATCGAAGGCGAAGGGGAAAAAGCCGCTCTCCACCTGAGCACCATGACCAGCATCAGCATGACAACGAAGATACTCGGCATTCCTGTGATCGCCGCCGGTGGAATTGGAGACAGCCGCACGTTCCTGGCGGCTCTCGCTATGGGAGCGGAGGGAGTATACATGGGCACAGCCTTCATGGCCACGAAAGAGTGCCCCATCGCTGAACGTCACAAGCAGGCTTTGGTGAAGGCCAGTCCCAGCGACCCGGACCTGCGAAACAAGATATTCGCACCACCACCCCCCGGTCTGGATGAGCTGACCCGCAAACAGGAGGTATGGCAGCTCGTAGGCGACGCCAGGCCGCACTCCGTGTCCCGGCCCATGCCCGTCATGGGGGGTTCAATGGCCGTGGGAGCCATCACTGAAATCGTCACTGTAAAAGAGCTGATAGACAGAATCATCCGCGAGGCCGAGGAGCTTCTAACCGGCGACAGCCCCCTGGGACGAATACTTAAAGGCAGAGATAAATCATAAACTCTAAATCCTAAACCCTGGGCTGAGCTCCAGTCGAAGGCAAATTTAAAATCCAAATTATCCAATAGACTGGAATTCGAAGCGTTTACACAATTTGAATTTTGAAAATTCGATATTGTTTAGAGTTTAGAAATTAGTATTTCGAAATTATTATTTGACGGGGCAGCAGCCCCGGAGGAGGTAGGGACATGATCTACCTGCATGAAACGCATGATGTCATCGGCGGCAGGATGGACGATTTCTCCGAGTCTATGCGCAGCCAGTGGAGGCCGCTAATCGAGAAGGACGGGCTGGCCAGGGTGCTGTGGTTCTTTAAACTTGCCACCGGCACTAACGTGAGCTACCAGGCGATATCCATCACCGCCGTCAGGGACTGGCAATCCTGGGGCACGGTGGTCGAGCGAATGGTGACCGATCCCAACTGGAGGGCATGGAACCGCGATGTGTGCCAGTACCGCCGGGACGTCGAGGCCAAGTTGCTCCTGCCCAATCCACTGTCACCCCTTCAGGAGGTGGACTTCTCCTCGGTAGAAGCCCCGGCTGAGGACGGCCTGCCATCCCTCTACCTGCACGATACAGGCTGGCCCTATCCGGGCCTGATGGATGAGTACATCGAAGCCCTGCACACAGTGCTCGAGCCGCAGATGGAGGCCGTAAAACCCTACGTCATCACCGCCGCCGCCGGATGGCGCACCTGCCCTGGTACCGGCCGTTTCCATGAGGCAATCCTGCTCTCCAAGATTCACAACTTCGAGCTTTTCTCCTTCATCATCACCTTCGGCGAGCCGCCGGCACAGCCGGGGGAGTGGATGGTGGAGGGGCTCAAGTACCGCGACAAGTGGGAGAGCAAGCTCCTGCGCACAGCCGACTGGTCACCAATGAAATAGGCCGGGGCTATGCAATCCTGTTTCAGAAATGGGCTATGGCAATCGCTATTAGTGCTTATATGGATTTTAGGGCTCGAAAAGGACTTGGTTATTAGCCTACCAGTCTTGTAATAAAAACAATGATGGTGAGTAAGTCTGGTCGAGCCCGAGGTATTGAACAATACGTAAAACTGTACCTATCTCTGAGATTAATTTGATACTACAGTTAATGGGGTGAGGGGCTTTTAACCCTTGAATAAAGATGTAAAAGATTTCGACAGTTGGTGTAAGAACTCCTGGGGTGCCACAGACAGGAGCAATCACAGACTCTTGGTTCCTGATACACCGCAAATCAGGGATCATGTTGATTTTTTCAAAATCTCGCCCTTTCTTAAAGTTCACATAGCGGAGAAGCTAATCTTAGAGTCATGCAGCCTCATTGGTACTCTAGCGGAGTCAGGTGACGTCACCTGGTTTATACAAAATTTCGTAAGGGAGCTACAAGGCGCTAGCATTGGTTTTAAGGGCCGAAGGACACAACCCCTAAAGGCAGCTTTGCTCCTTACAGCCTGCTCACAGTTTTCTGCGGCATTACCACCTGACAGGGATGATAAGGATCACATCCTGCGGGGGCTGTGAACTGGCAGACACCAATGAAGAGGACTGTTGGGGCAACGTCTTCCCGACCTGCGGCGGCTGTTTATGGTCACAAGGTTTGATTCAGTGCCCTTAATGACTCCAGACTAGTTATTAGTATAATGGATATCGAAGGAGCTATCCCGCAAGGCTTTCGTAAGGACCCACTCCAGTGAACATGAAGCCAAGTCAGTGAACCGGAAACGTTATTATCGCCGTCTGTATATTCGGCGAGAATGCTCTGTGCCCTTCGGTCAGAGCGTCTGGCCTTGACCACCACCGGATTACAGTCTTGAAGATATGACCAGAAGTGTTATATTTGTTATATGCATCAGCGTCGTTCATGGAAAAGCGCGTGCCAGTCTTCAAGAGCAGACAGTGACAAACTCCAGGAGAGTATAAATGACCTCAATCAACGATACGACCGATGATGCGGTATCCCGACTCCTTTCCGGTGAGCTCTGGAGCTCTTTCTGTGACGACCTGAAG
>CAYVQT010000051.1:0-21799 GCA_964453665.1 uncultured Dehalococcoidia bacterium | reverse complement strand
GTATTTGAGGCAACGACCCCAGTTCGGTAACAGTTTTATTTGACGCAATACGTAGCTTTAATTATCACCTGGGCTAACCCTCGGGTAAGAGTAATTAACGGTGGGCACTCTCTTGACTATCGGGAACTAAGCTGTCCTCTTCCGGATCATTGGTCTCCGGTGGATTGCTGCCAGAGTTCCGGTATGCTTGAAAGTTTGCCTCCAGTCCATCCTTCACCTATAATTGCATTTGCTTCGATAGGGATGGGTAGTAGGCGTGTTCTAGTACCTCGTTGCGGAAATGAGCGTTACTTTGTTTCGTATATGGAGACCCTTTACTTCGTTCAGGGTGACATATAATATTACTGTCATTCTGAGCGTAGCGAAGAATCTCTATTATAACGCTGATTTACATAGCTAAGTACTGGACTGATGATAGCATGGGAGAGTAGCGATGGGCAAGCAGGTATTGGGCTTTAATAAGGCTCTGGGCGATATGGCCGAAGCACTCAACTCGGATATCACCACCGGTGAAAAGCTCCGCTTCCTGGTGAAGGCCGCAGCGCGGGCCCTGGGGATTAAGGGTTGCTCTTTGATGCTCTTGGATGTGCAAAGGAAAACGCTGTTTCACGCGGCATCGCAGGGGCTTAGTGAACGCTATCTCAGAAAGGGGCTACTCGAAGCGGAGAGAAGCCTCACTGAAGTCCTGGAAGGAGGGGTAGAGGCGATATTAGACGTGTCGACTGACACCCGCATACGGTTTAAAGAGTTAGCCCAGGAGGAACGGATCGTATCCATCCTGGGCGTTCCTGTGAAGATAAAGGCGGAAGTAGTTGGCTTATTACGGGCATACAGCCGCACTCAGCGCGAGTTTACGGTGGCGGAACAGCAATTCTTCACCGGTGTAGCCAACCTCATTGGGGTAATCCTGGAGGTGGGACGCTTTGATGAGGCAAATAAGCAGTCGCTGGAAGCGAAGGAAGGGTCTTCATCTCCGCTTGCCCCTCTCTCGTTGCAGATTAAGCCAGCTTCCTTTGCCCATCCCAGTGAGGAGGAGTTCGCACGGTTCCTGGACTTCTATCAGATCGAGTGGATTTACGAGCCACGCTCCTTTGTATTGGAATGGGAGGGTAAAGCCGCCGAGATGTTTACCCCCGATTTCTACTTGCCTGCACTGGATCTCTATGTAGAGATGACCACCATGAGGTCAGGCCTCACAACCGAGAAGAACCGCAAGGTACGCCGACTGCGTGAGCTGTACCCTGAGGTTAATGTCAAGCTCCTTGCTCGTCGCGATTATGATCGCCTCCTGGCCAAGTACGGACACGGGCCTCTGGCAGGGGCGAAAACCAGTGGCGTGGGGCGGGTTCTGCTCAGTGCCCCCAAGATTCAAAGCAGGGTGGGCCAGTTGGCAAGGGAGGTCTCACAGGATTACGAGGGCAGTCATCCGGTGCTGGTAGGGGTGCTGAGGGGGGTTTTCTGCTTTATGGCTGACCTGATGCGTTATCTAACGGTACCGGCGGATGTGGACTTCATGGCTATTTCGTACTATGGGGGTGAGGGCAGGAAAGCAGTGCGTGTCACTATGGACGTAGGTATAGAGCTTAAAGGTCGCCATATTCTTCTGGTAGAAGATATCGTAGATACAGGTATGACCTTGAGTTTCGTGCTTAATCACCTGAAGGCGCGTGAACCGGCCAGCCTGAGGGTTTGCACTCTTCTGGACAAGAGGGTTCGGCGTCTGGCAGACGTTCACCTGGACTATGTTGGCTTTGAAGTTCCTGATGAATTTCTGGTGGGCTACGGTCTTGATTATCGAGAGGAATACCGTAACTTGCCCTTTATTGCCCTGATGGAGGAGAAGAAAACCCAACGCGAGCCCGCAGACATAAAAAAACGCCTCAGGTAACCTCCCCAGCCTCTCTAGTCCCGTCCGCCCCCGGTCCCTTTGGTTTCCTACTCGTTCCCTTCTTACGGACCGAACTCTTCCTGCTGGTTCACCTACCTGAGGCTCTGTTAAATATAGCATTTTTTTATAGTTTTGTCAATTGTCGTACCCGATGGGTGTCACTTTATGCGTCAGTGTTATATCCAATTGTATGCATATTAACTTTTATAACCTGTTGCGACTTCTTAAGAAAAGATTACAAAGAACTTACAAGTTAATTACAACTTGGATTTACAGGCTTGCAGAGAGATACATTCTCTTGAAAAAAGCGTATAATTTCCTCCGCTATTTTTCTCAGCCTGACCCTGTTTATGAGATAAAAGTCACTTACAGACAGCGCTGATCAGTATAGACTAGCACACATAGAGCGATGTGGGATGAGCGGAAGGGGGGCGGTTGCTTGGGTGAAAGGTGAAAGGGGGCGATGAAGAGGTGTGGAGATTGAAGAGCTGCCCGAAATGTAACGGAGACGTATTCCTCGAAAAAGATAGCAGTGGCTGGTACGAGCGCTGCCTGCAGTGCGGTTACAACCGTGACCTTAAATATGTGGTCGATGTCAAGAAGCGGACGTCGGGCAGGAAAAAGGAGCTTGCCCTGCGTGGATGACTGGCTCGGTGCTTGTACCTGTCATAGTGTTCAATGATGTAGATATAGAATAGTGTAATCTACCCCAAAATGAGAATATTATTAGACCGGTCCTTTTGAACTCCAACTTAACACACCATGCTTCTTTTATGCTGTAATGCCTCAATTCAATTCCCATCCTTCTTATTTTGAGCAACCTGTTGGATCGCTGACGAGTAAGTTTAATCCGTTCACCCTGAGCCCTTCGATAAACTCAGGTCAGGCCTGTCGAAGGGTCGTTCGTGCTTCGAAGGGCTTGCAACGAACAGCATCTGCTCCAGGCTACCCTGAAAAAAAATTGTTGGAACCTTTTTACCTCCGAATGCGTCAATAAATAATGTAAGAAGCGATTAAAATAGACCACGGGGGTGGATTATGCGTTCGACGATATCGGTAGCAATTGCATTTGTATTCATCCTAGCCCTTACAGGCTCGATGTTGCCAGGCTGTACGCGAACCGCAGGGGCTGTCGAGAGCTATGTAGCGGTAGCGCCCAGAGTTTTACAGGCCGGGGGTCAGGAAGCGATCTCTCTGACACTATTTAACGCGGAGGGACTGACCTCTGGAAGTGTCGAGGTGGCATTGCTCAAAGACGGCCAACAGCTTGTCCGTGTCGAGGAAGAGATTGAAGGTAAGGGGACGATACAGTTCGATGTTCCCGATGTTGATGAAGGCGAATATGAGATCAGGATCAGAGGGGAAGGTTTTGAGGACCAGACAGAGGTGAGAATTGAGAGGAACCCCCTCATTTTTCTGGAGACCGATAAGCCTATCTATAAACCGGGTCAAACGATGCATATTAGGGCGATCACGCTGGATTCCGATCTAAGGCCGACCAGCGAAGCCGTCACCGTCGATGTTCTTGATGCCAAGGGGATAAAGATATTCCGCAGCGAGCTGAATACGGATGATTATGGTATGGCGAGCCTGGAACTCCCCATTTCCCAGGAGCCCAATCTGGGGGTCTGGAAGATAACCGCTGCGTCTGACAATGGCGACACTCAACTGGATGTGCGTGTCGAGGAATATGTGCTGCCGAAGTATGAGGTCACGGTCGAGCTTCCGAGGGAATGGTTCCTGGTCACCGAGCCCATCGAGGGCAATGTAGCCGCTGAGTACAGCTTCGGCAAGCCGGTCAAGGGGGAGCTTGTAATCACGGCCTCGAGATACGTGGGTGAATGGGAGGAATATGCCACTTTCACCACGTCTATAGATGGAGAAGCGGAGTTCGAGCTTCCTGCGGTGGGTTATGTTGCTGGCGTCCCTGCGGCAGGAGGGCTGGGCAACGTCATGCTTGACGTCACCGTAAAAGAGGATACCACAGGCTACGAGGAGAGTTCCAGCGAACTGCTCACAGTCTCAAGTTCGGCGCTCAACATCCAGGTGATCCCTGAGAGCTCTGTTTTCAAACCCGGCTTGCCTTTCAGCTTTATGATAATCACTGAAACTCCCGATAATGAGCCTGTGGATACTGAAGTAAACGTGGTAATAACATATGTCAACGAAGAACTGGAGGAAGCTGGCACCGAGGAGATAGACGTTAATAGCACAAACGGGAAGGCGCTTTTAGATATAACACCTCCGGGAAAGAGCATAGCCCTTATAATCGAAGCTGCTGCGGACGGTACTCGCGCCGCCAGAGTGCTGGAGGCTGGCTACTCGCCGACAGGTAACTTCATACATGTGGAGCAGGTGAGCGATAGCATCCCACAGATTGGAGAGCAAATCGTATTTAAGGTTTACTCCACCGAGGAAGCGGCCAATTTCTATTATGAGGTTGTCTCTCGCGACAAGGTGGTCTTTACCGATTTCACCAGCAGCCAAGAGATATCTCTCGTGACAACCCCGCAGATGACCCCTTCGTCCAAGATTCTTGTCTATCAAATCCTGCCCAACAGCGAGGTAGCGGCGGACTATTTGCCGTTCGAAGTCGTGGCTCAGTACCCTCAGGACGTTAATGTTGAGTTCAGCGACGATGAAGCCAGGCCCGGTGACGGAATAGAGATCATCATCCAAACAGAAGGAGAAGCGAAGGTTGGTATCGTTGCGGTGGATAAGTCGGTCTTCATTCTTGCCGAGAACCGGTTGAATTTACAACAGGTCTTTGCCGAGCTTGAGGCCCTATATATGGAACCGCAGGTGGAGCTTCACGAGTTCTCGATATATACGGGGGTAAACGTTAAGGGGGCTAGTGACATTTTCGAAGATGCGGAGGTGGTGGTGCTCAGCAACAACGATGTTCCTGAGGGGAAAGAGTACAAGCAAGACGGAGGGTTTGGATTCTGGGATGATGGAATGGTGCGGTTTTTCGGTGCGGGGGAGGTTATGAAGGATGAGGCCGGGCTGCCTGTTCCAGTGCCTGCTCCGACAGTGGCGCAGTCAGCCGCAGGGCAAAATGGAGACAGTCTTGCCCAGGTTGAGAGGATCAGGCAATACTTCCCTGAGACCTGGCTCTGGGAGGAGATTTATACCGGCTCCCAGGGAAATGCCACGCTGGAGGTGGAAGTCCCCGACACTATTACCACGTGGATGCTGCGCGCCGTAGCTCTATCCAGGGAGAAAGGCCTGGGTGTTGCTGAAACGCAGCTTGTGGCATTCCAGCCATTCTTCGTCAAGGTCGACCTGCCCTACTCGTCGATAAGGGGGGAGGAGTTCCCCGTGAGTGTGGCGGTCTACAATTACCTGGATAGTTCTCAGAGCGTTATGGTGCAAATCCAGGAGGATGACTGGTTTGAGCTGCTGGATGTCCCGGAGAAGATAGTTGAGATAGGGCCGAATGAGGTTGGTGGCGTAGAGTTCAAAATAAGGCCGACAGCGCTCGGTATCAACGATGTGGAGATAACCGCCAGGACCGAGGAGGCCGCAGATGCCGTCATCAAGAAGCTCATAGTTGAACCGGAGGGCGTTGCCCGGGAGGTTGTTGAAAACCTTGTACTTTCCGCCGGAGACATTGAGCTTGTGAGCACCTTGATACCACTGCTTGTGGTTGAGGATTCCGGCAGGGCTTATGTTGCGGTTACCTCCAGCTATTTAACTCAGACCATTGAAGGGCTGGAGGGGCTTCTCCAGATGCCGTTCGGCTGTGGGGAGCAAAACATGATGATGTTTGCACCTGACGCGTATATCACCACGTACCTTCGAGAGAGCGGGCAGCTCAAGCCGGAGATAATGGCCAAGGCAGAAAAGCTGATGATAACCGGCTATCAAAGGGAGCTTACCTACCGGCACAGCGACGGCAGTTTCTCCGCCTTCGGTGAGAGCGACGAGGAGGGCAGTCTTTTCCTCACCGCCTTCGTTCTAAAGTGTTTTTCGCAGGCCGAGGACCTGATTTACATAGATGACAGCATACTGGATGAGGCCGAGGACTGGATCATCTCCCATCAAAATGCAGACGGCTCCTTCGATAAAGTTGGCTTTATCTGTCACGAAGAGATAATGGGCGGCCTCGAAGGTAAGAATGCTCTTACGGCATATGTTGCCATAGCGCTGCTGGAGGCAGGGGAGCAGGTAGCTTCCGCCAAGGCGATTGGCTACCTCGAGGGCGAGCTTGATGGAATAGAGGATGCCTATACCACGGCGATTGTAGCCTATGCCCTGGAGCTTGCCGGAAGCAGCCGCGCCGGTGACGCCTACGGGATGCTGATGGAGCTTGCGCATGAGGATGAGAACGGGTTGTACTGGGGAGACATGGTTGAGCCGTTGCCAGTAGAAGAGGGTGAGGTTATCCTGCCACGGGGACCGATGATGCCCAGCAAGAGTGTTGCTGTCGAGACTACAGGCTATGCCACGCTCGCCCTGATAAAACACGGCGACGCATTCGATGCCTCACAGGCCGCAAAGTGGCTGGTATCTCAGAGAAATGCTTACGGGGGATATGGCTCGACGCAGGATACTGTGGTCGCCCTGCAGGCGCTCATTGAGTATGCTACCGACTCCAGGGCCGATGTTGACCTGACGATAAGCATAGAGGCTGCGGGAGAGGAAAAGGAACTCAGAATAACGCAGGATAACTTCGATGTGCTTCAGGTGGTGAATGTCCCCATAAATGCGGATGTGGAGATAAGCGTGGAGGGGAGGGGGGATGCCATAGCTCAGGTGGTCGAGAGATACAACCTTCCCGAAGCGGAGCAGGGAGAGGAAATCCTGAAGATAGACGTTGATTACGATACCACTCAGGTCGAGGTCAACGACCTTATTGAGGTATCAGTCAGGCTCGAGTTTGCTCCTCCCATAGATATGGAGGCCGGGATGGTGGTGCTCGATGTGTCGGTTCCCACAGGCTTTGCCCCGGTCACCGAGTCTATAGCTGAAGTTGTTGAAAGTAATGAGCAGATAAAGCGTTATGAGATAGCCGGGAGGAAGGTCATATTCTATATTGAGAACATGTTGCCGGGAGACATTGTGGCTTTTACCTTCGATGTCAGGGCAGTTTATCCGGTCAAGGCCAGTGGCGTTGCTTCCGAAGCTTACTCTTACTACAAGCCGGAGATAAGGGGCGAGACGCTGGGACAGGCGGTGGTAGTGACGGAATAAATGCGGTTTCCATGCCCATAGGCATGGCTTTTTGTCTACCGTCGTAGGGGCGCGGTTACCGCGCCCCTACGTAAATAGGATTTTGCGCATCCGAATCCCACTTCGCAGGTCACCCCGCCCCTGTGTTATCGGGATTTTCGCCATCGAATTCCCATTTCATGGGGTTGTTAACAATATATTCTCTGATTTCCTCAAGGTCAACTTGTTTTCGTATCACATGTTCATAGTAATTACGTTGCCATAATGTTTTTCGGGGCTTCTGCGAATTCGATTAATTGATTGAGTTGTTTGATACTTGAAATATGCAATGATCTGGCCCAGTGTATATTTCCGTAGGGGCACGGTTTCCGTACCCATTTTATCGGGCGAGGTGACCCAATTGGGCGGGGTTACCCCGCCCCTACGATTGTCGATCAATACGATAATTCCATGGATATGATTTGGCATAACGACAAATTCGTCTGTTGCCACGTCGGAAAAATGGGCCGATATTTCATTCCATTGATTGCTCACAATGTTGCCGTATTCATTTGATCGCATCTCGCCGTTTACAATATCACCTAACAGACATTCCCTGTTATGGGTACATATGGTCACGAAGTACGCACCTGCCTCGCTGTAATCATAACCACGTAACCGTGTAGATTTACGGCGGTGTCTCTCTGGGTTGTGTGTCATTGTTTTTTAGTAGGGGCGAGGTCACCTCGCCCCTACTAACGTTATGCGAATATTAGCAAATTTGGAGATATCTGTGAAGAGGCCATATCACCACTATATTAACATTCTTACATTGGTTATTTATAGGGGTGCTGTTTCCGCGCCGATTGGCTCGATTTTTATATTTTTCACGTAATGGCATGGTTTCAATGTCCATATACGTGTTTTTACCTACCGGCGTAGGGGCGAGGTCATCTCGCCCCTACTTGACAAGTCGCGCAGCATCGCCTATAAAAAGGCGAAATGAGAATATGCCTCCTTACCTACAGGGGCAATATGTACTGCGGCGGGCAGGGGGTATATGTCTACTACCTGGCCAAAGCGCTCCATGAACTGGGTCACGAAGTCCAGGTGATTTCCGGGCCGCCCTACCTGGCACCACCCGATGGGGTGAAGCTCCATAAGCTCGAAGCGCTTAACCTGTACGAGACAAATGGCTTCTCATCACTATCAAATCCCCTCCGTATGTTCACCCCCATCAATCTCTACGAGGCCGCGGCGGTGCACATCGGGTTCTTCCCGGACATATTCACCTTCAGCGTGAGGGCTTACCTGAAGCTGCGTGAGATTATGTCCCGCGAGAGATTCGATGTTATTCACGACAACCAGACTCTGGGCTATGGCCTGCTTCTTGCCAAGAGCCTGGGGGTGCCGATCGTTGCCACAATACATCACCCCATAACCGCCGATTTGGCAGCCTCCCTGGCTGAGTCTGAGACCTGGCGTCGCAGGCTGAGATGGGTTTTGTTCTACTCCTTCCTCATAATGCAGGGCATCGTCAGCAGGAGGATGGAGCGGGTGGTGACGGTATCGAAGACATCGGCGGAGGATACTATTCATGCGTTCAAGCTGCGCAAGGATAGGGTCAGGGTGGTCCACAACGGCATCGATACCGGCATTTTTAAAAGAATCGACCACGTAGAGAAGGAGCCCAACAGCCTCGTCATATTAGGTAAAGCTCAGGACAAGAACAAGGGCGTTCCTTATCTGTTGAAAGCGGTTCAACTTCTGAAGGGCGAGGTCGACGTGAAGGTGAGCGTGGTTGGTAACCAAGGGCCTGATGGCGGGTATGGTACCAGGCTGGTACAGGAGCTCGGGATAGCCGACAGGGTCACTTTCACCGGGCCTCTGGATACAGATGAGCTGGTCAGGCTCTACTCTTCAGCGGAGATCGCGGTTACCGCTTCACTCTATGAGGGTTTTGGATTGCCCGCCGCTGAAGCCATGTCATGCGGCACCCCTGTTATAGCCACTAAGGCAGGAGCGCTGCCCGAGGTGGTGGGTGGAGATGGGACTGGCATATTAGTACCTCCTGCAGACCCTGCTGCGCTGGCAGCAGCGATAAAACGCATCCTTGCAGATAAGCCTCTAAGACAAAAAATGGGTGAAGCGGCCAGAAAAAGGATAGAGGATTCCTTCAGTTGGGAAGTTGCGGCCAGAGACACCCTGAAGGTCTATGAGGAGGTCTTGTAAGCCCGCCCGATTGATACTCGGAATCCATGTGCTCTCCTTGACATAGCTTTTTACTTCATCTACACTTTCGATTAGCACCTTATGGAGATAGCCTCATGAAATGTCCGACCTGCGGCAGCCCGATGATAGTTGTCGAGCATGAGCAGATTGAGCTAGACTATTGCGTTGACTGCTCGGGCGTCTGGTTCGATGCCGGTGAACTGGAGCTGTTGCTGGAGACCATGCAGCTTGAAGAAACCAGCTTGTCACTGGATAACATTCTCACATCACCTGAAGCCATATCAGCGGAGAAGAAACGCAAGTGCCCGATTTGCGGCAAGAAAATGAAGAAAGCAACGGTCGGACATGACCCGGAAGTGCTTATCGATGCTTGCTCGCGGGGAGACGGCCTCTGGTTTGATAAGGGGGAGGTCGGCCAGTTGATAACACAGCTGCCCGATAAGCCGTCAGGGGAATCGGATTCTCAGGGGCGTGTCCTCACCTTCCTGGGAGAGGTATTCCGGGATCGAGACTGAGCCACGGCATTAATTGCTTGCAGGGATAGCGTATCACTTTAATTTTAGTTTGAGCCTTAGAGACAGCAAAAACTGTTATGGAGGTGTCTCATGCCAGTCGCAGGATGGGTAATCATCGGTATCGTGGTGGTTCTTCTCTTACTCTTCGCCGGGATGTACAACAGCTTGGTGAGGCTGCGCAATCAGGTGAAGAACGCCTGGGCGCAGATCGACGTCCAGCTCAAGCGAAGGCATGACCTCATCCCCAATCTGGTGGAGGCGGTGAAGGGCTATATGGCGCACGAGCGAGAGACATTGGAGGCGGTAACAAATGCGCGTACCCTGGCACTAGAGGCGGTAGGCAAAGGTGCGGGTGCCCAGTCCAAAGCTGAGGGTGAGCTCAGCGGGGCTCTATCCAGGCTGCTGGCTGTGGTTGAAAATTACCCCGACCTTAAAGCCAACCAGAACTTTCTCGCTCTTCAGGAGGAGTTGACCTCAACGGAGAATAAGATAAGCTTTTCGCGCCAATTCTACAACGATTCGGTGCTCGGTTACAACAACAAGATTCAGATGTTTCCCTCGAATATAGTGGCAAACGTGACCGGTTTCAAAGCTGACGAGTTCTTTGAGGTGGAGGCGCCTGCGGAGAGGGAGGCGCCCAAGGTTAGCTTCACTTAAACAAGAGAATTAACTATGTGGCAGCAGATTAGATCGAATCAGGTCAGGTCGGCAGTACTGGTGGCAGGGATGTTGCTGCTGCTGCTTTTAATCGGGTATTTCCTGGGGCTTGCCTTCCTGGACAACGGTATCGGCGGGCTGGTTATTGCTCTGGTGGTATGGGTGATAATGAACTTGGTGGCCTTCTTCCAGGGTGATAATATACTGCTGGCGCTCTCCAAGGCAAGGAAGATAGAGCGTGATGACCATCCCCGCCTGTATAACATAGTGGAGGAGATGAAGATTGCGTCGGGCCTGGAGAAGATGCCCGATATCTACATTATCGACGACCCTGCGATGAACGCGTTCGCCACCGGCCGGGACCCCAAGCGGGCTTCCGTCGCCGTAACCTCAGGTCTGTTGCAGAAGCTTAACCGCGATGAGTTGCAGGGTGTTATTGGACACGAGTTGGCTCACATAAAGAACCGTGATGTGCTTCTGATGGCGTTATGCAGTGTCCTTCTGGGGACTATCGTCATTCTGGCTTACTACGCGACGTATATGCTCTTCTTCAGCTCCATGACCGGTGGCCGCAGAAGCTCATCCGGGGGAGGTGGCAGCGCTCAGGTGATAATACTCCTTGTGGGAATAGTATTAATGATACTGGCGCCGATTTTAGCTCGATTGATCTACTTCGCCATTTCCAGAAAGCGAGAATATCTGGCCGATGCCTCCTCCGCCCTGTACACCAGATACCCTGAAGGGCTGGCATCCGCGCTGGAGAAACTGGGCGGTTCGACCGTCGAGCTGAAGTCGGCCAACAAGGCTACAGCCCCGATGTACATCATGAATCCCTTCCGTCAGAAAGGGAAACCGGCGACCGACCTCAGCAGCACTCACCCGCCTATCTCCGAGAGGGTACGAATCCTGCGCTCCATGTCCGGGGGTGTCTCCCTTGCTGACTACGACGAAGCCTATCGTCAATTCCATAAGGGGGGTGGTGGAGTTATTGCCCCCGCTGCCATCGCTGCCGCTGGTGTCGTTGGACTGCGGGCAGCAGGGCCTGAAGCCGCGCCGGTAGAGCCTGAGCCAAGCAAGCTGGAGCGCACTCGCGAAGTGTCAGACCTGATGTGGCGGAAGAGCAACTACAGGACTATCAGCTGTGATTGTGGCACGAAGCTGAAGGTGCCGCCCAATCTTAAAAGGGCTAATGTCAAGTGTCCGCATTGCGGTAGAATTCATCCCCTCTAATTTCATTTCGCCACGTGGAACTGCCTCTTGACAACAAACGTGCGTCGTGTTAGGTTTTCTCGCACAATACTTTTCGGTGGAACTGACCCCGTATAATTCATCACAGAAAGGAGAAAAACAATGGCAGGTCTCGCCGGTATTATCAAGTCGATTTTAGGGATTTGTGAAACAAAGCCATTGAGTCCCGACCTGTGGAGCCTCGAAGATGGCAAGGTGCGAGTGAAAGTGGGCCAGATATCCGAACTGGCTGAAAAGGGAGGAGCAGTCTATCTGGCGGGCCAGAACCTCTCCAAACCCATTCTCATTGTGAGAACCGAGGGTGAGCAGTATCTGGCCTTTGCAGACCGTTGCACGCATTTCGGTCGTAAGCTTGACCCTGTGCCTGGAGAACCTTTATTGTGCTGCTGTAGTTTAAACCACTCGACGTATGACTATGAGGGGAAGACGGTCGGCGGCCCGGCCAAGAAGCCGCTGACGGGGTACTCAGTAGATTTGGTCGACGGCGACCTCATGATCACCTTATAGGTGGTGTGATTTTTAGATGCAGTAGCCTGCTCGGCATCAGACCGTTTCGGCGGATTCAAAGGGTCTTGGAGGCCTTTGGATGAGGAGGAGCAATGATATCAGTCCAGGTTCTGAAGGGTTTTAGTGTTTTTAAGGGATTGGATGACGGTGAATTGAGCAAGTTAGTGGAGCTTTGTCGTGAACGCACTTTTAAGAAAGGTTCTTTTTGCTTCCACCAGGATAAAAGAGCGATGGAACTGCATCTTTGCCGTAGCGGGAAGGTGGATATCGTAGTTGAGCTTAGTAAGCCCACCGGCATTGTAGAAGTTACAGTGCATACGGTAGATGAAGGAGAAGTCTTTGGATGGTCCGCCGTTGTGGGGCCACATACCTATACCGCCTCCGCTAAGTGCACTGAGAAGACAGAGGACATCTGTATCAAGGGTTCGGATTTGATAAAACTCTTTGAGCAGAGTCCCCGCATAGGCTACATAGTTATGAGAAATCTGAATTCCGCTGTAAGTTCCAGGTTGGCGGACACGAGGCAGAAGCTGACTATGCTGATGGATCCTGCCGTGGGTAGGGAGTAGCCGACTACACCTGCGCTTGTGCAGGTTACAGGGGCTTTTGGAAATAGCGGCCTGTATAATCAACCCTGGTCAGTTTTATATCGAGAGAACGGTCTTTCAGGAATTCATCGGTTGCTCTCTTGCAGCCCTCCCAGTGTCCGTAGTCATCGATGACAACGAATCCTCCCGGTTGGACGCTGTCGTAGAACCTTTCCAGACACAGTTTAACGCTTTCATACCAGTCCGCGTCGATATGCAGGAGGGCTATGTCTCCCGTTCGCACGGAGGGGAATGTGTCCTGGAACCAGCCCTTGATAATATGGATATGTGACTCCGGAATGCGTAGCTTCTGGAAGACCGCCCTGACCTTTGACAGGTCTCCGTGGCACCACCACCCGCAGGAACGTGCTTTGTCGCCATCCTTTTCGGTAGGCTCAGGAAGTCCCTCGAAAGAGTCAAAGAGCCACACGCTTCTGTGCAGAGGGGATCTGGTGCAAACGGAAGCCATCAAGGCGGCCGACCCCCCGTTGTAAACACCGCACTCTATGACATCGCCTGGAACAGACTGCCTGTCTATCTCCCGGCATAGTTTATGCAGGGCGGCCAGGCGCAGCGGCAGCAGTGCGGTATAACCCCTCACCATCTGGATTGACCGTACTGTTTTGAGCGAGTCCGTGAATGAGCGTGGGCTTGACAGGCGGAGATTTCGTGAAAAGGCCCACAGCAGTTGGCCGTAGTAGAGGCAGTAAAAGGCGAATGCAGCGGTTAGCAGCGAAATCTGACCGCGTGCCTTATCCAGATATGGCTTGAACACGAGCATAGTATAGGCGCAAGCTGGATTGCCTGCAACATTGACGTAGGGGCGTTCAATTGAACGCCCCTACTGAGAATAGCCGTCGTGACGGGAGTCACGACGCTACAGGTGGTGAAATCGGGCGACTTCTGCGCTGGATATGCGGCATGTAGCGTTGCCACTCCTGTGGCAACGGATTGCTTAGAATAACGCCGTCGTGACGGGAGTCACGACGCTACAGGTGGTGAAATCGGGCGACTTCTGCGCTGGATATCCGGCATGTAGCGTTGCCACTCCTGTGGCAACGGATTGCCGAGGATAACGCCGTCGTGACGGGAGTCACGACGCTACAGGTCATCTCGTTTTTGACAATTGAGCGTGCCCGTGGTACTATTTCGCAAACTCTGAGGGGTCAAGGGCTGCGGTGAGTCGAGCGCCAACCTTTATCGAAGAGGACAGGCTGAAGTCGCAGGGCTATAGACTCATCGCCGGCGTCGATGAGGTCGGTCGCGGGCCACTGGCGGGGCCGGTGGTGGCTGCGGCTGTTATTCTTTACATGGAGGCTCGACCCCCCTGGTTACATCTACTTCGGGATAGCAAGCAGCTGACACCGCAAAAGCGTGAATTCTTTTCCGATTGCATTCAAAATGATGGGGTATCGTTCGGGGTTGGGGTAGTCTCTCATGAGGTTATCGATGAGAGGGGCATCGTAGCCGCTACCAGACTGGCGATGCGCAATGCTGTAGAACAGCTTCAAATCCCTCCGGATTTCCTTCTTATCGACTACGTCCGTCTGCCTGATGTTAAACTCCCTCAGAAGAGTATCACCAATGGGGATGGACAATGCCTTTCCATCGCTGCAGCATCCGTTATCGCCAAGGTCACCCGCGACCGCCTGATGGTGCAATTAGACAGACAATTCCCCGGATACGGTCTGGCGCGAAATAAAGGCTATGGGACGCCGGAGCACATTGAGGGATTGCAGCGCCTGGGTCCCTGCCAGTTGCATCGCAAGACCTTTGCTCCCGTGCGTGCGGTTGGCTCTGCCGCTGGGAGAAGGTGGCAAAAGGTATTCCATCAACAGTAGCATGGGTGGGTGAGCATCTATTCGATCCGTGCAGACACGCAGGCTTACGGTGGGCATTTGGCACATCTGGACATGAAGAGGCAGGTGCTCAAATAGCGGTCACCGCGGTCCGGTAGTAGCAGAACCAGTGTGCCGGAGCTCATCTCCTTAGCGACCTTCAGCGCTCCCGCTACGGCTGCGCCGCTTGACATACCTACAAACAAGCCCTCACTTGTAGCAAGCAGCCTGGTGGCCTGAAACGCCTCGTCGTTTGAGATTGTTATTTTACGGTCAAGGGCATATCTTCGAAAGATGCTGGGGACAATGGATTCCTGCATATTCTTCAGCCCCTGGATTCTGTGATTCAGTTCGGGCTCAATACCAACTATACTAATAGAGGCCTTACGCTCTTTGAGATATTTCGATACGCCCATCAGGGTTCCGGTGGTACCCATTCCGGCGACGAACACGTCCACCTCGCCATCTGTCTGTGCGAATATCTCCGGGCCGGTAGTCTCATAGTGCGCGAGCACATTATTCTCGTTATCGAATTGGTTCGGCATATAGAATTTATCAGGGTGCTCTTTGATGATTTGACGTGCCAGAATTATGGCGCCATCGGTATATTCGTCCCCCGGTGTGAGATCGATCTCGGCGCCGAAAGCTTCGATGGTACGTTGTCTCTCAACGCTTACGCATTCGGGCATGGTTAGCCTCACCTTGTAGCCCATAGCTGCGCCTATCATAGCCAGGGCGATTCCGGTGTTGCCCGACGTGGGCTCCAGGATGGTCTTGCCCGGGGTCAGTTCGCCTGCCTCGATTGCTTTTTGCAGCATGTAATAAGCGGTGCGGTCCTTGACTGAGCCGCCGGGATTGCTGCCCTCGAGTTTGGCCATGAGCCTGATTCCGGGGTTTCCATTCAGATTGCTCAATTCTATAAGTGGTGTATTACCGATGGATTTAATGATGCTCATTTATATTCTCCAGGTCCAGACGGTTGTTCTCTGGCTGATTGAAATTTATCGCCACCCGGGAATATTATACGATGTAAACGCTGTACAAAGCAAAGTGGTGCGTTTTGCATACGAGCGGGGGCTTGAACGCCAGCTATAACAAAAACGGCAGGGGCGTTTCGCGAAAAGCCCCTGCTGCCAGCAGCGTCCTTTATGTCATTCCTGCGAAAGCAGGAATCCACTAAGCGATTACTTCACTTGCAGTGGGATATAAAAAGGTTACACTCCAAGCGGCGTCTTGAATGTCGGTTATTCAAAGAACGGCAGGGGTGTTCAATTGAACGCCCCTGCTATTTAAGTGGTATCCGGGGGATTTCGATGTTTGAACAGAGAACCTTACCTGTGTTTTAAATGCTGAAGATGTTACAGTCGCAGCATACCTCGCAATCGGTCCCTCTTCCTTCCTCATGTAGTGAGACGTAATGCTGGCGGCCATCGGAGAACCACACCTCGGCGACCGTCTGATGGTTCAGATCGCCGAATATTGCCCTACCGAGCGGGTCCATACAGCACAGGTTTACCCTGCCATCCCACAGCACGGTCATATGGCTGGTGGCATGGATACAACGTGTAAAGTAGTTGTCCTCTGCCGGGCATGTGAGGCCGGCGAAGTTCAGGTGCTGGAACACGTAGGGCGTGCGACAGGATGAACTCGATGTTACCTGCCCCCATTTGCGGTTAAACGCTTCCTCTTCCTCCATTGTAATGGAGGGATGCTGCACCAGCGATACCGTATGAGGGATGTGACACGCATCGACATATTCGATCATTCGGGCCACGTTCTCGTAGTCATCCAGCCCCGTCAGTCTCCTTCTGGTTTCAACCGAGGCGCCGTTCGCTGATATATTGAGCTGGAAATCGGGCACATCTGAAAGCTTCCTGATCGAATCCTCTTTCAGGAGGCTGCCGTTGGTATACAGATGGATCTCCGTCGCTGGTAATGCAGCGCGCGCCTCTTTTATCCTGTCGACTATCTGCGTGTCGAGAAATGGCTCACCGGTAAGCATAGGTATGAATGTCCTGGGATGCGGGTCAAGCCTGCTGGCATCTGTCAAGATTTTAGTATAAAGCCTGTCAGACATGGTGCCGTGTTCCTTGATCTGGCTGTGGGCACAAAAAATGCAGCGCGCGTTGCAGTAATTTGTAGTCTCGACCTGAAGTACTTCTAACATGTGCCTGTTCAATCAGCCGAATGTTTGCTGGTCAGTATAATGATATGCTTTTCCTTTATTTGGTAGACTTCGCTTATTTCATTCCTGTGCCTGTCTATAAGGCTGTCAACGGTTGCTGTGACTTCTGGCAGGTCGAAATCGTAGTCGTGGAAGCCAACGCTGCCACCGGGGCTAAGATTTCGCCATACGAGGTAAAAGTCGTTTCTCACATAATCCGGAGCGTGATTGCCGTCGATAAATCCGAAAACAAAACGCTGCTCTCGGGGAAATTCGATATCTTTTGAGTCCTTATCGATAGTTACGATGTTATCGAAGTCCCGTGTCGTTTCGCGGTAGACCTCCCACTGTGAGCGCCCCTTTAAAAACTCCTCGTAGATGTCGCACATTCTGGTCCCGCCCGTATCAAGGGTCGTATCACGACCGGGGTCGAAAACGTCAACGGCATATACTTTCTTACCGCATTTCTGGCCGTACTTCGCCAGCTTGGCGGTGCCGCCGCCCAAAAAGGCGCCTATCTCCACTATATCACCTTCTAATTTATGCAGCGCCCGTTTTTCCATGAAGTCGACAAGTACTTCATACCCAACGAAGTCCTTAATTTCTTCATTTAATGACGGAACCTCGCTCAAAACTCCTCCAATACCATATGGGTACCTGTGAGTCATGGGTAGGTTGGAGCATCTGCTCCAGGCTACCCCAATATGCGGCGTTTTCGGTCGCTCTTCCAAGCTGTCAGCTCTGCGCCACACCCGGAATATTCCGAACGCTACGCCCTGGCCAGAGCTGCAATTGCCATTATCAACGCTGCCGAGGTCCAGGTGGCCCGCTCATTATCACCGGGGCAAGCCTCCTGCTCCGGCAGCTTTATCCCCCGACAGAAACCACTCCTATTATCCCATAGCCTGAGTGTCCAGTCCAACAGCAGCCTAGCCCTCTTGTGTTCACCTATGAGGCATAGGGATATTATCAGTTCGCTGGTCTCGGCTACTGCCGTGACATCCTCGTCGGCAGCGACCCTGCATCCCCAGTTATCGATGATGAAATCCGACCACTCCCTCTCTATGCGCTCCAGCGCCTTCTCACCCGTGATCACACCGGTTAAGACCGGATAGAACCAGTTCATGGCATAACGCCGTCTGTTCTCCCCCATTCTGTCGAACAGCTCGGGGTTCTGCCTGGTCGCTTCCAGGAGCCTTTCATTTGCTGCATCCCAGTCAGCCCTGTCTGCCCCCAGTGTTTTAGAGATGTCTATGCCGTTCCTGATGCTGTGCCAGATGCAACATGACGATGTCAGGATAGCGCCCGGCCAGGCGTTGCCCTTCTCACTTAGTGCCCAGGAGACCTCACCGGTGGGCTGCTGCAGGCTGAGGGCGAAATCTACGCCCTTCTCGACCATAGGCCACACCTTGCGGAGAAAGCCGAGGTTGTTTGTAGCCAGATAATGAAACCATGCTCCGGTCGCTATGTAGGCAGCGAAGTTGGCGTCCCGCACCAGTTCCTGCGGCCTGTCATCGAGATAGGCGGAGTACCAGCTGCCGTCGGGATTCTGCATATCGCGCGACCATCTATAGGCTGCGGCGGCTTCCTCGAACCTGCCGGCAAGAGTCAGGGCTATGGCAGCTTCTATATGGTCCCAGGGGTCTGTGATGCTGCCGCGATACCAGGGGATGGCTCCGGAGGGAAGCTGATTGTCGATGATAAAGTCTGCCTGGCTGCTGACCAGCTGCCGGAGATTCTCGGGAGATTCTTTCAGTCTGGGCTGCATGAACCTGCTGCGCCGGGGTGTGTTGCCTTGAAACCGATACATAGCGTAGCAAACGAGGGCGGAGGTGTCAACATACCGTCTGGCAGGAACACAGGCGAATCAGGGTGATTCCTGGCATAGCCGTCAAATTAGAGAACCTTTGTAATAGCGGTACTTGCAATTATAATAGCAGTGGTGTGAGGATGTTTTGAGCTTGAGGGTTCACCGACTGCCGGGTAAAGCGGCCGGTCTGTATGGCTGGTATTAAAATGGACGAAGCTGTTGTTACTACAAGCTGGGACGATGGCCATCCTCTGGATTTAAAGCTGGCTGAGCTGTTGAAGAAATACGATATCCCTGCTACCTTCTATGTTCCCATAGATAACGTGGAAAGGGAATGCATGGGTCCCGGCCAGATCGACGAGGTGGCCCGGAGCTTTGATATCGGTGTGCACGGCTATCGCCATGTTGACCTGACCGGGATACCATTAAAGGAAGCCGAGGCGGATATCAGGGAAGCTAAGGACAGCTTGGAGGAGATAATTGATAGGGACGTGGTGTGCTTCTGCTATCCCTGGGGGGCCTGCAACCCTCGAATCGTTGATATTGTCGAGAGGACAGGCTTTATCGGTGCCAGGACGACGAAGTCGCTAACCAGAAGCATAAGGAATATCTATAAAATGGGCACCACAATAAACGCCACAGACTGGTGGTTCGCCCCTTATATCAAGCATGCCCTGGAGTCGCTGGATGTCAGACTTTTTATGTTCCTGCTGAGGAACAACCTCTTTTTTGAAAGCTGGGATGTGATAGCGATAAAAACGCTGGATTTCGTTGTCGATAACGGCGGCGTCTGGCATTTGTGGGGACATTCATGGGAAATCGACAACCATGACGATTGGGGAAGACTGGAGGGGGTGTTGCGGCGAATAAGCGCGCTGCCTGAACGGGTAACACGAGTGAATAACAGCCAGTTGATAAGGATGTGGGATGGTGGGAGGCGGCAGGCTGAACTGAAATGAGAGTCCTGCAGGTATGCAACCACTATTACCCTTCAGTTGGCGGCGTTGGCTCACACGTGAGGAGCATCAGTGAGCGTTTAACCCGGGAACATGATGTCACTGTTTTCACTATGGATTCAGAGGGTAGCTCGTGAAAGTGATCTGCCCCAAATGCAGAGCAGAGAATGATGTTCCTTCATCTGTTGAGGAAGGAACGAAATATTATTGTTGCGGATGCAATACCAGATTCCCCAATGTTTATAAACGAAGTTACTGGAAATATTTTGCGGTCAGTCTCCTGTTATGGTGTCTTGATTCCGCAGTAATCGCCATTCTCCTGTATGTTATTGCTTCACCTGGTTACAGTCGTCATGGCTGGTACGTATCACTTTTAGTAGTAGCAGCAGCTCTTTTCCTAATAGCTGCTCTGGCAGTAAATATAATTCTTGTGTTGGATGCTAGGAGAGTGAAGGAGTTTGTTGGGGTAGCACCGCGTGGCTATAACGCCTTGATAGCGATGCTAATCGTTATCGGTGGCCCTGTTTGCCTTTTCTATCTGAGTGTAGGATATGCTGCAGTAATGGAGTGAACCTGGTCAATATGGGGCCAGAACCTGTGGCCTTCTTTGGGTAAATTAGTTTAAGCACCTGCCGCGCTGTTATCCCACTATGCTGTAAAGTCGCTTCCACTTGTTGTGCGAACATGCATATCATGCTAGAATATCGCAAAAATAAATGCACAATAGCATTGCTTTGCTGCTCGTGGTGAAAGGTGGGAGATGATGAGGAGAATTTATTTTGGAATGATCGTTTGCCTTTTTACGCTTCTTATGGGGATATCCATTGGCTGCGGGTCATCTGAAGGGGTAACGGCTGTGGATGTGGCGAAGATGGTGCCCGGGCAAGTTGATGGTTTCCAGTACATGGATTTACAATTTCTGAGAGATGATGATGACCTGGCTAACTTTGTCAGCCAGTGGGTCGAAAATGTATGGGAATACAACGCCGCACAATACAAGGCAGGATTACCCGTCTCCGATGTCGACTGGTGGGTTCAGGCGTATGATTACTATGGCTATGTCGAAATTTATGGAGGCGAATTCGACCTGACCGGAGTAAGGGAGGAGCTTGTCAGGGAGTACTATAAAGACGAATTTAAGGGGATTGAGGTGTGGACAGACGACTACACTTCTGTGGCCATCGTTGACAGCAGGATAATAGTCGGTGATACGTACATTGTCGAGGAATGCATCGATACTATCAGGAGCACCGGAAGCTCCATGTACGATGAGGATGATGTTGCCGAGGTGCTGTCGAAGCTGCCTGATGGTTGGTTAATAAATGTAAACGCCACTTCTGTTTTATATGGAGAAGAAGTAACCGGTATGACGTTGCGGAAGACGACCCCGGAAACATTTGAATTATATATGATTCTGGGTTTCGAAAACGATGAGAATGCAGAAGATGCTTTAAATGAGGTCCAGGAGTATTTGCTAGAAGTTTGGATAGAGGAATCCGAGCCAAACGAATTTAGTGCATATCGGGAAGGAAGGTTTGTTGAAATACGAGCTGAATGGGGAATCGATGCTCTGATAGAACCAACACCAAGCGAGGCTGATAGTTATGAGACAGACCTAGAGGTAATACAACTTGCGGCAGTCACCTTCTACTCCGATGTGCACTCGGGCTGGAGTGGCGGGACGGACGCCGATACTGGTACTCCCGATGATAACAGGTGGGGAGCGAACACTACGGCTGAAGACCCCGGCCACTACTATCCCACGGCGCTGGCTGTGGTAGGCGACCACAACCTGAGGCTCAGCGATTCGGAATTCGACCCGATGAACCGGAACAACCCCAGAATTAACGGTGAGTACGGAGCAGCAACAGAACAGGAGATAAGCTGGCATGCCGTATGGATGGGCTTGCTGGTCAACTTTAGGGGCGAATATGTAAGCAGTCTTGGGACCACAGATAGAGGATGTGTATCGGTGCTGAAGGGTGAAACCTGTCGTTATTTAGAGGATTTCTCTGAATCAGCCATGGCCGGAAATGACCGCAACGGCGTCCCCGCTCCCGGCGGCAGCTACTGCTGGGTCGTAGGCGCAAACGGCGCGGTTTACGGAGCTTACGAGGGCAGCGATGGTTATTGGTACGCTGGCTTCAGCGGCAGCTACCCGTGAGGTATTGAACGCAGGTTATACCAGGTAGGGGCGTTCAATTGAACGCCCCTTGTATCTTTAACAAGTGCTAACATATATG
>CAYVQT010000050.1:0-21889 GCA_964453665.1 uncultured Dehalococcoidia bacterium | reverse complement strand
CAGGGTGGCCGGTTTGCTCCGTGAAGGCGGCCGATTTGGTCCGAAATACGCAGCTAGTAGCCAAGACAAATTCGGTGGGAAATATATTCTAACATCGATGCTGGCTAGGGAGGACAGTGAGTGGACCGGGAAATTCTACTTGGCTTAGAAGTTGTTCCAGGAATATCCCATCACTTTATACGGCTGGGAAACATTGCCGAGGGTTTTAGCCAGCTTGATTAGCCCAAGCTTGTTCTTGATTGTTTTCTGGTCTGTTGTCATCGGACATTTCCTTTCTATTTCTTGTTTAATTTATTCGAAATGTCAGATTAAGTCTAGACACCGACACTCCACATGCAAGAGCTAGAAATACAACAATTATTCATTAGCTCCTTGCCTATTTTTGTTCTTGCAAGGAAGACATCGTTAACTATTTTTTCCGAGTCTCGCACATGGATTCAAGCGGTACTTGGTTGCGGGTATACTCGACATAGCAAGGCCTTAAGAGGCTCAGATCCGATTAGGGGATCCAAATAAGTGTTATTTGTTAGTATGTTTACGTTCGCTTGTTTCCACTCAGGATCGTAGCCGTACCACCAGCCATGGTATACGTGAACAACTTTCGGGTGGATTCCATCAAAGAATTTGGCCTTACATGTGATACTACCTCTCTCGGTCTCAATTATTACCCAATCGCCATCCTGTATACCCAAATCACCTGCTGTCGCCGGATTAATATCAATTGTTGGCTCTGGATTTAATTTCCTAAGACTCGGAATATTTCGTAGTGCAGAATGATAGTAGGCAATATGCCTAGCCCCAGTAGTGAGTATTAACGGATAAACTTTAGTCAAGTTAGGTGTATTTATAGGGCTTTCAGCAGGCTCCTGATAAACTGGGATCGGATCCAATCCTAGCTTGCGGAGGTTTTCGGAATACAGCTCGAACTTTCCAGAAATTGTGCGGAATCCACCTGATTTCTCGTATCCGCCGTACTTTAGTTCAGTCTGAATCCGCCCCTCACGTTTTAGTTGCTCGAAATCGATACCGCAGAGCCCCAAACGATAGTCCAACGCCTCCCTTACACTCTTCCAGTAGTCCGCCAAGCCCAATTTCTTCGCTAATTCAACAAGAATCTCCTTTTCATCCCAACACTCGCCAAGTGGTTCTATAGCTTTCTGCTGTGCAAAAGCATAGCCTTTCATTGCCATATCTTCTATATCATCTCGCTCAGTCCAATGGGCCGCCGGTAGTACAAAATCGGCTAGCTCTGCTGTAGGATTCATGAAGTAGTCTGCACACACTAAGAAATCGAGTTTCATCAACGCTTCCTTTGTAAAGGATGAATTACCATAAGCCATCAAGGCGTTGTTTGCAAAGAGAAGAATCGCCTTAACCGGATATGGCCTACTATTTAAGATAGCTTCCCAAACAAGTCTTGGGTGAGCAAACATCAGTCCATTCAATGCTACAATACGAAATCTATCGGCTCCAAGCCTCTTTTTCGCCTGCTGAGGAGGGAAACCAATTACACTATCTAATTCCATTGCTATTTGACTTCTTCTGCCGAGAGGAGACCTGTAATGTACATTGCCACCTGGGACTTCAAGATTGCCCGTCAATGCTATCATCATCGCAATAGCACGGTTGGTCTGGATGGCATTGAAGTGTTGGCAAAGCCCCGCTGTACCAAAGCATATACAAGAAGGACTTTCCTGCGCATAAAGCCTGGTAGTCTTTCTTATTAGTTCCGCTGGGATCCAAGTCACTTCCGCCATCTTTTCAGGCGAGTATGCTTTAAGATGCTCCCGCAATTTATCGAATCCGTAACTCCATTTCTCTACGAACTCTTTATCGTACAACTCTCCCTCGATAATTACGTTGAGCATGGCTAGAGCCAGAGCACAGTCGGTACCAGGTCTTATTTGAAGCCAAGTATCAGCCTTCGACGCCATATCACTTCGCCTTGGATCAATTACAATCAGCTTTGCCCCCTTTGCCAAGGCTTTTCTAAGTGGCGGGGTATGTCCAGGCCAAGATTGGGGCGGATTGTGCCCCCAGAGTATAATACATCGAGTATTTCCATAGTCTTGGCTTTCAAGCAATGAATACCCACATGTGAGAGCAGTACCCATAGCTATGGGACCTCCACTTAAGTGTAATGGTGACATTTTATTAGGTGAGCCAAGACAACGCAGAAAATAATTCAGGTAAGGATTTAACCCTCGGCTTGTCCCTTGTCCCATCACTATGGCTTCTGGCCCATAATCCCGCTTGACCTCCGCAAGCTTATTAGCAATTGTACTTAATGCTTCATTCCAAGTAACTCTTTCCCATTTCTTCTCTCCTTTATTCCCGACCCGTTTCAGCGGATATAAAATCCTGTTTGGATGGTAAACGATTTCCTTGACAGCCCGTCCCTTAGGACAAACAAAGCCATTACTAATAGGATGTTCCTTATCACCCTCAATTTTCACTATTCTACCGTCTTTAACATAGATAAAAACGCCACATCTAGAATGGCACTCAAAACAGATGGTCTTCACTTTATTCTCGATTGTGAACATGTCTAGTTGACCCCTCCTACGAAAAAATAGTGTAATTTCCTATCGACTTCTTGTTTCCTTTAGGATAAGGGCGGATATCAACAACTGACACCACAGGTTTCACGCTGCTACTCATTCGGCATAACGTCTTTGTTCATAGGCCACTAGTGACAGGAATTCCACTAGGACCTGTTGACGCTCCTAGTAATTGCATACCTCTTAAATCCGGTAATATCTCGAATCGCATGCAGTCTGCTCCAATAGCAGCAGGTATATACAGCTACTCTTCACCGGTAGGCGCATACTGACGAGTAGATTGAGCAATTTGCACTCCCAGCCCCTAAAGTTACCATATTGACCTCTTAGCTCATTCGGTTCCCATTTTTAACCGCTGGAGCATATTTCCATGTATGTCTTTTCATGCCCACAGGTTCTTCCGCAAATGCAATTGACCCATAAGCTTGACTGAATATAGCTAGCCTTTCGCTCCATCACTATTAACGCGACTTCGTTACTACTAAAGGTCGCTTCGTTTCTTGGCGGTGAATTTTGGCATTATCAATCTCGCATTTTCCGCTTGTGATTTCCATCCTGTTGCTCCATATTATGCCCTCGATGTGCAACAGCAGTACAAGATGATATAACAAATCATGTTCTGAGGTTCTTCTCAACATTATTGTAAGATTGAGAACTATTATACCTAAATACACTCATAATAAATCACCCTCAGGTAAAATTCATGGAAGTCCGTCCTTTAAGTCATCAGGAGTGACCAAAGAGTGAGAACTGCAGAAGCCCCAATCCTTCCTATTAAAAATATCCGAGAATTGATCCCCCATCTATGACAAGAGCATGACCTGTGATAAATTGAGTAGCATCTGAACATAGCCAGACCACGGCTTTGGCAACCTCTTCTGGCCTACCAGCGCGCCCAACGGGTACCGCTTCTTGACTTCTTAGTTTCGTTTCTGGACGAGCCTGCCAAATACGTTCAACCATTGCAGTGAGTGTCAATCCCGGGCAGATGGCGTTAACGCGAATTCCTTGCATCGCATAATCTAGCGCTACTGCTTTGGTTAGTCCTATAACGCCATGTTTGCTGGTAACATATTCCGATCGCTTGCTGGCTCCAACTAATCCTGCAATAGACGACGTATTGACTATAGCACCTTTACCTACACGGAGCATCTGCGGAATTTCATACTTCATACATAGCCACACACTCTTCAAATTAACATTGATGCATCGATCCCACTCTGCTTCAGTACAGTCAACCATAAGCTTCATGCTTGATTCGATCCCAGCGTTATTGTGGGCGCAATCCAACCGACCGTAACTCTCTATGGTCTTTTTGACCATCAGCTCAACCTCAGTCGCATTCGAAACATCGGTCTTAACAAAGATAGCTTCGCCACCGGCTCCCTTAACCATTCGTACCGTCTCTTTGCCGCCCTGAACATCTATATCCACCACAACAACCTTGGTCCCCTCCTCAGCAAACTTTAAAGCCGAAGCTCTACCAATCCCAGAACCCGCGCCAGTTACTATTACTACCTTGTTTTCTAATTTAGGTATCATACTAAACACTCTTATAATTATTAGCACATTTCTTGTCAGACTAATCTATGAGACTTCTCTCTGGCAGCCACTTATAATCCTGTCAACTTTCTACATATGGTCGCTAAATAATCCTGCTCAGGTGTTGTTCTAGCAAAGAGATAAAGCATAAATGAACCAAACTAATAAATATATAACTGCACCCAATTTTAATGTAGCACGCTATTTCGTAACAAGGACTTGATCAGCCGCAGGGTGTCCATTGATTGTGTCTATAAGTAAGAAATTTTGCCGCAAAAAGGAATCATATGTTTAGATGAAATGGGCACACATACCAAGATTGCTTAAATTTAGAGTCAAATTATACTGCTATTATAACGTTGTTGATTTCAAAATATATTTTATAGTAACTCCTACTATGACCTATTACTTTTCTTCGAGCTATATAATACCATTATTTCTAAATCTCGCGATCTCTTTATCGCTATAACCGCCGATATCTTTCAATACAATATTGGTATGCTCACCCAGTTTAGGCGCTAACAAGTTATTGTTGATCTCGGCCTGACTAAAATGGATCGGAAATCCCGGGATTCTTAAATGTCCCATGTCTGGATGATTGAAATCAACAACATAATCGTTCTCTATCATCTGAGGGTCGTTAATCGCTTCCGTAGTTGTATTGACAGCACACAGTATCAGTTTCTTTTCACTAAAAAGTCGAAGCCACTCATCTCTCGGCTTAGAGGTAAATGCCTTACTGAACATGGATACTAACTCACTTGAAGTTTCTATCCTCTTCTCGTGGCTATTGAAGCGCGGGGCTTTTGCCAACTCAGGTAAGCCCAGAAGTTCGCATACTGTACTCCAGCCCTTATCCCGTTGGTTCATGACTACCCACTTCTCGTCTTGACATTGGTAATAATTACGCAGGGGATAAGCAGTCGCCTGTTTATGTCTAGGTAACTCGCATCCAGTAAGGAGACGAGTTAAATTATTAAAATAGAGAAGATAGGAGGCAGTGCCAAGAAGGGAGACATCTACCTTCTGCCCAATGCCAAAGCGACCGCGCATGAGAAGGGCAATTACAATCTGGTAACTGGCCATGATCGCAGTTGCCTGATCGATGACTCCAAATACAGCTACCGATGGAGGCATATCAGGTTCACCCATGCTATACATCATTCCTGACCTGCCTTGACCTTGCCAATCGAACCCCCCTAGGTCTGCATCGGGGCCACGCGTGCCATAACCGGTGACTGAGGCGTAGATGAGCTTAGGATTGGCAGTAGATAGAGTAGTATAATCCATATTCATTTTATTTATGATACTGGATCGTAGGTTGGTAAAAAAGACGTCTGATTTATTGACTAGATTATAGACGATTTGCTTACCGTCCGGATTCGTCAAATCGAGAGTTATGCTTTTCTTACCACGATTAGCACCATCATAGAAGATGGTACTGCCATTGGGAAGTAAGGAGTCGATACCTATGTTGTATACACTATGCTGACGGGAAGGGTCGCCAGTACCCGGGCGCTCTATCTTTATGACCTCAGCTCCCATATCACAAAGGATTGCTGGCCCCCCTGGGCCGGCATGAAAGATCCCCCACTCTAGAACTCGTATACCCTCCAACGGCTTGTGCATTGTATATACCTCTTCGAAACTATCGACTTTTCTTCCATGTTAGCCGTCCCATAAAGTCGTGTCAAACTTCCTTGTGCTGTATCAAGGACATACTACACAATTTTTAGGTTATGGGTATAGTAAATATATCGAGAAAACATTAAAACTTCTGAGTATAACTAAGTATAGCCTGAACTGGAGAAAGTCTGAAAGCTGGACTCCCTATAAGGCTAGTGTACCATTAACTACGAGGGACTTCGGCTTTCGACACAGAGTCAGCCCGGAGAGCTGCGCTGGAATATCCGAAGATGGGTCCGATATCCCCCATGTAGGGGAAAACAAACTGTCTAAAATACTCAGATACCAAGGCTACTAGTTGTCCACCTCCATGGTAGGCAGGATCCTACAACGACTGAACGAACGTGGACTATTACATGAGCCGTAGCTTAATTGCGTTTATGCGACCAGGCAAAAAATAGCCCGTCCTTATGCTCAGAAGAAGCATAGGGATTACAGAGTCAAGCAGGTAGGACATTTAGTCCAGCTGGACACACTGGATATTCATCCACTCCCTAGTCTTGTGATCAAGCACTCTACGGCTCATGATGTCCTGTCGAGACGGAATGTGTTTGGAGTGTACAATCGTGCTACATTTACAAATGCAGCTTATTTTTAGACGTACTTGAGCAGAGGATGCCTTTCCCGATAAGGACAATCCATGTAGGTGGCTCTGAATTTGAGGTTATCTTTAAAATGGAATGTCAAAAAAGAGAGGTAAAACCGTTTGTCCTGCCACCACGCTCGCCTAAGCTAAATGTGGCCGTGGAAAGAGCTCACTGCACTCATACTGTGGAGTTTAACAAAGTTACAGATAGCACCTTCGATACCGCTGAGCTCGCTTCTGAACCATCAGAATAGGAGAGGATTTATAATACCGTTAGACCTCACCAGGCGCTGAATTACCTGAAACAACTAGAGCTTCTGGCATAATAAAAATGTCATTACATAAAGGAGATCAAATGTCACCGATCATATGGACGAGCACATGAACTTGACAGCGAAGGAAAATGGTTGTATTTTAACCTAAGGTGAGATATTCAACCTAGATATTTGTTTCACCATGAGGCATGGAGCCTCCATTTTTATCATAGGCAGGTTACGTAGTGTGCTATTTGTGTGATAAACCTATTAATGTAAAATGTATCTAAGGAGCGAAGCAAGTAAGTAAGGCGATCTTAAAGGGCATTATTTCCTCTAGACTATTTTTAAAGAAAGGCACAGTTTCCTGAAAGCAGGTAAGAAATGGCTAAAGCACTTGCATCAATAGTATCAGCAGGATGTTCCGTATTCGGGAAGCGTGAAGGGCTTTCATCACGTGAACTATTCGTTGAGGCATTCCACGAGGCACTTGAGCGCTGTCCAGATCTGGATCCACGCAGGGATATTAAGGCCTCGTTCATCGGGCATGTATACCAAGGGTACGAAAAACAGGGGCATCTCGCTGTGGCTTTGGCTGATTGGGCGGGGCTTACACCTATTCCTTCAACCAGGATCGAGAATGCATGCGCCTCTTCGACGGTTGCTCTCCGGGTTGCAGTAGCTTCAATAGCTGCTGGTTTCTATGATATCGTACTTGTAGGTGGAGCAGAGAAGCTAACTACCTTATCCGGAATTGAATCTCAAGATCTAGCTAATACATTCCTAGATTTCCCAACCGAACAGTGGAACGGAATTAGTTTTCCTTCTGTATTCGCGATGGTCGCAAGAGCACATATGCACAAGTACGGCACAACAGAACGTCAGATGGCTCAAGTAGCTGTGAAGAACCTCAGTCACGGCATAATGAACCCCAAAGCAGCAATGCGTAAAGAACTCTCCATTGAAGATATTATGGATTCCAGAGTAATAAGTTCACCTATCAAACTTCAGGAATGCACTATGTTAACAGACGGGGCTTGTTGTTTGATTATCACGCGCGCTGATCTGGCCGAGAGCTTCACTTCGATCCCCGTAGACATCATCGGAATGGGACAAAGCCACGAAAAGATCGGGCTAGCTGGGCGTGGAGACCTTGCTATACCAATGGCTGCTGTCAGGGCAGCAACGGAAGCCTACCAAATGGCAGGTGTTGGCCCGGAGCAAATCGAAATAGCTGAGGTACACGATTGCTTCACTATTGGCGAAATATTAGCTTACGAAGCTCTTGGCTTCTGTGAATTCGGGGACGGTGGCAAGCTCCTAGAAGAGGGGGCAACTTATAAGGACGGAAGGATTCCGGTGAACACTGATGGGGGACTTAAGGCAAAAGGCCATCCAGTAGGCGCCACGGGCGCAGCACAAATTTACGAAATCTACTTACAGCTCACAGAGCAAGCGGGTGAAAGGCAACTAAAGAATGTAGATATTGGTCTAGCTCATAACATTGGAGGTAATTTATCATCGTGCACGGTTACCATTATGAAGAGGAGGCGATAATTTGGAGCCGGAGCCAACAATAGAGCAGTTTTATATATACTGCTCAGAAAAAAAACTTATGGGTGTGCGCTGTAAGGATTGTGGCTCTATTCAAGTACCACCACGAGCTTTGTGCACGCTATGCTTTTCATCCAACATGGAGTGGCAGCGACTCAGTGGCTTGGGGAAAGTACTAACATTTACCGAGGTGCAGTCTGCTGGCTACAGCAATTTCCAGGAAATAGTTCCGTATACTGTAGGAATAGTGCAACTGGATGAGGGACCACAGCTATCCGGAATAATCAAGCATTCGGAGTCAATCAAAGAGATATACGTAGGGGCGGATGTTTCTATAGAATTCGAAACTGAACCAAGCGCCTACTGGCCAAATTGGCCTCGATACTACTTCACTATTATCCACCAGTCAAACGACGTTTGACCAGACCATCTACAGATAGAAGACCAAAGAATGCTCACAACCTGATGTAACTGGAATCGAGTAATGAATCAAGCGATTGGGTTGCGTAGTCATAATTTAGACACAAGCACTAGCCCAAGGACAGCGATATTTACGGAGCAATCAAAAAATTTGTTTAGTAGAGGGCTTCCCGTATTTTGAGGAAAATGAACGAGAAAGTAGCTCTATCTGGCCTCAAAGTTCTCGAATACGCTGACTCCATTTCCGGTCCTTATTGTGCCCGGTTGCTCGGCGACCTAGGAGCCGAGGTCATTAAAATTGAAAGGCCTGGCTCTGGTGACAGCGCAAGGCAAAGAGGCCCGTTTCTCGGCGATGTACCTGGCCTCGAACGGAGCGGGCTTTTTATGGCGCTAAATACCAACAAACTCGGGGGCACGATAAACATAAGGAATCCGGAAGGGTTGGTGATTTTCAAGAAGCTGGTTGAATGGGCTGATGTATTAATTCAGAACAGAAGTATCAGGGCTATGGAGGAACTGAATCTAGATTATGATAGATTGAAGGCACTTAATCCTCGCCTGATCATGACATCAATCACACCATTTGGCCAGACAGGACCTTATAAGGATCGAATAGGCACTGACTTAGTGATTTGCCAGATGAGTGGCATGGGGCACATGACACCGGATAGAGTGGCTAATCCCCAAGAGAATCCGCCTTTGCGCCTAGGCGGAAATCAATCAGACTTCTTAGCTGGTACTACTGCCACTGTCGCCACTATGTTCGCCGTTCTTGCGCGAGAAGTAAATGGGAGCGGTCAGCACGTTGACGTATCTGAACTAGAAGCGCTGGCTTCCTTTATGCGGATCGAGATGTGTGCATATACGCATGACCCATATGGCTTTTATCAAAGATATGCCAAGAGAAACCCCACTGGCTATGGAGCAGTAGGCTACACGCCGTGTAAGGACGGTTTTGTGGCTTTAGGATGCCGAGAGGAATACCAGTGGCGCGCTTTTATGGAGGAAGTTCTTGGACCTGAGTGGACAAAGGATAAGCGAATCGAGGGTATATTTCCCGATCCAGAGAAATGGGATATGTACGCACTTCTCGCACACTGGGATACAGTTCGACCTATAGTTGAGAAATGGAGCATGCAATATACAAGAGGCGAAATTTACAGAATAGCCCGTATGAGAAATATCCCACTTGCACCCTGTAATTCTATTCCGGACCTTTTCGCCTCGGAGCACCTCGCAGCCCGTGAGTATTTCGTTGAAGTGGACCATCCAGTCGGCCGTCTACCCTATCCTGGAGCTCCTTTCAAGCTCAGCGTAACACCGTGGACAATCAGAAGGCCAGCGCCTCGTTTAGGAGAACACACTGAAGAGATACTTTGTGGCATTTTGGGTTATTCCAGTGAAGAAGTCGCGAGGCTCAAAGAATCTGGGGCAATTTGATAGAAAGGATTGCTATCTATGCGACTTCCACTGGAAGGCATAAAAATCGCGGATTTCAGTTGGGTCATTGTTGGGCCTTACTGCACCCAGTGGCTGGCCGTAATGGGTGCAGAAGTAATTCGTATTGAAAGCAGCCGTCATCTAGATATACTGCGCCGCCTTCCTCCCTTCGCTGAAGGCGTAGAGGGTTTTAATAGAAGTGGACTCTATAACAGCGTGAATATGAGCAAGAAATCATGTACGCTGAACCTCGATGATCCCAGGGGAGCCGAACTCGCGAAGAAAATCGTGGAGATTTCTGACGTGGTTGTAGAGCAGTACAGTTATGGCACAATGGAACGTTGGGGTCTGGGTTACGATAGTCTTAGAGAACTCAAGCCAGAATTGATTCTGGTATCCTCTTCTGGTATGGGCAGATCGGGTCCCGAGCAGGATTTTTCTGCCTATAATGAGGAATTTCTTGCTTACAGCGGCTTGGCACTTCTTACCGGCTACGAGAATGGGCCTCCAGTGATGACGGGAAGTGTCTGGGCCGATTACCAAACGGGACTCAACTTGACGATTGCAATCCTTACTGCCCTATATCACCGGACTAAGACAGGCGAGGGACAGTTCATTGATATCGCAATGATCGAGTCAGTTATGTCTCAGATGATAGAACCAATTATGGACTACGTTATGAATGGCCGTGTAAGAGGGCCAATGGGCAACTTGGAAGATGCGCTATCTCCTCATGGTTGTTATCCTTGCTCAGGCCATGATGAATGGGTGGCAATAGCTGTCACCAATGACAATGAATGGTTAGCACTGTGCAGCGCAGCAGGAAAGCCGGAATGGGCCGTTGATAAACGATTTGCTAGTTTGTTTGAACGATGGAGAAACCGATCAGAGCTAGACCAGTTAATATCAGAATGGACGAAACAGTATACAAATCAGGAATTAACTGAGATACTTCAGCGTGCTGGTGTCCCTTCAGGCCCCAAACTCAGCAATGAGGAGGTAGTAGAAGATCCACACTTGAATTCGAGGGGATTTTTCGTTACACCTGACCATCCCGAAACAGGCAAGCTGGCTGTGCCGGGGATACCCTGGAAGCTAAGTACGACACCTGCCAAGATTGAGCCTGCTCCGTTATTGGGCCAAGACAATGAATACGTTTTCTGCGAGTTGCTAGGGATGTCCATAGAGAACTTTGCCGAGCTCGTGGGCGAGGGAATTATCTTATAGATAGGCAGTGACGATGTAACAGGATTTCCGCGCTCTATCATGCTGGACAACCAGCACCACAGAGGTTGAAAATAAGGTTTACCCCAGCAGTAGAAGAGTTCTTTTTTTAACGCAAGTGCTCTGTATTAATAGTGTGTCGTGGTATAAATACCACTTCCAGATCCTGCGGAGAAGACTGCTCGCGAGCATACCGAGAACTTCTAGAGTAGTTAGCCAATAAAATGGCCGATAAACCCCAAGTGCAGAATTTTACCTTTAGGGTAGTGTGTATTCGACCGAAAGGCGTAGAGCTTGGGTGCATGGAGTTATCTATCCACGTCTGATAATACTACACTTATTTCATGATAGGCCTCAAGATAAACCTTAACGAATCAGTAAAGGGTGGGGAATAAGGCGGAAAAGTTTATTAAAAAGCGCTGTGATTATAAAGTGGTTAGAGTTAACGTTTGCAAGCAAAATTTTATGCCCAACAGCACTCCGTGAGGGGATAGTGCCTGGTTGTCTACTGGAAGTCAAAGACGGGCAGTAGATCGAGTTGAACTGAAAGTGCGCTGGAGTAATACCCACAGTTGCAGGAGATAACTGGGTCTAAATGTCTTCGATGTTCACTGGATGCGGTGATTTATCGGGGTCGGAATATGTGACAGTAACCAACTTTGGAAACCTGAAGAATAGTGCTGTCGCGTTTATTAAGCACCGACTCATTACTTCGAGATTGGTCCGTGTAGTTCGCAGGTCGTCGAATCTGTCTCACGGTGCACCACGTAGTCGGCACGCATGACGTTGTGTCGGTCGTAGCCGTGCCCTACAGCAGCAGGTATCTCTCCTGAGTAGTAGTCATTTGGGTTGACACAATAAATAATCAAGGAGCAAAAATATGGATCTCAGCGGAAAAGTAGCCATTGTGACTGGTGGGGGATCGGGGATAGGGCGGGAGATTGGAATTGCCTTTGCTGGGGTTGGTGTGAATGTCTTTATGGCTGATCTCAATGTCGAGGCTGCTAAAGCAGTAGTCGCCGAGATTGGTAAAAGGGGTGGGCAAGGTTGTGAAATCAAGGTCGATATAACTGACTCGGAAGAAGTCCACCATATGGTGGAAACAGTACTTCAAAAAGCGGGTAATATACATATACTAGTGAATTCTGCAGGGATTCCAGCATTAAAGCCGTTTCTTGATATCGGTGAACGGAGTTGGGATAGGACATACAATGTCTACTTCAAAGGGCCTTTCCTTTGTACTCAGGCGGTAGCCAAGGTCATGGTAGAGCGAGGAATAAGAGGAAAGATCATAAATGTCATATCAATTGCTGCTCATGTGCCTTCGGTAGGCCAAGCTCACTATTGCGCGATGAAGGCCGGCTTATCTATGCTGACTAAAGTAGCCGCTATGGAACTGGCTTCTTTCGGAATAAATGTAAATGCAATCAACCCTGGTATAGTAAAAACAGCTTTGACTGAACAGTTTTTAGAACCTACCAAAAGTAGGGAAATGTGCTTGGAGCACATTCCTATTGGTAAACTAGGCCAACCTGAGGATGTTGCCGGAGCGGCTTTATTCCTAGTTTCGGATACAGCTGACTTCGTGATCGGCCAGGAATTAGTCGTAGATGGTGGCACGAGCCTAATGGGTATGCCCAATATGCTCGATGTGATGCGCCGAACTGGCTAGAAATTCGCAAGCGGCGTAACAGGTAGAGCCGTAAATGGGGTTAGGTGAGCCTTAAGGTAAACAGTTGTATACCTCTCTGCCTGCAAGTTATAGCAAACGACTGGGCGATGTCTGGAGAGCTAATAACGGTTTTTGTATATATGAAGGGGCTGCGAAAGGAAACACATTTCCCTAACGTTAGAGACTATAATACAAGTTCTTGCGCCAGATTCAAAGGGAGGGGAAATGGCATTTGAGACGATACTACTTGAGAAAAAGAATGGCGTAGCTAGAATAACGCTAAACCGTCCCGAAGTTCTCAATGCTTTCAACCAGCGTATGTCTGATGAACTGAAGGAAGCTGTTAGTGCTATCAGTTCGGATTACGGTATCAAGGTCGTAGTAATAACAGGTGCCGGCGGCGCGTTCATGTCCGGTGCTGATATTGCAATGCTTCAGTGGTACACGAACATCGCGAATAAGGAGGGGGCTGTTCGAAAAATATTCGAGGCGTCTTTCTCGCCCACAATGCTTGAGAGGCTTCCGCAACCTGTCATAGCTGCGGTGAACGGGCACGCGTTTGGTATGGGATGCGAAATAGCACTCGGGTGTGACTTAAGAATTGCCTCGGAAAATGCCCAGTTCGGACAGCTCGAGATAAAGCTTGGCATCATGACCGGAGCAGGCGGGAGTGTCAGGCTAACTCGCATGATAGGTAAGACCAAAGCAATGGAAATGATTCTCACAGGGAAACGTATAGGATCCCTTGAGGCATTGCGCTTGGGACTTCTCAACCGCGTGGTGCCTGCTAACGAACTAGAGCAAGCTGTGAGCGAGATGATCGCTGATCTTGTTGACAAGAGTCCGATTGCCCTTAGATATTCAAAGTCCAGTATCAACATCGCGCTCGAAGCAGGGTTCGATAAGGCAATTGATAATGAGTTGGCTCTTTTCTGCGAGGTCATAAAGACTCGGGATGCCAGAGAAGGGGTTTCAGCTTTCTTGCAGAAGAGGAAACCGAGATTCCTAGGAAGATGATGGTACTTTAATCTTCGAAAAGGATTTAGTATCCTAAGTTGTAAATACTTAGCAGAAGTCTTATTCTCCTGTAAAATGGGCTGATTTCTGACCGAAGTACCTATGCGTACTGTGCTATAGGATCTGTCGCTCACGCTAACGATAGAAAAGCGCGAAACGTCAGAGGTTTGAATTATGTTAGTAAAAACCGACAAAGCACGTACAAAACCGTGTCGATTAATAATTAATTGCGATGCTGAAAGGATTAATGCTGTAGTTGCCGCTTAGACAGTACTCTGCCCTCCCAATGGCCGAGAAGTAGCATCGCCTTTTTCTTAAGCAACATATAGATAGTACTCCGTGATCATGGAGACTATGATTGTAGACAGAGCTCATATAAGTGCCCGGTCGTTAACGCGGAGAGTGGTCTTGTTACAGAGCGCAGTTAATCATATTTCGCGGGCATTTGCTCTTTAACAGCATTGCACTGAGACTTTCAATTTCTCGACTGACCTCTTTTCATCGAGGAAGCCCTAGATATCGTAGTACTATACATGAACCCGCATGAGAGTGCTTAGTCTTGTTCGTGGATGAAAAGTTCCAAATTCAAGCTCTTGATCAGCTTTGCTAAATACCGACCTTGAGACACCAATAAGCAATTGTTTCGCGAAGTCCAGGAATGGCTGAGTAGTACATAAGCATTTTTGGCTATGATTATATTAAGAGAGCACTGGAAAAGTGTTAAAAGATGGCAAATTTTACCAGTAAAGGTTTTATTAGCATAATCTGCTGAAGCTATTCAAATGAAAAATGAGCAAGGCCTCAATCTAAAATCGCTGATAAAATGACTTTTATAGCATCCTCTAATGTTTCGAGCTATGTAGAAGGAATAAGACCCGGTAGAGAATAGTTTATAGCTAGCTCTGGCAATCGGCATAGAGCAATTACGGAACTTCTGGAAGAAAATCTGGGGGAAGGACTAGTTTATCTGAGGCTTAATGCGGCGCATCGTGGGGTTATCGGTACTACTAACCTGCTGGAGGAGTTGTTTGATGAGTGGAAGAGACTGATGAAGTTAATACCACGTTTCTCGTCAGACAAATCATGCCTGCGATTAGTCAATGCCAGTCTGATAAGGCATCGAAAAGATGGCGATGGGTTAGAATTACTCCGGGCATTCGGTTTGAGCTGGAACTGCTGAGTAGAGCAGAGTTCGGCTACAACAAACAATTCACCTCAACATAATTGGTATCAATATAGAATCTTATCGACCGAGGGGTTCTTACGTAATGAGATTGTACCGAAAAATTGGGACTTGACCTAAGCAGATGCTTCAGACCATTATTGACTCCTATTTCCTTTTAGATGGCGGCGCAATGAATGGAATTGTGCCACGGGCTATATGGGAGAAGCAGCATCCACCTGACGACCGTGGCAGGATTCAAATGGTAAGTAGAGTAACACTTTTTAAAGATGTGAAGCATGGGCGTCTATGGTTAATTGAAGCTGGTCTCGGTAACGGTTGGACAACAAAACAGATGGATATTTATGGGATAAAAAAGGTAGATGGTGGCCTTATAGGGCAGTTGGCTAACCTTGGCATACGGTCAGAGGATGTAACAGACGTTATATTAACACACCTTCATTTCGATCATTGTGCAGGTGTAGTCACGCATGAAGAAGGATCCACCAAATTGTCATTTCCTAAAGCCAAAACCTACATTCAAAAAAAGCAGCTAAAATGGGCACTTAAACCAACTTTAAAGGACTTAGGCAGCTTTCGTGAAGACGATATCAAGTTCTTAGCCTCCAGTAAGAATCTTATACTTCTTGAGGGGCCTGCAAATCTATCAGACACTATATCGGTTAAGCCATTAGATGGACATACGGCAGCAATGCAAACGGTTTCTATATTCCATGTAGACCAAACACACGTTATTGCTGCTGATCTAATCCCTTTTTTCTCCCATATCAGACTTCCCTGGATCATGGCTTATGACAATTACCCTATTCTCACCCTCGAAGAGAAAAAGAGGTTTTTGAAAACCGCGGTGCAAAAAGAATTTATTGTGATAAGTGTTCATGACCCTCTTACTCCCGCGGCAATTATCTTGGAAACTAGAGAGAATCAGTTCCAATATGAAAAGGTTGAAAGGCTCCACTTTAAGTGATATTGTTTGTCAGCAGATCATGGTTCATGCCAAGCGTAAGTCGAGAGGATGGTGAAAGCAGGTTACAGTCTATTTCAGAACATGTACTGATCAGTCAAATGAAATGTCCTTATACTCTCTTTCTACATACTATCCCTCAGACATCGAATTGCAGTCTGGAGAATAGAGCTATTACTATATTTAACGACATAAATACATGCGAATACTAATATTTTAAACTATACTGGAAGCAAAGATATTAGGAGATTGCTCCCAATGAAAAGGATAAGTATTCTAAATGCAGCGACTTTTATCGCCGCAATTCAAGATGAAATATCTCACACCAGGGAATGGCGATAATTTCATCGGCTCAATGTTAATTCTGCATGTCCTGCAGGGAGCCAGCCCCTACGATGCAGCACATCTGCTCGGGCATTCACCCAGAACTATAGAATATTGGGTTCATCGTCTCCTTTCTGATGGGCTCGTCGGATTGTGGGAAGGTAAGCGGACAGGACGCCCCGGACTGCTGTCTGCTACAGATTTACAGAAGTTGCAGAATGAGCTACGTCGCTCTCCCATGGACCTGGGATACAGCTAAAACCCGCGAAACGGAGTCTTATTGTCACACACTCTTGAAAGGGAGTACTCCACTTCGCTCAGTGTACGGCAATGCCAGAGGCTGTCCCACAAACTTGGATTCATTCTCCATAGACCGCGTCGCCAACCTAGCGAAGCTAATTCCGAATTACAGGATGCCCTTAAAAAAACTACTACCAGTGGATGAACGACCCCGACGTCCAGCTCTGTTGCGAGGACGAGGTCCACTTACAGAGGCACAGCAGTCTGATACGGATGTGGGCGCCCAAGGGACGACAGCCACGCGTGCTCTCCCCTCCCGTTCGCGACAAAGTAGGCTTCTTCGTGGCACTCTACCTCAAAACGGGGGGACTGCTGACCAGCGAAGCTCCCACTTTCAACACAGAGACCTTTGCGACTTCATCCGTTATCTTCTTCAGTCCACTCAAGGGAAGATCTACCTCATTCTGGACAATGCGAGATGGCACAAAGCACGATCTTTGAGAGAGTTATTCTACGTAAATCGGGATCGGATATTACGTATCTTTCTACCACCTTATTCCCACGAACTCAACCCGGTAGAACGTGTCTGGAGAATCACTCGCAGACAGGTTGCCCACAATCGCAAATTCCAATCAAACGATGTGGCTGAAAACAGCCCTATTATCCACCTTTTCAAATTGGGAGCAACCGAACACCATACTTCAAACATTATGTGCAAATATTTAAGACATTGTATATAGTTCTCTATGCTCATTTTTCGATTATAAAAGACTCTCCCCGAATTAATCCAAAATCTACAACCCAATAGAAGATATTTAAGGGCTGCAAACGATCAAGCAATCAAGCGACCTTGACCTTGAAAACATATCTCCCTTGGACCATGACAGGGCATATTTTATTAATGTATGCGACTACTCAAGTCTGTTGGCAGTGGTCTCTATCCCTCAAGTGCATCTACTTTCCATCCTGAATCGTCTTTGGTATGATGTCATGAGTTCTGTAATTCGGTTTTTTAGTTCTTAGTCTCTTCACTAACCCAGCGCTCACACCTACTGATGAAGGTGGCATGCTACGTAGTGGCCAGGCTCGATCTCCTGCAATTGCGGCATTTGGATTCTGCAGATTTCTCGCGCAGTAGGGCATCTTGTGTGGAACCGACACCCCGAAGGAGGATCGGCCGGATCAGGAACCTCGCCTTCTAGTATTTCTTCATCATCCACAGTATCAAGTCGCACAGGTAGCGCGGCTGAGAAAAGCGCCTTGGTATAAGGATGCAGCGCGCTCCTGAATATCTGGCTCTTGTTAGCATACTCCACAATCTGCCCCAGATACATGACAGCTACTTTAGTGCTCATATAACGTATCACTGCCATGCTGTGGGCAATTAGCAGGTAGCTATGACCGTGCTTTGTTTGTAGTTCTTTCAGGAGGTTCATGATTTGGCTACGGAGTGAAACATCCAGAGCTGAAACGGGCTCGTCCAGCACAATCAATTCTGGATAGAGGGCCAGCGCCCTGGCCACCGCAATTCGTTGCCTTTGTCCTCCGCTAAACTCGTGGGGGAAACGATCAGCCATATTTTCTTGAAGACCTACTTCCGCAAGCATACTTCTCACACGGCTAACAGACTCATCCTTGCTAACATTATGGACCGTTAGCGGCTCTCGCAAGATATCCTGTATCTTCATTCGTGGATTTAGCGAACTGTAAGGATCCTGAAATACGGCCTGTACAGCTCGTCGATAGTTCTTTAGAGGCCTCCCTTTTAACTTTTCCACATTACTACCCTTAAAGAAGATATTACCAGATGTAGGCCTCTCTATTATAAGGATTAGCTTTCCTATCGTTGTCTTGCCACAACCAGATTCTCCCACTAGCCCCAAAGTTTCACATTTATTAATTGAGAATGAAACGTTCTCAACGGCGTGAACCAGCCTCTTATTACGAGATCGGAGAATCCCTTGTTGAATAGAAAAGTACTTCGTTAGTCCTTCCACAACCAGCATAGAAGCTCCGGCATCTTTTTGAATTAGTGAATCGTTATTTTTCATTGCACGTATAACCAGCATCTTGTATTATGACCAGGCTCTGTTTCTACTTCTGGGGGAGCGTTCTCCGTACACTTACTAAAACTACTGTCGCAGCGCGGTGCAAAGGCACAGCCGGCCTTTATAGAATCCAAGGTTGGTGGCTGTCCGGGAATACTGGGGAGATAATCCACATCATGAAAGGGCGAGGGCAAAGCTTGAAGAAGTGCTCGAGTATATGGGTGAGCTGCATTTTCGAGCACGTTTCGTACACTACCACTTTCAACAATCGTCCCAGCATACATCACCGCTATGGTATCGCATACTTTAGCGACAATCCCTAAATCGTGTGTAATGAATAAGAGTGCTGTTTTGTGCTCACGTTGGAGATCCTTTAACAGCCTGAGATAGTTCGCCTGAACGGTAGCATCAAGTGCTGTCGTGGGCTCATCGGCTATTATTAGTTCAGGCATACATGAAAACGCCAAAGCCCCTACTATACGCTGTCGCATGCCCCCGCTGAGATGGTGAGGGAATGAATGAAAGCATCTTGTAGGTGCAGCTATATTTACCATGCGCAATAAACTATGTATGCGCTCATTTAAGTTTGGAGATGGAACGACACAGTGCTCGCGCAGAGGCTCGGCCATTTGATGCCCTATAGTTAATACGGGGTTTAATGAAGTGAGAGGATCTTGGAGAATCATAGCAATGTGGCGGCCGCGCAGCCTTCGCATTTCAGGCTCAGGTAACGAAACTAGGTCGGTGCCCATGAAGTGAATACTGCCAGCGACAATCCGGGCAATCGAGCGTGGCAAAAGGCGTATTATTGATAATCCTGTAATCGTTTTGCCTGACCCGGATTCGCCGACAAGTCCAAGAGCTTCACCCTTATTTATTGTAAGATTGACGTCGTCTACGGGTTTCACTACTCCGTATGATGTGAAAAGATGCGTTTTTAAACCCACTATCCGCAGCAGCGCGGTATTTCCTTCCTCAGCATCCTCCTTTGCCGAAACAGTGGATTTCGTGATCTTATGCTGTCCCGCGAACCATTTTTTAACGAGATTCTGTTCCCTCATGATTATTAGTATAAACAGGGAAAATAGCTTTTACAAGTTACACGCAACTCGAGACAGCATTAAGGTAATTGTATCACTTTGAAAACCCTTTACCAACTAAAACCGATTAGCCTCAGTTAAAAGCGCGACTCGTTCACAACGAGCATGTACCGAGTTAGGCCTATCGTCCTCGCCGGACTGCGAGTACATCTATGCCAGCTATGCATGTACCGTAACGTAAACCTGACGCTGACCTAGCCTTGGCTGGAGCAAAAAGAGTAGAACCCTGATGTCTACCAATACACCCAGTTCTGTGAGAATAATGACCGATAGCTCAAACGGCTTGATTACATGATGTGCAGGAGCACCAGGCTGAAGATTAAGTATTCATCAACTACCCCGATGACCTAGACATCGTCCCAATATCAGCGCCCCAACACTGCTCAACGCCATCTGCGATCTGCTGTTCCATAACGGTAACAAGATAGAGCTTATAGGCGACTACATGCGTAATAACCAGAGCGAACCAACCACTACTAACAGCTAACTTGGCAGTAGACTAATTACATGAGAAGGGGGAAAAAGTTGCGAATGATGTTAAATTGATCTAAAGTGACCTAGACTCGGCACTACTCTACCTCGTGGCAGGTTTGGTCAACTTGACCGAGAAGGCAACCTTTTTCGGTGAAACCAGTGGCTGATTTCGCCGGAAACACTTTTTATGAGGCAACTATATAATCTTAGGTAACTTTCATTGTGAGTCAATCCTGCGGCTTTACTTCTATGGTTATATCAGTTAATATAGTGCTGCAATTAATTGCAAGGGCGCCTAGTTGCACATTTTTCTGCATGCTGCGCGCTCAGCGCCTGTAGATATTGAAAGTTCAATATAACTGTCAAATCTCTCTTTTCCAGAATTGGAGTCAAATGATTTATCGTATTAGCTTATATGCGACTAGTCGAAGCAATTTATAATTCAGAGTGCGGCTGTGAGAACCAATAGTTCTTACAGCCGCACTATTAAAAGGGGGATTTTACATCCTAAACATAATGTGAAGCCTTGTCAATTTTTCAATGTCCCCGATAATCAAAAAGGTTCGTTTTTCAGTTTCATCTTCCAACCAAGCATTAGCTTTGTATAGAAAATGGTCCGCACCTTTTCACGTGTCGACCTCAGCTTCATCTTGGTTATCATCTAAATCGTGTTATTGAACCTTTATCTGGCCTCCCTTTGTTCTTTATTTGTCCGCATTTCTTTACACTTTCTTGTCAAAGGCAATCAAACGATAATAAATAGAGGACAACCAGAAAATAAATGGAGGATAGGCAGAAGACAAACACAATGAGCCACAAAGAGGGGATTAGATACTTCTGGGAAAGGCTTTGTTGGGGCTCTCAGGGGCTCTAAGAGGAGTTTTTCACTGTTTCCAGGCTTGACTCTGTAGGGGGGTTTTCTGGCCGGATTTTTTAAAGAACCCGGCGATGGCTCTGCGGGCGAGCGACGAGGGCCTGGTCCTTTTATGCTCCCAACGCCTGACGCCTGCTCACGAGACACCGAGTTTAGTCGTAAACTGCTACTGAGTAAATTTGAGCGCCCCCCTGGATCCTCTTTATGTCCATCGCCATATTCAATCAGGTGGTCGGAGAAACCCATAAAAGTTGGCGACAAAAAAGGCGACAAACTAAAAAGCACCCGATGTTACCAAAAAGCCCTTTAGCTTCAAAACGGGGCTTGGGCAACTGACACAAAGGTTCTAATTTGTATCTAATGGCATGGGGCTGCACATCTAGCTTCAAATCCGAAGACCAATGCTCTATCCGCTGAGCTACGGGCGCATCTTCAAGATTTGTGTGGTGAGGAATGCCGGTTTAATAATCAGCGTGACGAAACTTATGTTCAAAATGGGGTGAGCGGAGGGGTTCGAACCCTCGATCTCCAGGGCCACAACCTGGCGCCTTAACCACTAGGCTACGCCCACCACGAAATCACTACAGCTTTCCCAAGCTAAGCACATTGTATATTTGGCGATGTCAATAGTCAAGGCGATGCCAGTCACGGCGTGAAGGTGTGGGCCGGGATCGAATTGACTCATAATAAAAGTTACTGAATGCATTATAGTTGCGTCATAAAGAA
>CAYVQT010000049.1:0-22893 GCA_964453665.1 uncultured Dehalococcoidia bacterium | reverse complement strand
CATCCGTAAGCGATGTTTAATTCCTTTGAGGAAAGGATTTGAAAAGCCGGCGCGGTTGTGTGTTTGAAGCGGTATATATTCGATATCGGAGGTGGGATAAATGGAGAAACATTTCTGAATGGATGGCATGGATAAATATACCTGTCGTCCCTGTGTGGGACAATAGAAAGAGGAGGTAAAGGAATGAAGAAGGGACTGTTTCTGGTTCTAGGTCTGGTTCTGGTAGCTGCATTTTTATTACCGGGCTGTTCGTCCGAAGGAAATGCGAGTACCGAAGTCGGGCAGGGATCATGGTCTACGCAGGAAGTGATGGCTTTACTGGCAAGTGATAGCTCTCAGCAGACAGGAATCTGGGTGACAGGCACGGGAAAGGTAACGGTAGTCCCCGATATTGCTATTATCACGTTGGGGGTTGAGGCTCAGGCAGATAATGTTACAGAAGCACAGAGCGACGCTGCGACTGCAATGGCCGAGATAATGGCTGTGCTTACTGAGAACGGTATCGCTGAGAAGGACATCCAGACCCAGTGGTACGATATCTCACCGGTGACGAAATGGATCGATGATTACCGGGAGCAGATTACTATTGGTTACAAGGTGACCAATATAATAACGGTGGAGATCAGGGAAATCGATAAAACAGGCACCATAATAGATGCTGTGACTACGGCAGCCGGGGATTTGACCCGTGTCCAGGGAATTAGCTTCACAGTTGATGATTCAGACGCCTATTACGACGAGGCCAGACAGAAAGCCATCCTTGACGCTATGGCTAAAGCGGATCAGATAGCTTCCGTAGCCAATGTCACGCTGGGGAAGCCGGTGTATATCAGCGATATGAGCAGCACGGTACCTGCCATAGATTATGATATGAAGTACTACGTTGATGCTGAAAGCGCCGGGGCTACCACTCCCATCAGTGTCGGGGAGACGGAGATAAGCGTCACGGTACAGATGGTGTACGCGTTACAATAGGGAAGGCGTCAGTATTATTGACCGCGTGTTTGGAGGAGGGCTGCCTGCGGCGTTGCCGCAGGCAGCCCTCAATATTGTCTATAGTTGCACCTAAATGAACGAGATGATAGAATTACGTTAACTTGATGGTGCTGCACAGGTAATTGAAGGGACAGCAACAGTTCTAAGGACAACGCTGGAAGAGGGATATAGAGGGATCAGGGCGGGAGATGTTCACAGGAATTATCGAAGAGATAGGCAAAGTTAAGTCGATGGAGCCGGGGAGGCTTACAATAGCGGCTACTGAGGTACTTAAGGGTACGAGATTGGGCGACAGCATTAGTGTAAACGGGGCTTGCTTGACGGTCACTGCTATGACCGGTGATAGCTTCTCAGTAGATGTGATGGATGAGACTAAGCGCCGTACTAATATTGGGGCCCTGCTTGCCGGTCAGGGCGTAAATCTGGAGCGTGCGCTAGCGGCAGATGGTCGTTTTGGCGGACACTTTGTACAGGGGCATGTGGATGGTACAGGGAAAATCGTTTCGATGATACCGGAGGGCCATGCAGTCTTGATGGAGGTAGATGCGCCGTCGGATATAATACGATACCTGGTTGAGAAAGGGTATATAGCAGTAGACGGTATAAGCCTTACCATCATTCGTTTAAGTGCGAACTCATTTGCAGTATCTTTAGTTGCACATACACAGGAACACACCACATTAGGTCGAAAGAGACCCGGTGAAGTAGTGAATCTGGAAGTTGACATAATGGCTAAATATCAGGAAAGGATGACAGAGGGAAGCAAACAAGGCATAAACCTTGAATTTCTGGGCGAGCATGGCTTCTTAACAAAATAGACGTTAAAGGATTGGAAATGGCGCTGGTGACGATACCGGAAGCGGTCGAAGATATAAGAGCAGGGAAGTTCCTGATTATTGTTGATGACGCGGGTCGGGAGAATGAAGGCGATCTTGCAATCGCCGCGGAGAACGTTACACCGGAGGCGATCAACTTCATGGCAAGATATGGCAGGGGACTCATATGTATAGCTATGACCGGGGAAAGGCTGGATGAGTTGAGAATTCCCATGATGGTTAATGATAATACCTCGAAGTTTGCCAGCCCGTTCACTGTGTCTGTTGAGGCCAAGCATGATGTGACTACGGGCATCTCGGCCCATGACCGCGCAGCTACCGTAAACGCTCTCATTGGGCCTGCCACCAAGCCTGAAGATTTATCCCGTCCCGGCCATATGTTCCCTCTTCGAGCAAGAGAGGGCGGCGTTCTGGTACGGGCCGGTCACACTGAAGCGGTAGTAGATCTGGTGAGGATCTCTGGTTTATATCCGGCTGGTGTTATCTGTGAGGTGATGAGTGAGGACGGCACGATGGCACGGTTACCGGAGTTGGAGTCAATGGCGGCTGAGCATGATATAAAGATAATTAGTGTGGCACAGATAATTGCCTACCGCCGCATGCATGATAAGCTGATACACCGGGTAGCAGAGGCAAGCTTACCGACGAGGTATGGGGATTTCCTGGCGGTAGCCTATAAAAGCACAATCGATCCCGATGAGCATGTTGCTCTAATCAAGGGTGAACTGGACGGCGATAAGCCTGTGTTAGTCCGCGTACATAGTGAGTGCCTTACCGGCGATGTGTTCCATAGTCTGCGCTGTGATTGTGGAGAGCAAATTGACCTCGCTATGAAAGCCATCGCCGATGAGGGGCGCGGTGTATTTCTTTACATGCGTCAGGAAGGACGAGGTATCGGCTTGCACAACAAGATTAAGGCTTATGCCCTACAGGACCAGGGAATGGACACTGTGGAAGCCAATGAGGCGCTGGGTTTTGAGAGCGATATCCGAGACTACGGTATAGGCGCTCAAATACTGGCCGACCTCGGTGTACGCAACCTTAGATTGCTTACAAACAACCCGCGGAAGGTAATCGGACTTGAAGGATATGGGCTGCAGGTTGTGGAGACATTGCCCATTATCTGTAAGCCGAACCCGAGAAATCGCAGGTACCTGGAAACCAAGCGCAAGAAGATGGGACATTTGCTGAAGCTGGATGAATGAAACTAGGAGGAGGCAAATGGTGGCTAAACAATACGTAGGCAAGCTGCTGGGAGAGGGGTTAAAGTTTGGGGTCGTGATAGCGCGGTTCAATGACTTTATAACAGCCAGGCTTCTGGAGGGAGCGCAGGATACACTGGCTCGCCATGGTGTTAAAGAGAAGGATATAGACATAGCCTGGACTCCCGGCTCTTTCGAGATACCTCTAATCGCAAAGAAGATGGCCGAGTCTGGAAGATACGATGCGGTGATTTGTCTCGGTGCCGTGATCCGCGGTGGAACGCCGCACTTTGATTATATTGCCGCTGAGGTTAGCAAGGGTATAGCTAAGGTGGGACTGGATACCGGATTGCCCATCATCCTGGGTGTTATCACTGCTGATACCCTGGAACAGGCCATAGAGAGGGCAGGGACGAAGTCAGGCAATTACGGCTCTCAGGCTGCGGTAAACGCAATAGAGATGGCAAACCTGGGTAAAGCAATAGCAGGCTCTTAATAGCCGTGAGAAGCCAGGCGGTGAGTATCCTCAAATTGCCTTGACACTCTGTTAAGTGATCTTGTAAACGTGGTCGCCAGGCCGTACCCGGTCAGGGACTTTGACTCCTATGGAATCCCCTGCGTTGCCCTGCTGCACATCCACGTTGTCGATTTGCATCGACTCTACTGTAAGTTCGACGTCGGTAGTATGTCCCTTGATATGAATTGTATCCCCCGCCTTGAGTGTTGAGGTTAAATCTATGCCTGCCACCACCGGTCGGGCAAAGAACGTGCTTACTTTACCGATTTCTACCTCTGACATTATCTCACCTCCCGTCTAGTATGATTTTTGGTTGCTAGTATATCTATTCTTATCGGGTAAATCAATGCTTGTCTCTTGACAATGGTGAAGAGGATTATATAATTGAGACAAGAACATATGTGCTCATTCAGGAACGGGAAATGGTTCGGCGTATTTTGCATGTTGACCTCGATGCCTTTTTTGTCTCGGTAGAACAGACACTCGATCAAACGCTGAGGGGTAAGCCGGTGGTGGTTGGCGGTGATCCCAACAGGCGAGGTGTGGTTGCCTGCGCTTCCTATGAGGCGCGAGGATATGGGCTAAAGGCTGGAATGTCTCTATCGGCTGCCCGGCGCATCTGCCCGCATGCTATCTTTCTCAGGGGTGACTTCTCTCGCTATCGCAATGCTTCGGCGAGATTTATGGATATTATTGTTGAGTTTACGCCTGATGTTGAGCCGTTGGGGCTGGAAGAGGCGTTTCTCGACCTGACCGGATTCGAACCGCTCTATGGGCCCGTCAGGGAAACTGCGCTGAGGATAAAGAGGCTGATAAGTGAAGAGTTGGGTCTGACTGCCTCGATTGGGATTGCGAGCTCGAAGGTAGTAGCTAAAGTTGCCTCTGACCAATCCAAGCCCGATGGACTGATTGAAGTTGCCGCCGGGGAGGAGCGTACTTTCCTCGCACCTTTGTCTGTCAATAAACTCCCATGCATTGGACCGAAGACTGAGAGGACGCTGAAGAGAATGGGTATCATAACCATAGGCGATCTTGCCCGGCTGCCGCTTAATTTGCTGAAGCAGAGCTTTGGGGTGCATGGTGACGTTATACATCAATATGCTAACGGGGTTGATAACAGGAGGCTGGAACTCCCCGCTCCGGCCAAATCTATAAGTCGTGAAAGCACATTTGCCGAGGATACATTGGATCGCACTTTCCTCAGGGCGACTCTACACTATCTTTGTGAACGTGTGGGAGGAGCGCTACGCGCTCAGGGCAAACAGGCCAGGTGTGTAACACTGAAGCTGAGGTATGCTGATTTTGAATCGATCACTCGAAGCCGCTCTTTGCGAGATGGTATAGATGCTGACGGGATTATATTTCAGGTCGGGTGCAGTTTGATGGATAAAGCGCTTGAGCAAAGGAATACTCCGGTGCGGCTTATTGGCATCGGGGTGTCAAACCTGACCGAGGGAAGGCAACTCGACATGTTCGATCCCTGGATGGAAAAACAGAGAAGGCTGAATAAGGCTATCGACAGCATCCGGAGTAAATATGGTTTCGTCGCTGTCGAGGTTGGCTTTACCTTGCCTCTGAGGGAGATATTTCCTATCGATAGCGGTCGCTACCGTTTGGAGACTCCTTCACTTTCACGTTAGCGCTGGTTGGCATAGATGGTAGAGGCGCAGCATGGAGTCTATCCGAGAATTGTGGGTGGTTTGGAGCATCTGCTCTAGGCTACCCTGGATTGCCAGGTTTTTGAAGACCGTCCGCGCTGTGTCCCTTTAACGTTAGCGCCGGTGTTTCACCCTTGAGGCCGATGCATGGTGGTGCTATACTTCCTGTCAGGGGGGTGAAAAATGTCAGTTAGAATCACTACGTTGAGTGAGAATACCGCTCAACTCGGCTTTCTTGCTGAGTGGGGGCTGAGCATCCTGGTGGAGACCGAGAACCGTAAGGTCCTGCTGGATACCGGTATGAGTATTTCGGCAGTGCACAATGCCGACCTTATGGGGATCGACCTTTCTACCGTGGATACGATAGTGCTCAGCCATGCCCATGTGGACCATACCGGTGGCCTGCGCGACGTGCTGATGAGAACAGGTAATGTCGAGGTTGTCGCTCATCCTGATATATGGATACCGAAGTATGTCGTGTTCGGCGAACTTGAGCGCTATGCGGGAATACCTTTCATGCGAGAGGAACTGGAAAACCATGGCGCTTCCTTTACCCTCACCAAGGAGCCTTATAAGATAGGTGATGACATAATGACCACCGGCGAAGTCGAGATGACCACGGACTACGAAAAGATCGACGACAGGCTCTGTCTGAAGGTAGGGGACGAGATGGTGCCGGACCCACTTACGGATGATCTTGCCATTACAGTCAGGACTGAACAGGGGCTCGCCTTGATTACGGGCTGTGCCCACCGCGGCATCGTGAACACTGTACGCCATGTCCAGAGCATTACCGGTGGGGAATATATCCATACCATAATAGGCGGCACGCACCTGCATGTTGCTTCGCCGGAACGCGTCCAGAAAACCGCTGACGAGTTAAAGGAGTTGGGTTTGCAGAGGCTTGGGGTATCCCATTGCACAGGCTTCTACTCCGCGGCTGCGCTGGCGAGGGAGTTCGGCGATGTCTTTTTCCAGAATAACTCTGGCACAACATTGACGCTTGAATGATGGGAAGAGGTAGGCATTTACACATCAAGCCGGGGTTAACAATACTCCTGATGGCTACTCCGGCGCGCTTCGATAAAATAGTCCCGCTGCGACCGTATATTTGATTCTCCGGTGCTATACACGGTTAGCCCGAAAAATAGCCTCAGGCTTTAGGCTGCGATGCTGCTGGTGCTCAATAAGACCTGCTTCCCGGGGCGGCAGTTGTACCCGAGGTAAATAAACAGTGTCTGGAGATATACAGGAAGGTAAAACCGTTAATGTGAGAGCGATGTTCGCCTCTATAGCGGATTACTATGATCCTGTCAATAGTCTGCTGAGCCTCAGACGTGATGGATCGTGGAGGCGGTTCGCAGCGTCTAAGTGCGGTACTAATTCCGGTGCACTTGCTCTTGATGTTGCCACGGGTACCGGAGAGCTCGCGCGGCACCTCTCACGGCGGGATGGTGAAAGCATGGTGGTAGGCCTGGATTTCTGCCCACGTATGCTGCAGAAGGCTAAAGCCAAATTCACCGCTTCCCCGGGCGGAGGCTTAATCGAGTTGGTGCTTGGCGACGCCCTACAATTGCCTTTCCACGAAAATACCTTTGACTATGTAACTATTGGATTCGGCTTAAGGAATATCCCTGACATAGGTGCTGCCTTTCGGGAAATAGCCCGTGTTGTAAAGCCTGGAGGTAGGGTTGTGTCCCTGGAACTTACGCGACCTCAGTCTTTGCTTGCCAGGGCACTGCATTACTTCAGCCTGTTCCATATAGTGCCTTATATCGGCAGACTCATATCTGGCAACAGAGAAGCCTACACCTATCTGCCCAATTCCATCATGGTTAGCCTGTCTCCGGAAGCGGTCAAGGGGCTTATGGAAGAAGAGGGCCTGCGTGAAGTGGAAATCTACCGCCTCACCCTGGGCGTAGCTACCGTCCACGTAGGGATTAAAGGGGCTTGACCTCTGGTAGGACAGCTCTACCACCTTGCTGCATATTCGACATCTCAAATACTCCTTTTCGACGTGCTTAGCTCGACACTTGTAAATCAGAAATAATGGTTGGCAAATATGTCTGAGTGCCGGGCTGTATGGCAGAGGCGCCTTTTATCCGACAGGTGCAGTACTATTTCACTATCTTTAGCTGGCAAGAAATGACCATTTACGCCAGATGATAGCTATGCTAGCGTTTGGTTATAATGTGCGCATACTACTATTTTACAGCAGACAAAGTTCGCGAGAGATGACTTATTATGAACTCTTTTGCTCTACTTTCCTTGCTTTCCTGCGCAGTTGTTTTCATTCTGGGTAGCTTCATCTACCTCCGGGACACGCGAAAGCCCTTGAACAGGATTTTTATGGCGCTATGCGTATCTCTTGCTTTCTGGTCATTCACAGAATTCGTGTACCGTCAAGCGGATAACTTTGCGACAGCCGATTTTTGGCTGAAGCTGAATAGTCTTGTCTATATAATACCGCCTCTACTACTGCATTTTGTTCTGATATTCACGGAGGAATCCAAGGCATTTAAAAGCAGGCTGGTTTATCTTTTCATGTATACCCCGGCGTTGATGTTCATCATCTTGTCATTCACTACAAATCTTATGGGAGGAGAACCGGCCAGGGAGTACTGGGGGTGGACTTACACTATCCCTGAAAGCTCTCTCGTATATAACATCAGCTATTTTTGGACTTATGGCCTTGGGGTTCTGTCAGTGTATTTATGCTTGCTGTATTACTTAAAGCAATCGGACCACAACAAGAAACAGCAGGCCAAGTATATATTCGCTGGTTTTCTTATTGTTATAGCTACAGGGATAATAACCGATTGGCTGTTTCCATTGCTCCAGGTCACAATTCCCGATTTAACTACATCTGTATTTACAATCGTGTGTGCTTTTGCCGTTTATGCGATGTGGCGATATAAGCTGTTCGCGATAACTCCGGCAACTGCCGCAGGTGGTATTATTTCCACGATGCCGGATTCGCTGCTCCTGGTCGACTTGGATAGAAGGATCACTTTGGCCAATCAGGCGACGTTGAAAATGCTGGGGTATGAAGAGAGTGAATTGGTCGGACAGCGGCTGGAAATCATTTTTACTGAAGAAGCCGAAATGAAAGATATTTTCGAAGGCATAGAACCTGAGGGCTCTACGGAGACCGGTATTATCAGGGTAGAGACGAGTTTCAGGGCGAAGGCCGGTGAAAGTATTCCCATATCTTTATCCAGGGCGGTGATGAGGGATAAGGAGGGAAAGCTGCAGGGCACTATCTATATAGGTAGAGATGTCACCGAGCTGAAGCTGGCGGAGGAGGAAAAGCAGAGGATGGAGGAGCAGCTTCAAATCGCTGGCAGGTTGGCTGCGGTCGGTGAACTGTCGGCGGGCGTTGCTCATGAGTTGAACAATCCTATAGCTGCTATACAGGCCTTTGCTCAATTTCTGGCGTCAAGGAAGGACCTGGATGAAACAGTAAAGGGCGATGTGGAGACTATCTACAGGGAGGCGCAACGCGCTTCTAAAATAACGGGTAATCTGCTGTCATTTGCCCGCAGAAATACGCCTGAGAAACGCCTCATCTCTGTCAATGAAATAGTTGAAAAAAGTGTGGAGCTGCACGCTTATCGTATGAAGTCCAGCAATATTGAAATGGTGATGGAACTCGAAAGTAACCTTCCGCTGACCATGGCTGACCCCCATCAACTACAGCAGGTCTTCGTAAACATCATGAAAAACGCAGAACAGGCGATGATAGAAGCACACGGTGGGGGAAGGCTTTGTGTTAGGACACAGAGCGCGGAAGAAGTGGTTCAGATAACCTTTACCGATAACGGTCCCGGTATCTCGGAGAATAACATGCAGAGCATATTCGACCCTTTCTTCACCACGAAAGACGTGGGAAAGGGAACGGGTCTGGGTCTGAGCATATGTTATGGCATCGTTGAAGGTCACAGTGGCCGCATATATGCCAGGAGCAAGGCTGGCGAAGGAGCAACTTTCGTGGTTGAGATACCCATCGTTGCTGGAGACGATAACGCCGTTATTGGGAGAGGGTTAACACAGGCTGCGAGCGATACTACATTTAGCTAGACGATACCTCACAGACAGGGTGTTCCGATCGACACATATTAGCGATATTTTATCTTCTGTTACTGCCATGCCGTCAATTACACATGCTCAATAGTATTCTCTTACCCGGGCGGCACTTCATTAGTATGGCTTCGTCCTATTGTTGACTTACCTCTTGTCTAATGCCAGAATGGTGGCAAACTGGTGCGAATTTCGGTCCGACGGCGGGAGTTTGGCCTCAGAATCTATCGTAACGCTGTGCAGAAATTGACTCGAAATCGGGGCTTGATATGCTTAAGTCCACGGCAGCTATGACAATGTGGCCTTGGTTTGGATATATGAGGGCGGATTATGTCGGGCAACGGGGCTGAATACTGGGACCGTATAGCAAGGCGAAAGCTCGCGGAAAGTTCTTCTTATGACCTATCGGCTGAGCACACCAGAAAGACCTATCTCGCGCTGGTGGCGAAATGGACGGATATAGTAAGCGCAGGGCGTATTCTGAAGACCGATCTCTTTCAGGAGGCTTTTGGTCAGGTCCAATTCTTATTCGATATCATCCAGCTCAACGGCAATGTAATCGGTATGGATGTTTCCCGAGAAGTTGTAGGCCGGGCTGAGAGACGGGTCACAGACATCGGTATGGATGCAGGTAGATTCATTTGCTGCGATGTCAGGCATCTCCCTCTGAAAGCTAATTCTATCGATCTCATCATCTCCGACTCCACCCTGGACCACTTTCCCAAAGAAGAACACATAGCGATGGCCTTAGAAGAACTTGGGCGTGTTCTCCGAATTGGGGGCACTCTCATACTTACCATGGATAATAAAAGCAACCTGACCTACCCCCCATACATTTTTATCAGCCTGTGGATGCGCCTGGGGTTAGCACCTTACTATATTGGTAAGACTCTGTCACCCGCCAGGCTGAGACGTGCTCTGGAGGGAGTCGGACTCACGGTGGAAGAAAGCACGGCTATATATCACTGCCCGCATCCTGACGGGCTGGTTACGTTGCTGGAACGCTCTTTACGCAGGTTGGGCAGGGGTAGGTTTGATGACTTTATCCGCAAGGGGCTTGATTCACTTGAGAGGTTGGGAGAAAGAAGAACAAAATTTTTAACAGGACGCTATGTTGCGGTGAAGGCTGTGAAACGTGATGGCGGGTAATTACAGCGGATATAGCCTGAATAGTGTTACTGTTTGCTGCCTGCTGCTCGCGATGGCTCGTTATCGGCTCGGCCGCTGGAGAGAGGAGACAGATCCCATGATTGTGGTCGTAACATGATATCTGAACTGGTTTCAATGCTAAACAGGGCGAGGGATATTTTTCAGAGCGATGGGTTGATAACAGTTCTCGAGCGCGGTTTTGATTTCACAAGACGCCGGCTCTTTCTATATGGCCATTATTATCTCTATGAACATGCGCTGCATGAAAGGAATGAGGCCGACTTCATGCCTCGAATCCAGGATTTCACATTCAGGATCGTTCACAACAACGAAGAAGCTGATGAACTGGCGGCGGCTATTGGATGTGACTTCCGTCATCGTTTCGTATATGCCGGAAAATCACTGGATAAAGGAGCGATTGCCTTCTGCGTTTTTGTTGGTGATGAGGTCGTACATATAGGATTGGTGGCACTTAACAAGGAGGCCAAAAACTCCTTTGACTTCATACCATACGAAGTGGACTTTTCAAAAAATCAAGCATGCACCGGTGGTACCGAGACGGTACCTGAATACAGGGGCAGGGGCCTTATGGCTTACGGCTATTTCGAGAGATTCAAATTTCTGAGGGAAATGGGGATTACGGTGTCGCGAAATGCGGTAAATGTAACTAATATTTCATCTCAGAAAGCGCATGCCAGGTTCGGCCCCAGGATATATGCCAGAGGCCGCTACCTGAAACTGCTATGGTTGGAGTTATGGAAAGAGACGCCGCTTCTGCCGACTGAACACCAGGGCTAGTCCGCTAGCGACATACCCTGCCGTTGATGCCTGCCATTGGTCATTTGTAGTAGCAGAGTTATGAAATGAGCAGCGCGACGATTAGAGTGGTAACAGAACGGGGAGAGTTTGAGTCCCTGGCAGAGGTCTGGTATGAACTTATAAAGGATGTTGGCCGTGATAATTCAATATATCTGACACATGAATGGCTATCGACGTGGTGGAGGCACTTTGGCGAAAGGAAGAAACTGAATATATTACTGATTGAGAAGCAGGGACAGGTCATTGGGATTGTTCCTCTCATGAGGACTGAATATCGAATAGGATTGCTCAGAGTTCGTGCTCTGGAGACGATAGGCTCGGAATACTGCAATTACATTGGGCTAGTGAGGTCCGGAAATGGTGAAGAAGCGATAACCACGCTAATAGCCTACCTCGAAGATAAACTGGTCGAGAACCGGCTTGTTATGCTGCTGGACCTGGTACCTGAAGACAGCAAAATCCTTGCTCTGTTGCGTAGCGAAAGTCATTTATTTTCGAATAACCTGGCTTTTCAGGAGAGGGTGACGACGTTAGCGCCGTACGTAGCACTGCCTGCGACGTGGGACGAATACTATCATTCACTCAGCAGGAAGCTGCGGCAGAAGCTCCGCCGAGCATCGCAATCTCTACAAGAGGCGCACAGCGTTCAGTTCCAGGAGTGTAACGAGGATAAACTGAAGTACATGTTGAGCGAATTTTTCGACCTTCACCAGAGACGCTGGGGAGCTGTTAATACCGGTCGCTGGTTCTCTGCCCCCGGAATGAGGGCATTCTATGAAGATATAGCAACTCAGTTTCTTAAAAAAGGATGGCTGCATTTCTCCAGCTTAAATATAGACGGCAGGATGGCGAACGCAGAGTACGGGTATGTTTACAATTGTAAGTTCTATGCCGTTGCGGCGGCCCGTGACACACGGTATTCGGAGTATAGTATCGGGCATCTGCATGATAAGTTCCTGATAGAAGATATGATTGGAAGAGGGCTTAAGGAATTCGACTACTCAAGAGGAGACGAACCTTACAAGTTCTACTGGGCTAAGTCGGCCAGAAAGTACATGCGGGTTATAGTAGTGAGGAAAGGTCTTTATACTGGACTTCACCTGCAATTCCTGAGCGCATTCCTGCATATGTACGACATTCTGCGAAATGGTCTGAGGTCGAGCTTGCGCCTGCGTCGTATGAGAAAGAGTGGAGAGAAAGAGAAAGGGAAGATGGGGATATCGAATGAGTAGGATCGTTATATTTATCGCTATGCTATGGCCATTACAGGTGCTGAGACAATGTGTCTCCTATATATCGCTTGCTACTGATTCCCTATCCTTACAATAGCTTTGTGAGATGAGCGGCATAAATGTAAGAGTAGTAACAGAACCAAGTGAGCTTGAAGCGCTGGAGCCAGTCTGGGAGGAACTCCTGCAAACAAGCGAAAACGTTTCAATAGATCTAACGCTTGAATGGCTATCGACATGGTGGAGACACTTTGCCGGAAGGGACAGGCTTAACGTGTTGCTGATTGAGAGGGAGCAGCGGGTTATAGGTATTGTTCCCCTTAAGGTAACAGAATATCGGATAGGGTTACTTAAGCTACGTGCACTTGAGACTATGGGCTCGGCAAATTATAACTACGTGGGATTGATGTCCGTTATTGATAGGGAAACAGCTGTAGCTGCACTACTTGACTATATAGAAAACGAAATCGCTGGAAGCGGGCTAGTCTTAAGGCTGAACTTAGTACCAGAAGAAAGTAGGTTCATTGCCGCACTGAGGGAGAACGAGTCTTTGCTTTCGGAGAAGCTGGTCATTCAAGAAAGGGCAACAACTGTGGCCCCTTATATATCACTACCCGCAACATGGGATGCGTATTTTAGTTCGTTAAGCCAAAGGAGGCGGCAGAAGCTCCGCCGGAGCCTTCGAGCTTTGGAAGAGGAACACAGCGTTGAGTTCCGAAAATGTACGGTGGACAATATTGATGACAGGCTGACTGAATTCTTTGACCTTCATCAAGAGCGCTGGCAATCCGTGAATATTAGAGGCATATTTCGCGATTCCGGGGCGAAGCAGTTCTACAGGGACATAGCCACTCGGTTACTGGGAAAAGGATGGCTGCATTTCTCTCATTTAGATGTCGATGGTGAAATGGTATCCGCACTGTTTGGCTATATATACAATGGCAAGTTCTACGCAGGGACTGCCGGCCGAGCTCAGAGGTATTCAAAGTACAGCGTGGGGCAACTGCAGTTCATGTTTGTAATACGGGATGCGATCGAGAGAGGTCTGCAAGAGTTTGATCTCCTCAGGGGTGATGAGCCATATAAGTACTACTGGACAAAGTCAACTCGGAAGTATATGCAAGTCATAGCAATAGGGAGGGGTATTTGTCCCGGCCTGCGCCTGAAGTATGTGCGCGCTTTCTTGCGTTTGCATGAATTGAGGCAGTACCGATTGAGAGAGATTTATTCTCTATACTTTATGAAGAGAGAAGAGAAAAGGGAAAAGAAGAGGATGGGACTAGAGAGCTAGAGTCGGCATTATCAGCCTAAACCAACCCCTGATCAACTTCACCCTACGTCAGCCATCTGCAACTCGGGTAAGCCGATAAACCCCGCTGGACAGCCATAAGTAATCCTGTGTTTTCATTCGCCGCAGTACTATCTTACCGCTGGGAAAAGCTGGAAAGGCTATTGAATTAATCCATGAAGCTGTGATAGCGTGATAGCAGCAAAGTTAATGCTTGATGAAGATAGTAACCTTTTATAAAAAGCCTTGCTGGTGAATTTTGACGGACCTGCCGGAAAAACTTAAAGAAAACACGCGGAGCGGGAACTAAAGAGAAAGGCCGGTTGTTCAGCCGTAGATTATATTATACATTCGGGCGTCCATATAGTGGATACAGGCATAGTAAATGATGAAAAGCAGCAGAGAAGCGGGAAATAGGCCTCATCAGAGAGGCATCTCCATCGCTGAAGGTAAAAGGGCGGCAAGGTCATCGCGACACGGGGAGGAGTATTTCCAGTCTCTCATTGAAAATGCTCACGATGCCATAGCAGTTATTGACGGGGATGGAAAGGTCAGTTACGAAAGCCCATCCTTTCAACATATGCTGGGATATAAATACAAAGAGCGTGTCGGTAAGAACTCGTTTGAGCTTGTTCACCCGGATGATGTGCCGAAAGCGGCCGAGCTCTTCGCTAAATTGATTGAGAATCCAAGTATTACTATACACACCGAGATACGCGCCCGACATAGCGATGGCAGTTTGCGTACCCTTGAAGTAGTTGGCAGAAACCTCCTGGATGATCAGGTTGTTGGAGGCATAGTCGCCAATTTCTGCGATATCACTGATCGCAAGCGGGCCGATGAGGAACTGCGGATCAAGGAAAATGCCGTTGAGAACTCCCTGGGCGCTGTTGCCATGTGTGACATGGAAGGCAATATAACATACGTGAACCAGGCATGCCTGACGCTGTGGGGCTGGGATAAAAAAGAGGAGCTTGTGGGGGAAAATTATCGGGTTTTCCTGGATTTAGATGAAGTTACTGTAGAGAATGCAAGGGCAACGATGGAGAAACGAATCTGGGAAGGAGAACTGGTCACTAAAGGAAAAGATGGCGAAGAGAGGCATGTTCAAGTGCACGGAGGCGTTGTTACCGATGATAATGGAAACCCTGTCCAGGTGATTTCTTCCTTCAGCGACATAACTGAGCGCAGAGAAGTGGAAGAGGCCCTGAGGAAATCGGAGGAGAAATTCCGACATTTCGTCGAAGAGATGAATGATGGTTATTGTGTGATTCAGGACTCCAGGATAGCCTTTGCTAACGCAAGAATTGCGGAGATGTTTGGCTATACCCTGGAGGAGGCGATTGGCAGGGCTATTCATGATTTAGTGCCGTCAGGGATAGTCAAGGAGCTTGCGCGGGTGCATGCCAGAAGGCAGCGCGGAGATGTAGTTCCTCCGCAGTATGAAACGGTACTGACAAGAAAAGATGGAACAGAGTGCCCCGTTGAGTTTGGGGCAAGACTCATGGAGTATGAGGGTAAACCGGCGGTATCAGTGGTTATAAGGGATATTACGGAACGCAAGCTATTAGAAGAGGCGTTGAGGGAAAGTGAAACGCGGTTCCGGAAGATATTTGAGGAAGCAGCACTTGGTATAGTGTTAGTGGATTTGAAGGGGAAACCTATAGAGATAAATCCCGCATGGCAAAGGTTGATAGGTTACGGTGTGGAGGAACTTCGTAGCATGGCTGGCAGGAAGTACCTTCATCCGGAGGATGCGTTGGAGGATTCGGCGCTTTTCAAGGAAATGCTGGCGGGGAAACGCGAGCAATACCATATTGAGAGGCGTTACATTTGTAAGAATGGGGGTGTAATCTGGGTGCACCAGCATCTTTCTATCGTTCGCGGTGCCAGAGGGGAACCGCTGTTCTTCATCGCTATGATGGAAGATATCACCGACCGCAAGAAGATGGAGCAGCAGCTTCAGCTTACGGGACGGCTGGCAGCGGTTGGCGAACTGGCGGCGGGTGTAGCCCATGAATTGAATAACCCTCTGGCCGCGGTACAGGCATTCGCCCAGCTTCTGAATGACCGCAACGACCTGGATGAAACTGCAAGGAATGACGTTGAAATTATCTACAGGGAGGCGCAGCGCGCCTCTAAAATCACAGGCAACCTTCTTTCATTCGCTTATCAGCGTAAGCTCGATAAGAGCCTGATTTCCATAAATGAAGCCGTGGAGAGAAGCCTGGAACTCTACGCCTACCCGATGAAGGTAAGCAACATAGTCGTGACGACGGACCTGGACCCCGTGATTCCAATGACAATGGCTGATTTTCACCAAATGCAGCAGGTATTTGTGAATATCATCAATAATGCTAAGCAAGCTGTAGTAGATGCCCATGGGGGAGGCAGGCTCTACGTTAAAACGGAGAAGATGGGCGATGTTATCCGGATGACTTTTATTGACGATGGGCCGGGGATCTCACAGGAAAACCAGAAGAGGATATTTGACCCGTTTTTTACCACCAAGGATGTAGGGAAGGGTACGGGGCTGGGATTAAGTATTTGCTACGGCATAGTGGAGAGTCACGGGGGCCGGATATATGTCGAGAGTGTGCCTGGTGAGGGGGCTAAGTTTGTGGTTGAGATTCCTATCGTTACCGAGAAACAACCTGTTGCCGGGTAAGGTACCAAATCCGTAATAAAATTCCACAGTTCGGGCTTTGATTAAGGCCGCAATTAAAAAAGCCGGGTATCTTCAAAAAATACACGGCTTCTATAATTGCGAACAATATCGATATCTGTATGGCTATCCTCTCGTCTTTCTACGTACAGGCATTGCCCGAATCATCGAAAGCATCTAGAAAGACTCTGGGTATCAAGCTACGTTTGTTGATAAAATCCTGGCAGACTTCAATGAATTCGGCAAACACGTCGAAATCACCGAAGACAGCTTCTCCCTGGACCTGCCCTCGCAAGACGACGTGAATATGTTTACTGCCGCATTCGTATATGTCCACCTGTAAATACATCTGTATCGCTCCTCTGTTGCCTCTCTTATATCCCCCTGTCTCAAGTCAACATTACCACAGGTGCCACATGTTACTCCATAGCCTTAATGGTCATTTTTCGAGCTTTGTTGATGGCACAAGATTACTACCCGTAGATGGAGACCGGTACTGGTATTTGTGCGCTAAAGTTCGCCGTTTACTGCAGGCATAGTTGCAGTTTCCGCAGTCGCCTTACACTCTTAAAAATTTTGAGTTTCTATAGACATTTAACCCTTTTGTATTGTAAATGAGTACGATTGGCTTGCCTGAAGATGGCACTAAAGATTTGTCCTTGAACCAGGGATAAGGGGCCCATTGGCGCTATATAACCAGTTTAGCGGGGTTTATCATCAATTGAGTGGCGTCCGGGAAATAGTTGACCGGGTCAGGAAATATTTATTCAACTGATAATGGGTAGAGGGCTTTTGTTGCACCTGTGGAATCCTGATGATAGAATGCTCGTAACCTGGACACAAAGACCATTAATAGATATCAGTAGTGACGGATAACCGACTGATACATTTTATATCAGGGGGAAAGAATGCGACTGAAAATGTTTGGTGAAATTCAAGTGCGTGGAATCCGACGGCGGGTCTTTTCAGGCTCAGGGCCGCTCGTCATTGCCGTTGCTGTAGTCGCCGTGCTATTAGTAGTCACCGGATGCAGCGTAGGCCCTACGGAATATCAGGATGATAGCTTCACCGTCGGCGTGTCCCCCACGGTTGTTGTCAGTAGCGAGAACGGGGGCATCGAGATAAATGCTGGCACTGACAACGAAGTGCGTGTAGAGGCGACGCTGACGGATGCTCCCAGAGTTCAATATGAGATAATCCAGGATGGTGACACGATAACAATTGATGTTAAAGCAACGAAGCAGTGGTGGTTTTACGGCAGCGCTGCTGCTGATATTGCCATAACCGCACCGGCCGGTACCTACGTGGATATTAACACCAGCAATGGTGCTGTTGAGCTGCGCGGTATGAATGGTTCCGGCGTCATGAATACGTCCAATGGGAAGATTGTGCTGATGGACGTGAAGGGTGAGTATAATGGAACGACCAGTAACGGTGCTATAGAAATTGGCACTATGGAAGGGACTTGCTTAATCTCGACCAGTAATGGTTCAGTGGATTTATGGGATGTCAAAGGTGAGGTCGATATTGAGTCCAGCAATGGTGAGATCTGGTTCAGCGGAGAGATAACGGACGGGTCAAGGAGCAGACTTGTTACCAGCAACGGCAAAGTAGATGTGGAACTGCTGGGTACGCCTGGCGTTAATCTGGATGCGAAGACCAGTAATGGTATGGTAACGTGTGAACTGGAAGTAACGGCTACGTTGACGAGGGAAGACCATCTCGTAGGCACGATTGGTACAGGGAATGCGGAGCTTTACATCAGAACATCTAATGGGGATGTGACTGTCAGGTAGACTTGTGTATAACTCGAAGTGATTGAACGAATATGATTACTGATAGCGGGTAATATTCTTGCTGTTTCCTTCTATCTCCTCGGGGAACCTTATTCTACTCTCATATTCATTGAAAGCCAGTCTTATCCCGTTCAGGTTTAGACCGGGAAGCTTCATGTATGTAGGCCGCCTTCCGATCTCATCAAGGGCATGGGCATCCGAACCCTGAACGCAGGCATATCTCTTGGGGTAATCCCGTACTTGCCCTCTGTTCCACAGCTCCTTATTCTGCGGCTGAGTAATCTCAAGGGCGGAGAGATATTCGCTGCCATGTATTTTCATCTTCAACCGGCGGCTCCTGGTGGTCTGCGAGAAACCTGTTGGCCATCTATCGATATGGGCTGCGATAGCAATTCCCTCACGCTCATATATCTTGCGAAGGACATCCTTGATATCGTCGCGTACGGGGATGGTCCCATCCCCAATTCCCGCTACGCTAACCCCTACATAGTCGAGGAAATCTTCCAGCCGAGAGACGGGAGCTTCGTGATCGAAAAGGGCAAGGAAGTGGCCAGCTTCTGTCGACAGCTCAATCCCGGGGAACACTACCAGCCTCTTTAACTGACCTGCCTTCCTTACGACATCGACGCCGCTGAATGTGTTATGGTCGGTGATAGCGATTGCGTCCAGTTTGGCGGCGAGGGCTGCATCTACAATCTGCTCGGGTGAGGTCATAGGGTCACTGTAGCATTTTGATTCCGGGGTATGTATGTGAAAGTCTACTTTTACAAATCTATCGTGTGAGGAATTATGAGGCTGCTCCTCAATCGCCATTTATCGCTATTCCCCTGTTCCAGACGGGGCCGTGAGAAAAGAGAACCGGGCTTTAGTGCGGTTACCTGCCCTTGAAAACCGGCTCCCTTTTTTCCAGAAACGCACGTAGTGCCTCCCGGTGATCCTCTGTTTGACTCAGCGCCATGTACTCTCCTATGACTTCCTTTAAGGCTGACTCTAGATCAGCGTCCAGACTGTTATATATCAGTTTCTTGGCGCTGGCTATCGCGAGCGGCGGCCCTTTTACCAGTTTGGTTGCCAGTTCCCAGGTAGCCGCTTCAAGCTCATCGTGGGGCACTACCCTGGTTACAAGCCCTATCCTTTCAGCTTCGTGGGCGTCAATTAGATCGCCGGTCCAGATAAGTTCGCAGGCTTTATCTATCCCGATCAGTCTGGGGAGGAAATAGGTCCCGCCCATAGTGGGGACCAGCCCTCTGCGAACGAAGACTGAGGAGAAGGTGGCTCTCTCGGAGGCTATTCGGATGTCACAGGCACAGGCAGCATCGAGGCCGCCGCCGGCAGTTATGCCATTAATGGAGGCTATGACCGGCTTGTCCATTCTCCGCAGGGGTACGGTTAAGATACTTCTCACTGTGCCAATCATAGATCCCTGCTGTGCTGATGGACTGGGATTCTTATTAAATCCTTCCTCCAGGCCCTTAACATCGGCGCCGACGCAAAAGGCGCGCCCTGTCCCCGTAATTACCAGCACCCTTACCTCGTCGTCGCTGGCTGCTTCATCGAGTGCTTCTGATAGCCCTCTGTACATAGCAGTAGTAAATGCGTTTAATTTCTGAGGTCTATTAAGTGTCAGAGTGGCTATACCCTCGTCCTTGGTATAGATGATATGCTCGTGACCCATTGCCCCTCCTGTTCGAATGCAACGACTGGACTCCATTGTAGCAGGTTGGCTGAACCGCCGCAATGAACGGCGGGTGTTTAATCGAGTTAGAAGAGAGTGCGGGGTTAGTGGCCGGTGATGGGATATCTGAGTTCACTCTTTGGTTGACGGTCGTTCAGTGACCCTTGGCGTGAATGACTCGCTCAGCGGCAACAAATCTCCTTCCTCTAATGTGCATTACCGGCCTTGCCTTGGAGACATCGAATTGCTCTTCCTTCATATACTCGTCTTTACATTCGGCGCGCACCACCCTCCCGACCACAAGGATGTGGTCGCCGGCCTCTTTCTCAAACTCAACCTGGCACTCTATCCAGCCTATGCACTCTTCAATGGCGGGTGCTCTGACACGCTTTGATTTTCTTTCGGTTAAACCAGCCTCTTCGATCTCGCTCACACCTTTGGGGAGTGCCTTAGAGCAGGTCCAGAGTTTATCCAGTAGCTCCTCAGGCACGATGTTAATAACAAAATCGCCAGTTTCTCTTGCGTTAGCTAGCGTGTGCCTGGCAGGAGCGGAGGCGAATAGGATTAACGGCGGGTCAGATGAAACTGGCGTTACGAAGCTGAACGGGGCAGCGTTGGCTTTTCCGTCATCGTCCACGGTTGAGATAATCACCGTGCATCTTGGTGAAAGAATCTCGTAAAAACCTGACGCAGCAATTTCCATGTCCTTGTGCCTCCTTGTTTAATTACTCCAATAATGGCGATTGTAGAAAGACTTTGCTCGCAATGACGCAGGATGCCTTGCTTCCTGGCATCGCTCAGGGCTAAGGCTCGCAATTATATCTTGTGACCTAAAAGCTTTCAATAAACTCGAGAACATCAAACAGGTCACTGGCCTCGTAATCTGGGTAGGGGGAGTCGCTTGTTAGAGAGCGTCCTCTTCTATTGACCCATATTGTAATAATCCCTGCTTCTTTGGCAGCAGCTATGTCATGTTCCAGGCTGTCGCCTATTGCTATGGCATCATCGGGCGTGGAGTTAGTAGACATAAGCGCATTATCGAAGTAGGTTCTATCTCCCTTTATCCCCAGGTGTGTATGGTCAAAGGCGTAGCTGAAATAATTCGTTCCAGCGGCTTTCTCCAGGGCATCGGCCTTTTCCCGTGCATAGTCTCCAGTTGTCAAACAGAGTATGTACCTTTCCTTAACTTTGTCCAGGAAGTACAGGCTCTCCGGGTAGAAGGTCGGATTTATCCAGCATTCCTCCTGTGCCTCCTTGAACCTTATTGCTGTCTTTCTAGCCTCGCCTTCGTCGTAGGGCATGCCCAAATAGTCGGCGAGCAACCTTTGATGAAAGAAGAAGTCGTCATGCTTCTCGGGATACTGCAGGTGAACAATCCCCCGGTGCACTGCCAGATAGGCGTTAATTATTTGCTCGGCGCTCAAACCGTATATGCCATCGAGCCTGACTACGAACTTGGCGTAGGTATCGTGTAGAGTCTCATCGTAGTCTATGAAAAGTATCTTACTCATGTTGGGGAAAGGCCCTGTGCAGGCGTCTGAGGGCTTCCATCTCCTCTCTATTGCCCAGCTTTGCCTTTCGTACCGCGCGGGACAGGATCGCTGTAGTCCTGTCGTAGGTTGTGCGGTCTACCGGGTAAGGAATTCCATCCTTACCGCCGTGGGCGAAGCTATAGCGGGCGGGGTCGTTAAAGCTGGGAGCAACTCCCCATACCAGCTCGGATACAAGGCTGAGGGCGCGGATAGTTTTCGGCCCTACGCCTTCCATACCTATAAGGTTCTCGAAGCACTCGGGTTTACGCTCATAGGTGGAGAGGAATATCTTCTCGAGGTATTCAGGGTGGAGGTCGTGCAATGAGAGATGGTGGCGGGAGGGCAGGTCGAGCGATTTCAACCTTTTCAGCTCTTTAACCAGGGCATCCGGGTCCTCTTCCGAGGCGACCCTGGTTGCTACATCCCGCGCCTCCTCGCTCTCATAGGCCACCATGTTCAACGAATTGCCAAATCCCTGGGAGCATATTGCAGTATGAGGCTCGCAGACAAAGTCTGTAACGCTCTCACCGAGCCAGTGGTATCTGCGGGCGTAGTGGTTCCTTTCGTTCATTCCCTGCTGGACCACTGCCCAGTCACCCCGGGCGGTGAACAGGAAGGTATGATGATATAGCTGGTAGCCGTCTTGAACCGCGCAGGAGTCCACTTTGGCAGACATTCTGCTGGCGTAAACCAGCGGTGCGGGGTCTCTGGAGATAATCTCGGAGTATTTACTGATCTGCGAGGGGGTCTGCCGCGAGGTTTTCCCCTTGCCACCGGCGATGTAGATACCCAGCTCTTTTTCCAGTCCTTTTGTCCCTTCTTTGAGAGCGCCACATACTGTGGTGGTGACGCCGCTGGAATGCCAGTCGAAGCCGAGGACACAGCCCAGGCCCTGGAACCAGAAGGGGTCCGATAGCCTGCGTAACATCTCCTCGGGGCTGAACTCGGATACAATGGCTATCGATATCTCCCGGGAAAGCTTCGTCATCCGGTCAAACAGCCAGCGGGGTGCCTTGCCACCGTGAAGAGGGAGGTGGGCCACGCCAGTCCTCATCGGTTGCTTCATGGGTCAATTCTAAGCTAAAAGGGCTGAGACGACAAGGCGGAGAATCCAGACCTGAAGGCTCACCGCTGATGGCTTAATGCCTGAAAAGTGTGTTGCGTTGTCACTTCTACCATCCTGCCGAAATTACCTGTTTTGATTTCGGGAAGAATGGATTAGAATATCGGCATGACAAGGGATAAAGGTGAGGAAATGCTGTACCGTGAGGTACAGCATTTCCGTCAGGTGCTGCTCTGGGTTTTGCTCCTGTGTATAGCCGGTGCTGCGATATACGCTATGGTAGAGCAATTGGTACTGGGCAAACCCTTCGGGGATAACCCTGCATCGGATGCGGTTTTAATGTACAAAACTTAAATCCCCGACCGTAAGGTCGAGGGATGAAGTTTTC
>CAYVQT010000048.1:0-23076 GCA_964453665.1 uncultured Dehalococcoidia bacterium | reverse complement strand
ACCAATAAGAACGCCAGCAGAAGTATTATCGTACAAAATACCGACACCGATGCCAATAAGAAGACCGGCCGGTATCGCCAACCCGGTAACGCCAGTTCGCTTCTTCGGTTGCTCCGGCTGTGTGGACATGACTGCCTCCTGCAAAAGTTTATTAATAACCGGACTCCCTGCTGGGAGCAGGGCAGGTTAGGAGGATATCATAATAAACCGGTAACTATGGCTGTCATGGTAATAATACCTCTAGACCGACATTCTCCATTTCAATTCACAATGAGGCGTCCTGACCCTCATTGCTATTGCCGCTGATAATACATACATGGTACTCTGGTTGTCAATACAGAGCTTCCGGCTCTACCATCAACCACGATGGAGAAGTACTTGTGGCGCTAACCTGACATAAATTGTAGCTGCTTTTACCCGTGCTGTTGACATAAGCGCTTCGTCAGGCTATGCTCCGGAGTAACAAGGTGTTGTTTTATGGAAGTATTGGTTCAGTGACAGGGGAGGTACAGCATGACAATAGCGATTGGGGCTAGATGCCATGACGGAGTGGCCATAGTCGCAGACCGCAGGATGGTAAGGCAGGGCGGCATGGAGATTTCGCTACCTGAGATAAAGCTGCGTAAATTTGACGGCGTGGTTATCGCGCGGGTCGGCGTGCAGCCGTTCTATGATGCTCTGGAGAGGGCGTTGTCGGAAGAGGGTAGAGTTAGCTGTTGGGATGTGGGGGATACAGTGGACGCGCTTGTCGCGCGATACACGATGTTCAGGAATGACTGCCCTGTCTTCCCTGCCGCTGTTGTAGTTAACGGACGGGCCGGCCTCTACCAGGTGATGGCTAATTATCCACCGGCCAAAGTGGCGTATCAGGTGTGGGGTATCGCCGAGGAGTACGGGGCTATCGGCCGGTTGTTCCCCTGGGAGGAGACACCTGTTGATGTAGCATGGAAGATATTGGCCATATTCGTGAGGGCGGCTGCCAGGGCGAGCGTGGCCGTTGGTGATGGGATCGATGTTGCCCTGGTGAAGGACGACGGCGGCATCGAGATGATCAGCGATACCGAAGAGTTATGGGATGAGGCTGAACGCGTTGTTGACCAGATGGTGGCTTTGTTCAGGATGCGGATGGAGGTGCCCGAGGTTGTCAAATGGATGGAGGAGGTTGCGGAGAGTAAAAGCACCGCCTAAGCAAGCTTCCGGATGCCCCGGAGCTGTGTGCAGCGCGCCGGGACGTACCGACATTCGTGCGCCAAATTTTAAAATGCGGTTGATATATCCGGTTTGGAACGCCGCCGTCAGGCGGCGTTTTTATATGTATTGCTAGCGCATTTCCTGGAAGTGGAACTCTCCGCGCTGAATCCTGCGACGTATAATACCCCGAAGCCAGATGACTATGAAAAATCTCGTTTGAGGAATCAATAGTGCGAGTCCGATGATATCGGTGATAACTCCGGGTGTGAGCAGAAACAGACCGCCTGTGAGTATCAGGGCTCCGTGGAGCAGCTCGTTTGAAGGTAAAACTCCGCGCTCGAGACTGATGCGAATCCTGGAAATTATCGCCAGGCCCTGATTCCTTGCCAGAATGGCTCCAAGTATGCCTGTTGCTACGACGATAAGTATGGTGTATAGAGCGCCGATAATGGTTCCCAGATAGACGAGAATCGCCAGTTCAACGAGCGGCGTTAGAATAAACAAGAGTGCGAGTCTTAAAAACATCTTGCCCTGCGTGCCCCATTATTCGTAGCCATTGGTGTGTACCCCAGGTCGTTGCCAACTTGACTGCGGGCGCTGTTCTATACCTCGAGACGAGTCCGGGATATGATCTCCAGCTTTGCGGCATCGGGGAGGTCGTCGAAGTAGGCGCAGTAGCCCGATACCCTTACGACAAGTTCCGGATATTTACCCGGGTTGCTGCGGGCGTCCTCCAGCATCTCAGGGTCGAGTACGTTCAGTTGCATCTCCATACCCCCTGAATCGAAGAAGCCCCTGACCAGGCCGGAAAGGATATTCACTCCCCGGTCGCCGGCCAGCGTATGAGGGTCGAAGCGAAGGTTCATTGCATAGCCATTGGGCGAGAGAGTGGAGTCCACGCGCGCCACTGAATTGAGCAGAGCAGTAGGCCCGAGGCGGTCCCGCCCGTTGGATGGACCCAGGCTGGCTGCAAGCGACTCCCCGGACTTTCTACCGCTGGGCAGGGCGCTTACCTTTCGACCGAAGGCCACGTGGCACGTCACGGAATAGTATCCGGGCACATATGGACCGTCGCGCGTGTTGCGGTGTTGAGCGAGAGCCGAGTGGAAGATGCGTGCAACGCGGTCGGCATATTCATCGGGTTGTAGCTGGTCGTTACCGTACTTGGGTGCGCTGAGCAGCTCTGCCTGTATCTCGGGATGTGAGGCGTAGTTGCTGCGCATGGCATTCAATACCTGGTCCATGGTATAGCTTTTACGCCGGAACACTACCTCGTCCAGGGCTGCCAGTGAATCCGCTACGTCTGCTACCCCGACCCCCTGGATACCGCTGGAGTTATAGAAGGCTCCTCCTTCGGTGACATCCCGTCCGGACTCAAGACAGCCGTCTACAAGCATGGACGAGAGGGGGGTGGGATGGTAATCACGGTTTCCCTTTTCAATCACCTGCAGGTCATATATCATGCGCCCTACCATGAATTCTATCTGCTCCCGGAAGGCATCGATTACCTGGTCGATGCCAGTGAAGGAAGCAGGGTCAGGGGTTTCAGCGCCGATGCGTCTGCGTGCCTTAAGACGCCTTCCACGATTAAGCGCCAGTTCGAGGCACAGAGGGAGATTGAAGAGACCGGCATCGGTGGAGAGGAAACTCTTCCCCGGTAACGATAGCTCCACGCAGCCCACGACTCCATAGTTACGGGCCTCTTCCGGAGGGTAGCCGTGGCGCACGAGAGATGACACGGCGGCCTCGTCATTGAAAAGGGCCGGAACAGCGTTGCCTTTTCTGGCTACCTCAGCTACACGCCTGAGGTAATCCCCGGAGGAGCCGTCATGGATGCGCGCCTGATAATTCGGGTCCCGCAGGCCGGATTCCTCCATTACGTCGAGGAATATGTAGGTGAGGTCGTTGACGGCATCCCTCCCCTCACGGTCTGTGCCGCCCACTATCGCCGCTTGAACCACAAGGTAGCCGCCGTGGTACTGACTGACTTTCTCGGAAAGCAGAAAGACGTGCTCGGTAGCCTTGGCGGAAAAGCAGAGTAGAAGTTCCCGTGCGCGCTCGCGGGTTATTCTGCCTTCCTCGAGGTCATGCTGATAATAAGGATAGAGATACTGGTCTATCCTGCCGAAGGAGATAGCGGAGTTAAGCCCTTCGAGGTTAACCGCCATATGGGTTAGCCACAGGGACTGTAAAGCTTCATGTAATGTTGCCGCCGGGCTGCGCGGAACTTTCCGGCAAATGCGCGCAATTTCGCGTAGTTCCGCAGCGCGCGCGCTGTCCGTTTCCTCGGCAGCCAGACGCTCGGCCTCCTGCGCCAGGCGTTTGGAATAATCGACCAGCCCCTCGCAGGCGATGCGAACCGCACGGTAGATGTCCCCATCCTTTTCCTCGATAGACTCCAGATAGCCCTCAACACCCAGCATGAGCATCTTTTCGTAGTTAGGGAGAAAGTGCCCGATGCCACCGGCCTCATTGATCAGGTAGTAGGTTGCGTCAAGCTGTTCCAGTGCGTAGCGCAGGAACTCCCGAAAACGTGGAGCGAAAGCCCTGAAGGGCATGTTCCGTACGAGCCAGTAAGGGAAGACGCGCAGTAAAAGCTTCAAACGGTCGCGCCAGGAGATTCGCAGGGGATTGGTCTTCCTCCTGCCTATCCACAGCAGGTCGCTGCCCATAAAAACCCCGCTGAGCTCGGGCTGTATGATGGCGGATATGCGCTGGCTGCCCATGTTGCCCGCGATCAGCTCATCGGGATAGATGTGAACCGACTTTTGCTGTAGAAGGTGGCGCAAGGCCCTGGCCTTGCGAACTATCATAGGCTCACCCGGATCATCGTGGTGCTTGAAATAGTCCGTTATGAGGTATGCCCGCTCCGGGCACAGATACACGGGGATGGAGAGGAGTTCCTTCTTTATGCGCTTGAAGCGCCGGGATTCCTCCTTCTCCTCAATGGTCGCTGCTGATTCTCTCACGTCCGCCGCTCCCTCTGTTTAAATTATAGCATATCACTGCGGTTTTGCGATTGTGCCCATCCAAAGACAAGCTCCCATCAAGCGAGCTGCTCGTGGTTGTCTTGACAATGTTGGGCAAAGGGGATATCATCCCAACGCCACTTGAGAAATGCTTGACTCAGTCTCTCTGGAGTTAGAATGAGAGACCCAGCATGCTACCCCAACAATTTATTTAGGATAAGGGACGGATGAAGCTATGAAAAGAAGAATCAGGAAAGCGGCGGTACTTGGCGCCGGTGTTATGGGAAGCAGGATAGCCGCCCTTCTGGCGGCTGTGGATGTGCCCACCTGCCTGCTGGATATCGTCCCCAAGGAGCCGGACGAGCAGGATGTTAAGCAAGGTCTGACTGAGGAGTCTCCTGAGTTCAGGAACAAGCTTGCCCGGATGGGGATACAGAATACCATTGGGACAAGGCCACCGGCGATGTTTGTCCCTGCGGATGCCAAGCTAATCACCCCGGGAAACTTCGATGATCATATGCAGTGGCTTTCGGATGTCGACTGGATTATTGAGGGAGTTGTGGAGGATTTGACCATAAAAAGAGGGCTGCTGCGGAAGGTTGAGCAATACATTAAGCCCGGCACAATTATCAGCACGAATACCTCCGGCCTGTCGATAGAGAGGATATCGGAAGAGCTGTCTGAGGAGACCAGGGCGCATTTTATGGGTACGCATTTCTTTAATCCCCCCAGACACATGAGCCTCCTCGAGATCATACCCGGCAGGTCAACAGACAGGGAACTGCTGTCTTTCATGGCGGACTTCTGTGAGAAATCGCTGGGCAAGAGCATTGTCTTTGCCAAAGATACACCTAACTTCATCGCTAATAGAATAGGCGCTCACGCTGTTATCGGTGTTATGAAGATCATGGTTGAGGACGGCTACACTATCGAGGAAGCGGATGCCATAACCGGACCCCCGATGGGCAGGCCGAGGAGCGCCTCCTTCAGAACGTCGGATATGGTGGGGCTGGATACATTCCTGAAGGTGGCACAGAACGTCTGTGAGAACATAGAGGACGAGCAGGAAAAGCAGGACTTCGCTGTCCCCGATTTCGTGAAGAAGATGGTTGATTCCGGTCTTCTCGGCGACAAGACGCAAAAGGGTTTCTATCAGAAGGTAATGGGGCCCGAAGGTTCGAAAATTTTGACCCTGGATTACAACAGCATGGAATATGTACCGCAGAGGAGCCCCGGCCTCCCCATGCTGGACGAGCTCAGAAAGGCAGGCGACCCGGCCGTAAGTTTGCAGACCCTGGTATATTCGGATGATAGGGCCGGGCTCTTTGCCTGGAAGACGCTCAAAAGGATGCTGCTTTACAGTGCTGCGAAGGTCCCCGAGATTGCGGATGATATATTGAATGTTGATCGGGCTATGAGGTGGGGTTTCAACTGGGACCTCGGGCCCTTCGAGACCTGGGATGCCGTAGGTCTCATAAAATCCGTGGAGAGGATGCAGAAAGAAGGGGAGAAGATACCGGAGAAGATAGAGCGGATGCTCAAGTCGGGTAGAGAGCGGTTCTATGAGAAACGGAATGGTAAAAATTACTATTACGACTTCGGGAAAGCGGACTATGTGGGGATAGAGGATAAGCCTCAGATCATCCTGCTCCCTTCATTAAAGGAAAGGACAGGGGTGATTAAATCCAGCGCGGGAGCGAGCCTCATTGATATGGGAGATGGCGTTACCTGCCTGGAATTCCATTCACCGAACAATGCCATAGACCCTGATGTTATCCGGATGATTGGCGACAGTGTAGCGGAGGTGGAGGAGAACTTCGAGGGTCTTGTTATCGGGAATCAAGGCGCTAACTTCTGTGTCGGCGCAGACATAAAGCAGATTTACCCGGCTATTCAGGGTAAGCAGTGGGATACTCTGGATCTTGCAATAAGACAGATTCATCAGGCGCTCATGACCGTTAAGTACTCGGCGAAGCCGGTTGTAGCCGCGCCTTTTCGCATGACGCTGGGCGGGGGATGCGAGGTATGCCTTGCAGCAGACATGGTACGGGCTCATGTCGAGGCCTATATGGGCCTGGTGGAGTTCGGGATGGGGGTCATTCCCTCGGGAGGGGGCTGCAAAGAGATGCTCTTGAGGGCTACTGACTGGGTGCCGCCCAGCATTCCCAGCGCGGTTCCCGGCGGGGGTAAACCTGATATTCTCCCTTATGTGGCGCGGGTCTTCGAAACTATCGCTATGGCCAAGGTATCGACCTGTGCACAAGAGGCTTATGAATTAGGCTTCTTAAGACCGAACGATAGGATTACTATGAACCGGGACCATCTGCTATACGATGCCAAGCAATCCGTGCTTAACCTCGTCAGCGAGGGCTACCACCGGCCGAGGCCCAGAGATGAAATCAGGGTAACCGGCAGGACCGGAATGGGGCTGCTGGAACTGCTGGTCTACCTGTTGAAGGAAGGCTTGTACATAACCGACCACGATGCCGTAGTAGCGACGAAGCTTGCGTACGTGCTCACCGGCGGCGATGTAGATCAGAATACCCTGGTGACCGAGGAATACCTGCTGGATCTGGAAAGGGAAGCCTTCCTTTCCCTGTGCGGGGAGGAGAAGACCCAGGCCAGGATGAAACACTTCATTGAAACTGGCAGACCACTGAGGAATTAGTCCTAACGGTAAGGAGATATAGCCATGCAGGAAGCAGTTGTAGTATCGGCAGTGAGGACCGCGCTGGCAAGGGCGATATCAGGCAGCTTCAGGAACACGAGGCCCGAGCACACGGCTACAGAGGTAGTCAAGGAAGCAGTAAGAAGGGCTAAAGGGCTAAAACCCGAGGACGTTGAGGATGTAGTCATGGGCTGCTCTTTCCCCGAGGCGGAGATGGGGATGAATATAGGCAGGGTAATAGCGCTCAAAGCGGGTTTGTCGTCGCAGGTGCCGGGGATGACAGTGAACAGGTACTGCGCCTCGGGTCTTGATGCTATTGCCGTAGCCTGCCAGAGGATTATGTGCGGTTTTGCAGACGTGATTGTCGCGGCCGGGGTGGAGCACATGACCCTGGTGCCCATGGGGGGCAACAAGCCGCTGCCTGACCCGGAATTGATGGAAACATACCCTGAGACGTATATGACAATGGGGCTGACCGCTGAGAATGTGGCCCAGCGGTTCAGCATAAGCAGAGAGGACCAGGATGCGTTCGCTCTGGAGAGCCATCAAAAGGCTATCAGGGCCCTTAACGAGGGGGTCTTCAAAGAGCAGGTGCTGCCGCTGCAGGTCGTAGACCGTATTTTCGAAAATGGGAAGGCTGTGCAACTGGAAAGAACGTTTGATACGGATGAATGCGTAAGATTCGACACATCCCTGGAGAAGCTTTCCAAGTTGCGGCCCCTCTTTCGCGCCGGCGGCTCGGTGACTGCGGGCAACTCCTGCCCGATGAATGATGGCGCCGCAGCGGTGGTGGTCATGTCCAAGGAGAAGGCGGGCGAGTTAGGGTTGAAGCCTATGGGTGTATTCAGGTCATTTGGCGTTGGGGGCGTAGACCCTGATATAATGGGTATTGGGCCGGTGGTAGCGGTCCCCAGGGCATTGAAAAATGTGGGAATGTCGCTCGACCAGATCGATGTCATAGAGCTAAACGAGGCGTTTGCCTCTCAATCACTGTACGTCGTCAGAAACCTGGGTATCGATATGGGCAGGCTGAACGTTAACGGCGGCTCCATTGCTCTGGGGCATCCCTTAGGCTGTACCGGGGCTTATCTTACTACCAAGCTGCTCTACGAGATGGAGCGGCGAAAAGCTAAATTCGGCATGGTCACTATGTGCACCGGAGGTGGCATGGGGGCAGCGGGCATATTTGAAAGAGAGGAATAATAAAGGAGGAAGACATGGCAGAGAAGACAATCAGAAAGGGTGGTTCATTTCTACTGGAGGATATACCCGCCGGAGAAGTGTTCACACCTGAGGACTTCGGTGATGAGCACCGGATGATAGTCAAAACCACCGAACGCTTTATAAAGAATGAAGTGGAGCCAAAAATCGATGTGCTGGAGCATAAGGAGGAGGACATTGAGGGAGCCTTTGAAGCGAACCGCCAACTGATGCTGAAGGCGGGAGAACTGGGGCTTTTAGGGGTGGATATCGAGGAACAATACGGCGGCTCAGAGCTGGACAGCATAGCCTCCCTGCTGATCTGCGAGCATTCCGCGCTTTCGGGTTCCTTCGGCTTGACCATGAATGACCATACCGGGATAGGCTCGATGCCGCTGGTCTTCTTCGGCAACAAGGCCCAGAAGGAGAAGTACCTTCCTGCTATGGCGCGTGGTGAGAAGATCGGAGCCTACGCGCTGACCGAGCCGGAGTCGGGCACCGACGCTATGTCAATAAAAGCGACGGCAGTTCTATCACCCGATGGAAAGTATTATAAGCTCGACGGCACCAAGCAGTATGTTACCAACGGTGGCTTTGCCGACGTCATCTTCACCTACGCCAGGGTCGACGACAAGATGACCGCCTTTATTGTTGAGAAGGACTTCGAGGGGGTGTCCACCGGGACCGAGGAGAAGAAGATGGGAATTCGCGGCTCCTCCACGTGCAGCATATTCCTCGACGGTGCCAAGGTCCCGGCAGAGAACGCTGTCTTTGAAATCGGGAGAGGGCATGTGGTGGCGTTCAACGTCCTCAACCTGGGCAGATTCAAGCTCGCCGCAGGGGCTGTGGGAGTAGCTAAGCTGGCCATTGAAACCAGTGTGGGATATGCCAAGGAGAGAGTGCAGTTCGGCAAGCCGATATGCCAGTTCGGGATGATAAAGCACAAGATCGCCGAGATGGCGACAAAAACGTATATGGCGGAGAGCATGGTCTACCGGACCGGAGGGCTTATCGACGCAATCTTCGCTACTGTGGACCGGAGCGCGGAGGAAGCCGGCAGGGAGTTCTCAAAGAGCATAGGCGAGTACGCTACTGAGTGCTCTGTGAATAAGGTATATTGCACCGAGATTCTGGGTTACGTCTCCGATGAGGCGGTCCAGATATATGGAGGGTACGGGTACTGTGAGGAGTACCCCGTTGAAAGAATCTACCGGGACAACCGGATATTCAGGATATTCGAAGGGACAAATGAGATAAACAGGGTGCTTATCACCGGGATGCTGTTAAGGAGCGCATTGAAGGGCGGGGTACCGCTTTTCGCCGAGGCGGAGAAAGTGAAAGGCGAGTTCCCATCGCTTGAGCCTCTCGCTCCCGCCGCAGATGACGGCCCGCTGGGGTACCAGAGAAGGCTGGTGAGCAGGGCGAAGAAGATATACCTGTTCTTGTGCGGGAGTGCGGCGCAGAAGTACGGGACGGCCATCGAACAAGAGCAGGAGGTTCTGGGCCTTCTTTCCGACATGACCCAGGAGATTTATGCTATGGAGAGCGGCCTGCTGCGGGCGCTTAAGGCGATTGATACCGTCGGGGAGCAGCAGTCGAAGACGAAGATAGACATGGTGCAGCTATACGTAAATGATGCTGTGTCCAGAGTAGCCGGATACGCCCGCCAGTTGCTTGCGGCAATTGAGACGGGAGACGCGCTTGACAGTCAGCTGGCAATGTTAAACAAGGCCTCGCAGTTCACTCCCTTGAACACTGTGCAGTTGAGGAGGGCTGTTGCCGACGAGATTATAGAGGTGGGCAGGTTCACCTGTTAGTAATAAGACGCTCTGGGGCAAGCAGCCCCGGGCAATATAACTCACGATACATGTCTTGTCTGGCCGCAGAACTTCTTGTGGGGGGATGTTCCTATGGAGAAAATATGGTTGAAGAACTACGATCCCGGCGTGCCTCATACCATGAACTATCCCAGCCTCACCCTGCACCAGTTGCTGGAGGAATCGGTAAAACGTTTTGCCGATAAAAACGCGATTATCTTCCCCGGCCGTTTCGGGGATACCTATCGGATGAACTTCAGGGAACTCGACCGGCAAGCCAACCGGATGGCAAATGCGCTCATGAGCCTGGGGGTGAAGAAGGGCGACAGGGTTGCTCTGCTGCTGCCCAACTGTCCCCAGTTCGTCATCAGCTATTACGCTGTCCTCAAGGCGGGAGGAATAGTGGTGGCCACCAATCCCCTGTACTCGCCGCGGGAGATGGAAGCCCAGCTCAACGACTGCGGCGCTGAGACCATTATTGTCCTGAGCGTTTTCTACCAGGTTGTCGCGGGCCTGAAAGAGCGGACCAACCTGAAAAACATGATTGTGACCAATATCAAGGAGTACCTCCCCCAGCCCAGCCGTATGCTTTTCACCCTGTTTCGGGAGCGTAAAGAGGGACACCGCGTTGACATATCCGGAGCGGCGAACACCTATTCCTTTCAGGAGCTGCTCAGCCGTTTTGACTCCACGCCGCCCCCGGTACCCGTAGACCCGGGGGACGTCGCGATGTTCCAGTACACGGGGGGGACCACCGGCCTGAGCAAGGCTGCGGTTGCCACACACCACAACGTGGTCGCCAATGTCTACCAGATGAGAGCATGGTCGGTTCCCGTAAACGCCAACCAGGGAACGGAAGCATTGATGGGGGTTATGCCCCTCTTTCATGTATATGGCATGGTCACGGTAATGCACTTCGCCGTGCTCACCGGCTCGGCGATGGTGCTGCTGCCGCGCTGGGAAACCGAGCAGGTGCTCAAGGCTATCAACCGGTACAGGCCCGCTTTTTTCCCCGGAGTGCCCACTATGTACGTTGCGCTTAACAATCATCCTGATGTGGCTAAATATGACTTACGTTCTATCGAAGCCTGCGTCAGCGGTGCCGCGCCGCTCCCGTTGGAGGTGCAGCAGCAGTTCGAGAAGATCACGGGAGGCATACTTTCGGAGGGCTACGGTTTGAGTGAGGCCCCTGTTGTTGTCACCGGCAACCCGATGATAGGGATGCGCAAGGCGGGAAGCATAGGGGTGCCTTTCCCCGATGTCGACGTGAAGATAGTGGACGCGGAGACCGGAGAGACCGAGGTGCCGCTGGGGGAGGTGGGGGAACTGGTCATCAGGGGGCCGCAGGTGATGAAGGGCTACTGGAACCGTCCCGAGGAGACGGCGATGGTGCTGCGTGACGGATGGCTCTATACCGGGGACATGGCCGTGATGGACGGGGACGGTTTCCTCAGCATCGCGGACCGCAAGAAAGAGATGATTATCGCCGGCGGCTTCAACATATATCCCCGCGAGATAGAGGAAGTTCTCTACGAGCACCCCAAGGTCAAGGAGGCGGTCTGCTACGGTGTCCCCGACCCCTACCGGGGTCAGACGGTGAAGGTCTGCATCGTGCTCAAGGAAGGCGAGACCGTTACTCCCGATGAGATCACCGAGTTCTGCCAGCCGCGCCTGGCCCGTTTCAAGATACCCAAGCTGGTGGAGTTCAGGGACGACCTGCCCAAGTCTCTCATCGGCAAGGTCCTGCGGCGGGTACTGGTGGAGGAGGAAGAAGCGAAGCTCAAAGCCGCACAGGAGGAGCAGGCGGAGAAGTAACGGAATTTTCTTGTTTTGGGCGGGGCATATTCGGGCTTGAATTGAATCTCGCTCCTCGCCGGCCATTTATTTTTACAGGCCGTATCTAATATTGACTAGCCTTGAAGCGTGTGCTACAATCATTTGTTGTGGCTGCGGGTTATTTGGCTGTGCCTCTTGGGTATGATTTGATTAATCCTAGCTCATTCCAGTTGGACGACCTCGTCGCCTAATGCATGATGAGCATAAGGTGATAAGGTCTTTTTTATGGTTGCTGCGCGCGTCAATTAACTGCCACATAAAAGCTAAATCAAGGAGTGTGCTATGGCCAAAGTAGCGATAAAGCTTTTCCGGGAGCCCGAGGAGGCGATAGAGGCAGTGGGTGTGCTCAAGGGCAAGGGCTACAAAGATGAAGCGATAGTAGTCGTTACCAGTGCGGAAAGGGCGAAGACTCTGGCTACCGATGTCAAGCCGATTTCCGACATGGGCAAGCTGACGGAACTGGGCGTCACCGAGGACGCCGTTAGCTACTATCAGTACCCGGTAGAGATCGGCGGCATTGTAGTCGCCGTCCAGGGTGATGAGGGAAGCGTTGCTAAGGCTCAGGAGTTGCTGAGGGGCGTTGTTGCCTGTTCCGTTGAGGACAGGTCGCATGGAACCAGCCCGGGATTTATCCAGGCCACTCGCATGAGCGCAACCAATCCCATGGATGCCCCGATGTCAGGTGACTTTCGAAGATACTAAGGGAGGCAAAATAGAATGTCTAAATTTATTGCTACCTCAGCGATCAGAGGCGCTCAAGGTATTGTCGCGGAAGCGGATTCCATGCTCCAGGACGCCTTGCAGAAACTGGGGCCTGATACACCCATAGAGTTCAAGGATAAAGCGGGTGGAGGTACAACATTCTACCTTCCCGTAATCTATGGCCTTATGGGGAATAAGGTGCAGAAGCTGGGCGACCTGGTGCCCGTCGTAGAGCATGCCAAGAGCCTGGTGCCGCCTCTGCCTCAGGATAATTTGTGGTTGCCCTATCTTGGTGAAACCCTGGATGCCGGGGCGGCCACCCTGTTCGCCTTCGAAACCATAGAGGGCATCCGCTTCGCTAATGGTGAGCAGCCCGAAAAGCGCAATGGCGTCGAATACAATGGTCCTATCAGCGATGTGCAGGCCAGGTCCTGGGGCATCCAATTGGTGGATGGCCGTATGCCGGGCTTCGCTGCGATAGTGGGCGCTGCCAAGAGCAACGAGGTAGCGGTTAAAATAGTGCGCGAGTTGCAGTCGAAGGGACAGCTCATTTTCCTCTGCAGCGACAACAATGGCCGCTCGATGCTGGACCAGTTGATGGAAGAAAACGTGGATATAGGCTATGATACCTATATCGTACCCTTCGGCTCCGATACCATCTCCGCCATCTACGGCCTGGGCTTCGCTACTGTTGCTGCCTTGAGTTTTGGGGGTGTCGAGCCCGGCGATTTTCGCCGCATTCTGCTCTATAACAAGTTCCGCTGCTTTGCCTTCGTTCTAGCCCTGGGTCCGGTTGACGACCTGAAGTATGCTGCGGCTGCGGGGGCTATCAATTACGGCTTCCCGGTAATCGCCGACACTGTGATCCCCAATATCCTGCCCACTGGAGTCACCAGATATGAGCATGTGGTCAGCATACCCTTTGACGATATCCCGGGCAAGGATGACCTTGAGAGAGCGGAGAGGCTGGTGCAGAGGTGCGTCGAGATACGCGGCATCAAGATCAAGATCGCCAAGGTCCCAATTCCCGTTGCCTATGGACCTGCCTTCGAGGGTGAGGTGGTGCGCCGGGCTGATCTCGCCATTGAGTTCGGCGGCAAGGGCGGTATGTGCTTCGAGTGGTTGAGAATGAAGGAACTGGATGATGTCGAGGACGGCAAGGTCGAGGTGGTGGGGCCTGATATGGATTCCTTCGAAGAGGGGTCCAAGGTCCCCCTGGCCATCGTGGTAGATGTAGCCGGGCGCAAGATGCAGAAGGATTTCGAGCCGGTTCTGGAGCGTCAGATCCACCATATGACCAACGGTGCCGAGGGGTTCTCACACCAGGGCCAGCGCGACATCACCTGGATACGCATCCATAAGAACGCTATCGCTAAAGGCTTCACGTTGAGACATATTGGCGACATTTTACATACCTGTATGCACAACGATTTCGGTGCTATCGTGGACAAGGTGCAGGTAACCCTTTATAGTGAACCCGACAAGGTGGCGGAGTTGATAGAGGAGGCACGCGCTGTGTATAAAGAGCGCAACGCTCGTATGGCCGGGCTCACCGACGAAGCCGTGGACACCTATTATAGCTGTACTCTGTGCCAGTCCTTTGCCCCGAACCACGTCTGTGTTATCAATCCGGAGCGTGTTGGCCTGTGCGGCGCCTATAGCTGGCTTGACTGCCGGGCATCGTTCGAAATCAACCCTAACGGACCCAACCAGCCGGTGCCCAAGGGAAGGGTAATCGACGAGGTTATGGGTGAGTGGGAGGGAGTCAACCAGTTCGTCTATGAGCATTCCAACAAGGTTATAGACAGGTTCACCATCTACTCCCTGATGGATGCACCCATGACTACCTGCGGCTGTTGCGAGTGTGTTATGGCTATAATTCCCGAGGCCAACGGCGTCATGATCGTGTCGCGGGATGACTACGGGATGACCCCTTCGGGAATGACCTTCACCACTCTGATGGCCACAGTTGGCGGCGGTCTTCAGACACCGGGGATGATGGGGCACGGCAAGGTATATATACCCAGCAAAAAGTTCATCCCTGTGGAGGGAGGCATCAAGCGGGTGGTATGGATGTCGCAGAATTTGAAGGAGGAACTGGCGGAGGAGTTGAAAGAGGCCTGCGAGCGCGACGGTGCCCCCGATCTCATGGACAAGATAGCCGATGGCAGCACCGTTACCACGGTGGAAGAGTTGCTCCCCTTCCTCGAGGAGAAGGGACATCCTGCACTGACGATGGATCCGATTATTTAGGCTGGTATTGCTGGGAAATGGCAAAAACATATTAATATAATAAGGGTCGTTATTAAGGCGACCCTTATTTTATGCTAGATTCAGGGAAAGGAGGTTCTGTTTCATGCCGGATGTAGAGATACCGATTGAGAAATGGACCGCTAAGGTAAAAGAGGTTAAACTCGGGGGTGGGGGGCGGAAAGAGGTAGTCGTCGGGGGAGAGGTCACCTTGCCCTTCCTCAATTTCGAGGGCTCCAATCCTAACCTGCCCAGGATAGCCATCGAAATCCACGATAAGGAGCCAACCGGCTGGGCGTCGTCTCTGCTGTCCGCCTGGGGCGACGCAGTGAAAGACCCGGGGACCTGGGCCAAGAAGGCTGTTGAATTCGGTGCCGAAATTATATGCCTGAAGCTGCTAAGCGCCCATCCCGAGGGGGGTGATACCGGCGCTGCCGAAGCCAAAGCAGCGGTCGATAAGGTGCTTTCGGCCGTTGACCTTCCTCTCATTGTACTGGGGCCGGGCGTAGCGGAAAAGGATAATGATGTGCTGCCGGCAGCTTCGGATGTGGCAAAGGGACAGCGCATTGCTCTGGGCAACTGCGAGGAGAAGAACTATCGCACTATCGGTGCGGTATGCCTCTCGGATGGCCATATTGCAATCGCTAAGACCCCTCTCGATATTAACTTGTGTAAACAGCTTAACATCATGCTCTCCGATCTGGGTGTGTCTCTGGATTCAATCCTAATGGACCCGGATACGGGCGCGCTGGGATACGGTATCGAGTATGGCTACTCGATTAATGAGCGATTGAGGCTTGCCGCCCTCGGTGGAGATGCCATGACATCCTTCCCCATTATTAATCATGCCGGTGGGGAAGTCTGGCGGCAGAAAGAGGCAAAGGCGAGCGAAGGGGTGCCCGATGCCTGGGGTAACCCGGACGAGCGAGGTGTGCTGTTTGAAGAAATCACCGCAACCACCGTGATAAACGCTGGCTGCGACATAGCGGTTATGTGCCATCCCAGGGCCATAGAGAGGGTTAAGGCAACCATAGACAAGCTGGCGGGCAAATAGAGGAAAGGAGTTCTGAACAATGGCGCTGACAGGTATTCAGATTTACAAATTCTTACCCAAGACAAACTGCAAAGAGTGCGGCTTTCCGACCTGTTTGGCCTTTGCCATGAAGCTGGCAGCAAGCGCGGTGGAGCTGTCAGCTTGCCCTTATGTTACTGATGAAGGGAAACAGGCGCTGGCGGCTGCATCCAAGCCACCGATTCGCCTGGTTACAATTGGCGCTGGAGAGAAGAAGATCGAGGTGGGCAATGAGACGGTAATGTTCCGCCACGAGAAAACCTTTGTCCATCCCACGGCACTTACGGTTAGAGTCAAGGATACCGCTTCGGCGGATGAGGTGGCCAAGACCGTGGCAGAGGTTAGCAGCTACAGCGTGGACCGCGTTGGAATGACGTTTGGCATGGAGGGCATCGCTATCCAGAACGAGTCCGGGGACGCTGCTGCCTTCGCCAAGTGCGTTGAAACGGTCAGTTCCAAGACCGACCTCCCTCTGATCCTCATGTCTACTGACCCCGCCGGCATGAGCGCGGCGCTGGACAAGGTAAAAGATGCCAGGCCGGCTATCTATGCCGCGACCAGGGACAATATTGACGAGATGATTGAGCTGGCCAAGAAGAGCGGTTGCCCTCTGGCGGTCCGCAGTTCGGACGGGTTGAACGAGCTGGCCGAACTGACGGAAAAGGCGGCCCAGGCTGGCGTGGAGGACCTCATCCTCGATCCCGGCGTCCGGGACCTGGCTGAGACACTGGTCACCTTAACCCAGGTCCGCAGGCTCGCTCTGGCGAAGCGATTCGAGCCCGTGGGATACCCCGTAATCACCTTCCCGGGGGAGGGCGCATCTTCTCTGGATGAGGAAGCGGTTCTTGCAGCGCAGCACGTGGCCAAATACGGCAGTATAGTGGTTATCGACCGTTTCTCGCCTGCCCTGGCCCTGGCTTTGATTACGCTGCGGCTCAATCTCTACACCGACCCGCAGAAGCCGATTCAGATGAAGCCCGGCCTGTATCAGATCGGCGAGCCCAAGCCCGAAAGCCCGCTCTGCGTTACCACCAATTTCTCACTGACCTACTTCTCCATAGCCGGGGAGCTCGAGAGCGCCGGCTGGCCATCGTGGCTGCTGGTTTGCGATACCGAGGGACTCTCGGTGCTCACTGCCTGGTCTGCCGGCAAGTTCGACGCTGATAAAATCGCCAAGACAGTCAAGGGTGAGAACGCTGCGGACAAGGTAAGCCACAAGAACGTAATCCTGCCCGGTGGCGTGGCGGTGTTGAGGGGTGAGCTTGAGGAGGAGCTGCCCGACTGGAAGATAATGGTGGGGCCGCGCGAGGCGATGGCTGTCGGCGGCTACCTCAAGGAGAACTGGCAGAAGTAAAGGCGTTTGTATAGGAGAAGGGGTAGATTGCACCTTCTTTGGCTTTCTACCCCTTCGGCAACTCTCATCTGTTATACGATTAAGGACATTGGAACCGCCTGTAAGCTTTACATAATAAGCCCCGGTCGGAAAAAACAGCGGGGCTTAAAATAGGTCAATAAGGAGGAACAAGATGATCGGCATCGGCGAATGTATCCATATCATCTCGCAAAGTGTAAGAACCGCTGTCGAGAACCGCGATAAGGCCTTTATCCAGGATTTGGCCAGGCAGCAGGAAGCCAAAAGAGCCGCCTATCTGGACCTTAACATCGGTCCCCAGAAGAAAGCCGGGGCCGAGGTCATGCCCTGGATGGTGGAGACCGTTCAGGAAGTCAGCGATCTTCCCCTTTCGCTGGACACTACCAATCCGGTCGCCATGGAAGCGGGGCTTAAGGTTTGCAAGAAGACGCCGCTTATCAACAGCACCGACTCTACAGAGGAGCGTCTCAGTGCGCTGATGCCCCTGGCTGCCAGATACGAGGCTAATATTATTTCCCTCACTCTGGCCAAAGGCGGGCTTCCCACCACAGCCGATGCCCGTGTAGAGCTTGCCGCTGAGTGCATCTTCCCTGCGGCCGCGGAGAACGGCGTTCCTAATGAGAGAATATGGCTTGACCCGCTGGTGCTCACGGTGAACGGCAACCAGGACCAGGCGCAGCAGACTATAGAAGCGGTCAGGTTCTTTAAACAGATGACGGACCCTCCACCCATGACTACCTGCGGCCTCTCAAATGTGTCAAACTCATGTCCGGCGGAGATCCGCCCGTTGCTTAACCGCGTGTTCTGCGTGATGATGATGGGAGCCGGCCTCGACTCTGCAATACTTGACCCGCTGGATGACGAGCTGATGGGTGTGATACGGATTCTTGAGACCGGGGATGAGTCCACCCCGAAGGGTAAGCTCTATGTAGCCCTCTACAATGCCTACGTCAATATGGAGCAGTTCGACACCGGTGGTGCGGACACAAGCGATCCCGAGCTCAGGGACATAGTCAAGACCATCGCAGTCTTGCAGAACGAGACGCTTTACGCCCACAGCTATCTGAGGATGTAGGTGGGGGATATTTACCTTCTGCCGAAGCCCTTCTCCAGTTGGGAGGTGCTGAGGTGAATCATAGTTGGTCTGCCGTGAGGGCAGGTATTAGGCTGGGAGGTCATTTCCAGTTGCCTTATCAGGTCCAGCATCTCTTGCTGGCTCAATGCCTGTCCTGCTAATACTGCGCTGTGGCAGGCCAGCGAGATGGCTATCCCCTCTCCCCAATCGGTCTTCGCTTCCTCCCCGAGGAAATCCAGAAGCTCGGTCAGCGACCGGGCAACATTCTGTCCCTGCAGCATGGCCGGCACCGACCTCACCAGGTAGGTTCGTTCCCCGAAGTGCTCGATCTCGAAGCCGTATTCCGACAGCGCTTCCGCCTGTGACTCCAGCAGTTCCTGCTGGCGCACCGTCAGCTCCACGGGCACCGGCTGCAGCATCCCCTGAATCTCGACTGCCCTGCGCTGCCTCTGGTCGCGAATTCTCTCGAAAAGGACTCGCTCATGCGCTGCGTGCTGGTCAATGAGATACATGCCGTCGGGCCCTTCGGCGATTATGTACATGTTGGCTATCTGGCCGACGACGCGGAGGATCGGCAGTGACCTGGCGGCGGGTTCGGCAGCGGGCTGTCCGGGATGCGATGAATCGACCACTACCTCATGAGCGGTGGCCTCAGACGGGATGAGACGCTCTGTGGCGGGGGCCGTAGCGGGTTGAGGCTGACGCAGGGTGTCCAGGGTAGGCGTGAGCGTTTGAGCGAGCAGGGTAGCTCTGACAGCCTTCTGCAGTACGCCGAATATCTCGCGCTCATGGCGGAATTTGACCTCGCTCTTGGCGGGATGAACGTTGACGTCTACCTCCTGGGGGGGCATGGCTATGTTGATAACGGCTACGGGGTGCCTGCCGGTCATCAGCAGGCCGTGGTAGGCTTCCTCTAGGGCATAGGTGAGCATCCGGCTCTGCACCCAGCGCCGGTTGACAAAGAAGCTCATATAGCTCCGCGTGGCGCGGGTGAGTGATGGGGGGCTGATAAAACCGGTCACCTGGGGCAGCAGAGGGTCTTCACTTTCGTCGCCAGCTTCTACCTGGAGCATCGATCTGGCATTATCAACCCCGTAGACTACTCCCAGCACCTCCCTGAGGCTGCCGCTTCCCGGCGAGCGAAAGGTAGTGCGCCTGTCGATGACGAGGGTGAACCTCACCTCGGGGAAGGCAAGTCCGTACTGCGTAACGATCTGGCCGATGTGACCGTTCTCGGTCGCTGTAGTCTTGAGGAACTTGAGGCGCGCGGGAAAGCTGCGGAACAGGTTCCGCACGGTGAGCGTCGTTCCCGGAGGGCAGCCGCGCTTGGCCTTCTTTAGGACAGCGCTGTCTTTTATATTAAGAAAAGTGCCAGCCATCTCGCCCTGGCTGCGGGTGACTATGGTCACCTCGGAGACAGAAGCAATCGAAGGCAGCGCCTCCCCCCTGAAGCCCAGGCTGGAGATGCTTTCCAGGTCGTCGGCGGTTGCGACCTTGCTCGTAGCGAATCGCTCGAAGGCGAGGTCCACCTCCTCCGGTGGTATACCCGCGCCATTGTCCACCATCCTGATGAGCCGCACCCCGCCGCCCTGCACCTCGATGGCGATCTGAGTGGCACCGGCATCCAGCGAGTTGTCCAGCAGCTCTTTGACCACCGACGCCGGCCTCTCCACCACCTCCCCCGCCGCTATCTTCGACGCTACCTCAGGGGAAAGTACTCTAATGGGCATGATTATCTTGTTCCCTCTGCTTCAATTCCCGTCATTAGTTTATCAGCGCGAGCCTTTGCGAACGAATTAAGCTGGCTGAACTAATAGGGCAAGCTTTTTGGCTGCTGCGACAGGCTCTATTCACGAATTCAAGCGCTGAGCACGTACAAAGAAGCATTACTTGTCTTTAACACTCAATTCTTGCAGCTCAATATACATTACGGGGCCTTTGGAGCGCTTACAATAACCCCCAATTTCAATGCTCTTGTTGAATGGAGGCCCATCTACCACCAGGGTATGATATTCCCCCTGTTCCCCACAAATATCAAGCCCCGTTGTGGCATTCATTTTACACAAGCGTTCTAAAGAATGCATGTTAAGTTCCATTCCGAGCCATTCATCCGTAAACCAGGGCTTTTTCACACACGAAAAGAGCACTCTAAATCTGTATAAGAGAAGCCGATGAAGAATTTCCAGTCTATCCCACTGCCACAGTGGAGTCAGGACATCAACGCCGGTATTTTTACTGCACTCCTTTATCCAGTTAGGATGCCCATCAACTTCTGCAATGTCGCCACTTATTAGAACTTCCGTTTGATGCTCTTCTCTGAGAGAATGAATAGCTCTTTCATAGCTTGCTTTAAAGGGCTCATTAACCGCTATTGTGTGGTGTGGAAGGCCTAAAGCATCCGCCTGATATTTCATGAAATTAAGCGGATGAGCAAGAAACTCCGGTTTATCCGGAACGAACGTAACTAGGCTGGCGATTTCATAACCCAGCAATTTCGCTTCATAAAGAGCCAAAGAAGAGTCTTTCCCACCAGTCCACAGAACACCCGCATTCTTTGACATTTTATTCTTAATTCAATGGTCCCCGGATAGATTTAAACAGCTTACCGAATAAAGGGGCTTGGACATTTAGTATAACATCCAGATAGAGAACTCGGACTTCACCTGTTCAGTAGTATAACAACATCCAACTCAACCGCGTCAAGCGCGTCTTCCTGTCTGGAGGGGTAGCAGATCACAATAGTAGAAGCGGTTGTCTCTCAGAACTGTTTTCCCTTTTCGGTATGGTATCCTCTCGCGGAATATCGGCCCATCGTACACAAATGAATGGAACTCTCCATTTTCGCCGCAGGGATCGACATTGTCGGGTAGTTCCGATAGAAACCGCTCGTCAAAGACCCTGCCGGCGAACTTCCTGTCGAGAACGTTCGAGTCAACACACGTCACAACAGCATCGAACCCCAGGTCGATAAATGTGTGGGCAAGTTCTGTGGTATCCCTTTCCCATAGAGGGAAAATTCCCCTCATTCCAATTTTTGCCAGGTTCCCCTCACGATATTTCCTCACATCCTCCAGGAAAACGTCACCAAAAACTACGGAGGAAATACCCCGGCCCTGGTAATGCGCAAGCTTATCCCTCATTCTGGCTTCGTATGCTTCGTTGGATGAGTTGCCGGTGATATAGACTTTTTCGAGGGGAAGGCGCAACGATTCCGCCTGTTGTTCGAGTAGAGCGGTCCGAACGCCGTGCATACTGATCCTGTCGAAGTCCTCAGTGACGGTTGTCAGCAGCGCTGCTATCTCGTAGCCCTCGTTCATCTCCAGTTCATATAGGGCCATAGCGCTGTCTTTGCCCCCGCTCCATGTAAAAAGGACCTTTTCAGGTATTGACATAACATCTGATGGGAGGATAAGGAGTTCGCCTGCCAAGTATTATAACAGCCTGTGGTATTAAATCGTATCGATTGTGGCATCTGATAGATCATCACGGGGATGGCAAACCTAACGTGCGCGTCCGGAACAGGATGTCATTGCCTGAAGGTGAGTAGTGCGCTCTACACCACTTTCAAACCTCTTCTTCACGACGTGTGGTGATACGGGCATTGGGGGTCCGGGCCAAGGTAGTCCTCATTACCATCAGCCCGGGCGAAGGCCAGCGCTATCGCCCGGCAGCCCCGACATATAGCCCAGTAACGGCATGAGTCGCAGCCGTCATGATAGTCATCACGGGTCCTTAGTGACCACAGCACCGGCGACTCGGCCCAGAGCTCACGGAAAGACACATCTTTAATATTGCCGATCGGCAGGTCCATACGCCGGCAGGGCATGATAGTTCCGTCGGAGGTAATAGTCACGCCAAACACTCCAGCAGCGCAGCCGCCTGCGGGGATCTCCGTCCGGGGAATGTCGCCGTTTATTTCTGCGATAGTTGCCAGCGGATCGCGGGATGTAACTGTGACTTTGCTGTTGACCTGATGCTTCCGCAACCCGTTATAGAAACCGGCTACCTCCTCGCGGGTCAGAGCCTCACTGCTGAGCTCCTTCCCTCTGCCGGTAGGTACCAGACGCGAGAAGGCGATACCGCTTACCCCCAGTTCCCCGGCGAGGTCAACCAGCCATCCTGTCTGGCTCATATTTATTCTGGACACAGTGAGATTGATGTTGGTCTCAACTCCCCGGTCGACCAGATTTCTGATGCCGTTTAGTGTACGGTTGTAAGAGCCATTTCCTCTCAGGCTATCGTGGGTTGGCTCAATGCCGTCGAGGCTGATCTGCACATCAGCTACATTTGCCTCTCTTATTCGCTGTGCCAGGCTGTTATCTATAAGCGTTCCGTTGCTCATCAGGGATGTTGAAAAGCCGGACTGCCGGGCATAATCAAGTATTGCGAACAGGTCTTTGCGCAGAAACGGCTCGCCACCGGTAAAATGAAAGCTGGGCGATATCTCCATCTCATAATCTATCGCCCAGCCCTTTATTGCGCTTCTTACGTTATCGATAGCCCCGCAGATTTCCTCGTAGCTCATTTCGGGCACCGTCATTGATTGATAACAGTGCCGGCACCGTAAATTACATCTCTCTGTCACGTGAAACTGGACAAAGAAATCATAGGGGGTAACCTTCATTACCGAATGCTTAGTTGCCGAACCGGCAACTTACTTGCCCTTTCACTGCTTTCAGGCGAAGCAGCTCCTGGATACAGCCTTGCTATTCGCCAGCGCTTCTTTGAGCTTCAGGAAGAATCTGGCCTCTTTACCCTGAGATTCCGCACTCATAGCCTGTCCTCCCCTCCACGTACTGACAGGAACCTCTTGCGGGTTTCTGCCGAGGTGCAGCAATGCTAGCGCGAAATTACCTGTTTGTCAATAGGTCGAATTGACTCATAATAAAAGTTACTGAATGCATTATAGTTGCGTCATAAAGAA
>CAYVQT010000047.1:0-23411 GCA_964453665.1 uncultured Dehalococcoidia bacterium | reverse complement strand
TGGTTCTATCGAGATATACTCAGGAGGCAATCATGAGCACAGAGCAGAAGCAAGAACCGGAATTCATACAGTTTAGATATCCGCGCCAGGTAACCTATCACCATGCGCTGGGATATCAAAGCAAGTTCGCCAACGGGCTAAAGCAGTGCAGAATCCTGGCCACCAAATGCCCGGTCTGCGGGCGATGTACAATTCCGCCCCGCATCGTCTGCCCCTTTCACCATGTGAAGCAAACCGAGTGGGTAGATCAAGGGCAGCGGGGCAGGCTTATCTCAGCTTTCAAGATCAATTTCCCCATGTTTAACTCCAGAACAGGCGAGTTGCAGAACTGGGAGAATCCCATAATCGCCGTGGAGCTCGAGGGGGGTGCCAGAATGGATGGCTGGTGCATGGAGACAGATGCGTCGAAGCTCAAGACCGGGATGCTCATGGAGGCAGTGTGGAGGCCGGAAGAGGAAAGGCAGGGGAGAGCCGACGACATCCTGTACTGGAAGCCCGTCGAGGAGTAATTAAAACAGATATTGAGGTGTTCAAATGACCGAAAACTTGCCTGAAATACCCGATACCCCGGTGAATGTCGATGTTATTGCTCATTCGAATTTCCTGGTCAGCACAGGTGCCACCGGTACCAAATTCCTGAAAGAGATCAGGGACAACAAGAAGATTATGGGCATCAAGTGTCCGAGCTGCGGCAAGGTATACGTACCACCGAGGCTGCACTGCCCCACATGCTTTGCCAGAATGAGCGAATGGGTGAAGCTAAGCGGTAAGGGCAGCCTGACCAGTTATACAGTAGTTCGATATAAAGAGCCATACATGCTTAAAGAGCCACCCTTCGCCTATGGGGTCATCCAGATGGACGGGGCCGACACCGGCATGGCCCACCTCCTGGGCGACATCGATCTCGACAAGATAAAGATAGGAATGCGCCTGGAGCCGGTTTTCAAGGAGGAGCGAGAGGGAAGCATCCTCGACATCGATTATTTCAAGCCAAGCTCCTAACTCCGTAGTCTCTAAATCCTCCTAAATAGAGCGGGGAAATCATGGCTGGGGGTCCCCTCCCGGCCAGTTTAGATAGCCCTCTATTTAGGGGGATTTGCATTTTGTTCGATTATTGCTTACCCTGCGGGAAGATAGGGGGTGCAGGATGACAGTGGGACTCGTCTATGATCCGATTTACCTGAAGCATGACACCGGCACTCATGTAGAAAACAGCCAGCGTCTGGTAGTAACGATTGACCTGCTGGAAGAATCGCAGCTAATAGACAGACTTACTATACTACCGCCGCGAGCCGCCTCTCTTGAGGAAATCTCACTGGTACACAGTGAATACCATATTACCCGTGTTCAGGAATACTCCTCCCGTGGAGGAGGGTGGCTCGACGGCGATACCGTTGCCTCGCCAGATTCCTATGAGGTTGCTCTCTATGCCGCAGGAGGTGTACTCCGAGGACTCGACGCTGTAATGACAGGCGAGGTTAACCATGTTTTCGCCCTGGTCCGACCTCCCGGGCACCACGCCACGCCCGATCAAGCGATGGGATTCTGCCTCTTCAACAATGTTGCTATCGCAGCCAAATATGCTCTTCAGAACCATGATCTGGAGCGTGTTCTGATCGCTGACTTCGATGTTCACCACGGCAACGGAACGGAAGGGATTTTTTACAAGGACCCGCGGGTGCTTTACTTCTCCACTCATCAGTATCCCCACTATCCCGGTACTGGTGATATGGGTGACGATGGTGCCGGCGAGGGCAAGGGGACTACCATAAACGTGCCGCTGCCCGCCTACTGTGGCGACGACGAGTACAACCGAGCCTACAGGGAACTCCTCGCGCCTGTTGCACGGCGATTCAAGCCGCAGCTTATTCTGGCATCCGCCGGCTATGACAATCACTGGGCCGACCCGCTATCCATGATGCAACTAACGGTTGACGGCTTCGGCAACATCGTGAGTATCATCAAGGAACTGGCGGACGAGCTTTGCCAGGGAAGGCTTCTGATCTCACTCGAAGGTGGGTACCACCTAACAGCCCTCCCATATTCAATAAAAGCAACGCTCGAGGTGTTACTGGGCCTGCCCCGGAGCGCTGACCCTCTGGGAGAACCCAAAGGCATCATGAAGCCGTATAACGTCGACTATATCTTTGAAAACGTAGCAGCCAGGCACGGGATTGGGTAAGTAGCGCCCTCTCAATGTCACCTTCCATGGACTCCTTCATACTCACCATGGTGACACAACAGCCAGGGGGTGGAAAACCGCCGCAGCTATGCTATACTTAACAGGCCGAACAAAGCTAGACAAGGAATAGATAAAAATGTGGTGTAGAGGCATCCGAGGAGCAACTACTGTAGATAATAATACCGTCGATGACATACTGAAGGCGAGCAAGGAACTGTTGCAAATGATGATCGACGCCAACGGTGTCGAGCCGGAGGACGTAGCTTGTGCCATATTCACTACTACCTCCGACCTCAACGCAGCCTTTCCCGCGACAGCCGCACGTCAACTGGGCTGGTCTGAGGTACCTCTACTATGCTCCGACGAAATAGATGTGCCGGGCAGCCTGCGAGGTTGTGTACGCATTTTAATACTCTGGAATACCGATAAGAGCGCTAACGAGATCGTCCATGTGTATATCAAGGGAGCAAGCAATCTGAGGTCAGATTTGTCGGGCACCAAATAATAATCAATTGGAGACAGTTTAGATGCTAGTAGTGATGAAGAAAGACTCCAGCGAGCAAGAGCTGGCCGGAGTTATGCAGAAGTTAACCCAGTCCGGGCTCACCGGACATATGTCGAAAGGTGTTGAACGTACTGTTATCGGGGTGGTAGGGCAGACATATCCCGAGATGCGCGATACACTCGAACTGCTGCCCGGCGTCGATGAAGTAATTCCCATCTCGAAACCTTATAAGCTCTCCAGCCGCGAATTTAAGCCTGAGAACACCACTGTCAAGGTTGGCGACGTGGTTCTAGGTGGTGATAAACTGGCCATAATTGCCGGCCCCTGTGCAGTGGAATCAGAAAGACAGGTTCTTGATACGGCGAAGGCGGTCAAAGCGGCGGGAGCATGTATTTTACGAGGCGGCGCATTCAAGCCAAGCACCTCCCCCTATCATTTTCGTGGCCTGGGCAAGCAAGGACTGGAGATACTGGCTATGGCGCGTGCAGAGACAGGACTGCCTTTTATAACCGAGGTCCTTTCCGCTGCGGAAGTCGAGTTGGTAGCGAAGTATGCCGACATCCTGCAAGTAGGAGCACGTAACATGCAGAACTTCATGCTCCTCGACGAGGTGGGCAGGGTTAAAAAGCCGGTGATGCTCAAGCGCGGTATGTCAGCTACTATCCAGGAATGGCTGCTCTCTGCTGAATATATCCTGTCACAGGGAAATCGCCAGTTGATACTCTGTGAACGAGGCATCCGCACCTTTGAAACCTACACCCGCAATACTCTGGACATAAGCGCCATACCCATCATAAAGAAGTTAAGCCACCTTCCCGTTATCGGCGACCCCAGCCACGGCACCGGTAAATGGTATCTCGTGACACCGCTCGCCCTGGCCGCTGTGGCAGCAGGCGCCGACGGCATTATGATCGAGGTTCACCCCAATCCCGACCAGGCACTCAAGGACGGTGCGCAGTCGCTGACTTTTGAGCACTTCGAGCAGCTCATGCGACAGGTGGCTCCGGTAGCCACCTCGGTGGGGCGCAGGATGCCAATAGAAACCGAAGAAGAAGATGGCTAGCAAAGAGGGATTGCTCTTTGGTACAGCGGGTACTCCGCTCTCTTCCAAAGCGCAATCGACTCAGGCAGGAATCGAGCGTGTCCACGAACTGGGTTTGGGCTGCATGGAGGTGGAATTCGTGCAGGGCGTGAGGATGAGCCCTCAAAGTGCACACGCGGTCGGAGAAGCGGCGGCGAACAGAGGAGTGATGCTGAGTGCCCATGCCCCCTATTATTTAAATCTCAATGCCCGAGAGCCCCAAAAGATAGCTGCCAGCCATGAGCGCATACTTCAGACTGCCCGCATCACCTCCATCTTTGGTGGGGTAAGCATAGTCTTCCACGCCGCCTACTATCTAAAGAATGCACCCTCCGAAGTATACGGCACAGTGAAAAGAAGCCTCGAGCAGATAGTGGCAAAGCTCAGGGCGGAAGGCAATCGCGTATGGATCAGACCGGAGACCACGGGTAAGGAGAGTCAGTTCGGCACTCTGTACGAGATTCTGGAGCTCAGTTCCGAGATAGAGGGGGTGGCCCCGGCCGTCGACTTCGCACACCTGCACGCTCGGGCGGGAGAGGTCAATACCTACGGCGAGTTCACCGCCGTTCTGAAGCAGATCGAAGACAGGCTGGGAAGAAGCGCCCTGGATAACATGCACATTCATGTCTCCGGTATAGAATACGGACCGAAAGGAGGGAACAAGCACCTCACACTCTCCGAGTCAGACTTCCAGTATGTCGAGCTGCTCAGGGCATTGAAGGATTACAAGGCAGGGGGCCTCTTGATCTGTGAAAGCCCCAACATTGAAGAGGATGCCCTGCTGCTACAACAAACTTACAGGGCGTTATGACATCACCCGATCTTTCCGTTCAACTGGCACCCCGGAACAGGCGGGGACTGCTCCTGGCAAACCCGGTTATTACCGCCTCGGGCACCTTCGGCTACGGCACAGAGTATGCCGATATCATCGACATCCAGAGATTGGGCGCAATCATTTGCAAAGGGACAACACCCGAGCCGTGGCCCGGTAATACCCAGCCCCGCCTGGTGGAAACGACGGGTGGAGTGCTTAACTCGATCGGGATGGAGAACGTCGGTATAGACGCCCTGATCCGGGAAAAAGCGCCGATTTGGGCTGAGTGGAGCGTTCCTGTAATCGTCAATATATTGGGGCAGAGTGTCGAAGAGTATGCCCAACTGGCCGGACGGCTCGACGGAGTGCCGGGCATCGGCGGCATCGAGGTAAACATCAGTTGCCCCAATGTATCCGCGGGAGGGATGGAGTTCGGAGCGAACCCGGATGCTGCGGCAGCGGCCACCGCTGCGGTAAGAGCGAACAGCTCCCTGCCGGTAATCGTTAAATTATCGCCCAACGTCACCGATATCGCCGGGATCGCCTGCGCCGTCGTCGATGCCGGAGCCGACGCGCTGTCGCTTATCAATACGCTGAGGGGAATGGCAATCGACCTTGCAAGCCGCAGGCCTATCCTGGGCAACGAGAGTGGAGGTTTATCCGGGCCTGCGATAAAACCCGTAGCCCTGCACATGGTTTATCAGGTGGCACAGGCAGTTGAGGTGCCGGTCGTTGGCTGCGGCGGCATCGCCACAGCCAGTGATGCCCTGGAGTTCATTCTAGCCGGTGCCAGCGCCATTCAGGTGGGCACAGCGACATTTACCGACCCGCGTGCATCCCTGAACATACTGGAGGGGATAGAGCAGTACATGCGTAAGGAGGGAGTCAACCGGATCTCCGAGATAATCGGGGCGGCGCTTTGAGCCCTCCCATCTCACTGCACCAATTTAAGACGTCATTTCTTGACCTCCTGTTCCCCCTGCGATGCCTCGGCTGTGGGACAGAAGGCAGCCTGCTCTGCCCTTCCTGCTGCCATTCGCTCCCCAGGATAAAGCAACCTTTTTGCCAGCGCTGCGGGACCCCCCTTAATGAAGGGTACCTGTGTCCTGCGTGCATCAGCCACCCGCTCACTATAGACGGCATCCGTTCGATGTTCTTATTCGGCGGCACCGTTCGCAAGGCCATTCACCAGCTCAAGTACAGACACATCAAGGCCATGGCTGCTCCACTGGGGCACTTACTGGCCGAGTACCTGCGCTCCTACCCGTTGCCCGGCGAAGTCCTGATACCAGTGCCTCTGCACCCCAGGCGGCTGCGGGAGCGCGGTTATAATCAGGCGGCCCTGCTGGCAACAGAAGCCGGCAAGCTCACGGGTTTGTTCGTAGCCGAGGGGCTAATGCTCCGGCAGAGAGATACCATAACCCAGGCGAGGACAGCAAGCGCCGTAGAGCGCCGCAACAACGTTCGTGGCGCTTTCATCTGCCGACAGGTGCTGCACGGTGAGAGAATACTGCTCATCGACGATGTGTGCACCACGGGCGCCACCCTGGATGCCTGCGCTGCGGCTCTCAAGGCGGCGGGTGCCGGCTCCGTGTGGGGTCTAACCGCAGCCCGCGAGTTCGCCTTTGTACCTAAATAAGAATTTGAAAACGACGTGATATAAATACGCGTTTTCGTCCACACGTCTGAATCAGCCTGCGCTATTGAATAGAATCGCACCTTGACATTAACTCAATATCAGGAAATCTGATAGGAACCTATTCCTGAATCTCTCTCCGGTTTGATAAAAGGTCGAGCGCATATGCGCCACTTCTGCAGGTTGATGAATCGATTACTACCCTGGCTGGCGTCTTCACGTGATCTCTGAATCGACATATAAGGTAGTTGTAGGGCTTGAATAAACTTTGTTGTATGTTTCGTCTTGTACCTCCTTTAGACAGTCGTTGTAGTAGTTGTCATCGAAGGAGAAGCTGTAACGCATCGCCGAATAATAGTAACCGGTGTTCCTGAATACAATCAGGTCGATTCCCTCGCCACTTTGTATCGGCGCATACCTGGGCTGAAACTTGAGCAATCGCACGTTGTATTGCTCGGGCCTGATATACAGCACTATCTGCGACGTATTCGTCGACATGAGCGTCTTGCCCTCGAGCGCGCCGTTCTGCGTCAAAAACTGCAGCCCCTTCTTCTCGGAATAAGGAAAGTTGCTATAGGCATCGATACTGTAGGCAATAACCGGGTAAGAGAGCACAAGTAGCACAAGTAGCACCACCAGGACGCCTGCGCCCAGGCGTAAAGCCTGTATATTCTGCAGCTTTGTCCTGATAACCACGGAAGCCAAAAGCCCTGACAGGGCGATAATTGCATATGTTAGCCCTGTCTCTATCAAATCATATGCTCCTTCTCCCAGCATATATGCCAGCGCTATGAGCGGTACCACGCTCACGGCCAGAAGGGCCTCATTTTTGCGGAGACCTGCAAATTGTGTCAGCCATCGCCCGATACTTGACCGCTTCAGATAGCTGTCCGCCGCCCTGTAGAGTATCGCCAGCACTCCAAGGGCGGCATAGAGGAAGTATATGCCTTTATTCAAGGCAAAGATGTTGCCGTAAATAAACCGGGTTCCGGTAAGAAATCCACCTACGACCTGAAGCTCGTCAGTCAAGTTGCTGAATATGCCAAGGCCGTATGGGGTTAGCGCTTCCACATCGGGAATCCCCGCCCGTGACCGAGGTGTATCGCCCAGTGAGTAAAACCAGGCGAACCAGACGGCCAGGCAGATTACCAGTAGACCGGCAAGTGCCAGCCTGCGGCGGTCTATGCCGCGGGCATATACCAGACCGACCAGCAGGGCTGCGCCCAGGAAGGAGGCAATGAGTAGAGGTGTAATGGGATGGACGACGACGATTATGAGAAGAAGTATAAGCGCCGTCGGCATCACCTTAACGGGAGAGGAACGCGTGGCCAGCAGCACCAGCATGGTGAGCATCAGCAACGCGCCTATAGTGTGTGGTGACGCGTGAAGCTGGAGGTAGTGCAGTCCGGGGAACGCTATGAGCAGGGACAGAAACGCGGTTCTGCTATCGAATAACCGCGTGAACAGCGAATAGAGAAGAAGCACCAGCAGGAATGTGCAGAGAAAGGGGAAGAAATAGATATACGTCAGGGGCTCTACTCCAAGCAGGTCGAGGAAGTAATTGTGATATATGAACGATCCGGGATAGTTCCATGCATACCCGGATGCCGGGACCGGAATTCCTTCCAGCGTATCGGCTATCCTGACAGCGGAACCGACGTGCCAGGGACCATCGGGAAGTCTCACGAAGCCCGTAATAATGTAGGGGGTGAGCCACAGCATGCAGGCCAATACCAGCAGTAGCCCTATATGCAGCAACCGGTGCCGCCTGCACCAGAAGAGGCACCCGACGCAGGCGAGGGCGAGAAGTCCGATAGCTATGTAGTAGAGGGGAACGAGGCTGTTCAGCTCGGCGAGGGGGTCATCCAGTCGAGTATTTTGAAATTCAGTATACGAATAGAATAAAGACAGTAGCCACAGGATTATCGAGATTACGGCAGCAATCAGGACGAGCAGCTGTTTCGAATGACCGGAATATACTCTCTCCATTACCTTTTCGAACTACGTGTTTATGGGGACAGAGATCAACTACATACAGAGCGGCATCCTATGTTGATACCATACAGGGCATAGCGAATTCGGGCTCTTCTGCCTGTATTAACAATGTGCTTTAGTTATACACCAGTTGGAATATTGAACGCAATATGGGGCACAAACTTGGGTGTGATACTTGGTGAAAATACGTTCCCGGTGTATGCTCCCATAACTACCGGAACAACACACAAGCTACCTCAGGAGATATGGACGGAGATCGCCGAGCAAAGTAAGGTAAAAAACCTGTCGTCAAATAGCTGATGAGTACGGTGTATCTTATGAGGCAGTCAGGCGGGTATTAAATCTCATGTTATCAGAATAAGATGGCAATATAAAAGGTGCGATATCAGGAGCTATTCCAGTTTAATGGTTAAAGCCAGGGCACACGCCTGAAAACGTGCGTACCTTTTTCTATACGAATATTTAGAGCATCGAGAGCCACGTAAAAAAAGCACTGTCCTCCAGGCACGTGTCATCGCTCCGAAACCACTACCTTTACGGGCACCAGAGAATATAGTTATAATCGCACAACGAAGGCAATAGAGTTGAGCTACCTGTGAGGCTGGATTGAAACCGGTTAATCGGATTATTTACATGCCCGTTTTGAGAATCCTGGGCAGAACAGGGCTGCTGCAAAAGCTCAACCGGGTGGGCGCTGTATCACTGTACAGGAACGCTCTCTATTTAGTCGCCAGCAGTGTCATTACTACCTCTCTCGGCTTCTTTTTCTGGATGATAGTTGCCAGATTCTACTCGACTACAGAAGTAGGACTTGGTTCGGCAATTATCTCCGCTATGAATCTCATCGCACTTCTGAGTATTTTTGGCTTGAGCAGCTCGCTCATTCGTTTCCTTCCACAGGCCGTCAACCCTCGACAAATGATCAATTCCTTTTTTACATTGAGCGGAATCGCCAGCTTAGTAATTGCCGTTATATTCATAGTCGGCACGGATTTCTGGTCCCCGGCGTTAAGCTTCATTAAAGATAATGCCATATTCTTCCTGGCTTTCCTGGCTATGGCTGTGTTGTTTACTCTGTCACCCCTGGTGAACTCGGTCTTTATAGCAAGAAGGAGAGATGTCTTTGTGCTTTTCAAAGACACAACAGTCTCGCTCCTGAAGATATTCCTGGTCATTGGCTTCGCCACCTTTCTGCATACTTTCGGCGTGGTTGCTTCCTGGACCATAGCACTCGGTACTGCTGTTTTTATGGCAATTCTTCTTTTCTTACCGAGGGTTGAAGAAAGTTACAAGCCGGTTCCGTCCATAAACCTGAGCCAGGTCAGAGCTGTACGCCGGTATACGGTAAGCAGCTACCTTATTTCCCTGCTCTCAAGGGTACCGATTTCGATTCTGCCCCTTATGGTGGTCAATGTATTAGGAACAGAAGATAACGCGCACTTCTACGTGGCATGGACGATTGCAAGCCTGCTGTCTATTGTATCATTGTCGATTTCTCAATCTCTTTTCGCTGAGGCCTCGCACTCGCAGAGTGATATCAAACAGAACGTGACCAAGTCCATAATATTCACGGTTATATTACTGATGCCGGCATTAATTGTATTGATCGCGGCCGGCAAATGGATTCTGCTCGCTTTTGGCCCAAGCTATTCAGCTAATGCTTTAGGGCTCCTCTGGCTCTTGGGCATTTCAAGCATACCGAGGGGGATAATTCTTATTTATTCAGGGGTTCTACGGGCACAGGACAGATTGAGAGAGCTGCTGGTAATCAGATCATTCATTGCCGCCGCCGTACTAATAGCAAGCTGGTTTGTAATCCCCGAATATGGCATAATTGGCATCGGCTATATATGGTTGGGAGTGCAGGTATTTGTTTCAATAGCCATAGCGCCGCAATTGGTTCGTCAGGCAAGCCTGTTTGGTCGTGTAAAAGAGGAAGAATGGGAAGATGTCGATAATTTCTGACTTAATAAATTACTCCCGACTTGCTTTCGATCTGAGGAAATTCCTCCAAAACAGTATATCTCTTGAACAGAGCAAGCAAATTATCACGGAAAGGATTCATAATCGCGAGAAGAACTTCATTTGGCTTATCGATAACATTTACAAAAATCCAAGGAATCCATACAATAAGCTGCTCAAGTCAGCGGGCTGCGAATTCGGAGATATCGAACAGCAGGTCAATCAAAACGGTATTGAGCCAACATTGCAGGGATTGCTCGCTGAAGGGGTTTATATGAGCTGGGAGGAGTTTAAAGGAAAAAAAGAGTTGGTAAGAGGTGGGAACTATTTACACTTCAAGCAAAGTGATCTTGACAACCCCTCCATACCAAGCTGGTACAAAGGGCAGAGCAGTGGCTCGAGGAGCGCAGGGACGAAGACAAAATTCAGTTTGGGGAACAGGCTGGCTCAAAGCTGCTACAGACTGCCATTGCTTGAGGCCAGTAACGCTCTGGATGACCCTCTTGGTATTTGGAAGGAAGTCCCACCTTCTACGAACGGCATCAGCCATGTATTAGATTTCTGGATTTTGAGAAAGCCGATAGCCAGGTGGTTTTCGACAGTAGATGAATCACAGGCACAGACATCGCTGCAGCACAGACTCGCACTGAGATATATTATCTACGGCAGTCGGCTCTGGGGCGCCAGGCTGGTCAGTCCTGAGTACGTGGGTCTGCGTGATGCCTATAAGGTGGCCCGGTGGATGGCCGACACCAGGAAACAGTATGGCGGATGTTCTCTCGGCAGCTCTGTCAGCGCAGCAGTCAAGGTATGTCACGCGGCCATGGAACATCAACTGGATATTCAAGGCGCTCATTTCCTGGTCGGCGGAGAGCCCCTCACCGCGGCCAAGCGCAGTCGTATAGAAGCTACAGGCGCTTCAGTCACGTCTAACTATACAATTTCTGAAGTCGGTAGAATAGGCATCGGCTGTCTGGGTACAGGGGCAACCGATGACGTCCATCTACTTACCGACTCTATAGCGATGATTCAGCACTGGAGAGAAGTCGATCATACGGATGCTAAAGTCAATTCTTTTCTGTTCACGCCTCTACTACCGTCCGCGCCGAAATTATTACTGAATTTTGAAAGCGATGACTACGGAACCGTTGAAACATGCAGCTGCGGCTGCGTGTTCGAACAACTGGGGTTCGATAAACATCTGCGGAACATAAGAAGCTTTGCCAAGCTGACCGGCAACGGCGTGAGCATCATCGGTTCCGACTTCGACCGGATTCTGGAGGAAGTACTGCCCCGCAAGTATGGCGGTACAGCGACAGACTACCAACTCCTGGAGGAAGAGGACAACCGCGGTCAGACACGGCTCAGCCTTATTATCAGTCCGAGTGTCGGTACTGTTGATGATAATGAGGTAATATCCACGGTACTCAGCGAATTCAGTAAAGTTGAATCCTACGGGGGAATGACCGCCAGCCTCTGGTCTCAGGCAGAGGCGCTGCGCGTAAGGCGGATGTATCCCATACAGCGGCGTGGCAAGATCATGACTTTAGAGATAGCGAAAGCGGGGAAACCGCATCATACATAAAGGAGGTCTCAGTGCTTAAAAAGCGCATAAAGATAATTCTGGTGTTGATTTACGTTCTCATGCTTGCTGCGCCGGGCTGCGGCTCGGATACGCAGCAAGCAGCCACGCCCGCTGATTTCTACAGGGGCAAAACGATAAATCTAGTTGTAAGTCACTCGGCAGGTAGTTACACCGACCTTGTCTCCCGGGTGCTGGCATCATATCTCGAAAGGGATACCGGGGCCAATGTCATAGTAACCAACAGGCTCGGGGCAGGCGGTCTCGAAGGCATTAACTACGTCTACCGGAGCGAGACCGACGGCCTGACGCTTGGGGTAATAACCCAGGGAAAGTTGGTGCCCAATAAAATTATGAGCGAGCCAGCCGCCATATACGATATCGAGGACTTCTCCTATATCATGAACATCGGGGCCTGTCTCTACTCTTTCATAGTATCCCCCAACGGACCGTATCAATCCGTTGCCGACCTCCAGGCAGGCAGCGAACTGATAATAGGCGGGGCCAGCCTCTCCGGACCCATCACCCTGGGCGGTATGACTGTTGTAGAACTGCTCGGTCTCGATGCGAAGGTTGTCACCGGTCTCAACAGCATTGCAGACCAGGCGCTGGCGGCAAATCGTGGCGAGACAGTTGGATGGGTCGGCACTATACGCTCCGCTCTATCGTATTTAGATTCCGGTATGTCAGAACCGATGTTTGTGCTGGCTTCAGAAAGAGACCCGCTCGTGCCCCATGTGCCCGCTATCACCGAACTTATCGACATACAAGATGACGACATGGCGCTTGTTCATTTGTGGGAGACAGGACTGGCCAGCACCGTTGTCTTCCTCGCTCCGCCAGGGGTTCCTGAGGACAGGCTGGCATTCCTTCGAGGTCTGGCCGCTGAATGGGCTCAGGATGAGGAATTTCGCGAGGAGATAGACAGCGTCACCGGCTTCGACGTCCCGACATACGTTACTGGAGAAACTGTCGCTGAGACCATGTCGGACCTGGCTGTTACACTGGACGATTTTCGGGACAAATTTGCTGAGATGATTGCCAAGTATAGAGCTTGAGCCCCTCCATTATTCCTAAGAGATATGGAGAGCCTGGATTATGCTTGAGGCATACGCCTCGGCACTGGAGACACTGTTCCAGCCAATCAATCTGGCTGTACTGCTGGCCGCTGTTATATTCGGCCTGATAGTCGGAGTTATCCCCGGAATCAGCGGCCTTATTGCCTTATCGCTTCTCCTGCCCTTCATTTTCAACATGCCTCTGGAGATCGCCCTCATCCTGATAATCGCCCTGCATGCTGTGGTCTTCACCGGCGGCAGCATATCTGCGATACTGCTGAACTTACCGGGAACAGCTCCCAACGCCGCTACTTCACTCGACGGCTACCCGATGAGTCAACGGGGAGAGGGGGCCCGGGCTATCGGCGCCAGTGTGACAAGCTCGATGTTCGGCGGTGTTATCCCTGTATTTTTTGCGCTGGCGATGATTCCGGCGATAATGCCGATGATAATGGCTTTCGGACAGCCGGAGATGGCGGCCCTTGTGCTGTTGGGACTGTCGTTCCTGGGCATTCTGTCTTCGGGTTCGTTTACCAAAGGTATCCTCTCGGGCATGCTGGGACTTATGATTTCATTTATAGGCTATCACTCGATAACCGGCGTCCATCGTTTCAGCTATGGAACCGCGTTCCTGTTCGACGGGATTGAGATCATACCCCTGGTTCTGGGGCTCTTTGGCCTGTCCGAGCTTCTCTATCTATTTATGAAAGGGCAGCCGACTATCGCCCTGAAAACGGTTGATGCCAGATTAACCGATGTGTTCGAAGGAGCCAAGGATGTATGGAGGCATAAGTGGCTGTGGTTTCGCAGCAGCGTTATCGGCTATATCATTGGAGTTATTCCGGGCATAGGAGCCGAGGTCGCCACATGGATTTGCTACGGCCAGGCGAAACAGACCTCCAAATATCCGGAAAAGTTCGGTACCGGCGTTGTCGAGGGTGTTATTGCGCCGGAGGCGGCTAATAATGGCAAGGAGGCCGGCTCATTACTGACAACAATGGCTTTAGGTATTCCTGGCAGTACTGTCATGGTCATCATCCTGGCCGCGCTTTTGATGGTCGGGATTACTCCGGGGCCTACAATGATGGACGAGCATTTACCACTGGCGCTGACACTTCTTCTGGGAATAGCGCTGGCTAACATAGTCGGTGGAATCATCTGTTTGTTCGCTGCACCCTATCTGGCAAGAATAGCCTCAGTAAATTTGGATTTTATATCCACAGGTGTATTGATACTTATATTCGCCGGTGTTTTCACCGTAACCCTGGCTCCGCTGAATTTCCTCGTGGTGCTATGCTTCGGCCTGCTGGGTCTGGCAATGAAGCTTTATGGCTACTCCAGGCCAGCGCTGATTCTGGGTTTTGTACTCGGCGCTTCATTTGAGAACTATATCTGGCTCTCAGTGAAAATATACGGACCGCTGTTCTTCTTCAGACCTATCCCGATGGTCCTGCTCGCTATTATATTTCTAATGGTCGGATTCCCATATCTGAGGAAAGCTTTTCCCCGTTTACAGGGCAGGTCTATGAGAGCATGAAAGCAAAAGGCAGACTCCTGGTAGCGCTATTTTTCCTGATACTGGGGATTTACGGCCTGATACAATCTCTGGCTTTCGAGTACTGGGAATCAGTGGCAATGCCGTTAATAGTGAGTGGTGTCATAATCGTTATGGCGACAGTTGAGGCCGGTAAAGAAATTTATGGCCTGGGGAAAAAGGGAACACCTTCTGCCGACTTGAAGAGCCTCATAAAAATAACGGGCACGGCTGAATTGCGTCGCTTCGCCCTTATAACGGTCTGGGTAACCGCATTCATATTATTCATATACCTCTTTGGCTTTCGTATAGCCATACCGGTTTATGCTTTCTTTTATTTGAAATGGAGGGGAAAGCATCTGCTTTTTGCCGCCTTCTTTGCCCTTGCCATGCTGGGCTTCGTGTACGGCGTTTTCGAGCTCGGCCTGAAAGCATCTCTTTTCCAGGGCATAGTTTTCGGGGACCGGTAGCATTTCCCGTGATTTTCCAGTATTCGGGGGCTTAATATTTTTGCTTTCTGTATCCACAGTTGTGCATCCCCTCCTGCAGCATCCCCAAACGCAAACATTGAAAATCATGTAGCGAATGGCATACAATAGACTATCTTGGAATAGGCATATGCAGTGCCAGATCCAGCATGTTAATATTTAGTATCACGCGGAGGGATATATAAGATGGAACTCGTCATCAAGGGAAAAAATATGGAGGTTGAGGAGGCAGCACAGGACTATATTCGGGACAAGCTTACCAAGCTGGAACGCCACCTCCCCGACCTCGGCGAGGTTAAAGTCGAGCTCACCCATGAGATGACGAAGGCCGTCGAGAAACGCTACGTAGCGCAGGTAACCATAAATACTCACGGCGCCTTGCTGCGTGGAGAGGAGAGGGCATCCAATATCACTGCCGCCATCGATAATGTCGTAGATGTTCTGAACCGGCAGATTGAGCGTTTTAAGGGAAGGCTCTACCGCAGCAAGAGAAGGACGCCCCCCAGGAAACAGCTCGCCGCCGAGCTCGCAGAGCCGCAGGAGGAAGAGGCGGTGGAGGAAGACCAGCGCGGAATAGTAAAGGTCAAACACTTCCCCGTAAAGCCGATGTCACCCGAGGAAGCACTGGAGCAGATGGAGCTTCTGTCGCACGACTTCTTTATCTTTTTCAACGCCGAAAACGACCATTTCAGCGTTCTGTACCGGCGAGGCGATGGGGACTACGGCCTGATCGAGCCCGAACTGGCATGATTTTGTCATCATGAGATGTAGGGGCGTTCAATTGAACGCCCCTACGAAGGGCAAACACGTCGGTTTGCCCCTACATCATGTCATTCCTGCGCAAGCAGGAATCCACAAGAACTTTCGGCGGGTTTCGCTACCGCTTCACCTACCCTGCCACTTGTGCTAAAATCTTACAGAGCCTTCGATTATGGAACATTTATCCCAAAAGCTCGTGGACTGGATTAGAGAGCAGGTATCGGAGTCGGGGTGCGCGGGGGTGGTTTTTGGCCTGAGCGGCGGGCTTGATTCCTCGGTGGTCGCAGTCCTATGCCAGCGCGCTTTCCCCGATAACACCCTCGCAGTGCTGATGCCCTGCTACAGCGATCGGATAGACCTGGATGACGCGCATCTCGTCTCCCGGAAGTACGCCGTCCCCATTGTAACCGTTCCCCTGGACGAAGTCTTCGATTCCCTCATAAAGGCTCTTCCCGACGACGGATACAGTCCCGGCACCAGAAAGCTTGCCGAGTCGAACCTGAAGCCCAGACTGAGGATGAGCACCCTGTATTATTTTGCCAATCGACTGCATTACCTGGCGGTCGGAACCAGCAATAGAAGCGAAATCGCTGTCGGCTATTGCACCAAGCACGGCGACAGGGGCGTTGACATCATGCCGCTGGGAAACCTGCTCAAGAGTCAGGTCAGAGAGCTGGCAAACTATCTCGAAATCCCCGGTAAAATAATCGACAAGCCCCCTTCGGCCGGCCTCTGGGAAGGCCAAACAGATGAGAGTGAGCTGGGACTAAGCTACGAGGAACTCGACCGCTATCTGGCGAGCGGCCAGGCGACCGAGGAAGTGCGCCGAAAGGTGGATGCCCTGGCTCGCGCCGCAGCCCATAAGAAGGCTCCCCCTCCTTTCCCTCCGTTTTGACATCAGAGCTGCAATATGGGAGAATATTCAGTTGTGCGCTATCGATCAGGGAAGCGATCCCCCGACTGGCCTTGAAAGGAGTTGTCTACGATGCCCAACGAAGAACAAAAGCCCCCGATGCTGGATAGCTACAGGGTCCTCGATCTGACAGACGACAGAGGGGCTTTATGTGGCAAGGTCCTGGCTGAGTTCGGCGCCGACGTGATAAAGGTTGAGAGGCCCGGTGGCGACCTCTCCAGGAATGTCGGCCCTTACTACCACGACACCCCCGACCCCGAAAAAAGCCTCAACTGGTTCGCTTTCAACATGAACAAGAGGGGTATAACGCTCAATATCGAGACGAAAGATGGCCAGGAGATATTCAAGAGGTTGACCGGGAGCGCCGATTTCGTTATCGAGTCCTTTACCCCCGGATATCTGAATAAGCTGGGGCTGGGATACAAGGCTCTTAGTAAAGTCAACCCCCGGGTTATCCTGACCTCGGTCACCCCATACGGACAGACCGGACCCTACAGCAAATATAACTCCCCCGACCTGATTACAATGTCGATGGCGGGTTACGTGTACATATGCGGAGATGCCGACCGGCCCCCGGTGCGGTTCAGCAGCGACCAGTCTTACTACCAGGGTTCATTACAGGCAGCGGTCGGAACGTTGATGGCCCATTACTACAGATGTCTCAGCGGCGAGGGGCAGCATGTCGACGTCTCCATGCAGGAGTCCATGGTGTGGACCCTCTGCTACGCGCCCCACGACTGGTACATCCTCAAATCCCTGGACCACACCAGGGAGGGGCCTCTCTGGAAGCGCTACGGTGTTACCTACAGGCTGATCTGGCCCTGCAAGGACGGCTATGTCTGCTACCGGCTGCTTATGGCACAGCCGGGGGCGGAGGTGATGAACGACTTAATAGCATCCATGAACGCCGAAGGTATCGGAATGGATATGAAAGGCATTGAGTGGACCAAGCTGAGCTTTGCCGAGGTATCCCAGGATGATATAAATCACTGGGAGGAGGAGATCGGTAAGTACTTTATGAACCATACCAAGCGGGAGCTTCACGAGGAGGCGGTAAGGCAGAGAAATGTAATCCAGCCGGTGAACACCGGTAAAGACATACTCGAATCACCGCAGCTCGCCGCCAGGGATTTCTGGGTCGATCTGGAACACCCTGAGCTGGGTGAGTCCATCACCTACCCGGGCCCTTATTTCAAGTCCACCGAGACGGCGTGGCAAAAAGGGCATAGGGCTCCCCTTATCGGCGAGCACAACGAGGAGATATACGAGAAGGAACTGGGGTTCTCCAAGGAAGAGCTTGCTGTACTGAAGAGGGAAAACGTTATTTAATCTGCTAAGCGAGAGGGATATCGAGATGAAGAAAATGAAGTACGCACTGGAAGGATTAAAGGTAGTAGATTTCTCATGGGTCTTCACCGGGCCCATTGTAACCAAATTCCTCGGCGACCACGGCGCGGAGATCGTCAAGATAGAATCCGCCACCAGGCCCGATGGCACAAGGGTATATACACCGATAAAACCCGGTGCTACGGGGTTAAACAGCAGCGGCGTCTTCGCCAACTACAACTCCAGCAAGTACAGCATCAATATCAATCTGCGCGAGCCCCGCGGTGTGGATGTCGTGAAGAAACTGGTGAAGAGGGCCGATATAGTCCTGGAGACCTTCGGCCCCGGCGTGATGAAGAGGCGGGGCCTGGACTATGAGGAGTTAAAGAAAATAAAGCCGGACGTTATCATGCTCAGCATGAGCATGGTCGGTCAATACGGACCCCACTCCCAGCAGCCGTCATTCGGCCAGGTTCTGCAGGCGACAAACGGATTCGTACACCTCCTCGGCTGGCCTGACCGGGCGCCATGTTTACCGGTCGCTGCCTATACCGATTTCATCGCACCGTGGTACGTCCTGATAGCGCTTATGGCTGCTGTCGACTACCGACGCCGCACGGGCAAAGGGCAGTACATAGACCTCGCCATGCTGGAAGCCAGCGTCCATCTCGCATCTCCTGTGATAATGGACTACAAAGTCAACGGCAGGATACAGAACCGCATGGGCAACCGCTGCACCGGCGCTGCGCCCCACGGCGTATACCCCTGTAAGGGGACCGAGAGATGGGTCTCCATAGCGGTATTCAGCGACAAGGAGTGGGAAGCACTATGCAAAGTCATGGGCAACCCCGCACGGACTAAATCACCGAAGTTCGATACCCTGTTGCATCGAACAGAGAACATCGAAGAGCTTGACAGCCTGATGGCAGAGTGGACCGGAAACCAGACCCCTGAAGAAATTATGGCTAAACTGCAAGCGGTGGGAGTAGCGGCGGGTATAGTGCAGACCGGCGAAGACATGGTTGACCATGACCTCCAGCTCAGACACCGCAAGCACTTTGAAGAGATGGAACATGCCGAGATGGGACTTCATCTCTCAGAGAGGCCGCCCTTCCGGCTGTCCAAGACCCCCTCAGAGCCCCAGAGGCCCTTCCCCTCCTTCGGCGAGCACACCGAATATGTAGCCAAAGAGATTCTGGGAATGGGTGATGAGGAGTTTGCTGAACTTATCGGAGCCGGGGTTCTGGCCTAGGAGGCTGGATCGACTTCAGGGGCTCAGGTGGTCCGACACGGCCAGACCGCCCGATAACAGCTCCTGGGAGAGCCAGGAGCAGACAGCCGGCAGCGACTCGGGTTCCTCGTGGCTGGTCAATCGGTTGTGAATAGGCGTGATCGAGATCCGGTCCCGCGTGACCGCCCAGATATCCGTTCCGCGCTCTTCCCTCAACTCGGTCGCCCCGGGGATGATCCAGCAGTACGTCCTTCGGGCGTCGTAGCTGCCCACCACCCTGTTCACGGCGAAGCCCTGCGTGTAGCCGCTGTCGCCCAGCCGCGTGATGTCGATCCCCCTGATCTCGGTCAGGGGCAGATTGGGCAGGTTGACGTTGAGCAGCGCGCTCTGCGGCAGCTTGCCCGCAGAGGACCGCCGCGCCAGGAGAGCAGCAAGGGAGGCGGCGACCTCGAAATGCATGTCCTCGATCGCGGCGACGGACAGGGCTATCGCCGGCAGGCCGCAGTTGTGCGCCTGCAGAGCGGCCCCCACGGTCCCCGACACGAGCACGTCCCGGCCCAGGTTCGGCCCCTCGTTGATGCCTGAAACGACCAGATCCACCCGGTCCTCCCACAGCATCCGCATCCCGACGATGACGCTGTCGGCGGGGGTCCCTTCGATCGAATAGGCTTCGACTCCGGCGACGGCGGACTTGGCCGTTCTCACCCGCAGCGGCTGGTGCAGGGTGATCGACGTGCCGACCCCTGTCTGCTCCCTATCAGGGGCAACTACGAGCACGTCCGCCACGCGCTTGAGCTTCTCTGCGAGCGCCCACAGCCCCGGGGCGGCGACTCCGTCATCGTTGGTGACCAGGATGTTCATTATCAGCAGTACTTCCCGGCGAACTGGGAGGGTGTCCAGAAATCAGGGGCAGGTTGAAGCATCTGATTCAACCCCGCCTGGAGCGAATGCTCCAGGCTACCCCGTTTTGTCAGATTCTCAGACAAGCCCCTGGCTGAACCTGTTGAGCATGTCCTCAAGCTGCATAAGCAGCGTTACGTCGCCCTCGACCTGGATGAGCCCACCCATAAATGCCTCGACACGATTCAACTCGTCGCTTTGAATAGCCTTCCAGGTCTCGAACGACATCGTCGTGGAGGCGTCGGCGTTCTCAGCGATCCCCTCGTAGCGGGTTCCCTGACCCCTGTCGGCCACAAGGTACCAGCTATAGCCGCCGGGGCCGGTGAGGTGCGTCTGGATGACAACCGTGACATCGTTGATACTCGTCAATTGCCGCTGTTCCCCGGGCGGCGGCAGCTCCAGCAGGGCGGCCAGCCTCTGCGTGGCGGAGTTGTTCATGTCCATGTCCTTAGTCATGGGCGCGTTGCTCGCCTTCATGTTCTTGACGACCTTCATCATGATGACGCCGAACTTGAAGGCTGCCAAGACCTCGTGGTAAAAGATGTTCTCTGCCTTCCAGCCGGTCAGCTTCTCCCAGTGGGCGACGATCTCCTCCGGGCTGGGGAAGCCCTCGAGCCGCGGTATGCCGTAGCCCTCGCTGTGCTGCCAGTCCATGAACAGGAACCATCCCAGGTCCGCCTCGGGGTTTCCGAGATACGCCATCTCCCAGTCGAGCACCCCGGGCACCTCGTCGCTGTCGCCGAATACCATGTTGCCCATCCGGCAGTCGCCCCAGCACAGGGTCGTCCGTTTGGGGGCGAACTTGTGCTCCCGGAGGTATTCCAGTGCCGCCTGTAGTATCGGCTGCGGCTCCTCCCGGGCCCAGTTGAGGAAGTTCTCGTAGTAGTCCAGCTCCCAATCGATGGCGTCCGTGCTGCCGGGCGCGGGTACGCCGAGGAAGGAGAAGTCCAGGCTCTTCCAGTCGAGAGTATGAATCCTGGCGGTAACCTCGAGGCCGCTCATGCAGAGCTTCCTCCGGCGCTCGGGCGTGGCGTCGTAGCACAGGCCGAAGGAGTGGTACGGCGGGATCTCGGGGGCGATGTCGCCATCGATCTTGCTCATCAGGTAGAACGGGCTGCCGAGCACTCCCTTGTCTTCCTCGAGCCAGTACACCTGGGGCACCGGGATGTCTGTTTTCCCCAGGCGTTCCATGATACGGAACTGCTTCCCCAAGTCGTAGTCGGGGAAGAGCGTGGCGTCCTCGGGCTGACGCCGGAGAACCATTGTCTCCGACCTGGCCTGCCCCTGATCCTTCCAGGTCACGTCAAAGAAGAAGGTCTCGTTGGAGAATCCGGCCGATGCCCGCTTTAACCCCGAAACGGAGATATCCTGCCCCTCGGGCATCTTGCCCTGCAGCCACCTGGCCAGTCTGGCCTCAAGCGCCACCAAGTCCAATTCCTGTGAAAACATACTTTCTACCTCCCTCCAGGAGTCTGCCCGAGGACTCGACAAAACAGGGTAGCCCGGAGCATCCGCTTCAACCTGCCCTTGATTCTCAAGAAGGCTCCTAGAAACCGTACTTGGGATAGCTGCCGGGGATCACTAGCTCTACGATCCCGTAGCCGACGTCGTCCCCGCAGCGGAGCTCACACATCACGTCATCGAGGAAGGACGCCTCGTTTACCGTGTCCGGGTTGGTTATATCCAGCCTGAGGCCGTCGATGAAACTGGGCCCCAGCCAGAGGCCATGAGTGAAGCCCCTGAAGCCGAAGTAGCCGCCGCACTTCAGGAAAACCGTGCTCAGGGGATGCATGGTTACCTCCATCTTTGAGCCGTCGGCGGCGAACAGCGTCACGCGCCCCTCTTTCATCCGCCTACTGTTCGGCTGGAACTCGAAGTCGTGCTCCATATTCACCAGCTCGATCCGCTCCCGGCCGTCCTCGTAGGGATAGGCCACGCCGCCGCTGAAGTAGCGGTAGCCCGTTCCCAGGTCCTCCCTGAGCTGGTAGCAGGCGCCCCACTTCTCAAACTGCATCGCAGCGAGGTTAAACAGGAACATCTGGGGCAGCTCCCCCATCTGGACGCCGCTCTCAGGTATGCCGCTCTCGCGCCGGAGCCCCCACGAGTGGTCCCTCTCGGCGAGATAACGCTCCCCGTCGATCTCGTAGGACATGCCCTCTACATTCAGGCGGCCGCCTGCCCTTCCGAGCTGCAGGTAGCGGATAATGTTCTCCATCAGCCGGCCCCGGCTGCGGGTGTACTGCGGCGACTCCTCGATGGGCGGCATTTTACCCTCGAAGGTCAGGTCGTAGGTCAGCCCGTGCTCGTTGTCGGCCAGAGAGCACCGCACCCTCCGCAGCGGCTCGATGACCTCGTAGGCGAACGGCCCGACCCTGATCTCGTCGATCCCCGGCCGGAGCTCGCGGGAGGCTCTGACCGCGTGAAGGGTCTTGCCCTCTATCGCGACCAGGCCGAAGGCATCCATTACATTGCGGTTGGGATAGTAGCCGAAGCCAGACACCAGTTGAAATGCGCCCGAAGTGTCGTGAACGCTGAACCACAGCCTCTCCGTCCACTCTCTGGCGCTCGTCGCGGGGTGATCGAAGGTGGAGACCACCTGGTGGCACAGCATCTCGTCGTATCTGGTGAGCACGTTGACCTCCCTAGTTCGATACTGATTGCCCGTTATTCTACATGTTCTCCCACGACTGTGCAATTATTATTACATGTCAAGATGGCAGGTGATGGCACCATGCTATGCATGGTGCCATCACTACTCAGCATGGCGCTGCGCCCCACGGCGTGTACCACTGCAAGGGTACCGAGAGATGGGTCTCCATAGCGGTATTCAGCGACAAGGAGTGGGAAGCGCTGTGCAAGGTCACGGGCAACCCCGCACGGACAAAATCACCGAAGTCCGATACCCTGCTGCACAGGACAGAAAACGTTGACCATGACCTTCAGCTCAGGCACCGCAAGCACTTTGAAGAGATGGAACATGCCGAGATGGGACTTCATCTCTCAGAGAGGCCGCCCTTCCGGCTGTCCAAGACCCCCTCAGAGCCCCAGAGGCCCTTCCCTTCCTTCGGCGAGCACACCGAATATGTCGCCAAAGAGATTCCGGGAATGGGTGATGAGGAGTTCGCCGAACTGATCGGGGCGGGGGTCCTGAGTTAATAATTTTAAGCGTGATATTTTAAAAAATGGAACGAAGAGGGCTACTTGACAACCTATTTTAACCATTGTATACTCGACTTGATGCCGATGACAATAGCAGTTGACACAAGTTAATATCCCGTAACACGAGGCTGATGTACGTAACAGGTGCGGCTTGAGTACATCAAGCCGCATTTAATGTTGAAAAAAGCACCTTAACAATTGAATATGGTACTGTCAAGGTTCTGTCAGTTAGTTTAATGTAGGTCAAGCTACTAAGGGCGCACGGGGGATGCCTTGGCGCCAAGAG
>CAYVQT010000046.1:0-24790 GCA_964453665.1 uncultured Dehalococcoidia bacterium | reverse complement strand
TTCTTTATGACGCAACTATAATGCATTCAGTAACTTTTATTATGAGTCAATTCGCGGTTTTACAGTCGATGAAGATTACATCAAAACGGGCGCTGCCGGAACTTCACTGATCGGCCTCGAGACTAATGAGTGCGATATCGCCATGGTCTTCGGCACGGACGCAGCCATCGCGAAAAACGGCTGGCATGTGTTCGCTGACGATAAATCCTTCTTCCCGCCGTACGACCTGACCCCAGTTGTCAGTGAGGATGTGCTCGACGAGTATCCGGAAATCGAGGATATCCTGAACGAGCTGGTGGCGAGCTTCCCCGGTGGGGGAATGGAAGCAACACCTTCCATAGTTACGGCCGGCCAGCAAGTCTGGCAGGAACTGAACGCCAAAGTTGATATAGACAAGTTGCTCGAGGACGAAGTGGCGGAGGAATACCTGACTTCGGAGGGATTGATCGGTCAGTAAAATTGAAACCTGTAGAACACCGAAAAATCCCTTTAATGAAAGCAAATGCTGCGATTGCCCGGATGGTACCCCCCTTCCATCCGGGCAATCGTTTTTAGAGGGAACCCCTGAGACTGGACACATTAAGTGTGGAAATCAGCATTCGTTACACAATTTGAATTATTGTTAATAAAAGCGAGGAATGTTGTCCGAGGCTTAACAAAATGAATTTTCGTTGCAGGAGAACTTGAGAGCTGCTTACCGACACGGACCGATGCCCGACCCTACTTTACAGCCTGCTCCTACGCTGCAGCAGCCCTACGAGCCCTGACAGGAAATTCATCCCCGGCACTCTCTGCATGTACTCTCTATACTCGTCGCCAAACTGTTCCGCAAGTCTTCGGTCTTCTTCCTTAGCACCCAGGTAGACTACCAGCGTGCCCAGGAAACCCAGTACACCGAACAACCAGTGTGGATACCACAACAGTGTCGTAACAAATATGGATAGAATGCCGCCCAGGTATTGCGGGTGCCTGACCAAGCTGTAGGCTCCTGTATCAACGAGGCGGGTAGTATTTATAAACGATCGCCCCTTAGACACCCCGCCGTGGCTTCGGAACATAACTATAGGTGACATTACCAGTATCATACCAAATGCCCAGGCTATGCACCCGAGAACAAACAATGGCAGATAGAAACTCGTTTCCAAGATACCCGTCAAGACCAGTGGATTGGCCGGGAAACAGACGATTCCCAGAATAGTGATGACGGTGCTAAAAAAAATGCTCTTTGTACTTTTCCATTCACTCGCTGACAAATTCGTGTCCTCCTGGCGGTGCTCCACCTCGCAGCCTTACGCAGTTTGACCTGCAGCGAAATTCCCGGCGGCACCGCTCCGCTAACTTGACTGCAATTTAACATTGCTGAAGGTTGCAGTCAATACACCGACGTGCCTCACAATCTGAACAATCCCCAGCATTGTTTGATTGATTGCGCTAAATAACGGAACGTTCAGCGAGTTTAAAACCGTTGACAAGCTATGCTTAACTGCTTAAAGTTGCGGTTGCGGAGCTTTGCCGATGCAAGTTACGTCCCACGTGTATCAGATTGGCGGGATATGGGGCACGGGAGTCGGAGGTGCGAATGTCTTCCTGCTGCTCGACAGCAAGCTGACCGTAGTCGACACCGGGTTCAGGGGAAGGGCCTGGCAAATACTGAGAGTGGCGAAGCGGCTGGGCTACTCCCCCGCCGACATCGACAGCATTATCATCACGCATCATCATGCAGACCACGTTGGCAGCCTCGCCACGCTGAAGAAGCTCACTCAGGCCAGGGTAATCGCACATCCCGCTGATGTCCCGTATATCGATGGCAGCCTGCCGCAACCGGGGCCAGCGCGACCGGAGTGGCTGAGCAGGGTCCTCGCCCCTCTGCACGTGCTTTGGGGTGCAGCTCCAACAGTAGTAGACATGCCTGTCAATGACGGCGACGTGCTTCCAATGCTCGGCGGCATAAAGGTGCTGCACATGCCGGGCCACACGCCCGGGAGCATCTGTCTATATCTGGAACAGGAAGGCTTAGTCATCGCCGGCGATGTGCTTGCTAACAGGTTCGGCCTGAGCCTGCCTTCAAGATTGTTCACTGTTGACATAGCTCAAGAAATACGTTCGATAAAGAGGCTGGCCAGTCTGGAATTTGATGCTATCTGCTTCGGGCACGGGCCGCCTATCACGCATGGAGCCCGCACCGCCGTCGCTGATTTTGCCGGTATGGCTGAGTAGGGGCACGGTTACCATGCCCTAATCAGGTTGAACTGTTAGGCGAATACGGGATACCGCCTGGTTGTATAATAGAGCTGGATAAGAGCCAGGCGGTTATAACATTTAAGGAAAAGGGGAGCAGTGGGAATCAGGCTCTATAAGGAACCAGAGATGGAGAAGCCCGTCCTGATCGCCAGCTGGCCGGGAATCGGGAATATCGGGCTAATAGCGGTTGATACCTTAAGGGGAGCCTTGATGGCGGAGGAATTCGGAGAGATAGAACCCTGGGACTTCTTCTATCCCAAGAAGGTTATTATCAGGAATGGCGAGCTCCGGGAGCTCGAGTTTCCTGCCAGTAAATTTTACTTCGTAAAAACTGAGGGGGCAGACCTGATTTTTTTCATCGGAGAAGAACAGCCAGCGGAGGGAGGAAAGCCCTACGCTGAAGGTGAGAAGGCTTATATGATGGCCAATCTTGTCCTGGATGTCGCCGTGAAGTTCGGATGTCAGAGGGTCTACACCTCAGGAGCGGCTGTATCGCCTATCCATCATACCGCGAGGCCGAGAGTCTGGGCGGTACCCAACACCGAAAGATTGGTCGATGAACTAAGACGCTATGAGAATACCGTGCTGATGTCAGACATTGAAGAAAGAGGAGGACAGGGCAGTATCACCGGTTTGAACGGGCTTCTACTAGGTGTGGCCAGGAGGAGAGGCATGGAAGCTATCTGCGTGATGGGGGAGATACCGGTCTATCTCCAGGGTCTTCCTTTTCCCTATCCAAAAGCTTCGAAGTCAGTAGTGGAGGTACTTACTTCCGCCCTGGGAGTTAGCGTCGATATGGAGGGAATTGCTACGCTCGTCGAGAAAAGTGAAGGGGAGATCGACAAACTGTATGAGGTTTTCCCTCCTGAGATAAAAGAACAGATCGACAAACTGAAAAGTGTGGCTCATGCTGAACAAGCCGAGCCGGGGCCGATAACCGATGAGGATAAAAAAAGGATACTCGAGGACATCGACAAGTTCTTCAAGAAAGAACCTGGGGACGACCAGAGTTGAGTGAGAAATACCCCTGCAAAGTCCATTTCGAGCCGGAATTAGAGGGCGCATCCCTGGTAGCAGGTTGGGACGAGGACGCTGGCCGGTTGGGGGCCAGGGTCATCGACTACTTGAATGAGAAACTGGGATGCAAGGAGTTCGCCGAAATCGACCCTGCAGATTTCTTCCCGCTGGGGGGAGTTTCGGTAGATGACAATGTAGCCCAATTCCCGGAAAGCAAGTTCTATTGCTGCCCGGGAAAAAACCTGTTGATTTTCAAGAGCAACATACCCAGAACAGAGTGGTATAAATTCCTGGACTCGGTCTTATATGTAGCCGAACGTTATTGCCATGCGAAAGAGCTATACACCGTCGGGGGCATGGTCTATCTAGGGGCTCACACCACTCCCCGAGATCTGCTGGCAATAGCCAACTCACCGGATATGAAAGCGATATTGAATCAGTACGACCTGGCCAGGGATATCGATTATGAAAGCGCGCCCGGTCAGCGACCAACTCTGAACTCTTTTCTGCTATGGGTTGCCAGGAGGAGAAATATTGCAGCGGCCAGCCTCTGGGTGCCAATACCTTTCTATCTGGTCGCGTCCAAAGACCCCAGGGCCTGGAAAAAGACCCTCGAGTTTCTCGACAGAAGATTCGTTCTGGGGCTTGATTTCAGTGATATCGACGCGGATACAGCGAGGCAGAACGAGAAAATAGCTCACATCAGAATGCATTCCCCTGAGGTCGATGGCTATATCCAGAGGTTGGAAAGCAACCAGACCCTGGCTCAAGAGGAATACGAGAAACTAGCCATGGAAGTTGAGGGATTCCTGAGGGAATGAGGTTGGAGTTGGTGCGTTCTGCGAACTTAAGACCAGGGTTTTCAGGCAACAGGCAAAGCTCCTCGAATTCCTGAATATCGAGTTTGTTCTCCCGACAGTAAGAGCTGCCGCCACGATTCCTCGGCACTATCGATTCAAGCAAACGGATATTGACAACTAAACCCCTAATGTTTACGATGTCCCCACTTTATATCAGCTCCCGATAATCTCTAGAACGCGTAAATGCCTGAAATTCCAGCTCGAGGATTCTGAAGCCGGCAAGCTTTTACTGATTTATGCCATACGATAACGGCAGTGTTTCTATACTATTCACTTAATAATCAGCTTAGCTGTGCAGTTGCATAGATAACCGAATCCAGTAGAAGAGCCCTGGAAGGAGGTAAGGTATGGTAGGAATAACCTCATACGGTGCTTATATACCGCTGCACCGGCTTGACCGTTCCGAGCTTCATAGAGCCTGGGGTGGTATCGGCATGCTGGGGATGTCTGTGCCCGGTGAGAAGGCGATAGCCAGTTACGACGAGGACAGCATAACCATGGCGGTGGAGTCAGTTATCGACTGTATGCGGGGAGTAGACCCCGGCACGGTAGATGGTCTATTCGTTGCCAGTACGACCCATCCCTACAGCGAGAAGCAAAGCTCCGCCATCATATCCGCGGTGGCCGATCTCCGTCGCGAGATCAAAGTGGCGGATTTCGGGGGCTCTCTGAGGGCAGGAACTATCGCTATGACCTCAGCTATAGACGCCATTAAAGCCGGATCAGCAAAGCGCGCTGTGGTGGCTGCTGCCGATACGCGTCTGGGAGCGCCCTCCGGGCTCATGGAGCAGAGCTACGGCGATGGCAGCGCCGCTTTTCTACTCGGAGATGACGACGTTATCGCTGGCGTTGAGGCATCCTACTCCATTTGTGACGAATTCTCGGGAGTATGGCGGGCCAGTACCGACACATTCGTCCGCTCCTGGGAAGACCGCATGGTCCTTGAGACCGGGTACTCCGCCATTCTATCCGAGGCCATGTCCGGTGTGATGAACAAATGCAACCTGAAAGCAGGTGATTTCGCAAAGGCAGTCTATTATGCCCCGCTGGATGTCAGGGCGTACACCAGGTTGGCCAGAGGGCTGGGATTCGATCCCGCGCAGGTTCAGGACCCCATGTTCATGACAGTGGGCAATACGGGCACCGCCCTGGCGATGATGATGCTGGTTGCGGCTCTCGAGGAAGCGAAGCCCGGGGATAAGATTCTCTTCGCCAGCTATGGTAATGGGGCCGATGCTTTCGTCCTCGAAGTAACAGAGGCCATAGCGAAAGCAAGGAATCGGCGTGGCATTAAAGCCCATCTGGAATCAAAGAAGATGCTCACGAACTATGAAAGATACCTCCGCTGGCGCGGTCTCATTCCGATGGAGGCAGCACAGCGCCCCGAGCTGACACCGACTTCAATATCAGCGCTGCGGCGAGACCGCAAGGAAATCCTCGGTCTTTACGGCGTGAGATGCAATAAGTGCGGCACTCCCCAATACCGACCCCCTGCCAGCGCCGGTGGCCGGACACCGAGCAGGATCTGTGTTATATGTCAGGCCAAGGACGATTTTGATGACTACAGATTCGCTGAGAAAAAGGCGAAAATATTCAACTTCACCCATGATATTCTCGCAACCACACCGGACCCACCGGCTACCAATCTCATTATCGATTTCGAGGGCGGGGGCAGGGGCATGTTCGATATGACAGACCGTGACCCGGATCAAGTGGAAGTGGGTATGCCGGTAGAGATGACTTTCAGGAAGCTTTTCTTCGACAGAGGCATACACAACTACTACTGGAAAGCCAGGCCGATAAGAATCAAGGAGTAAGGAAATGGTGGAGAGTATCAAGGATAAGGTAGCCATAATCGGCATGGGCTGCACCAAATTCGGTGAGCTATGGGATAAAAGCATTTCAGACTTGATGGTTGATGCAGCCTACGAAGCCTTTGAGGATGCAGGAATTGAGTCCAGGGACATCGACGCTGCGTGGATCGGGCACTGGACGGAGACCTCCGGATGTACGGGTATGTCACTGGCAGGAACGTTGGGGCTTCAGTACAAGCCTGTTAGCAGGCTGGAGAATGCCTGTGCCACCGGCTCCGATTGCCTCAGAAACGCCGCCTATGCGGTAGCATGCGGCGTATGCGACATAGCACTTGCCTTGGGGGCCGAAAAACTCAAGGACATGGGCATCGCCGGCCTCCCTAATCAGGTCCCTTTAGGAACCCCAAATCTGGTAACCGCTATCTCCGCGCCGGGCCTGTTTGCTATGATGGCCACGAGTTACTTCCACCGCTATAGACTCAGTCCACAAGAGGGTAAAAGGATGATGTCGCATATACCGGTTAAAAGCCATCATAACGGAGCCATGAACCCAAAGGCTCATTTCCGGAGGGAGGTAACTTTAGAGCAGGTGCTCAACTCTCCGATGATAGCGTGGCCGCTGGGTATCCTCGACTGCTGTGGGACAAGCGACGGAGCGGCTGCCGCTATAGTCATGCGAGCTTCCGAAGCCAGGAGATTGAGGCCCGATCCGGTCAACATTAAAGCCCTGCAGATATGCACGAACCCTGCCGACGGCGCCAGGAGAAGCGACTTCGACTTCGCCCATATCGAGGCAACCTATCGTGCCGGGCTAGCGGCATATGCCGAAGCGGGCATAGAGAACCCCCGGAAGGAGATCAGCATGGCTGAGGTACACGATTGCTTTTCCATAAACGAGGCCATCATCATGGAGGACCTCCAGTTTAGTTCAAGAGGAAAGGTAAAAGAGGACCTCGAGGCTGGCTTCTTCAACCTGGATGGGACACTACCGGTGCAGCCCAGCGGCGGCCTGAAGTGCTTCGGGCATCCTGTGGCTGCCAGCGGTCTCAGGATGCTGTACGAGATGTATAAGCAACTCCAGGGAAAGGCCGGCCCCCGCCAGATTAAAGACCCGAAGATAGGATTAACGCAAAACATGGGCGGTCACCCAGCAGACAACGTTGTCTCTTGCGTCATCGTGGGGCTATAACAAAATAGTCGCAAAGGAGCGGGAATGGATTTCAGATTCAGCCCGAAAGAAGAGGCTTTACGAGAAGAATTCGACGATTTCTACAGGGAGGAAATGAAAAGCGCCCCTCGCGAATGGGAGACTTCGTTAGAAGCTATCTACGGCAGCGATGAATGCTGGGAATTTCATAAGCGGCTGGCAAAAAAGCTGGCGGCAAAAGGCTGGCTCTCCCGCCCGTGGCCCGAGGAATACGGTGGCCAGGATGCTCCTCTCATAGAGCAGTTTATCTTCAGCGAGGTCATGGGATACCACAGAGGGGCCGGTGTCGATCCCCTCGGCGTCGGTGTGCTGGCCCCCAGCCTCCTCCTGAGCGGTAATGAGGAGCAGAAGAGGGAGCATCTGCCTCCCATGGCAAGGGGGGAGCGATTCTGGTGTCAGTGCTGGAGCGAGCCAAACGCCGGTTCGGACCTTGCGTCCCTCATCACCCGTGCGGTAAGAGACGGTGATGATTACATCATAAACGGACAAAAGATATGGACCACGGGTGCCCACCGCGCCGACTGGTGCAATATGCTCGCCAGGACAAATCCCGACGAGAAGAGAAGCCGCGGTCTCTCTTTCTTTCTGGTGGATATGAAGGCCCCAGGCATCACTATCAAGCCTATTACAACAATGGAAGGCTCCCATACATACAACGAGGTCTACTTCGATAATGTTCGGGTGCCTGCACGCAATAGGGTGGGCGAGGAGAATCAGGGTTGGCTGGCTTCTCAGATGACATCGAACTTCGAGCGTTCTATGATCGCCGTGTTTTCATTTTGCAAGCGCGAGCTTGAGGAACTAACGAAGTTCTGTCATGAGACGAGGTGGGGAGGAGACATCCTGGCCGACAACCGCCTTATCCGCAACCGACTGGCCCAGCTAGAGATCGAGATCGATGTAGGTCGCGCCTTCGCCTACTCCGTAGTCTGGAACCAGATTAAAGGCGGCCTGATAATGGCAGGGCCTTTAGCAGCAGCAGCAAAAGTTCTCGCAAGCGAGCTGTTACAGCGCCTGACCTACACCGGCTGTGATATCATGGGGCAATATGGCCAGGTGAAAGAATCGAGGTGGGCGCCGCTACAGGGTAGATTCGAGAATTACTACCAGTTATGCTTGGGGTTAAACATGGGGGGCGGCACCTCAGAGGTCATGAGAAACCTTGTCTGTTCATTGGGGCTGGGACTGCCAAGAAGCTGGTAGCCAGAAAGAAGAGGCAGGTGATAATAACTTCCCGGGACCAAATCTGATAGGGGGTATCTGAGATGGCCGATGATTCAGGGGTAATGGAAGAACTCAGGGGACTCATCGGCACCATAACACAGCCGGTTATCAATGAGGTAGAAAGCGGGGCTATAAGGCGGTACGCCGAGGCCGTTGGTAACCCTAATCCGCTCTACAGCAATGTGGAATATGCCTGGAACAGCAAATACGGGGAATTGATATGCCCTCCGGGGTTTTTCGGCTGGGCAAAAAAAGTAAGCCCCGGTGCTGTAGAGGTGATGGGCCCCGTGTTTGCTGCCGTGTTCCAGGCCGGCCTGGTCCGCATAATCGATGCCGGCGTTGAGTATGAATTCTTCCTCCCCGTGTACGCCGGTGACATACTGACATGGTATGCAAAATTCGCCGATGCTAAGGAACGGGAGGGTAAGCAGGGAAAGATGGTATTCCTCACCATGGAGCTCACCTACATTAACCAGAACGGCGATATGGTGGCCAAGGCCAGACAGACCTTTCTCGCCCGCTAGTTGAACTAAAGAAATAGATATGCCGAAGACAACTCGGCACAGTAGTCAGTGATAATTACCGATTCAAAATAGATCGACGTGATGAAAAAGCAGGCCAGGGAGAAAGCGATACCGGCAGCTCTGCCGGGAATAAAGGTGCTCGATATGACCTGGGCGGGCCCCGGCCCGTTCTGTGCTACCCTTCTTGGCGATCTCGGCGCTGAGATCATCAAGATCCACGAACCTGAGCCTGAGCGTCGCGGCGGCCCTATTCTGTACACTTTCCTGGATTCATCCAAATTCCCGGGGTTACGGAACTGTAGAACCATGGGACTCAATCTGAAATCAGAGGACGGACGTAACATATTCTACGAGCTGGCCAAATCTGCCGACGTTGTGATGGAGAGTTTCAGGCCCGGTGCGGTGAAGCGTCTGGGCATTGATTATAGAACGGTTAGGAAGCTCAACCCGTCAATCGTGTACGTTTCACTCACAGGGTATGGGCAGGACGGACCCTACCGCGATTTCGTCGGTCACGATATCAATTACATATCAACCGGGGGCCTTCTGGGAATTACGGGAACCGCGGGTGGCGCGCCGGTGATCCCAGGGGTACCGATTGCAGATTTCGCCGCCGGTGGTATGTCCGCCACAATCGCGATTCTGGCAGCACTAATGACCCGCGATAGGACGGGCAGAGGGCAGTTTGTGGACGTGGCCATGACAGATGGAATAGTTGGACTGATGTCCGTATGGATAAATCCCTACCTAGTCTGGGGGATAGCATCTGAGAGAGGTAAAACGTGGCTAACCGGCCAGTGGCCCTGGTACAACGTATACGAGACGAAGGACGGTAAATACATCAGCGTCGGTGCTATCGAACCGTGGTTCTACGCTAACCTGTGCCAGCTCCTTGGCTGCGAGGACTTTGTTGAACACCAATTTGCCGAAGGTGAAAAGCTGGATGAAATCTTCCGATATTTCAAAGAGACATTCTTGAGTAAAACCAGGGATGAGTGGTTGGGCATACTTCGGCGGAAGGACACCTGTGTCGCCCCGGTCTACTCCGTCGACGAACTGGCCTCCGATCCCCATCTGATCGCCCGTGGAATGATCGCCGAAATGCCTCACCCGGTTTTAGGCAGTGTCAAGCAGGTAGGCTCCATACTCAAGATGTCGGAATCGCCTTGCCAGGTCAGAAACTGGAGCACCAGATTCGGACAGCACACTGAAGAGATTTTACTGGAACTCGGCTATGATGCGGGGCATGTCGACGCACTGCGTAAAGCGGAAGCGATAGGCTGAGCTCTCGCTTTTACTGTAAGGACTGGTCTCGCGTATTTCTCTCATGACGTGAAGCGTTTGGTAACATATCGTCGTATCATTTTCCCGAGAGACAGGGCGTATCATTTTTCATCGAGCAGCGAGAGCGCAGCTTGATACGGGAGGTGGAACTATGGCGGAACAGGAAATTTCCTTACTCGAAGGATGCCGTGTCTTGGACCTTGCCGACGAGAAGGGGCTATTCTGCGGCAAGCTCCTCGGCGAACTGGGCGCCGACGTAATCAAGGTCGAGCCGCCCGCGGGCGACACAGCGAGAAACATCGGCCCGTTCTACAAGGATACCCCACATCCAGATAAGAGCCTCTTCTGGTTCTTCACCAACATGTACAAGAAAGGTATAACCCTGAACCTCGAAACATCCGACGGAAAGGAGATATTCAAGAAGCTGGTCGAGACTGCTGACTTCGTAACGGAGTCCTTCGAGCCAGGGTACATGGAAAGCCTTGGCTTAGGTTATTCAGCGCTTGAGAAGATCAACCCCAGGATCATCATGACCTCCATAACACCATTTGGCCAAACCGGTCCCTATGCGCATTACAAGACCACCGATATCGTAGGTGTATCCATGGGAGGGATGGTATATATAAGTGGAGAGCTGGATCGACCGCCCAACCGCATCAGTTCACCCCAATTCTACTTAATGGGAGGGCTTCACGGCGCCGCAGGCTCGATGGTTGCTCATTACCATCGAGAACTCACCGGAGAGGGTCAGCATGTAGATGTGTCCTGTCAGCAGGCGGTGGCCCTGTCCCTAATGGTTGTTGCCGAGATCTACGACATGCTTAAGTTCAGCTACAGGGGAATGGGGCCTAACTACGCAGGCGCCAGGCCGGGCGCCCCCCCTCTCTTCAGCCGCGTAATCTATCCCTGTAGGGATGGACACGTTTTCTGCCTGATAACAGGGGCATCCCAGGCAGGGATGGTAGCGTCTTCTAAAGCACTGGCAGAGATGGCCAACCGGGATGGGCTGGCTTCGGAACTGAAGGACTACCCCTGGCAAACAATCGATGCAGCGACAATAAGCCAGGAGGAACTCGACAGCATAATAGAACCCATACGTGCCTTTATCGAGACCAAGACCAAGCATGAGCTCTTTGATGAGGCATTGGAGAGGGGCATACTGCTCGCCCCGATCACAACCATGAAGGATGTGGTAGAGAGTCCTCAGCTTGCGGCCCGGGATTTCTGGCAGGCTGTAGAACACCCCGAGCTGGGTGAAACCATCACCTACCCGGGCTATCCCATCAAGATTAGCGAATTCACCCATCGTGTTCAGCGTCGAGCCCCTCTCATCGGTGAGCACAATGAGGAGATATACGAAGGTGAAATGGGGTTCTCGAAGGACCAAGTGGCTCTGCTCAAGAACCACGGTGTCATTTAAACCTAATTGTATTAGCAGTGGAAGGAGGCGGGGACAATGAGCAGGCAGGTTTTCGAAGGTGTTAAGGTAGCTGATTTCTCTTGGGTAGCGGTAGGCCCTCAGGTCGCCAGGGAACTGGCCTTTCATGGAGCTACGGTGGTCCGCGTCGAATGCCATCGATGGCCAGAGACAACAAGAACCGCCGGCCCTTTTAAAGACGGTGTCACTGGCATAAATCGCAGTGCCTTTGCCACAGCGTACAACACTAACAAGTATGGGATAAGTCTGGACCTGAATATGCCCAGAGGACAGGAGCTAGCAAGGAAGCTGGTCCGGTGGGCTGATATTGTCACCGATAGCATGTCTCCGGGGGCGATGGCCAAATGGGGCCTGGATTATGAGAGCTGTAAAAAGATAAAGCCTGATATCATATATTACAGCACCTGCCAGATGGGACAACATGGTCCCTATTGCAGGTTTAAAGGCTATGGTATGCTGGGGGTTTCTTATGCCGGCTATTGTCACCTTAACGGCTGGCCCGATAGAGACCCGCTGCCGTTTTTCAACAATCACAGCGATTTCATCTCGCCATACTATTTAGCCACTGCTCTTATAGCCGCTCTTCTCTATCGACGCAAGACCGGCAGGGGCATGTACCTGGACCAGTCGCAGGTCGAGGTCGGGATCAACTTCCTGGCACCGCTGGTGCTGGACTATGTAGTGAATAAGCGAATTGCTTGTCGCATGGGGAATCGGGATATGTATATCGCTCCCCACGCTCTCTTCCCCTGTCGCGGGTCGGACCGCTGGGTTGCCATTGCCATAACCGGCGAACTGGAATGGCACAGCTTCTGCAACGTCATTGGCCAGCCGGAATGGACTCGAGACACAAGGTTCAATACACTGCTTGGCAGAAAAGAAAACGAGGATGAACTGGAAAGGCTTATAGCAGAATGGACTCTGGGGCGTACGGCGACCCAGGTCATGCACATGTTGCAGGAAGTCGGGATTCCGGCAGGCGTGGTACAGACGGCTGAAGACCTTTTCAATGACCCCCAGTTAAAGTACAGGGAACATTTCAGGTACCTGGAGCACAAGGTGATCGGGGTTCATGCCTACCACTCCCCCGCCTACAAGCTATCGAAGACCCCCTGTGAGATCAGGAAGGCTGGTCCTTGCCTGGGCGAGGACAACGAACACGTTTACAAGAATATCCTGGGTCTTTCCGACGACGAGATTGCTGACCTGCTCATAGAAGGAGTTATAACCACGGAGACGGATATGCCAGAGGTGCTTCGTGATAAATAGAAGCCCACCGTTGGTACCATACCCATCATCAATCGTCATCTCTAAGAATGTGAAACGAGCATACTCTGGCAGCATTAAATTCTTCACGCCCCACCATTTATGGCAGCCAGATTAGAACGTAAAAGGTGAAGTCGGCGGCTGGATTATACAGCCGCACTGATGTATACTGCATAACAATGATAAATGCAGCACCGGTGAAATGATGGCTACCAGTAAGGCGTTGGGCGATCTCAGGGTTCTCGATCTGGCAGGTCCGATAGGACTCTACTGCACGAAGCAGCTTGCAGACCTTGGAGCTGACGTAATCAAAATCGAACCCCCGGGCGGCGACCCCTCCAGAGCTATCGGTCCCTTCTACCACAGCGAGCCCCATCCCGAAAAAAGCCTGTACTGGTTCCACTTCAATACCAGCAAGAGAAGCATTACACTTGATATTGAGAGCCCAGACGGTAGAGAGATTCTGAAGCGTTTGGTCCAAAAAGCCGACATCATGGTGGAGACCTTCCGTCCCGGGCATCTGGACAGCGTGGGCCTGGGATATTCGGAGCTCAAAAAGATCAACCCCGGGCTGATCTTGACTTCTATCACGCCCTTCGGTCAGACCGGTCCCTATAAAGATTTCAAAGCTTCCGACCTTGTAGGACTTGCCATGGGGGGCTTCCTTTTTATCTGCGGCTGGGAAGATGAGCCGCCTGTAAGAGTCGGCGGCTCGCAAGCTTACAACATGGCATCCATAAATGCATGCACCGGAACTTTAGTCGCTCTGTATCACCGGGATATGACAGGTGAGGGGCAGCACGTAGATGTATCGATGCAGCAGTGCGTTGCCCACGCCCTTCAATGGGTTACCCAGATGTACGATCTTCAGCACCGAATCATGTCGAGGTCGGGGCGGCTGGGCGTGCCCCTCCAGGAATGCGAGGACGGTTGGGCGAATATGATCGCACTGTTCGATTGGGATGTTTTTACCAGTTGGCTGGACAGTGTCGGGGAGGCTGCTGACCTGGCAGATGAAAAATATAAGGATATGGATTATCAGATCAGACCCGAAGTGAGACAACACATAACCGAAGTCACGGATACCTTCACCAAAGCACACGACAAGAGATGGATCTGTGAAGAAGGCCAGAAAAGGCATATCATAGCTATACCGTGCAATAATGCCAAAGATGTCCTGGAGAACCCCCAGCTTGTTGAGCGCTCCTATTTTGTAGATGTGGAGCATCCTGAACTCAGAGATACGCTTAAGTATACCGGCGCTCCCTACCGGCTGAGTGAAACCCCGTGGATGATCGGGCGGAGGCCTCCTTTAACGGGAGAGCACAACACGGACATATATGCTAATGAGCTTGGATTCACTGAAAAAGAACTGGCTGTACTGAAAGAACGGGGGGTAATTTAGCAGCGTCGCCAGCAGCGCATCTACTTACAGTGTACCAACGGAACAGTGCAATGAACAGAAAATTTCCGCTCGCAGGGACAAGGGTTGCCGATTTCTCATGGTTTGGAGCGGGCCCCTATGTTACCAGGCTCATGGCTGCCTATGGCTCCGAGATAATAAGGGTAGAAAGCAACACAAAACTCGATGGGATGAGATGGCAGGCACCCAGAAAGCCGGATGCAACCCCCAGCTACAATATCAGCGGCATGTTCAACAACTTCAATCCGGGCAAGCTGGGCATATCTCTCAACATGAGCCATCCCGAAGCACTCGGGATAGCTAAAAAACTTATCTCGATAAGCGACGTAGTACTCGACAATTTCTATCCGGGCACCATGGAAAAGTGGGGATTGGGCTATGAGGAACTGGTTAAAATAAAGCCTGATATTATCGTGGCTACCATGCCCGTGATGGGAATAACCGGCCCCTACACGCTGTGGCGCGGCTTCGGAACGAGCATTCGAACCATGGCGGGCATCGATTACATCACGGGAAATCCCGAACGCCCGCCGATAGGGACCGGAATGGCGGCTCTTCCCGACTTCAGCTGCAATCCGTACCATACAGCCACAGCCATTCTGTCGGCGCTTCACCATCGGAATAAGACCGGCAGAGGGCAGTTCATCGAAGTCGCTCAGTTCGAATCCACAGTATGCTGGACTGAAACCGCCATACTGGATTACACGGTGAACGGGCATATTCAAGAGGGCATGCGTAACCGCCTGCCTCACGCTGTCCCGCATGGGGTCTATCGCTGCCGCGCGGAAGACAGGGAGGTGGATTACTGCGCCATGCCCGAGTCTGTGCCCGAGCATAGAAAGAAGGATGAACGATGGTGCGCCATTGCCGTGTTCACCGGGGATGAATGGAAAGCCTTCTGCAAAGCAATCGGCAGTCCACCGTGGACAAAAGAGGAAAAGTTCGCCACATTCCTGAACAGGAAGAAAAACGAGGACGAGCTGGATCGCCTGGTAGAGAAATGGACGATCGATAAATCACCCGAGGAAGTGATGACCACGCTGCAGAAAGCAGGCGTGGCGGCAGGTGTTGTTCAGGATGGCGAGGACCTGCTCACCAGAGACCCGCAGCTTAAGGAAAGGGGATTTCACGTATATCTCGATCACCCCGAAGCCGGAATGATTGCTCACGACGGCCTTACTTTTTCCCTGTCTGCCACCCCGGGCGAGATACGCCGGGCACCGCTGCTCGGTGAGCACAACGAATACGTGTACAGAGAGATTCTGGGCATACCGGCGGAAGAGATAGACAGACTTACCGTGGAAGGAGTCCTTGAGTAGCGTTATACAAATGCAATATACCCCTTGCAAAACAAGTTTATTGTGCGCTCACGGAAAAGGAAAGGCAGAGAAATGACGGCACCCCTCGAAGGAATAAGGATACTGGACATGGCGTGGCAGGGCCCGGGCACGTTTTGCGCCACAATGCTCGGCGACCTCGGCGCTGAAGTAATCAAGATATACGAAGCCAGGCCCGAACGCCGCGGCGGACCAATCGTCCTCATGTTTCCGGATTCCCCCATCTTTCCCGGGTGGCGGAACTGCAAAGCCATAGGCCTCAATCTAAAAGCGGAAGAGGGGCACCGGATATTTTACGACCTGGCCGGAACCGCCGACGTTATTACCGAAGGTTTCAGGCCCGGGACCACCAAGCGTCTGGGTATCGACTATACTGCCATGAAGGAGCTCAATCCGCGGATAATATACTGCTCGCTGACAGGTTACGGGCAGGACGGCCCGTACAGCAATATCGTGGGACATGATATAAATTATATCTCCGTTGGCGGGCTTCTAGGCACGCTTAAGCCTCCTGAAGGGCCTCCTGTCATTCCGCGTACGGTTTTAGCCGACTTCGCCGCCGGCGGGATGTGCGCCGTCATCGGAATAATGGCCGCTTTAATGGCGCGTGATAAGAGCGGCAAAGGTCAATACGTAGACGTATCGATGACGGATGCCATCGTTGAGTTGATGATGCCGGTCCTTTTCCCCGCTCTCATGGGACAGGTGATTTCGGAAAAAGGGGAAACGACGGCCACCGGAGAGCAGCCGCGGCCCTGGTACAACGTGTACGAGACAAAGGACGGTAAATATATCAGCATCGGCAGCGTCGAGCCGAAGTTCTATGCTAACTTATGTCAACTTCTCGGCTGTGAGGATTTCATCGAGCATCAGTATGCGGAAGGTGAAAAGCGGGAGGAGATTTACCGGTATTTCAAGAAGACCTTCCTAACCAGAACCCGGGATGAGTGGGTGAAAATCCTGCGCCAGAAAGATACCTGTGTCTCCCCTGTCAATTCACCCGGCGAGGTAGTTAATGACCCTCAATTGATAGCGCGGAAGATGGTTACCGAGGTCGACCACCCAACGATGGGCCGCGCCCGACAAATCGGCTCCATGATCAAGCTCTCGGAATCGCCGTTTCAGGCCAGAACCTGGAGCCAGCGGTTCGGGCAGCACACCGACGAGATATTGCAGGAACTTGGCTACGATAAAGCACGAATCGACGAACTGCGAGAGGCGGAGATAATAGGGTAGGCAGTTCCCCATTAGTCGTGTCCACGGCACTTCGAATACAGCAGCATAGCCCTATGTTGTTGAAAGATGCTTTACCTCCATTACTGACACATCTGCTCCTTCCGGGTATAAATTTAATAGGCGAGCAGACCTTGACAAATCGCTATAAACCGTGTTAGAAATCACCACACGGCATCGACGATTAACCAATCGGTCGAGTTCTGCTTACCGCTGTTAGCTCTGCTTACACTGAGGGGCAGACCTTTGTACAGATGCTATCGAAGCCGAATCGAGACACAGCACCTGTCCTGACAATCAATACCGCATTGGCAGCGATTATCTCGCGCAGTCATTGAGTGATCGGTTTCATAAATAACATATAGAGTTAAGGAGGATTTCAAGTGCCAGTATTCGAAAGTACGGATAAGATGTACGAAGTCCTGGGGACGTTGTTCAATGTCCTGGCAGACGATCCCGTAGTAGGCCCGAAATACCGCGACACGAACATCGTGATTAAGTTCACCATAACCGAGCCCGACGGATTCATATGGCTGACTAAAGATGCCGAGGTTATCTGCGGGCCCGCCGACCTCAAGCCAACCATCGAGATGACCCTCAGCGGTGATACCTGTCACCAGTTCTGGCTTCAGTCCATATCCATGCCGGTAGCACTGGCGAAGGGCCGTATAAAGGCAAAGGGGCCTTTGCCCAAGGTGCTAAAGCTTCTCCCGATGCTGAAGCCGGCATATGCTGCCTATCCAGAGATCGCCAGGAAGCACGGGCTCCCCGTTTAGCTGAGTGCAGGAGGTTTTTCATGAGCAAGGAAGCAAGCGTAAAGCAGTTCGAGGACGATAGAAAAGAAGCGGTAAGAATCGCAGCACGGCTTTTGCTGGCATCCGCTACGACGACGCCCAGGGTGGGCGGCGTCGGCGAGTGCACTATCCATATTATCGACGATGAATGCGCCATCGAAGAACTGTGCCAGGCGATTGAGCGAATGTCCGGTGAAAACGAGCGATGGGACTTCTTCAACAGGGATGCGGCAATGCTCAGGGATGCCGACGCGGTGCTGTTGGTCACATCATTGCGATGTGCCGGTGACCCGGGGGACTTCAACTGCAACTTGTGCGGCAAGCTTACCTGTGAGTACCTCAGGCAAGAGGAGAAGCTACCCGATGAGCCAGGAATTGCCTACAGGGGACCGCTCTGCGTTTTCAGGGCAAATAATATCGGTTATGCCATAGATGGCATCGTGTCACTGGCCAGGAGTCTCGGTATCGACTACGGCGTCTACTGGTCCGCCGGAGCAGCAGCGATGAGAATGAAAATTGTCCCCAAGAGTACGGGTTTCGCCCTAGCGGTGGCAATTTCCGTAACTGAGAAGAGCCCCTTCAGGGATATCCCCAAGAAGTATGCCGACATGAATGAGTCAATCATGAATGACCGGATTATCAAGAGGCTCTGGCCTCAGTTCAGATCGATTTACAGCTGATAATACTGCCACAGAGGGAGAGAATAAAATGGCAAAAAGAGAGATGGACGACCTGATACAGGATGGACTCGACAGAGCTGTTGAGTTAATGGTCGTGGCGGCCCACAACAGCTTCCGATTCGGTGGCAGAAACACGGTAAAGATTATAAGCGTCGGCAAGGAAGAGCTGGTGGAGATCGCGGAGTTCTGCTATTCGATGGGAGACATGTCACCGCTTGCAGCGCGTGACGGCAGGTTCGTCATGGAGCTGGTAAAAGAGCCCTGCGCACTGCTCCTCATCGGCGATAAGAGGAAATCGGATTTCAACTACGATTGTGGTGCCTGCGGCTACAGGACCTGCGCCGAACTCAACAGGGCAGAGGAAGTCGAATCGCTTACCGCACATGGTCCCAGCTGTCAGTTCAAGAACATGAACGTTAATATTGCCGCGGATGCCGCCGCTGCAATGGCCTGGAGGCTGGGGCTGCACTGCCGCGTGTTCAGCACGCTCGGCATGGCCGCCTTCGCGCTGAACATCATAGAGGAGGTCGACTTTGCTGTAAGTGTGTGCGTTAGCGTTGCTAAGAACGACCCCTTCTTCGACAGGCACCAGTTCTGGACCGATGAATACTGGGACGAGATATTCAAGAAGGAATTCCCTACCTTCACCCGTGGGTTCATCGGCGCTGTTGAGGAAGAGGCCTAGGGCACGGGGGTGATCCATGACGAGTAAGGCCCATCTGAATCAGGTTATCGCATCACATCTGGCGGAGATAAAGGCTGATGAGGACCCGGACAGGGAGATATACATCTTTGAAAAAGGGGAACTCGGCGAGGATGTGCTCACTTACAAGGACCTCTACGAAAATTCAAATAAGATAGCCAGGCTTTTCGCCGATAACGACATTGGCAAGGGTGACACGTACGCGGTCTACATGAGGAATCACCCTGAATTCGCCTACTCCGTTCTGGCAGGTCCTACCGTAGGCGCAGTTATGGTCCCCGTCGATCCGCGAACCAGGGGCGACAGGCTGAAGTTTCTGCTCAAAGATTGCGGGGCCAAGGCCGTTATCGTCTCCGGGGAGTGCCTGGAGCAGCTTGAGGAGGTCATCAACGATATACCTTTAGTGAAGCTGACAGCCGTTGCCTACAGGCCGGAACAGAACATCCCCGTGTCCGGCAAGTATCATGCGCTCAACGAGATGCTCGAAAAAACATCCTGGGAGCGTGTGGAGCAGCAGATAATGGACGTGCGGCATCCCATGCAGATTATCTACACTTCGGGGACAACGGGCGACCCCAAGGGCGTGACTATACGCAACAACCGGACCGGTCTGTTCAACATTCTTAACAAGATTGTGTGGAAATACCAGAACGATGATGTTCTCTACAACGGCCTTTCCCTTACTCACGGCAATGCCCAGACTGTAACCCTTTTCCCGGCGTTCAGTATGGGAATCAAGGCGGTGTTCAGCCCCCGTTTCACCAAGAGCAGGATCTGGGACATTTGCCGGAAATACGGCTGCACCTCCTTCTCCCTTCTCGGTGGAATGATGGCAGGTATATACAACGAGAAGGAAAGACCCGACGATGCCGACAACCAGGTCCGCATGGTCATCAGCGCCGGCACGCCTCCCTCACTCTGGGAACCGTTCGAAAAGAGGTTCAATGTACAGATCCTTGAATGGTATGGTTCCGTTGAAGGCGGGTTTGCCTACAAGCCTGTAGGGCAGGGCCCCGTAGGCTCCTTCGGCAAGCCAGTACCCGGGGTTATGGAAATGAAAGTTGTTGATGAAAACGACAATGAAGTGCCTGTGGGGCAAACAGGGGAGCTAATCTGCAGAATGCTGAGAGGAGATACCAAGGTCGATTATCTGGGTAAACCGGAAGAGTCGAAGGAGAAGACGAAGGGTGGCTGGCTGAGAACCGGCGATATGGTCCATAAGGACGAGAAGGGCTGGTATTTCTTCGATTATCGAAAGGGCACAGAGCTCCGACGCGCCGGTGACTTCATCCAGCCTGACTATGTAGAGACCGTGATTGGAGCGCATCCCGAAGTAAGTGAAGTCTGCGTCTACGGAGTCCCGGCGGCTTCGGGCGCACCCGGAGAGAGTGACCTGGTGGCTGCTATTCAACCGTTTGAAGGGGCAGCCATTGACCCGAAGTCAATATATGAGAAGTGCAAGAAAGACCTCGAGGCCAACTATATCCCGTCGTATCTGCAGATTATAGAAGAGCTTCCTAAAACTCTCACCGAAAAGCCGCTGGCGCGGCAACTGAAGGAGATGTTCGAGCGCGGAGAAGGAACAATCTATAAGCTTGAGGATTATAATTAGCTCATTGCGTTCGCCCGCGTATTACGATTCCTGCTGTGAGACCGGCGCTATTGTCTTAATGTATAATTGCTTCGTCGCCAGTACTCTGCTCGCAGCGACACGACGACTTCTATAAATTTAACGGGTTCCAGCTAATAATAAGAGCAAACAGGGAGAGGGTCCAATGCCATATACAGAACTCAATCTTGAGCTGACCGAAGAACATGAACTACTGAAGGAAGAAGTGCACAAGTTTGCCGTGGAAGTCCTGAGGCCCGCGTCAATCGAGATCGACAAACTGCCGCCGGAGGACGTGGTCAGGAAGGGCTCGCTTTATTGGGACTGCATGGCCAGGATGTACCAGAACAACTATCACACCGTGCTTATCTCCGACGAGTACGGTGGGCTCGGGCTCGACCCCCTCGGCGTACATATCTTCTGGGAAGAGCTGGCATACGGAAGCGTAGGGTTCGCTGTATCTCTGGGATGCAGCTGCTTCTCCGCATTTTACGCAACCATGCTGTGCGAAGACTATCTCATCGACAGATTCGTCATCCCCTTTGTCAACTGCAAGGACGCCAGTGTTATGAGCTGCTGGGGCATTACCGAGCCCCAGCACGGGTCAGACAACCTGATGTCGGGCACGGAGTTCTTCCGTGATCCCAGAGGAACGCAGCAGGTGAAGGCTACGAAGCAAAACGGCGACTGGGTCATCAATGGACAGAAATCAGCCTGGATTTCAAACGGGCCAATTGCGTCCGATGCCGCTCTTTTCGTCAACATTGACCCGTCAAAAGGATTTTCCGGTGGGGGTATCTGTCTGATCGATCTTAATCAGCGAGGTGTATCACGGGGCAAACCGCTGGATAAACTGGGACAGAGGGAGCTGCCGCAGGGGGAACTCTTCTTCGATGGCGCTATCTGTCCCGACGAATTCATGATCGTAGACCCCGAGAGCTATGAAGCAATGACTGAGCTCACTCTGGGGCACGCGAATGCCACCATGGGCGCTTACTTCACCGGCCTCGCCCAGGCTGCTTACGATCTAGCCTTCCAGTATTGCACGGAGAGAATACAGGGCGGGAAACGCCTCTGTGAACATCAATGGGTGCAGAAGAAACTCTTCGATATGTTCACCAGGGTGGAGACAGCCAGGTCTTTCTCACGCAGTGCTATGATTTTCAATATGAACACAACACCACCACTTGTTCAGTACTCAATCGCCTCGAAGGTATTCTGCACTGAAGCTGCTTTCCAGGTAACCAGCGATGCCATACAGCTTTTCGGAGGCTACGGGCTAAGCAAAGATTTCCCGATAGAGAAACTCTTCAGAGATGCACGGGCCGGCATGATCGAGGACGGTTCCAACGACCCCCTCTCTATAGCGGCCGGGGTAATGCTGCTAAAGGAGGTCCTGGAATAGAAAACGTATATATCATCGGCGTGGGGATGATACGATTCGGTAAGTATCCCGACAAGACCGTCAGGACTATGGCAGAGGAATCGATTGAACTCGTGCTCAAAGACGCCGGTCTGAATAAAAAAGACCTCCAGGCCGTATTCTTCTCCAATACCTTCTGGGGGATGTTCTCCAATCAGCACTCCATCCGCGGACAGGTGATACTGCGCGGCATGGGGATAGACAGAATACCTGTTACCAACGTTGAGAATGCCTGTGCCGGCGGCTCAACGGCGCTTCAACTGGCATACGCGGGAATCCGTGCGGGCATGTACGATGTAGCGCTGGCGATAGGTTCGGAGAAAATCAGCCATCCTGATAAGAATCTGTCCCTCGGTGCCTATGCCTCCTGCATGGATGTGGAGAATTTTGAGAAACACATAAACATGATCATGGAGGTCAGCAAAACGTTCAAAGTCGATATACCGGAGGAGCAGACGGCTCCAGGGGAAGGGAGAAGCATCTTCATGGATGCGTATGCCACGGCAGCGCGGTGGCACATGGACAGGTTCCATTCAACACAATACCAGCTGGCGGTTATCTGCTCCAAAAACCACTGGCATGGCTCAATGAATCCCCTTTCGCAGTATCAAAACCCGATGTCGATAGAAGAGATCCTAGCTGATAAACCTGTTGCATATCCACTTACACGGGCCATGTGCGCACCCGTGGGCGACGGTGCCGCCGCGGCTATTGTATGTTCGGAGAAGTACCTCAAGAAATCGACAAACGCCCGCCCGGTAAGGATACTGGCTTCAGTGCTTGGTCAGGGCGCTGACCGGGGTCTGGATGAAACAGATATCGGTGAACGGCTCTCCAGGGAAGCCTATGAAATCTCGGGGATTGGCCCGGATGACATCGACACTGCTGAACTGCACGATGCAACCGCATTCGGTGAGCTCCATCAGACCGAGGCAATGGGATTCTGTCCCCTTGGCGAGGGCGGGCCTTATGCCCTGTCCGGCGCTACCAAGCTCGGGGGCAGCAAACCGGTGAACACCAGCGGCGGCCTTGAGTGCCGGGGGCATCCCATTGGAGCATCAGGTCTGGCCCAGATTTACGAGATAGTGGCGCAGCTTCGAGGTAAAGCCGGAGTTCGACAGGTAGAGAACGCGCGAATCGGGCTGGCAGAGAATGGCGGCGGCAACATAGGTGTTGAAGAGGCAGCTATGTGCATACATATTCTCGGCACGTAGAGGCGCTTCGTGAAACGCCCCTACTCCTGAAATGAGAAAACGAAATTGAGTAAATTCGACCTGAGGGGCAAAAACGTCCTGATCACCGGCGCTTCTTCGGGAATCGGCAGGGAGCTTGCCGGGTGCTTTGCCGGAGAGGGTTCAAATCTCTTCCTGGGATGCCACCCCGCAGAGGAGGACATTCTTCGGGAATGGGCCCAACAACTCCAGGAAAAATATGCGGTCAGAACCGCAACTTTCCCGATCGATCTGTCCGAAGAAAAAGGGCCTGAGAACCTCTATGAGCAGGTCAGGGAATCTGCCGGCAAGGTCGACGTGCTGGTCAACAACGCCGGCATCCTTGCCTACGGCAAATTCCACGAGATACCTCTCGAACAGCAGGAAGCACTGATCAATGTAAATGCGACCGCCTATTTCAAGCTGATGAGGCTTTTTCTCCCGGAGATGATAGCAGCCAAAGAGGGTAGAGTCCTCAACGTGGCATCAGCGGCAGCGTTTCAGCCAACAGCTTTTCATGCCGTGTACGGGGGTACCAAGGCATTTGTTCAGAGCCTGAGCGAAGCGGTAAACCGGGAAATCAAAGGAACGGGAGTAAAGGTGTTCACATTGAACCCTTCATACACCGATACGCGGATCCTTAAGAGCGGGGGCTTCCCGGAGAGAGTATGGTGGTATAAAATCAGCGGCTTCAGTGATCCTGCCATTATAGCTCGTAAAGCTATACAGGCTTTTAAGAAGGAAAAAGCAATCTACATCCCAGGCAGGATTAACTGGTTCGTTCATTCCATCCTGATCAGGTTTGCACCCCGAAGGCTTGTCAATGCCATATCCTACTGGGGATTAAGAGCCAGGGAATAGACAGGGCCGGGCAGAAGCATGGAGAGGATATTTATAACAGGTACCTCAGGATACATCGCCGGGAAATTGCTGTCCTTTATTAGCGGTAAAACTGAGGTCAAACAGATAGTTGGCATCGATATCAAAGACCCTTTGATACGTCTCGAGAAGTTCACCTTCTTTAAGCAAGACGTGAGGGAACCGGCTGTACATATTATGAAAGAGCACAACATAGACACTGTCGTTCACACGGCATACGTCGTTCCCCCGATACATGACGAAAAGCTGATGGAGGACGTCAACGTCAATGGTACCATGAATATCCTCTCCGCGTGTTCCGAAGCCGGCGTGAAACAACTGCTCTATACAAGCTCAGCTACAGCGTATGGCTTCCACCCGGACAACGACCATCCTCTTACGGAGGATAGCCCACTCAGGGGAAACGACGATTTTACCTACAGCAAGACCAAGAAAGAGATCGAGGGCATTTTCCCGGAATTCGTCTCTAAGAATCCGGAAATCGCTGTCACAATAATACGTCCGGCCTTTGTTGTCGGGCCCGGTTTCGACGACCCGCTTGCCCGGCACCTGAGAAAGAGGGTTGTGTTTCTGCCCTCAAATACTCAACCCTTCCAGTTTGTCCATGAGGATGATCTGGTTGA
>CAYVQT010000045.1:0-24912 GCA_964453665.1 uncultured Dehalococcoidia bacterium | reverse complement strand
AGAAATGGGTGTCATCCTTTACCTTCAATTTCAGCAGAAATATTGACATGACCGCTGTTGTTGAGATTTCGTGTTAAACATAATGTATAAGTCTCTAAGTGTTATAAACCGACCTGTTCACTTATTGTTACGATATAAGGTCGATACAATCGGCGCTTTAGTTGGCATACTGCTGGGTATTGTGATTACATGCCTCAACTTGATCTATTCCAATGCTTACATGATTACAGTGGGGCCGGTGTTGACAGTCGCCTGCCTTGTATATCTGTTGATCCATCACAGGTTGCCCCTTGCCCTGTCACGCTTTAGGTTAGGCAGACGGTTCTATGTAATAGTCAGCACCATTTTCTGGATTTCGTTTGCCGTCAGTATATATTGTCTGTATTCAGAGACGCTTCACCGTCCGCTGGGTTACTTCATACTGACTTCGTTAGCTGCCTCGATGATAGCTATTCAGATCATCTGTTACCATCAAAAAATGACGACTTACCTGATATTGTTCGAGATAATCTTGGTATCTCTGAGCGTGAGCGCCAGCGCATACTGGGTCTTTCCCTCTCTTACCGGCATTGACACCTGGATTCACATGGAACATATAAAAGAATTTGTGGAGTATGGTGGGATTCCAGACGTGTGGCCAGGGTATGGGATCTACTATTACAGCTTTCCTATAACACACTTGAATGCAGCCAACATACTGCTCGTATCCGACGTGAACTACAAGTTAGCTATGTTTCTCGGCATCAGCGTACCCACGATAATAAGTAGTCTCTTTGTGTTCTTGATCGCTCGTAGCCTTGCGAGCGTGAGGGTCGGATTGCTGGCAATGCTCATATTTAGTATCAGCAGCTATTTCCTCAACTTCAGTATGCAACCATGCGCAAATAGCATCGGGATTGCCTTTTTTTTAATAATAACTTATCTACTCATAAAACATCGCAATCGTATCACCGTATCGTTTGCCTTTTTGCTGCTTCTGTTGATGGCGGTGCTGGTTATAACTCATACCGTAAGTGCTTTCGTCATGTTCACCTTTATGATGTCTTTCTTACTCGGTATATATATATATCAGTTCATAAAAAAGGAGCGGGCTACTTCGGAGAAAAGTGCAGTTACTCCTGCCTTAGTGGTTCTGTTTGGAATAATGATGTTGAGCTACTGGGTATATGTAGCTTATGTTGGTGACGAGCCATTCTTTAACAAGGTGGTTGGCGAGTTGTATCAGGAATCTACTACGGAATTTGGCTTTGGTCACTATGAGTTGCCTGGCATGAGCCAGCAAGGCCAGATCGTGAACATCATAGGTTTCTTGGTGCTGTTGTTTTTCGGCGTTTTGGGATGTTTGTTATGGCTGCGCAGGGACCAGATTGAGAAAACGAAAATCGGGGTGATTGTAGCGCTTATTGCCTTGTTGGGCATGCCGCTTGTTCTAGCAGCCTTCGGGATAGAGGCTATTGTGCCGGATAGGTGGTTTGTCTTTAGCTTTGTGGTTCTAGCCGTAGTGGCGGCGCTTGCCATGCTTACAGTGAGTTCGCAGTTCGGCTCTCGCTGGTTGGGCTGCATACTGTTGGTATGCGTTGTATTTTTCAGTACCTTCTTCATGATCAGCAACAAGATTTCGAACGTTGATAGCCCGGTATATACCCGTGAGCTAATACGAAGACTGGTATATACCAACGCTGAGCTTGCGGTTGGGGAAAAGGCGGTGGAGGTCTACGACGGTACTATCATTACGGACCTGGATTATGGGCTGACTGTTATCAGGACGTATTTGGGGCGAAACCATAGTGTTGCTGTTGATTACCGTATGCTGGATGAAGAACAAGTGAACAGAGGTATGGTCCTATGGAGGGAGGTGATGGCTGAACGTCCTGTTAGGGTTCCTCCTGATATTCTCGTGCTGGGAAATGATTTCCAGCAGTCGCTGGATTGCTCACACTGTCTGGTCTACTCTAACGGTGATGGCAATGCATATCTACCGAAGTGAAACAGGTTAGAGAAGATATTACAGCCGGAGTCAAGCCACTGCACTCGCTCAAATTGTTGAGTCGTAGCTGTCATAAGATTCCACCAGACTAATGAGGACATGCAGTATGGGGATAGCATCCCCTTGAGTTTTATAAATGATTCTATCCAGAAGGGAAGAATAGCGTTGGTGGGGAAATCGCTTATAGTTATGGAACCCAGACGTGAAATTGCACGCGGTATGGTTCTGAATAGGTTGAACAAACTGCGCAATTTCATGGAAGTGAATCTTTGGGTTGTGCCGTCCATTGGAAGGATTGAGAGGATAAACGGTCAACTTGTTATTGCTTCCCCTGAAGCCCCTTTAGAAAAGGACGTTTCTCGAAGATGGGGCAAATATCTAATAGACAGGGTCATTTCCCGGGAAAGGTTCAATTGTATCATCGAACATAGTGCCAGACTGGCCAGAGAGTGGTGTCTGTATGGCAAATTGCCCGAATTGCTGCGGATCGGGCCTGTAGATTTGGGGAATGCGTTACAAAACGCCATGTGGTATCGAATTTTCCCCTTATTCAGACAGGTGGAAATGGCAGACATCCTCCTCGAGGAAGTGAACCCGGACGTTGTCTATATAGAGAGCACTCTCTTCCCATCAGGCCGGGCATTCAAGGCTGTTGCTGCTGCCAGAGGGGTAAGGTGCGTCTCATTGAAGCCAACAGTATGGTTGAAAATCGAGGATGCAATACGGTCATACATTGACCGTAGAAGCTTCAAAGAAGCGCGAAGATCCGGGCTTTACTCAATTCCGCATCATCGATTGATGGTGTCGCAGTATACGAGCCTGGTTTATGCGCCGTACGTGAACTATTTCAATGCAGTGCGTCCAGCTATAGAAGAATTAATGAACGAGAAAGCCTGTAAGCAGTTTCTTCTTGGAAGTGAATCGCTTATTCCCAGGATAATTACAGAGGCGAAAAAGGTCAATATCAGTAATATCGATGTTGATGAGTACATGGAGCAGGGCAGGAGAATTAGGAAGTATTATCACGCTGAATTGGAGAGAGACGTCAGATTTCAGGAGCAATTTGCGTATGAGGGTGTAAGACTTTGGGATGTCTTAAAGGCTGGCATTGGATGCCTGTTTGACAACATAATATTTGATGTGATTTACAGCGTGGCTTATTTTCAGAGGGTGATGAATGAGATTAGGCCGGATATTGTCGTAGTTGGTTACGATAGAAACACTATTGTGTCGGGTCTTGTAATGCTGGCCAGGGAGATGGGTATTCCCGTACTGGAAATACAGCACGGGTTGCACAGGCCTCTCTATCCCGTAACTGAGCCTCTTTCGGACAAAATTGCGGCAGGAGGGGACTATTCCAGGGGGTCCTATATAAGGTTTGGTGCACGGGATGAGCAGGTAGTCGTTACCGGCTGGCCGAAATATGATCGGTACAAGAGACTGAAAGATGATACTTACACAAAGAGTGCAGTAGAAATACTGTTTGCAATGGGCCTGGGAAATACAAAAGCAAACCTTGATATTATTGAAAGCATCGGATTATGGCTCAAGGATTCTCAGGAAATCCGTTTGATTGTTAAACCGCACCCCTTGGAGAGCGAGAAGGTGTATCGGAAGGTAGCCGGTAAATATGAACAAATAGTATTGTGTGGAAGTAGTGAGGATATAGTCAGTTTGTTAACTTCATCGGATGTTCTTATAACTGAACACTCAACAGTTGGCATAGAGGCGGCTTTGCTGGATATACCTATTGTTCGGATAAATATTACGAATGAGGAGGCGCCGTCAGTATATGTCGATGGCGGGATAGCCGTAGAAGCCCGAAACATAGAGGAACTTAAATCGGCAGTCACAGATGTATTGTATAACGAAGAGGTTCGAGGACGACTTGCTGAGGCACGAATGAAATTCGTCTATGAACATGCATATATTAATGACGGCCAGGCTTCTAAAAGGGTTGCTGATTTAATAGTCCGGATGATAGAAGAATCGAGGGGGCGAAGGAACGAGAGCTAGCACTATCGCAGTGTCTCCCAGGCTGGCGTTTTATTACCTTCATCACGGGCTATCCGACTTCTGGCAGTCAATAGGATAGGTATAATCTTGTATCTCTAGGCGCTGGTGGTTGAATTATCTGGTGGTTGAATAATTTTAAACAAAGAGATTGAGGTTCAGGTGATCTTCGTGGGTGCTAATCCAGTGTCGATGAGCTGATATTTGAACTAAAGATCGCTGAATCGTAATCTGCATGTAAGCAGTTTGTAACTTCCCCTTAACATCCTTAATTGGTTCTTCATCCTATGTGTGTATACTTGTATACGATTAAATACGATTCTATATTGCCTTCTGGAAATGTGGTTTGGAGACAATATGAGGCACGGATTAGCCGCATAATCGGGATATTTTTTACGATGCGGACATATTGTACTGAACTGTCTGTGGCAATGGAGTGTGCTGTACGCTAGCTGACTTAACGGCTGGAAGTCGTGAATGTTGTGCATATAGTTGGTAATAGGAGCCCTGACTTAGTGCTGAGTAACCTGGGTGGCTCTCTCTATAACTTACACCTTCGTAATGGCTGCCGGTCAAAGATACCCGCCCCGCAGACATATATAAAACGGTTTATTGACAACTTTCAATGTCAATTTTGTGAAAGATCCTTTCTGACAGACTTTAGGATGTTCATTGATGGTGTCTCGGTAGTGAGCTGTGAAAACTGTTGTCCATAGACTGGTTATTCGCTGAGAGGCGTCCCTGCGTCTAATGCTTGAAGTAATCAGCAGTCTGTCATTGAAAAGGGTCGCTGATTTTGTTTTATTTAGTTAGCTCGGGAGTTATAGCTATTTAACTGAACGGAGGCAAGAATATGGTGAATAGTACCAGGGTTACGCTAGTCAGGCCGGTTCACTCTTCTGTTTATGGAGTATATAAGACTCTTAGAAAAAATGCTGGTACGGTCGGGATTCCAAAAGACAGGGAGATTAAGCCACCGCTGGGTTTGCTGTATCTGGCAAGTGCACTGGAGTCGATTGGTGCAGATGTCACCATAATCGATGCGGAACCCGAGGTTCTTTCAACTGAAGCGATTGTAGAGAAGGTCGTAGCCTCTGAGCCGCATTATGTTGGTGTTACTTCTACAACTCCTGAGTTCCACGAAGCCACGGACATAATCAGATATGTGAAAAGCTGCAATCCCGGCATCATCACCATGATGGGAGGAGCCCACGTTTCTGCGCTCCCCGAGGAATCATTACAGGACTGCCCCGAAATCGATTACGTGGTAGTCGGTGAGGGTGAGGAAAGTATTAAAAAGATAGTGATGGAGAGACCAGATACAAGAATTGTTGTTTCTGAACCCATACAGGACTTAAACCAATTGCCGTCGCCGGCTCGCCACCTGGTGAATTATGAGCATTACCAGTTTCCCGAACCTAGCTGTGGGCTGGTGAAGACCGATGCTTTGGAAACTTCCAGAGGTTGCCCTTTTCGTTGTGCTTTCTGCTACCACATGCATTCGAAGGTTAGATTCAGGGATGTGGTTAAGGTGGTTGACGAAGTAGAACTGTCTCATAGACAAACAGGTGCGACTTTGTTCAATTTTTTTGACGACACTTTTACGCTGGTCAAGGAAAGGGCAATGGCTATCTGTGATGAAATAATCAGGAGGGATTTAGGATTAACATTCTACTGTTTCACACGTGCTGATACTCTATCCAAAGAGCTTCTGGAGAAGATGAAGCAGGCGGGATTCGTCAGAATAACTATGGGCATTGAATCTGGCAACCAGGAAATGCTTGACAGACTCAGAAAAGGCACGAAGCTTGAAGACTATGAGAGAGCTTACCGCTGGATGGATGGATTGGGCATTGAGACAAGGGGGAGCTTTATCATAGGTGGACCTTTTGAAACTCATCAGACAATAGAGGATTCAATTAACTTCGCGAGGAAGTTACCCCTTTATAGGATTGGAGTAAATATACTGACGCCATATCCCGGTACCGAGCTATACCGGATCGCACTTAACGGGGAGCATGGCCTTCGGTTGCTATGTAGAGACTGGAGAGAATTTCGAAGGTGGGGGAACAGTGTGGTGGAAACGGACTGTCTGTCAGCATCTGATCTGGAATATTATCAGAAGAAGTTCCTGAGAAGGTTCTATGCCAGTCGAAAAGTGGTGTTTCATCACATAAAACAGTTTCTAAAAGGTAACCACTCGTATTTCTTCTTCAGGCCGGTTATCTTTGCTGTCGTTGATCGACTGGTTACCGCGTTCGCCGAGTTCTTTCGACCTCATAAGTTTGTCCCGCCTTCTTCGGAAGGGGAGTCTGAGGGGGGATTGGGGCAGCCCTGTTCGGAGCCTGTAAGGCTTGAGATCCGCAGCCCGGGGTTACCGGAGGATGGGAAACCGGAAATTACGAGTAGATTCGGGAAGCGCGAGGAAGTAGGTGGGGGTGTGGTAAGGGAAAAGGATTAAAATGATTGTTGCTGTAATTCCGGCCAAAGGTCAGTCAGATAGATTGCCCAACAAGAATCTTCTGGAGATCAACGGTCACCCTTTGGTGTATTATGCGATTCGTTATGCCAGGGAGTCTAATAGGGTAAATCAAGTATATGTCTCTACCGATTCTGACGCTGTAGCTGAATGTGCTGTAAAGATGGGCGCGCAAATTATCCGTAGAGGGACTGAGCTTGGGGGAGATACTCCTCTTTTGGATGTTTACAGGCATGCCTGGGAGCGGATTAATAATGAAAGAATCACCCACATTGTAGGCATTCAACCTGACCATCCGGATAGAAAAAATAACCTTGATCAAGTAATTGACTATGTTCTAAAAGAAGGGATTGAAGAGCTTTTTACTGTAGACAGGCATGGCAGGCGGAATGGTGCGTTGCGCATTCTTAGTCGTAAAGCACTGGAGGCTCGAGATCCGGTCTGGTCTGTGACTGTAATGGACGATTGCACCAATGTTCATACCGCTCGTGACTTTGAAATTGCCAGGAGGAATCTATCAATAAATACAGGCGCCATACGTATAAAGGGTATTGGTATTGGTGAAAATGAACCTGTTTTCATTGTGGCAGAGGCGGCCGGCAATCATATGTGTCAGATAGATAAGGCTGAGAGAATGATTGACTTGGCAGCTGCGGCAGGAGCCAGCGCCATCAAGTTTCAAACCTATAAAGCTGAACGGTTGGCTACCAGGGAAGCCTCTTCTTTTTGGCGAGGGGAGCGAATCTCACAGCAAGAGCACTATAGCAGGCTGGACAAGTTTGGCGAGGAAGAATACGGGCATCTCTTTCAATATGCAGATAGGAAAGGTATTATTGCGTTTTCCACGCCTTTCGACCTGGACAGCGCTTCTATGCTGCACTCTCTCGGCATGCCTTTATTTAAGATCGCTTCCTGTGACTTGCCTGATAAAAGATTTCTTAGACATGTTGCCGGTTTCGGTAAGCCTGTAATTCTGTCGACAGGAGCATCCATGCCGGAGGAAATCGATGAGGCGATCGCTACCATCTACGCCGAGGGCAATTACCGGTTGGTCCTCCTGGCTTGTACCTTGAGTTATCCCACGGAGCACGAGGATGCCAACCTGATGCGTATTCAGACTCTCCGGGAGAAATATCCAGGAATAATCATTGGGCTTTCCGATCATACGGAGCCGGATGAAAACATGGTAATCCCAGTAATAGCAGTTGCCCTGGGGGCCAGGGTTATTGAGAAACACTTCACATTGGACCGTAGTTTGACCGGATCCAGTCACTTCCTTTCAATTGACCCGGAAGACCTTGCAAAGATGGTGACAAACATACGGCTTACCGAGAGGGTTTTAGGCAAAGGGGAACTAGGGGTTTTAACTGCCGAGGAAGTAGCCCGAACTCATGCGAGGAGAAGCATAGTGGCTGAGACGGAGATAAAGGAAGGTGATGTGATTAAAAATACTATGATAGGCATGAAGCGGCCTGGCGGTGGATTATCGCCTAACATGATCGATATCGTGCTGGGTAAAAAAGCATGCTGCGATATTAAGCCAGACGAGCAAATACTCCTTGATATGCTTGAAGAAGGCGGTGTACGGCAAATTAATCGGCGCATATAAACTTTTAAGCGATGGCTGTTGAGAGTCGAAATGGTTAAAGTAAGCGTTATCATCCCGGCTTATAACTATGGAAGATACCTTAAGCAGGCGATCGAGAGTGTTCTTTCCCAGCGTTTTGATGATTACGAGGTGATAGTAGTCGATGACTGCTCAAACGATGATACTCCCGATGTTATAAAGGAATTCGCCGGTCATCCCAAAATAAAGATAATCACCCACAGGGAAAATCAGGGTTTCATTCGGAGCTGCCATGAGGCGATTGGGCTTTCTCGCGGAGAGTATATTATGCGTCTTGATGCCGACGACTATCTTGACGAAGACGCTCTGCTTGTTTTATCAAACCTTCTCGATACTGATCCGGAGCTTGGCTTAGTCTATTCTGATTATTTCACGGTCTCGGCAGAGGGGAGAATAATTGACTATGTCCGTTTGCCCGGCATGAATAGCGAAGTCAAGATTCTGGATATTCCGCCAAATGGCGCCATGATGATGTTCCGAAGAAGCTGTTACGACGCTGTAGGAGGTTATGATCTTTCACTGATATGCCAGGATGGCTATGACCTGTGGGTGAAGTTCCGTTATCTGTTTGCGGTCAAAAACGTTAATCTTCCTCTTTTTTATTATCGACGTCACGGAGCTAACTTCGGTGAGGATAGCGAACGGCTGCTGAGAACGCGCAGGTACATCAAACAGAGACAGGTTACTGACGAAGGGATTTCCGCCCCCTGCGTTCTGGGGCTTATTCCAGCAGGTAATAATGGTTATTGCGATAACCTGGCCTTGAGAGAATTGTGGGGTAAACCCTCGATCGCTTATACCATCGAGGAAGCACTAAAGGCTCCGGCTTTAAATCGAGTGATTCTTGCTATGGAGGATGAGCGGCTTGCGCCTGTTGCCGGGAGATATGGAGTGGAGTACATACTCTGCCCTTCACGACTTGCCCGACAAGAGATTCAACATAAAGTTATTTATGTGTTAGAGCAGCTTGCTAATGAGGGGTTCTTCACTGATGTAGTAGCTATCCTTTACCCTAACTCGCCCTTCAGAAAGGCGGACCATATCGCGGAGGCAATAAACACTATGATGCTCTTTCCTGTGGATAGCGTTGTTTCAGTATGTGAGGATAACAAGTTGCATTACCAGCATGGGCCATGGGGGCTTGTACCGCTATTTGAGAAAAATTCTCTCCGCCTGAAAAAGGAGGCTCTATATGAGGATAACGGCGCTATATATGTTTCCAGAGCAAAGGCGATAACAGAAAACGGTTTTTTAGGGAGCAGGATTGGTCATATAACTATGACCAGGGAAGCAAGTGTGTATATTGAAAGTGACTTTGATTTCAGGGTTGCGGAGCAGTTGGTGAAAGATGAAATTTGCTAGGCTGGTTCCTGATTCCATTAAGCCTGTATTGAGGCCGATCTACAGAGAAATAGCTCATCGCCCTAGAGCGCGCAATGAACTTCACAGCTATTGGCGACAGCCGTGGGATGGTTCAAATCGCCCCGAAGGCTATCTGGATGGGAAAGAGAAAAGTGAGCTCCTTCTCGAATTAATGGGCAAGTACGCGGATCGACAATCAAGGGTTCTTGAGATTGGCTGCAATGTAGGGAGGAACTTAAACTATCTGTTTCTCGCCGGTTTAACGAGATTGGAAGGTATAGAGATTAGTGAAGCGGCGGTGCGATTGCTCAGGCAAACATTTCCTGAGATGGCTCGAAATACTAAAATCCATAATGTGCCCGTCGAAGATATTATCAAGGCATTTGAAGACGATGAGTTTGATATAGTATTTACTATGGCTGTGCTCGAACATATCCATAGGGATAGTGAATGGATATTTGCAGAAATGGCAAGAATAACGAAGAACTTTCTAATCACTATTGAAGACGAGCAGGGCATATCCTGGAGGCATTTCCCGCGTAGTTACAAGAAAGTCTTTGAACCCTTGGGCATGAGACAGCTCGAAGAACATAGATGCGATAGCGTGGACAGGCTGGGCAGTGATGTCTATGCCAGGGTTTTCAAGAAAATGTGGTAAGGATTTAGATGATGAACGGGAAAAAGGAGCTAATTTGGAGGATATAATAAAATGCTGACCATATTTTCAATACCCAAACCATTTAGGGGGCACATAGGGGTCATCCAGAATAATGCTATTCGGAGCTGGGTGAGGCTTTGCCCGGAATATGAGATCATCCTCTTTGGCGATGAGGAGGGAACTGCGGAGATAGCGGCTGAATTGGGAGTCAGGTATGTGCCGTACGTCGAGCGTAATGAGTACGGGACGCCGCTGATGAGCTCTCTATATGACTCTGCTCAGGATGTGGCCAGTCATGAAATCCTGTGTGTTGTCAATGCTGACATCATTCTGTTAAGCGATTTCTGCGAAGCTGTTGAGCATGCTCGAAGCCGTGGTAGTGATCCGTACCTTATTACGGGACGGCGATGGAACATTGATCTGCAGGAGCACTGGGATTTCAGCAATGCAGACTGGGAAGCGCGCCTGCGGGCTTACGCGGAGAAGATGTGCGGGCAGCGCAAGCCGGCCGGGCTGGACTACACTATTTTCCCTCGCGGCCTGCTTCGTAATCTCCCTCCCTTTGCCGTCGGAAGATTATCTGGTGGTAACTGGATCGTCAACAAAGTGCTCTCTCAGGGTGTCCCGGTGATTGATAGTACTGATGTTGTTACAGCTATCCATCAGAGCCATGATTATGGGCACCAGCAGCAATTACTGGGGGAAGAAGCAACTAAAGCGGATAACAGAGATCCGGCAAAAGTCTACAGCGTTATCTCAAAAAACATCGAGGCCGAGCGGAATCGCGAGCTTTGTGGGGGGGAGAACCCTATCGTTTCGCCGTTTGATGTTACCTGGGTTCTTACAAAGAACGGCTATCTGAAGCGGCCTCCACTTATAGGGCGTGTATATCTGCGTATGTATAGATGCAATTTGGCGGCCCCATTTTTTCAGGTGCATCCCTACAGGCTGTTATTACGAGCAGTGGCTACGTTATTGAGGGCCTTTCGTTCTGTACGAAGAAAGCCTGGAGCACGTTTCCTCCAGGCTTGAGTTTGCCACCTTGTTACCTCTGTGGGGCGACTAGTCTCCTAGCGAAGGTGGACACGATTAATCACTGGTAGATTTCGTCTGAGTAGAAGGGCAAAGAACCTGAATTCGTCTCTGGTTAGCCCTCTCGACAGCCGCAGGGTCAGAACGTATACCACAGCCCCCAATGCTATAATCAGGATTACCTCCCAGGTTCTTGTCGGATTCATGAGGAGGATTACTCCTGCCATCACCGCGGAGGATACAAGGCTTTTCAGGATAAAGACCCGGCATACGGGGAAAGTCAGTTCGCGGAAGGATAGATAGAGGGTAATGCCCGTACCCAGGATATATGCCAGCAGGGTAGTCCCTGCTGCCGCCAGGATACCGAAGTGAGGGACAAGGACAAGGTTCAAGCCGAGGTTGACCAGGGCAGCTATACCCCAGATAACTGCCAGTGTCTTTGTCCTTTTCGCCAGCATCAGAACTTGCCACCCCGTAACTGCGTAAACCATGACAAAGATCTGGCTTGGCGCCACGAAGAATAAGACCAGGTAACCATCAGAGGCGAACTCTGATGTGGTAAATATTAGCAGGATTTGCTTACCGAGCAACGAGAGCCCGATGGCGGCCGGGATAGCAAGCATCAGAACATACTTCAAAGAGTATCCAAGATAGGCCTGCACTTCGGCGGTTTTACCCTCATCATACGACTTGCTGAGTGTCGGCTGTAGAATCGTAACGATAGGCCTGTGAAGCCAGCCCATGACCCCGCACAAAGTGTAGGCGGCCGAATAGATACCTACGGATGCAACCCCCAGGAAATGTCCGATAACATACCTGTCGCTTAGCTGAGTTATCCAGGCGAAGAGGAGCAGCGGTACAATGGGCAGGCCAAATTTGAGATATGATTTCAGATGTCTAAAATCAGGGCGTTTTATTCCAATTTGTAACACGATCAATATAAGGGCAAGTATACTGGAGATAAAAGCAGCAATTGCCAGGGATAGGACGGCACCGTTTACGCCAAACCCGGATGTGACAAGCCCGGCAACAAGTCCTATTTCCCCGAGGTATCTTACAAGGTTTAGAATGCTGTAGGTGCGCGTTTGTCTGAAGGTGAGGAAGTAGCGCGAGCAGACTGTATATAGGGCTGAACAGGGGATAACAAGAGCGGCCAGCTTCAGGGTCGTAGTGCCCTGGCCGTCAAATACGGCGTTTGATATCGGTTGTGCGAAAAGGGCTAAGACAAGGGCAATAACAAGGCTGCCCGATACTACGGTGCTGAGGATTGAGTAGAAACCCTCCTGAATCTCCCTCCTGTCGGTTTCTGCGGCGAGGAAGCGGACGAGGGCATTACCAAGTCCCATTCCATATAGGAACTCCGCTATTCCGAGGGTGACAATTACCTGCGCCCAGATACCGTATCCCGAGGTGCCCAGCAGCTTGGCGATTATCGGGAGGAGAATAAGTCCTCTCAGGGCTAGAATCAGTTGAGCCAGCCCGACTATGCCGACGTCTTTGGCAAACTTTTCATAGCTGGCCATATCTGGGTGAGTCCTTGTGTTGCGGCAGGCGGCGATTATGGGGAAGCTGGAATATTCGTGCTCCCCCCTTTTCTTTTGCAGGAATCGCCGCTGGATCTAATTGATTTACGATTTCGCTGTTCATGAATGTTCACGGTGACGCTTTACATAACGTATCACTGCGCATGCGAATTCCATCGTTGTCTCTTTTTGGTAACATTGTCCTGAGTCACGATCATTGTAATTTGTATCAATGCCTGGCCCTTAACATAATATAAGAAGCCGTATGTTCATTATTAATGCCAGAGATGTTGCTGTTTTATTACAGGGAGCGCTAGCCGTTCCCCATGAGCTATGGCGTCCAGTCCACAAATGTCTTCAGTAGATTGGAAAGGATTGCCAGACGTACCTGTTCACGCGCAACTATATGTGACAGATAAGTTACATCTGCCCCATTTGAAGGGCGTGGTACTTCATCAGGGAACAGTGATTCGCCGAAGGCATGATTGAGCATGAATAGAATATCCTCCCAGCGCATGAAATCATTTCGGGAAGATGTCAATGACAGGAGGTAGTCGCGGTTCGTTTCAAGAGCGTGAGCAAGAATGTAACATGCGTTGAGACTGTCGACCGCCACGATTGATTCTTCCGGTGTGCCAAGATTGTGTAGTCTCTCCAGAACAGGAGCTAGAGGACGGGCAGACACGAAATAATTCCTGTTTGGGTCAGTTAGTTGATCAGGAGGTACTAATGGTGCGGTGCTGTCTGCCTTGAGACAGCCCACAGCCAATCTGGCGAATTGCCCATTATCAACAATATTCCAACCGGTGTAATCTGAATTGCGTATGGTTACAATCTGCTGACCCAGATTGGCAAAGGTTCGGTAGCAAGCCTCTGCATTTAATCTTATCTTTTCAGGGTGACTGATTGTCCCGGACAGGATTCTATACTGATGAAGTGGCTGGTCGATCAACCGGCACCGTAGTATTGAATCAAGACAAATACGTGGGCCCAGATGCGCTAGTCCCCCACGTTCGGCCGAGTCATAGTCATGGAATATGATTCTTCCCCCTGGATTGAGAAAAGGGACCCATGAATTGAAGTCTTCAAATACATGCTGAAGAGTGTGAGCCCCGTCTATGAAAAGAAGGTCGATTGGCCTGCGAATGGTCTGCATCCATGTGCGGGCGCCAGTTGTTGAAGACTCAGCGATAATTGAGACGTTTGTGTTTTTAAGGTTTGCATAAGCCTCTGACGATGGTGCTATGTCGAACGAGTATATTTTTACTCCCCTTGGACTCGAGGCTCTATTGAAGATAAAAGCTGAGCCTCCTTGTGCGGTCCCTATCTCGACAATTGTCCCATTGGCCGGAACCAGTGCGGCGAGTTCAGCAAGTAGCTGCTGCTCCTCGCCCCAGAGCTGGGCGAAATCAACGCAGCGATCTTGTTCCGTCATGATTTGGCTTAGATGTGAACAGGACTCTTGTGCTCGAAACAAGGCATTTCACTCAATAATTGCGAAAGACATAGTGGAACCAAATTGGAACCTCTCAATTCTCAGGTTATTTATTCCCAATTCTTCGATCACGGCCAATGTTTCACCAGGCCAAGCCTCGTGATTCAATTCATCAAAAATAATGATACCTCCTTTAGGAATTCGGGGAACCAAGTGTTTGAGTGCTACCATGGTCGGTTCATACATGTCGAAATCTAAATCCAGTAAGCTTACGACTGTGTGCGGATTGTCTTCGAGATATTTTGGAAGGGTAATACTTATGTCTCCTTTAACGAGTTTAACTTTTTCAATATGGCTAAGAAAGCGATTCTTGTCATATAACCGTATGCTTTTAATTAAATCTTGATAGGTGTCTATTGATAACCCCCCACTTTTAGCTTGTGTAGCGGTACCTGTTTTATCTTTATCTGAAATTGAAATAAAGCCAGAAAAGGTATCGAAACCAATGATATTCCTTAAATGGTTCAGCGGTTCAAAGACTTCGCTCAATAGAGCCCAAGTCATCAATCCACTGCCAAATAACACACCGCATTCAACTACTGAACCATGAACATTCAGTATTCTTTTAAAAACCTCATATCTGCATATGAATTTCCTTATGTCTTGACAGGGAACATACTTAGAAAAGTTCTGCAGTTTCTCAACGTTCGAACCAATGCTCTGTGCGAAGTAATCTTCGAGTTCAATCCGGTATTCGACTTCTTTCTTCGTTACTCTATGGGGTTCCATGAATCTTGACAGATCCTTCTTTTTCACGATTTACCCATCCATGCTTAGTAAAGCTATCGTAGACTACGTTGAAACACGCATTTGAAGTCTTATCTCGGCGTGGGCGACCTTGTTCGAGACCCCACGCCTAAAATCTCTATGCTTTACCTTGGCGCTTTACCGAAGAAGAATGTATTGTTACCATACTCCTTCTTAATCTTGAGGAGGTCAACCTCTGAAAACGGGTCCAGTTGACTGGCCAGGACGTTTTCTCTGACTTCTTCCCTGGTCAGCATTCCGGGGATAACAGTGGAGATGCTCCGGTATGATAGACAGAATCGCAGAGCTGCCTGGGCGCCGGTTTGCCTTTCATCCCTGGTGAGAACTGAGGAAAACGATTGGTTTGCGTTCGCCCAACGCCTTATCTGTTCGGCGGACCACGTACTGCGATGATCCCGGCGGTTAAATTTGCTGTCAGGCGAATATACCCCTGTTAAAAAACCGAAACAGAGCGGTGTTCTGGCTATGATACCTACGTTCTCTTTCTTAGCAAGGTCGAACAGGCCGTTTTCCCGCGCCCTTTGATCGACCAGATTGAAGTTGACTTGTATTGATTTGACTCCGAACTTTTTAACAGCAGTCAGGCCGTCGTCGGGAGAGCGAACGGAAATGCCTATGGCTCGGATTTTGCCCTCGCGTTGTAGTGAGCGCATGGTGTACAGGATGCTGTCATCTCTTTCAAGCAAATCCATAGGAGGGCTGTGCAGTTGATAGAGGTCGATATACCCCGTACGTAAATGCTGTAGACTCAGGTCGATTGACTTCCTGATGTGTCGGGGTGAGAAATCTTGAGGCCCATTGTGTTCCAGGAAGCCGACCTTTGAGGCTATTACTATTTTCTGTCTCACGTCTTTTAAAGTCTCTCCGAGTAACTTTTCGCTATGGCCGTATCCATACAGGTCTGACGTGTCGTAAAACGTAATGCCCGAATCGAAGGCTAATCGAAGCGCAAGCCTCGATTCTTCGTCATTCGTTGGTCCGTAGGAAGTCGCTCCATGCGACAGGCCGCCGATTCCCCAGGCGCCAAAGCCTATCTCGGATACTTCGAGTCCGGTACTACCAAGTTTCCTGTACTTCACACCGACAACCCCCTAAATAGTCTCAGCCCCATATTTTCCGATGATTGCCCGGCTTATGATGTTTCGTTGATAATCGTTTAGAGTCGAAGCTTGCTATTGTTGCCGTAATGGTCGGAGAAATACCTTGTCGTGTTCTCCAGAGCTACCTCGAACGGCGTGTATTGAAAGTTTGAGATTCCGATGAATTTCGAATTATCGGTGCTCTTTTTGAACTGGCCTGCCGGTTTCGACGTGTCGAATTGGATGCGGTTCCTGTCGATACCCAAAACGTCGGCAATCATATGGGCGATGTCTTTTATGGAGTGTTCTTCCGTTGTCCCGATGTGTAAAACCTGCTCATCATCGTAGTTATCAAGGCACCACATATAAGCCCGGCCAATATCATTGGCGTAAGTAAACTCTCGCAAAGGTGATCCATCCCCCCATATTACTATCTTGGAATCGCCTTCTCTGTTCTCATAAAAACGCCTGATGAGGGCGGCTACTACTGTTGAGGCCTCATAGCTATAGTTGCCATTTTCACCGATAATCCCGTTCGGGATCAGGCCGATTACGTTCAATCCATATTCAGTCCTGTATGCTTTAATCGATGGATCAACCAGCCTTTTAGCAAATGAATAGCTGTAGTTTGATTCATGAGGATAACCGTTATGCATATACTCCTCTAGAATTGGATTGGGTACATCGGCCGGATACATTCCGGTGGAGAGTGTCATTACTGTCTTCTTGACCTTCAGGATTCTGGCTGCTTCCAGAATGTTTATGTTCATCAGTATGTTATCTCTCAGCAAAGTGGCGGGATACTTGGTGCTGAGGCCGATACCTCCACTGACTGCGGCCAGATGGATGATTGCATCGGGTTTCAGCGTTTCAACATATTTCAGTACGTTATCCAGTTTGACCAGATTACAATCTTTTGAACCTGTGAAGGTAAATTCCCTCTGCGGATAATCATCTTTAATAGATTTCAAAGCTTCGCCTACCAGTCCGGTCCCGCCGGTTACCCAGATATTTCTATACATCTAATCCTCCCCGGGGTTAGATTGTTTGCATTTGCACTGTATTAGTATCGCCCTGGTTGAGAAGATATTTTATAAAGTTCTTTCAAGAATCTGTCCGGGCGGCATATTTTTCCGTGACAGGATATCGCGCACGCAAGAAATAGCGTTTCTTTGATGTAATTCTAGTATCATCTTTCTTGGTCCATTCCAGAAGTGTGTTGGCAATGCTGTTTACATCCAGGCCACAAGAAGCATGTAAGTAATTTCTGCCTCCGTAATTTATATAAGACCGATCCGGAATAGCGATTCGCTTTAACGGCACAGTTATATTATTATCGGCGAAAATTTCGGCAACGATACTTCCGATTCCACCGTTAATTGAATGCTCTTCCACGGTTGCTACGCGTTTTGATTGTTCGACGATTTGCAGGAGCAGTTCTTGGTTGACTGGCTTCAATCTGTATAGATCAACGATCCCTGCATCAACCGAATGCCTGGCGAGTTCGTCGGTTACCTCTAAAGATCGGTGTACCATTATGCCGGTGGTGATGATGGTCAGATCACGACCGGACTTGAGGCTGGTCAAACCGTCTTCGAATTCGTTATGCCGGTCGCCGTAAATTAGTGGCAGCTTAGCTCGATCCAATCGAATGTATTTTGGCCCCGGACTCTTATAACTCATTTCTGCGAATGACGCAGTCATCACAACGTCGGAGGGGCTTAGAATAGTCATTCCGGGGAGAGCGCGCATGATGGCGATATCCTCTGTGGCTTGATGCGTAGGCCCATCACTCCCGTAGGCAAACCCTGCCCCTACTCCTATAGCTGTCACCGGAAGATTCATGCAGCACAAATCAAGCTTTGTCTGTTCGTAACAGCGCATGGTAATAAATGGTGCAATTGCGTATGTGTAAACAATCTTGCCTCCCAGAGCCAGGCCAGCTGCCACGGTCACCATATTCTGCTCCGCGATCCCCATATTGATGTACTGGTTGTTGAAGTCTCTCCTGAACTTATCAAGACTGGGGGCACCAAAGTCGTCGGTTAATAATACGACCCGTCTGTCTTGCGAAGCGATTCTATAAAGTTCCTCAAAAAATGCGTCTCTCATAACGATATTAGATATTTGCATTTCAACAACCATCTGTTTAAGTAGTTAAATTCTCAATCGACCCCAGCTCTTTCCGTGCCATTTCAAGCTGTTCTCCGTTTGGAACCGTGACATGCCAGATTGGCTTGTCTTGCATGAAGGATACTCCCTGGCCTTTGACTGTATTGGCAATGATCATTAAAGGCTTCGTGGAAACGGGGGAACGAAGGTTGTTAAAAGCCAGAAGAAGCTGTTCGAAAGAATGCCCGTCAACAGCTATCGTGTGCCAGCCGAACGACTCCCATTTATTAGCGAGGGGGTTCAGACGAAGGGAATTCTCTGTGAAATCGGTTACAGAAAGTCTGTTACGGTCGATAATGCCTGTCAGATTATTAAGTTGATGGTGACCGGCGAACATGGCCGCTTCCCATACTGCCCCTTCATAGCATTCGCCATCACCAAGCAGAGCGACGGTGGAGTAACCGATGCCGTCCATTTTTGCGCGCAGCGCCAGTCCTGTAGCTATACCCAATCCGTGCCCTAGAGACCCTGAAATTACCTCTATACCGGGAACGTTGTTATCCGGGTGAGTTCCGAGCATACCGTTGCCCTGGCAGAATCCTGAAAATTCATCTTTGGAGAAGAAACCCAGGTCTGCCAGTATCGGGTACAGGGCTATGGCTCCGTGCCCTTTACTCATTATGAATCTGTCGCGTTCGTCCCAGTTCGGGTCGGTCGGGTTAAATCGGAAAAAACCTCCGTAGTAAAGGGCGACGAGAATGTCTGTTGCTGAAAACGACGAGACGATATGCCCGCAGCCTGCGCCGACACACATTTCCAGAACCTGTTTACGGACCCAGTTTGCCTTCTGCTTCAGTTCAGGTATTGTTTCCTCACACATGAGCTCTCTTCCATTTTACGAACTGTCAGAGTAACTTAGTTCTCTCTGCATATACTAGAAAAAGACAGGGTTCGATTATTACTGTCGACGATTTCTCGGTCAAAACGGATAGTTGCATCGGCTATATAATCCCGTTGGGTTCATAGAAGATAATTTGACTCCCCGAATTTTCAAATTGGAAGGGAACATGTAGAAGCCCGTGAAGGCTTTCCTTTACTTTATTTTGGAGCTCCGGTTTGATAAAGAATAGAGCGAAACCAGCGCCTCCAGCACCCAGAATCTTGCCACCTACGGCACCGGTACGAATGGCGGCCTCATACAGATAATCGATGTAGGGCGTGGATATTTTGCTGGTTAAACTGCGTTTGAGCTGCCAGCTCTCATGCAGCAATTTGCCGAATTGCAGTATATCGTCTCCATTGAGGATATTCATGGCTTCATCTACCATATTGTACATTTCATTCAGTTCTCGCTTCTTATGGGTAGTCTCCTTGATTTGTTCTGCAGCGATGTCAGAAGCTGTCCTTGAGAATCCCGTGTAGAACAACATCAGGTGAGCTTGAAGCATTTCGAGTTTTTCACGATTCAGGGTGATAGGTCGAACCTTGATGTCGTGCTCACCACTGATGTCTATTCGGTTAAGGCCACCGAAGGCTGTGAGAATTTGGTCCTGTGATCCTACATTCTCTTTAATCATCTCCTGCTCGATATGGATGGCATCGCGGGCTAACTGCATTTTACTGGGCATAACGCCTTTAAGGGCGTGAAGTGCATGGAGGAGACCAACTGTAAACGCCGAACTCGATCCCAGTCCTCCCCTGGCGGGCAAATCACCATCATGGTGAATCTCCACTCCGTCGGCGATGTTCATAAACCTCAGGGTCTCTCTTACGGAGGGGTGTCGAATCTCATCGATATCCTGTACGTGCTCTGTATGAGACCAGACAACCCGATGTTTATGTTCAAAGAAAGGAGGCAGGTAGCGGCAGGTAATATAGCAGTACTTGTTCATGGTAGCACCCAGGACGGCTCCACCGTTTTCCTTATACCAGACCGGGTAGTCTGTCCCGCCGCCGAAGAATGAGACGCGGAAAGGAGTCCTGCTGATAATCATCTTGCTTTTCTAGATATTGGAGAATTGATTCCTTTTAACGATCTGATATCCTTTTATCAGTTCTGTGATACCATCGTGAAGTGATATATCCGGTTTAAATCCCGTGCCCTCGATCTTCGAATTACTCACGATGTAGTCTCTTTTATCAGGGTCCTCGCCGACCGCTGCTTCCAGGAAGCAGAAATCCGGCACCTGTTTCTTAATCTCCTCGCATAGCTCCCATTTGCTGATATTTGTGTCACTCAGGCCGACGTTATATGGCTCATTTTTCATGGTTTCAAAGTTACTAAGGCAGTGGATAAATGCTTTAGCTACGTCGCGAACGTGGATATAGTTTCTCTTAAAATGAGGCTGGAAAAGTATTACAAAGCGATCAGTTACAGCACGGTAGGTAAAATCGTTTACCAGGAGGTCCAGGCGCATACGGGGGCTGACCCCGAATGCTGTAGCGAGTCGGAGGGTAATACAATTACCCGAGCCCAGAAGAACCTTTTCGATTTCTACTTTTAACCGGCCATAGAGTGAAATGGGATTCAGAGGGGTTTCTTCTGTACAGTAAGTTCCAGGTTGCCCAATTCCATACCCGCTGTTCGTTGTAGGGAAGATTATTGGCTGCTCTTTGCTGCGCAGAGCCAGTATCATCTTGATTGCGTCGAAATTGACGGTTTGGGCCTCAAATGGATCCTTCATGCAGAGGGGCGCTCCCGTGAGGCAGGCCAGGGGAAATATTGCATCAACTTTCCTGAGGCATCTTGATATCAATGCTTTGTCGCGGGCATCCCCACGAAGGACTTCCAGATTCTCGTTATAGCAGTAGTCCAGCAGGGGCGTCTGGTTGTATCTGAAATTGTCGATGGCGATCACTTGATGGCCCTGACTCAGCAATTGCGGGACCAGCACGGAACCTATATAGCCTGCAGCACCGGTAACTAATATTCTCAATTTAGCACCTCGACTTGCTCTTTATACCATGCATAGGTCTGTCTAAGTCCCTCTTCGAAACTAATCTTTGGTTCCCAGCCAATCATTTTTATTCTGCTTATATCCAAAATTTTACGCGGAGTGCCGTCGGGCATTGATTCGTCGAAGGCTATATCTCCTTTAAAGCCGACTATATCTCTTATTAGAAAAGCCAGTTCTCTAATCGATATGTCTTTGCCACAACCGATGTTAATTATCTGAGAATCGTAATAGTTATCCATTAGAAACAGACATGCATCTGCCAGGTCGTCAACATGAAGGCACTCGCGTCTGGGGGAGCCAGTGCCCAGAACAATCACCTTCTCCTCATTACGGATATTAGCTTTGTGAAATTTACTTATCAGTGCGGGAAGGACGTGAGCCGTTTCCGGATTAAAATCATCATTGGGCCCATAATTATCCCCGGGCACTACAGAGATAAAGTCTGTTCCATATTGGTAGTTGTATGATTGACACATCTTTATACCCGCGATCTTGGCGATTGAATAGGATTCGCAGGTCTGCTCCAGTTTGCCGGTAAGTATATACTCCTCTTTCATGGGCTGAGCGCACTCTCTAGGGTAGATGCAGGAGCTACCCAGGAACAGCAACTTTTTAACTCCAGACTTCCAGGCGGCATGTATAACATTACACTGGCCCTGCAGGTTGTCATAGATGAATTCAGCGGGATACTTTCTGGTTGCGATTATGCCACCCGCTTTTGTAGTGGTCAGGAAAACGTAATCCGGCTTTTCATCCGCGAAAAAGTCTAGGACTTTGTCGTAGTCGGTTAAATCCAGGTCGGAGGATGTTCTGGTAACCAGGTTCGCAAAGCCGCCTTTATTTAGACGACGTAAAATCGCCGAACCTATCATATCTTCGTGATTGGTGATAAAGACCTTTTCGCCTTTTTTCACGGGCTTACCTCCCGTCGTATAGACTGTTTTGAACATACAAAGACCTTTTCCGCAACTGAGACGTTAGTGTCAACTGTTTTAGGTTTGACCACTTTCGAGAGTCTCTTTGTCACTTTCGCTTTAACCGCCGGGGTTCATAATTTTATTAGCCGTTTAGCTGCTTCATAAAGGTCTTCGGCAACAAGGTTTGATGTCGATGCTGTTTCCTCATCCCGCTTTGGAGCGCCTCGACCTTGGAGGAGGATGGTCTTACATCCTGCTCTATGCCCGGCTTCTATGTCGCTGATTTTATCGCCGATAAGGAAAGATTTGCCGGCATCGATACCGAAGTCACGAACAGCCGCTTCGATCATTCCCGGGTTGGGTTTGCGACAGTGGCAATCCCTTCTATATTCCTCCAGAGTTCCTTCCAAATGGTGAGGACAATAATACATTCTGTCTATAAATGCCCCCTGTTCAGCCAGCGATTCCTGAATATGTTTGTTTATTCCTCTAACTGTCTGCTCGGTGAAGTATCCTCTGGCGACACCGGATTGGTTTGTTACTACGATAACCTTAAACCCGCTCTTGTTTAGCAGTTTGACAGCTTTGCCGACTTTAGGTAAAAACCTAATATCGCTGTGTTTGCCAAGATAACCTATATCCTCTACGATGACACCGTCTCGATCGAGGAAGACGGCTTTGTTCATGGCTGACTCTTTGTTCTAAACCAGCCAACACCCGCTGGTTCCTCTTCCGCTTCGGGATACGCGAGTTCTTTTTCCACCAGTTCGCAGATAATATGTCCGATTGTGATATGGGATTCTTGAATCCTGGGTGTGCTGCTGGAGGGTACTGTTAAAACCAGATCTGCTACCCCGGCGATCTCGCCGCCGTTGTTACCGGCTAGTGCGACTGTTTGCGCCCCTTTTCTCCTTGCCAGTTCCAGTGCGTTAACCACATTGGGCGAATTGCCGCTTGTGCTGATTCCGATAACTACGTCTCTTTCATTCACTAAAGCTTCTAGCTGGCGGCTGAATACGGCCTCATATCCATAATCGTTAGCCAACGCAGTCAATATGGAGATATTGGAGGAAAGTGCTATAGCCGGAAACGGTTGCCGTTTTAGTTCAAATTTTCCTACTAACTCACAGGCCAGATGCTGAGCGTCTGCTGCACTGCCGCCATTTCCAAATAGGATTACCTTACCGCCTGCTTTGTATGAGGTAACGATACATTCTGCTATTTCTGCTATGATAATGACGTTGCTTTTAGCGAGAGCTTTCTGGATATTGGCGCTTTCCTCAAGCCTCCTGGCGATGTCACGGTAAGTAGAACCGACTCTGTTCATGACACACTCATAAGGTTAAGTGAGTTTTACACCAGTGTTGCAAACTGTTGGTTATCCATTTGGTATTACCCTTGCCACCGGGGGAAATGAGCACGTGTTTGACTGTTTAGATTGTACGAAATGGTGATTAAGAATGGATTACGGGCGTAAAGGGGAAATTACAAAGAAATTACAAATAGATTACAATTGTGCCCGGTGTAAACGATTTACGAGTAGAAAAACCCTGGATGGTTGTTCGAAACAGAACCTTGTGCAGTCCCGTTAACGGGACTGCACAGCGGGTTGCATTTCATGTTGAAAGGTCTCGATGGTTTCTCTCAAACCTTCTTCTAAATCGTACTTTGCCTTGTAGCCAAAGGCTCTGAGCAGGGAGACATCCGCCAGGCTATGCCTTACATCCCCGGGCCTTGGCTTTTCGTGTATCGGTTCGATATTGGACCCCATGAGTCGGGCAGTAAGCTCAGCCAGTTGGTTTATGGTAACCCTCTCACCTCTGCCTACATTAAAGATACCCGTTGCGTCGCTTTCGGCTGCCAGGATGTTTGCTTCAACCGTATCTTTGATAAAGGTAAAGTCTCTCGTCTGCTCCCCGTCTCCGAAAATAATTGGAGGCTGTCCTTGAGAAATCCTGGTGGTGAATCTGGGAATGACCGCCGCGTACTGGGAGAGAGGGTCTTGTCTTGGGCCGTATACATTAAAATACCTCAAGCAGACAGTTGGGAGACTGTATATCCGGTGAAAGACCTGGCAATAATATTCAGCAGCAGTCTTGGTCACGGCATAAGGTGATTGGGGGTTGGGTGGCATGTCTTCCGTTCTGGGGAGGGTGGGGTTTTGGCCATAGACAGAGGAAGATGACGCATAGATGACCTTTTTTACCCCATTGTCTCTGGCTGCCAGAAGTACATTCAAAGTTCCGGTTATATTGGCCTCATGGGTAGGTAGTGGATTCTTAACACTTCGGGGAACACTGGGGATGGCAGCCTGGTGAAAGACGTAGTCAACATCATTAAAGATTCTTTGAAGCAGGGAGAGGTCGGTGATGCTACCCTCAATGAACTCCGTCACACCCTTCCTGAGGAGCGGTTTAATATTCTGTATCTTTCCTGTGGAAAGGTCATCGAGGATGCTAACCTGGTGTCCTTTTATGGCCAGCTCTTCCGCAAGATGGGATCCTATGAAACCAGCTCCACCGGTTACGACTATCTTATTCACTGGATTATACCTTTGCGGCGTAATGTATATAGCCTCATCATGGATGGTATTTTATTTACATGGGATTAAGGTATGGATTACAGATATGAAGCTAAAATTACGAAAAGCTTACAAGTTTATTACAATTCGGTTCAGAACGGTTTTTTTTGTTACATGTTCTTACGGCACCTGTTATTATGTGGCCGTTACATATCGAATACATATTTTGTTATGACTTGATGACTTGTCTGGACTAACTCAGGTGTATCTTGAAAGAGCGGGTAAGGTATTACCAGTGGGTCACTTCGTTAAGTATTGGTTACTGGCTTTTTAATGTACAAAACTTAAATCCCCGACCGTAAGGTCGAGGGATGAAGTTTTC
>CAYVQT010000044.1:0-25200 GCA_964453665.1 uncultured Dehalococcoidia bacterium | reverse complement strand
GAAGATGGCCGGTTTGGAGCGAAACCGGTGTCCGATTTCACCGAAATACGCAACTAGCTCGGTTTCCGCCTCGACCCAGTCGATAGGCTTCCCTAAGAATACGGGCTGAGTTAGCGTTAGGGTCTAGGCACCATCACCCAGTACTGTAAACAGCGAATAACAATTTCCATATATCAATTCTAGGGTTGTTCCATAGCCTTACGACAACGGTTCAAGATAGATATGACTTCAAATGGTTCCTCAATAAGGGGAAAGGTCGGCACACCTCTGGGTTCCAGGAATGACTTGCTTTCTTCCATATGCTTTCTCTCTCCGCTGAAAGTCACATAGAGTGGCTTTTCTGGATATTTTTTTGCTAGTTTAACGATAAAATCAAGGGATGGGGGAACCCCGAACTCATCGGTAAGCATTAAAATCGCTACAATAGCGTCAATATTTGTATCTCTCATAAGTATTTCTATTGCCTCTCTATAACTAAACTCGATCCCATGTACTGAAGCGGAGGGCCAGATATCTACCGGATTACGCATTCGGATATAAGACGGACTGATTTCCTGCAGGCGTTGCCGAGTTGATTCACAAAGTTCAGGAATATCTAGTCCCCAGCGCTGATAACACAGGTCAGATAGAACTACCAACATGGCACCTGAAGGGGCCAAGAAGCCAACCCGATTTCCTTTTGGAATGGGCATGCAGGCTAGAGCTTTGGCAGCAAGGATCAGGTGAGAATATTTGTATATCCGGGTAATTCCCGCTTGTTTAAGGGCACCATCAATAACTCTTTCGTCTAAGGCCAATGCCGCAGTATGTGTAACTGCAGCCTGAAAACCTTCTTTTGTATTGCCACCCTTAAGGAGGATAAGCGGCTTCGTGCGGGTTGCTTTGCTGGCAACCTGGAGAAAATATCTAGGTCTCTTGATACTCTCCAAGTACATGAATATTGCTAACGTTTCAGAGTCGTTGACATAGTAGTGCAGCGCATCGCACTCATCTATGTTTATTTCGTTGCCGAGTCCAATTACCCTAGCCACCCCAAAGTTTTCGTTGGTAATAATGTAACGCATAGTATGGGTGGCAAAGTTACCTGTCTGAGCAATGTACGAAATATTCCCTCTTGGTATCTTGCCAAGAGGAAAAAGGCTAGAACTGAATTTGTGTGGCGTGGAAATGTGTCCGGAGGTATTAGGGCCGACGACTCGAGAACCGGTTTCAGCGATGGCTTGGGCAAGCTCTTCCTCCAGCTTTAAACCCTTGTTATCTACTTCAGAAAAGCCCCCAGCGGAGATAACGATTGCTGTGATACCTTTAGTTGCACATTCTCTGACTGCCTTGACGGTGTCTTTTGCTGGTATGACAAGGATTGCTAAGTCAATTCCTTCAGGCAGACTGGCAATTGAAGGATAAACCTCCATCCCCAAAATCTCGCCACCTTTAGGATTGACCGGATAGATTTCACCAGCATACCCATTGGCCAAGATATTCTGGATGACTACATACCCGGCCTTGCCCGGGGTGTTCGAAGCCCCAATTATAGCCACGCTTTCAGGTTTAAAAAACTGGTTTAGGTTTTTGTTTTTTTTACTCAATTCCTTTAGCTGAGTCGGAAAGTACTGCTCTTTGGCCCCACTAAGGGTAATAAGAGCATCTACCACCACTGGCTTGCCATCGGGACGAATTTTTAGCGGGTTAATGTCAATTGCATGTATGTCTTTGTACTTAAGTCCAATCTCACCTAGCCTTACTAGGATTTGAGATAGCGCGTCCATGTCAACAGCGGCTTCTCCTCGGAAGAGTCCCATAACCTTTTTGTGTTGAATTTCCTCTGCCATTTCTTGAGCGTCACGGCTGGTGAGAGGGGCAACGCGGAACACCACGTCTTGAAGTACATTGGTTAAAATGCCACCGAGACCAAACATTACACAGGGGCCAAAATGAGCATCTCTAATCAAGCCGCAAACGAGTTCCCGGCAACCCTTCACCGTTTCCTGAACTAGTATAGCTTCAGCACCTTGAATCTTCAGTAAACGACAGCTTTCCTTCCTCACTTCTTCTTCCGTGGTTAAGTTGAAGACGATAGCTCCAACATCTGTTTTGTGAAATAAACTTTTCCCGGAACCTTTCAAGACTATGGGGAATCCAATCTTAACAGCCTCAGTTACAGCTGAATCTGCATCGTAAGCAACAGCTTCACGACAAACTGGGATGCCTAAACTTGAGCAAAATAGTTCTGAGTCATATTCGCTTAAAGCTGTTTGCCTTATATCTAGAGCTTTCGTGATAATTTTCATAGCTTGCATTTCTAAATGTCCTCGATTCCTTTTTTACCTTTGCCAAAAGAACTGATATGTGTATGATTCTGATGAACTACTGCAGGGTGATTTCACCGTCTCCTGCCTCGTTCGTTATGCAATAATAGAAAGCACTTTTAGTAAAGTATAAAATACTCAACTAAGCCAAAGCCCATGAGTAAAATAACTATCGGGTAAACTTTTAACAAAAGAAAGGAGGCGCCGGGGTTCAGACTAATTATTGTACATATCGAATCACAATTCGATTCAGTGCAAGCTGCAACGCTTAACGATGCCGGAAGTTCTGACTTATAGGGGTGCCGGCTACTTATGTGTACCTTATGGTAATGCCTGGCTAAACCAATTCTATCAAATTGTTATCCCATATTCCCAGGGGTTGCCCTTTCGGCATCTCAAGAGTCCATGTTCTCATTGATTCTGCTATTTTCTTGCGATAATAGGCAGAATCTCCGAGGTACAACTGTGCTACTTTACCTCGTCTAGATATGAGGGGCAGAGTGCTATCATATGTGTAGCCAGAACCACCAAAAATACTGTGTGCGCTACGACATACTAACTCATGCGCGTCACTCGTCCATGCCTTAGCTATAGCAACCTCCACATCGCATGGAAGCCCCTCGTTAAGTTTCCAAGCAGCCTTGTACGTAACGTTTCTTGAACCATTTACCCTGGTGAAAATATCTATACAGTGCTCTTGCACATGCTGGTTCACTCCAATATACTGGTCAAATTGAACCCTCGTCTTGGCGTGCTCGACAGACATCTCAAGCATCCTCTGCCCCGCTCCTATCATTTGACCGCAGAGTAAAACAGCGCCGATTTGTATGACCTTTGCGATCGCGGGCCAACCTCCGTGCAATTCTCCAACCAGATTCTCTTTCGGGACACTAACTTTATCGAAAGTTATTTCACACTGTTTATCTCCTGACACTGTCCGAAGTTGTTCGCATCGCAATCCTGGGCTGCTTCTTTCCACTAAAAACAGGCTTATTCCGTCGGAAAACGAAGTTGCAGCTGTCGTCCTGACAACACATAGAATGTAGTCAGCAACACAGGCATCATGCACAAATATTTTGGTGCCATCGATTATGAATTCATCCTTATCCTGAGTAGCCCTAACTTCAATCCCGCTAGGATCTATAGTTACGTCACGCTCGGTTAAGGCTAATGCTAATATGAGGTTACCCTCGGAAATTTTCTTGAGGAATTCAGACTTCTGGCGCTCATTACCAGCTCTTAGTATAGCTAATCCGCACAAAACAACAGTAGACAAATAAGGCACCGGACACATGAACCTGCCCATTTCCTCAAATAGGACAACGAGATCTAGCATGCTCCCCTCCCCACCACCGTATTTTTCGGGGAAAGGAATACCTAGCCAGCCAAGTTCTGCCATCTTGCCCCAGAGTTCTAATGAATGACCTGTGCTGCTAAGTTCCATTTCTCGCACCAGGGACTCAGTGCACTCCTTATTAAGAAAACTGATCGCGGTACTTCTGAGCATTTCCTGTTGTTCGTCAAAACCAAAATGCATTTTTCTAAGACCTTCTTTCTTGGAACTGTGTTCTTGAGTGTGGTACTAACGTTTTCGAGGCAGCCCCAGCACTCTTTCTGCAAGGACAATCTTCAGCATTTCCAGCGTTCCACCGCCATGCAGACTCCTCGTTTCCTGCCAGCGACGCTCAAGGCGTCCATCCAGATGACAGTGTTTTGAACCCTTGCGCAGCAGCCCGTAAAGACCGACAATCTCCATCATTTTCTCACAATGCCGCACCGCAAAAGTCTTCCACCAGTAACCATCGAGATCGAAGTCCAGCGGGCCGAGAGTCTCCCGTTGAGTAAATCTCCAAGCCGTGCGCCATGAAGCCAATCTCCATACTTCTACTTCAATCGCCATCTGAGCTAATGCGTCTTGAACTTGAGGATGTTCAAACAGAGGTTTCCCATCTCGTTCCGTATTTTTGCAGTAGTCAACGAACTCTTCCAAGTTTCTCATTGCATGGGCCGAGGCGCCTGTGTTCGACCTTTCATAATCGAAAGTAGCCATGCAATGATAGAATCCTCGATTCAATTGACCAAGCATACAGTCTTTTGGCACCCTCGCGTCATCGAAGAAAATCTCATTAGTCTGAATACCGCCCATGCATCGTAGAGGGCGGCGAGAAATACCCAGGGTGTCTGCCGGGATGAGGAACAAGGTTAGCCCCTTATACTTAGGGATGGTAACCTCTGTCTTGGCCAATGTGAAAAGGTAGTCTGCCTTAAAGGCTCCAGTGATGAAGACTTTCTGCCCGTTGAATACGTAGTCATCTCCGTCTAGGACTGCTCTAAGTTGGACATTCGCCAAGTCCGTACCGGCATTTGGCTCAGTCAGGCACTCAAGCCAGACACCATCGCCCTTCGCAATCGGAGGCAAGAACCTAGCCTTCTGTTCCTCTGTCCCAAATAGAAGCAGCCCAGGACCGGCTATGGTCAGACCGATAAGATTCGGCCAGAAATATAATCCCCAATATCCCGCCTCTTCATTTATTATTGCTTGTTCAATCCCGCTCATTCCCAGTCCTCCATAATCCTCTGGCCAACTGGCAGTAAGCCAGCCTTTATCAGCGGCCTTCTTCTGAAGTGCAAGCTGGAAAGACTGGATTTGTTCAGCAATAGGGGGGATTTCTCCGTCGAAGTCTATCGGGATCTCGTTTAAGAAGAAATCGTGGATTTCCTTCCGCAAGTTCTCCTGGGCCTCTGTCAGAATAAAATCCATGTATGCCACCTCTTCTTATCGGATTTCACGTATTTAGCTGTGATTATCCACACTAATTCTCTTCCATGGCTCAAGGCCAATACTTGGTTAGAATTCTAACTAATACGGTTGATAACACGTAAGCCAAATTTAGCTTCCCAGTAATCTAAAGGGGCAAGATTACCCGGGTTCCACTAGCGGTTATCTATATCTGCACAACAATTATATAGGTTAGTGTATTTAGTATGACGCTGTCAATACTTGTATGGAGTCAGTAGGGTCTGTTGCCGAAATCGACCCATGAAGTGATAATTGGTAATATTGAGGCAGGCTGTTTGCCCCAGAGCTCATAGGTCCTTTTCATCTTCCAGTGATACTCCTTACCTGCCTTGAATCCCGCTGCCTTGATCAACCCTTCTCTCTTTAGAATACGATACACTGTCGATTCAGAAACATACAGACCCGCAGAGTCGTTGATCCGCAGTGCCAGCTCCCTGGAATTCAGTTGCGGCTCGTGATGCGCTTCACCTGTCGGTGTAGACCGTCAGCGATAATGGGACACAAATAGGGCCACTAAAACCGTACACTCTGGACGGGTGGTAGAAGCTCCTTGGAGGTAGTAGACTGACTAAGCAGTGAAAGGCGCGAGTCGTTCCCAGGAAAACAAGGATAAAGCTGATGCTGCCGAGGCCAGAACTCATCAAACCAGGGGCTTTATGCAGCAGGTTAGAGTAGCGTCCAGGCGGAAGTACACTCCGGAGGAGAAAGTCCGTATCGTGCTGGAAGGTTTCCGTCGGGAAGTGGCAGTCAATGAACTCTGTCGCCGGGAAGGCATCAAGCCGGGAGCGTACTATGCCTGGACCAAGGACTTCATGGAGGCTGGGAAGGAGCGGCTAACACGGGACACCGTCAGGGACGCCACGCGTCAAGAGATCGATAACCTAAAGCGGGAGAACGCCGAGCTCAAGCAGTTAGTGGCTGACCTTTCGCTGGATGTATACCGTCTTAAAAAAACGGCTATTCCCCCATTGGTCCTCAACGGCGACGGCGTATGAGTGCCTGGGAGAAAGCTATTATCGTGGCCCAGGTGGAAAAACAGCCCAGGGGCAAACGGCAGGCGCTCATGACATTGGGGATACCGAAAAGCAGCTACTATCGGTGGCGCCGGGGGCAACCTGATTCGGGAAACCGGAGAAGACCATGGAACCGGATCACTCCCGAAGAAGAGGATAAGGTACTGGCGGTAGCCCGGGAGTTTCCCAATCTCAGCAGCCGGCAACTATCAGCCTGGATCACCGATAATAAAGGCTTTGCCGTATCCGAGTCGACAGTGTACCGCATTCTAAAAAGGGAAGGGCTGGTGAAACGTCAGGAGACGCAACTCATGGCCGCTAAGGAATACCATACCAAGACGACGCGGCCGCACCAGATGTGGGCTACCGACGCTTCCTACTTCCGGGTGGTTGGCTGGGGCTACTATTACCTGGTGACCGTGATGGACGACTATTCCCGCTTCATTCTGGCTTGGAAGCTGCAGAAAGACATGTCGGCTAACTCCCTGATCGAGGTGGTCCAGGAAGCGGTGGACGCTACCGGCATGACCAATGTGCCTGTCGATGACCGCACCAGACTCTTCTCTGATAACGGCGCTGGCTACGTCTCCAGGGCATTCCGGGATTATCTCCACTTGGTGGGGATCAGGCATATCCTGGCGGCACCATACCACCCCCAGACTGACGGCAAGGTGGAACGCTATCAGCAGTCACTAAAGCGAGAGGTAAACCAGCTACCCTATGAGCTTCCCAGCCAGCTGGAACGGGCAATTGCCGACTTTGTAGACTATTACAACCACCGCCGTTACCATAAGGCACTCGGAGACGTGACACCTGTGGATGTCCTTTATTGAAGGAGAAAGCAGATCCTACGACGCAGAAAGGAGGTGCGACTACAGACAATTAATCATCGCAGAGATTACAACCAGGGCCTCAGGGAGCTTGTTAATGCCGCCTGATTACACCAAAGTGTTCGGTTCAAAAAGTGTCCCATTTCGCTGATTGACAACACCGATGCTCGCTACTTTCCCTGCCTCAAAGAGCCGGAGCAATAGCCCAAAATGTCCGTTAATCTGGTTCCTTTAACTGTCTCATTTATGCTCGTGATTTACAATATCAGGCCCTACATAGTCTGCCCGATATCCACACTGTAAACAGTAGACCTCATTGTCTTCCCGAAACAGGCGCCCACCGCACTTGCGCGGGCATTGTGCCAAGGTTTCATCTTCGGTCTGTGAGAGCAATCTTATAGCACGCTGGTAGTAATATGTATTACTTTCATAGCCACGTGCAAATCTGCCTTCAAGTGAAGCCGCAAAAAGGAACTCACCACCCAAGGCGAAAGGGTCAAGAATTGTAGATCGAGGAGGAGAGAAAAGTCTTATGAGGTATCTTGCAGCGGGTAAATACAGCCATCTATGACATTGACCTTGCCATCTCTCTATCTGAGAGTCACTCCACATTTTGGTCGGCTTGAATCGCGGTTTGCCGTTACTTAGTATAATAATTGGTACCCAATTCGAGAGTACATTCTGTGGCTGCGTTAACCTACTTTGTGGACCATTGAGTATAAAAGACATTATCCAGAAATACCTGAGATGTTGCGTAATTGCTGATAGAGCGTCTGGAACGCTCTGTTTATCCAATAGAAATACAATAACAAATCCGCCTGCGACAACCACACGTGATGATGACAGAGAGAATGGTTCCCATACTTCTGGGTCTGGGTGCAAATTCGTAATGACTAAGTCTACCGAATTATCTGGAATATCTCCGAAGGCTTGGGTAAAGGAGCCAAACTTTATGGTCGCTGATTTAAATGATCTAATTGTCGCTACGTGCTTTGAACTCTCATCACTTACTCGTTCTTTGCTCAAAGAATATGCCTTATGAATACTAAGGTCAGTGGATTTAATTCGGTCTAAAATGTCGGGGCTGTGCTTACCAATGAATTCGAGCTTTCGCCATTGTTCTCCAGAACCGATACCAATAGCTTGAGCTATACGAGCACGTGTTCTTAGTTTATCTTTAGGTACGGCAAAATTTTGCCGAACCTTCTTTACCCCCCCCCGAACTTGCATTTGGTGTGTTTTCTCCCGTATGATTTGCTCTATCGCTTTTCCCTCTCTGTAGAGTTGAGAAGCATTCTTAATACGATATCGGTTATATTCCAGAATAACTTCTTTTTCCTCAAGTATTGATGAGAGTTTTTTCTCCACACATGGTACCAGATCGATTCCTAGCTCCAGCGCTGCCCTTAGCCGTCTATGTCCGCTTATGACTTGATCGCCGCATATTACTAATGGCGTCAGCACGGAATATTCTCTAATACTCTCTACTAAATCGTCATGCCTATCAGAGCCGTATATAGTTAAGGAAAAAGGATGTTCTTTAAGGCTTAGAGGATTTACCCATTTTATTACATTATCCGTTGCCGTAACTTCTGAATGTTTGGTATCTACGCGGGTTGAGTTAAGTGCGTTTATCATTGTTACCCTCTGTTTTCAAAATGAGTGATGCAATGAACATTTTCGTCCCTCCATCCAAGGAGTTCGATGAGAACTAACACTATATAATATAATAATAGAACAGAAAAAGACAACTTTCAAAAAACCCCACACTATCAGGCGACAAACTTTGCAATTCCCCTGCCCTAATCGCCAATATTGAAGCAATATATTACCTCAGGCTATCCCATCTTAGCTGTCATTTTGTTATATGGCCGTACCTTCATCCTTTATTAGGTTAAAAAAGCACAATGTTCCCCTGTATAGGATTCCAGGGTAATGATCTGTCGAAGTAATCCTGCTTAAACAGGAGCTTAACCATTCTCCCCACGTTGAAATTAATGGCAATCATAAGAAACTGGATAGACATCCTACCCAGACCCCCAATAACGGCCACCATCATCTTTGCCTTCTTATTTTTCCTTATTACCTACACGCTGAGCCCATCTTGATAATCCCTTTGGTTATAGTATCTGATGAACACCGTGCTCGCTTTCTGCAGATCAACCGGCATCTGGTAAGGTGCTAAGTTACTCTCCCCTTTTAATGATGCAATGGCATCTTGCTATCTTACAATTAGTCTGGGGATTTAAGGGAAACTAGGATATGTCTGATTCCCACAATAAACAAGACTTCGTTTAATTGCCAGAAAATATTACCAAGCAGATGATACGATGGGAGTATGAGCCGGTTTTCCATTTTTACATCAGTCATCTCAGTCAAGTCTACTGCCTGCTGAATGACATTAATTATGGCACTTACTGGAATTCTACTCTTTAACGACCAAGGCCGTATGAAACAGCTACAGTCGTCCATCACTGTAACAAGATAATACCAGCCCCAGCCTATAATCTTAGCGTGAATGCGGTGCATGGCCAGAGATCGTTAGAACTTTTAGTCCTCCGGTGATAATCTCTGCCTGCCTTGGAACTCACTACTTTGGCCGGTTTTATCAACCCCTCGCGCTTAAGGATACGAAATACTGTGCTCTCAGACGCATACATCCCGTTGAAGTCGGTGCCCCAAGGGGCGATTTGAAGCGTAGAAAGCTCTGGTGAGGCCTTCGTCTGCACCAGACACTTCTTTTATTCATCTACCCTGAGCACCTTTTTTTGGGCATAGGGGAACTCCCTTTGACCGAGGTCGCAATTTCCTTCTCGTACAAAGTACTCACTGGAAGCTTACCTCTCTCTTCTACCATATCCGGCACGGCAATTTTTTAACACGCAGCTGCAAGGATAGCTCGGCTACCAACTGCGTCGGGGCATAATAGGTGCTCTGAGATGGGTGCCTTCCGTACGGCAAAGGTCTCAATGGATATGTCTCGGAGGAATCTCTTGAGAACGATACGGATCCTTTTCTCTAGCAGCGAACTTGTGGGGGGTAATGAGTTCAATCTATCGGGCGGATCTTTTGATATCTTCAGCCTTGGCTTCAGTCTGCTGGACGCTATATTAAATGTCCTAAACCATGGTTTGCCCCTTTATTCAAACGATACCCTATTTGCTCCGAGCAACAGTAGCAAGCCCAAGGTGGCCAATAACCTTTTTCTCAAAAGTATCCTATCAACGCTGATGATTAACACTTGCATCGAGCAGGAACGTATTCTATACTATTTTAGAGGTAACCAGCTAAGAAAGGGGTAGATACTATGAGTGAGGCTTATGCAATTTTAACCGACAGACTGGGTTACAAAAATTCCGAGTATCTGAAGCGTATATTGGAGTATCTGATGACACCGGAGCAGGCGGATATCTGTGTTAATTTACCAAGCACCCTAGAGGAGCTATCGAAAAAACTTGGTATAGCTCAAGAAGAGGTAACTAAGAATGTGGACAAACTATTTCGCAAGGGAGTAGTCATTCCTAAAAACTGGGAGACGATGGAAAATCCTAGGTTCACCCGTAGTGTAAATCATTTACATGATTCTACATTAGCCTCTTTAAGGCTGGACCCTGTAAAATACCCAACTTTGGGGCAACTATGGCAGGAGTTTTTAGAGGCAGAGTGGGGTAAAGACCTTGCTAAAGATTTGAATAGTCATGAAGTACCGTCATATCGTATCGTCCCATCATATAAAGCCATCCTTAATAGCCCTGAAATCCTTCCTTGTGAAGACGCTAGGGAGTTTGTGAAAGCTGCTTCTCTTAGAGCGGTATGTTCATGTACATGCAAGAAGCGGAAAGCCTCTGTAGGCAAACCATGTAAGAAGTCCCACAGCGGTATAACCTGTATTCAGTTCAATCGTGGTGCTGAATATGCAGTTACGCGGGGCACAGGGGTTACACTTACTGTAGATGAAGCCATAGATTTGTTGGATGAAATAGAAGATGATGGCTTGATACATCTAGGATATAATTCGGACGCTATACCTGTGCCCCTAATGTGCAACTGTTGTAACGATTGCTGCCTTGTACTGAACACGACACTTAAATATAAAGTTCCTCCAACTAAAGTCTATGCTAAAAGTAGGTATGAAGCCCGCGTAAATCAAGAAATTTGCGATGGCTGTAAAACTTGCCAGCGTCGGTGCCCTTTTGGAGCTATAAAAATGCAGAAGGTTGCGGACAAATCTAAGGCATTTGTTGATCCTGAAAAATGCATGGGTTGCGGTGTGTGTGTTATTACATGTCCGACTGGAGCAATGACATTCGAATTGGTAAGGCCAAAGGAACATATTCCAACAGCTCAGCAAAAAGTATAGTACCAAACATCTGGGGAATTATTAAGCTTATCGTGTCCCAGAAGTAACTTACAAGTATATTAGGAATATTTCGATAGCTGAAACTAAAACATAAATCATAACCTTTATAAGTGTTTAGGTATCACCAGCATCGCGAAAGTCAGACAAGCCCTCTCGCAGATATCTGGGAAAAAAGTAACTGCACCAGCCAAGCTAGTAAGGAATTCATGTTGCTTTTTTTACTTCTCACCTCAGCTTTTGATGCCTAATCTGTCCCTTTATCTGGCGACTAAACCAACAAGGCGCTTTCGCAGTTCCAGATTAAGCACTGGCACATCTATAGCCAGCGGGCAAACTTGTTTGCAACGTCCGCACCTAAGACACGTGTAAGCTATTGGCGCTGCTTTCTCAAGACCACCACTAATGTAAGCCGTTCCAACTGCACCGATGCCACCCAGGTAATTATATCCATAATTGCCGGCAGCCAATCTGTATACAGGACATTCAAAATGGCAAGCACCGCAACGCAAGCAGTAAAGGGCTTCTTTCAGGATAGGGTCTTTAGCTAATGAGCTTCGTCCGTTGTCCAAGAGTATTACATGCAACTCCTCTGGGCCTGCTGCACCAAAAACTCGACTCATTTCGATGTCAGCAGTGTTACTCGGGCCACCGATCATACTCAGGTAGGTCAGCCAACTAAATCCGGCGTAAGTCCACGTTACATTAGCTACCTGCAGCGCATCATAGATGGTCGGCACTAACTTCTCAATACCCACCAACACAATATGAATTGGGGGCACTGTGCTGGTCATACGGATATTCCCCTCGTTCTCAAGGAGAACGATATTGCCCTCCTGCGCTGCCAGTACATTGCAACCGGTTATACCAACGTCCGCGTGGAAAAATTTCTGCCTGAGAAATTCCCTAATTGCTATAACCTGATCAATTGGGTCGGTATCTATTTCTTTGCCCAGAAACTTACTCAGTTGTCTGGCGGACTCCTCGCGAGTCACATGGGCAGCCGGGATGACAGGGTGTATAGGCCGTTCGCGGCGAATTTGCTGCAGAAAAGCTCCTACGTCAGTCTCCCAGAACTCGTTCTCTAGGCTTTCAAGGTAATTCCTGAGACCAACCTCCTCACCGGTCATAGTCTTGCCTGATACAATCAATTTCCCGTTGCCCACAATGCCGCCTATGATACTAAGTGAGTCCTCTGCTGTTCGCGCGTGGTAGACCTGTGCCCTATTGTGCTCAAGGCTGGCGGTAGCGGTATTAACGAGATCGTCCAATCGAGCTATAGAGTCTTCCTTGATGCCTCTCACTACCTTGGCCAATTCCACGACTCGCGGTGACTTTGCCATGGCTCTGGCGGCCGCCGCAGCATACGCTTCTGAGCTCCGCGGAAACTGCGCGGACAACATGGGATCATTGGTCGATTGGAGAAGCTTTAGGTAGTACTCCTTGAACCACTGTTTCGCATCAGGCATTGGCTTCCCCCAATCCTGCATATATAATCTCAATGAAGTCAACTATCTGCATCTTTGTTTTAGTCAAGGCCGCAGCCTTCTTGAGGCTCGAGTAGCAGAATGGGCACATCGTAACAACTACTTCAGCACCCGTCGAGCCGAGCTGTTCGATGCGGTTACAGGCTATGAGTTCAGCAAGTTCAGGGAAGGTTGTCTCAATAGGAGCGCCGCAGCAATAGGTCATTTCCTTGCTATAAGAAGCCTCAACAATATTAAGGTTCTTCACGGATTGGAGTACCACCCGAGGCTCCTCTACCATTTTCAGAGCTCTTACCTGAAGGCATGGGTCATGGATGGTAGCGCTCAAGGCCACTGGCAATTCGAGCTTTATGTTTGTCCTCTCCAAAGCTTCTGCCACGATAGCTACATAAGGTTTCACTTCAAAATCAAAGGAATCAATCATACGAGGATATACTTGCAGCAAGATCTCTGCTGAATGAGGGGAGAGGGTTATTATTCTCCTAGCGCCTGTTTCTGTGAGCCGGGCCGTTAGCTTTTCTGCATGTTTCTTAAATTCTTCAACGAAACCAAGTTCGTAGATTAATGCACCGCTGTATAGTTCGGGGTAGATGGATGCGAAATCGACGCCCAGCGTTCTTAGGGTCAGCGCGGCTTTCCTGATTAACTGGTTATGGTTTCTGCTTTTATTGCTAACTACTCGTCCCCAGGCCGTCAGTGGGTTTAACCCTGTTCTTCGAGCGACACCAGCAAGAGTTCTAAAAACTAAATAGGTGGAATCTAGAAACTTGCTCTTCTTAAGTATTTCAACAAGAGATTCTACATACGCAGCCATCTGGTATTCGCAACCACTATAAAGTATGGAATTGCTATGTGAAGGTATTTGTAGTCCCTTCGCCCAAGCTGCACACTCCTCACTACCCATGCCCAAGGGGTTACCCCACTTAATCAAGTTATCCCTCAAAACGTAGAAGGCGGGCGGGAAATAGGGCTCTGCTCCTTCTTCTATCTTAATCTTTGTGCTCCTCCCTACACAGCCGTCTTATAGCTCAAGTCACTTACTTAGTGTTCGGGCAGTAGTGCCTTCTTGCACCATGGGTTTAGCCGTGAGACCGCCGTCGACAACAAATTATTATAATAGAGCCACCTTTTGCCCAGTACAGAGATATTCTGACGATCAGTCGAACTGCTCAACTCTTTTTACTCACATTATAACATGCAAGCGGTTATTCTAATGTAACGAAATTACACACTATTCGGCGGATTTCTGCGAAATCGTCCGACAATGCCGGGAGTGGGTTAAGCAGCGCTGAGTCTAAACCAGTATAAGATGTTTGGAGATCGAAAATTGTGCCACTGCTTAAGAATGGGGCATCGTAACTTAGTAGATGGGCGGTACTTCGTGCCCTCAGAAGGTGGCTTCTAGCATATTGAGTTACCCGCATAGACAACATAAATAACATCGATGGAGCTGAGGTCTAAGGCATCGAGGATGATAACTATACTGGTGATCGTATTGAGGAACTCCCCATATAGGCGGTCAAAAGAAAGCAATGAAACCTATATATCATGCGGCTTAATATTTGTAGTATCGCATTAATAAAGCCACCAACTATTCTCAGTGTTGTAAACCGTCGTCTTGACTTAACAGAAGATGGATTTTTATTCGAGCAAAAACACTGCCTTCCGACCAGCCATTGTGACCATACCGTTGAATAACCAGAGAATAATACTCTCCGCTTCCTCATTAATGGAGCCCTTAGCTTTAGATCCATCCGTGCCTGTGTTGGTCACGTTTCGTTCCAGATCCTCAGAGGGCTTATCTCACATCGTCACGGCGATGCTTTATAAAATAATTATACTGACACTACATCCTTTCTCTTAAAAAACATCTTTTTAAAGCCGCAAAGTCTCTTGTCAATTAGGTTTCAATGAGACTAAACGTGTTCATTCATTTGGTATTGCACTTTCCAAGACAAGATAATAGAGCGAGCCAGGAGTAGGTGACCATGACGCCACCTCTGGCCCCACACCATATTCCGTGCCGCAAACAACCAAGGGTATAGACAAATACTCATCGTACATGATTCGGTCTAATTGCATTAACAGCTCATTTCGTTCAACAGCGTCTATTTCAGTTGAAGCTTGAGTATAAAGTTCATCTATTTGCTGGCTGAACGAGCCACCTTGCTCCATGAGACCACCAGCTTCATGCGATAGAGCATACCACCGCACATTTGGAAAGCTCGAGGGCATCGTAAGTGCCGTGTATAGACTAACTTCTCCCGGCGGATCGACATCTTGGGGATTGGCTCTGTATTTTGGTCTGAAACTGGCAAAGTCGACGGGAATAACTTCCACATCCACCCCAATATTATTCCAATATCCGGCTACTGCCAATGCCAATTTCGGGAGATCTGGGGCACCGGGTATAGTGAAGGACCAAAACTTGAGCTCGACCTTTGAGATTCCAGCATCCTCAAGGATTTGTATTGCTCTCTCAGGATCGTACGGATAAGGGTCAAGAGAGGGATCATATCCCTCCATAACTGGGGTGAAAAGATAGCTAGACGCTACATCGCCTCTTCCATCAAACAGTGTATCGAGTATTGCTTCCTTGTCTATCGCGAGCGCCAGAGCCTCGCGCACTGCTTTACTGTGGTAGATCATCTCGGCGTCTTGACTACGGTAAAACTGAATTCCTATATTCACAGTATAAGGAACGGACTTAACTTCGAGACCAGCACTCTCAACCTCTGCTATCAAAGGTTTTGTGAGATTTATTATATCGGCTTCGCCAGTCCTCAGCATCGCTATTCGTGTGCTGTCCTCGGCAACCAGGAGAATCTCTAAATCCTTGAAGCCGGGCGCACCACGCCAGTATTCCTCGTTAGCGGTAAAATTGATGCCCACTCCTATCTGTCTGCTTACAAATTTGAAGGGACCGCTTCCAATCGGTGCATCCCTGAAGCCGTCTGTACCAACCGCATTATAGTAGTCTTTCGGCACCACGACACCTTCGGCCCCTGCCAAACAGCATAACATTATAGGGAATTGAACATCTACCTCGCTTAAAACGACTGTAAGTTTAGTTGGACTTTGTACAATAATATCGGCAATTTTCTCCCGGAATATTGGGGCATTTGATGACTTGGCCTCAGGGAGTTGGTGCAATTCTATCGAGAACTTAACGTCCTCCGCTGTAAGCGCTTCTCCGTTGTGAAACGTAATGCCGCTTTTTATTGTGAAATTCCACGTCTTCCCGCCATCTGGTGATTCCCAGTCGCTCGCGATTCCGGTCTCCTTAGAAAGGGAGCCATCGGGGCTCGCCCCAACCAAAGAATCGTACATGTGACCGCAATAGCTTAAGGATGCCCCTGTGATCATATGAGGCAGCACGTCCTCCAGTTGGGCTGTAGCAATAGCCACCGTTAGTTTACCAGTAGGCCCAGTAGGTATCTGACTCGGTGTGCTAATGGGTGTCTCAGTCGGTGTAGGTGTAGCTTCTTCTTCAGCACAGCTTGCAAAGAAAGGTACTGTCATTATCAGAAGAATAGCAAGGAATATAGTTCCGTTCTTTAGGTGTGATTTTTTAATCATTTGACATCCTCCTTAAATAATATTTATGCCTTTTTATTAAAGAGTAGTATTTTTCTCAATAAAGCTTTACCATAACTTTTATTGTGCATCCGACTAATCCTTGTGAAGTTCAGTCGCTTTTAAGTAAACTTGCATAAATACTAGAGATATTATCACTTGTTGTCAAGTTCTCGTATTGCGTCAAATAAAACTGTTACCGAATATGGGTCATTGCTTCAAAAGTATCTGTTACCGAAATGCATTCTTTAACCTTAGCTGTTGATACGGGGCGCTAAGCAAGTTTCAACAAGTGTTCCAGATGGTCGTTGATCTGGTCGAGCAGCAGCACCGGGTTGAGTCCGTGATATATTGCTGCCAGCTCGGATTGCTTTGCCGGTGTGAGAACTCCAGAATCGAGTAACCTCTCGTACGGTGTCCTGGCTGTGTCATACATTTTATGAACTCTTGCCCCTTGCCTTGTCTTGGCTACAAGCTTCATCGTCGGCTGAAAGAAATTGATGTCCAGTCGAAGGACATCGTATAGACAGTTTAAACCATTAAGCGCAGCATGGGAGTTGTAACGATTGTAGCCTATCAAGCGACGCAACACAGACCCATTCTTTTGTTCTACATGACAGCTGTCGTTCTTCTTGTAGGAGCGGTATCGGGTAAAGGTAATCCCTTGCTTGTAACAGTAGTCATAGAGATGGTGATTGATAAATTCGCTACCATTACCCGAGTCCAGCCCCAACAAGGTAAAAGGCAAGCGATGCCTTATTCGGTGAATAGCATTCCCCACACGCTGCTGTCCTTTTCCCCATGCCCCCATGCACTTCGACCAGCCACTGGCAACATCTACCGCGCACACAGTATTTAGATAAAACCCTTCCGTGCTCTCTCCGCAATGGGCTACCAGGTCGACTTCAATAAATCCAGGACCATCCTCCGTCCAGTCGGCAAAGGTGCGTAATGGGATGGAACTCTTTAGTGGATTACTTTGTCTGGTGTTGCTTAACGGACGCCGTTCTACCAAACGCCGCCATGGCTGCAATATACGAACAATGGTCGAGGGACTCACCCTGCAGAGATTAGCTTCCAGTTTAGCGCTGATGTCCAACTCTCCATGCCGCCTCATTACCATCACTATCTCACCAATAAACGGTTTGAGCCGCTTGGAGCACAACCTGTCACTGGCCTCTCGGACCTTCCGTAACGCATTCACCTCTTCAACTCCATACCGTCGCTGTCGTCTCGGTCACTTCCATCGCCTCATTTGAATATCACGGCTGAGCAAACGGATCGCTGCTTTATGGTGATAGCTAGTTACCTCTACAAACTCGTCCAGTATTTTCCCTTTCTCTCTTTTCCTCGCTTTATAGTAACGTTCTCGCACCGCCTCTTTGTGCTCTAATATACTGCCTCTTGTCATGCCAACTCCGTCGGTAACGCTTTTTATGAGGCAATTATATCACGTTCGGTAACTTTTATTATGAGTCAATTCGGTGGGATAAATGGACACAGAGAGCTAGATTAAATTGGTACAGATAGTGATAGGAAAGGCGCAGCCCAAACGATTTAAATACTGCTAATCAATCAGGATACACGTTGACTGATTCCTAGGTTCTCCTCTATTTCAGTTGATAAGCTCCATTAGCTTGCTATATATTCTCATACACGATTTGAGATGGAGGGTATATGGATTTTATTGAGAGGGTTCTCCAATGGACATTCAGTAGCATGTTTCGCTTTATAGGCGCTTTGATGGTATTCATTCGTTTCTTCATTTGGATATGTTGGGGTTGGTCTGCATCTGTTGGTTTCTTTGTAGGTGGTTTCATTGTATCTGCGGTAGGTCGGGCAATAATCCGGAAATAAAGCAAAGAATATTATGGTGTTACTGCAAAAAGGTCAGGGGCATTCGTATTGAAGTTGAGTTAGCTATGCTATAAACTTGAGTTGGAGACTATTCGACTCGAGGTAGGCTGATGTTCAGAGAGAATCACAGGTATGAACAGGGGAATTTCTTTAACACGGTAAGCCAGCTTCCGTGCGGAGTGAAGAAAATGATGGCCAGGAGTTGGGCACCCGGTTTTCGCGACTTGGTCTTCAAGAAGATTGATGAGCGGCGATATGCGGCATTATACAGCGACATAGATAGCCGCCCGAACTTCCCGGTGAACGTCTGGGTTGCTCTGGAGGTCATCAAGTGGAAGTTCGACTACACTGACGCGGAACTCCTGGAACAGTTCCATTTCAATTTGCTGACGGCGTATGCCTTGGGTCTGGAGAATCTGGGGGAGCTTACCCTGTCGGAACGAACGCTCTACTACAACCGGAAGCGATTATTGGAATACGAAGCCCAAACAGGACGCAATCTGCTGGAGGAAGAATTTCAGGCTATGGCTGCAGATGCTCTGGAGGAATTGGGCTTAAATGCCAAAACACAGCGAATGGACTCCAGCTTCGTGGGTTCGTTTATCAAGCAGATGTCACGCCTGGAGTTGATTGTCAAGGTACTGCAGAACTTCTATCGTGATCTGGATGGGAAGGAGCAGGCCCGGTGGAATCCCATGGTAAAAGAGTATGTGGACACGGAAGCCGGGCGTAGTGCCTATTATCTGAAGTCGGCTGAGGTTGGCGATTATTTGCAAAAGGTGGGGACGTTGCTGTTTGAGCTTCATCAAACCTATGCCGGCGATGAACGGGTCAACACCCTCAAGAGCTACGAGCACATTGGACGGGTGCTTTTGGAGCAGTTCAACATAGTGGCATGGGGGAAAGAAATTCAGGTAGAAGTAAAACCGTCCCGTGAAATCAGCGCCCGGTCTTTGCAGAACCCTGCTGATGACACCGCCACCTGTCGGACTAAGGATGGGCGGACTTATAAAGGGGGCATTTTCAACGTGGCGGAAACCTGCGCGCCGGGAAACGAGGTACAGTTATTGACCGACGTCTGCGTTGCCCAGAATGTGGCCGCCGATGATGGCCTACTGGCGGAACGCCTACCGGCGATCAAGGAGCGGACCGGCGTTGGGGAAATGGTCGTTGATGCCAATTATACTGGAGAGGCTTCAGAGGAGGTATGCCAGAGAGAGAACGTTATTATTATCCCCACCGAGGTGAGAGGGCACAAGGAACGAGGCGATAGGCTTTCACTTAGCGAATTCCATTTCGACGGGGAGACACTCATCTCTTGTCCCGAGGGCCATTGTCCGATAGAGCAAGGCCAAACCAGATCCGGCCGTCATGTTGTTCGCTTTGCCAGAGACATATGCCGTGCTTGCCCCAGGGTAAATGAATGTCCTGCCAAGTGTCGAAAGCGCTTCTACAGCCTCATTTTTTACAATCGTCAAGCTTTGCTGGCCCGAAGGCGCCGGCGGTTGAGCCAGGAAGATTACCGTATCAAATGCTGCTTAAGAGCGGTGATTGAAGGAACGATCAGTCAATTCAAGCACAAAATGCCCAACGGGAAATTGAGGACTCGAGGGCTGGCAAAGATTCGAAATAGTATCATCCTGATGGCGATTGGCATCAATTTTGGGAGGGTTTGGGCATACTTGATGGAAATCAACCCTGTTATCGCCATCTTTTTATCTGTTTTCGCTTTGTTGGTGTTCGTTTTAGCGATAATGTTAACCCGGCAGCCGACCTATTCTGTTTTCAAACATTGTGGGACAGTATCAAGCTGATCTCCACCAGGATCTTTTTGCAGAGACGCCATTTATGCAATTTGGATCTTGCTTCAATATTGGCGATTAGAGCAGGGGAATATTAAAATTTTTCACCTGATAGGGGGGATTTTTGAAAGTCTCCTCTTTCAGCGCTCGTACTGTATTACAAAGTAGCCAGAATGCAAGGAAAAGGTATTTAGGTGTATATTGATTCTCGAGACCAAACCGTTCTAATTTCGTTGGTTACATACACCCCCGGGACACAGTTTCCACAACCTTCTTTATCCCATCTCTTAATGAGACAGTGGGCTCTCCCAGAAGACGCTTCATTAGGCTTATATCACCCAACCAAAACAACGGTGCCTCTTCAATCTCATGAAATTTAGGGTCTATTCCTAATGCCTGGCTCATGATTGCAATCATCTCCAACTGACTTATCACCTCTGCCCCACCAATATTGATGACAATCGCAGGAGTTGTACAAAGAGCGGCTGAATTTATGGTGTGCTTTACACAATCAAATATATATATGGGATTATAGCGGGGTGTATAGTTTCGGTTTACAGGTATTTCTTGACCCTTTGCAATCTGTCTGGCGTAGGTGTGGATGAATCCTTGGGTAGGCCCGGTAGGTCCGTATGGATAAAAGTACCTCAAGATGCAGGTCGGTATTTGCCAGAGATCACACAAGAAACATCCTAAAACATCGCCTGCGAATTTCGACACTGCATATGTACCCACAGGGCTTATCGTCCCACTTTCATCCCAAGCACGACACCCTGGCATATACACCCCTCCGGTTGAGGCAAGAACAATTCCTGACGCACTGTGGCAATGTTCCATAAGCCTTCCTACGAAGTAGCTATTAACGTCGTAAACTTCTTCTAGATTTGTGTCGCAATTTCTGACCATGGCCAATTCCGAGAATACATAATCGAAATCGGTCGGCAGGTCATTTATCTTCTCGGTATGCACATCCTTTTGAATAATACGGGCTCCCGCAGATTCCAGTTGTTCTCTTGCCGCAGAGTCGCGGAATCTAGCTAGACCATAAACCTCGTTACCGTCTTTGCAAAGCTGTAAGGCTACTTCCAAACCTAAGAAGCCAGAAGCGCCGGTAACCAATACTTTTTTACCCTTCACAGAAATACCTACCGTGCCTCTTTATTTTTATCGTAAATCATCCGGTGCAAACTGCTTTGTAACTTCACACGCGGGCACCTGTTTATAAATATGTACAGCGATTAATGGGCAGCCTGCTTGTTGTGTGGTTATTCAGTCTTGTTTTGATTTTGGTCCCCCACGGTGTTTCTCCTTCGAGCGTCCCCTTAATATGCTCGCCTCTGCCACACATAATCAAACATGCCGCAGCCGAGGATCCATATAATCTCTCAGCCAGTCTCCGAACAAATTGAGGGCGAGTACCGTAACAAGAATAGCCATTCCGGGTACAATCGAAACCCACCACGCCGTACCTATAACATCTCTACCCTCGGCGACCATACTTCCCCATGCCGGTGTCGGAGGCGGAACTCCCGCACCTAGAAAGCTAAGGGCAGCTTCAGTAAGAATTACCCAGCCTATCTCAAGTGTGCTGTATACTACAATGGCATTTATGGTATTAGGGAAGATATGACGCAATACTATTGTTACCGGCGAAGCACCGGCCACTTTTGCAAGAGTCACGAAATCTCGGTTCTTTATAGAAAGCACTTCACCTCTCACTAGTCTGGCATAACGCGCCCAAATAAGGAGAGACAGTACGACGACAATATTCCAAATTCCCGGTCCGAACACCACTGCAAATAACAGTGCAAGGAGTATAATGGGAATGGATATCGTAGAATCCACGGCCCGCATAACAATTGCGTCAACAAACCCGCCTCGATAGCCAGCAATTAGACCTAATAAGGTTCCTATCCCACCTCCAATAAAAACTGTGGCAGCAGCTACGATTAGTGCCACCCTTACTCCAAATATTGCACGACTTAAGAGGTCTCTTCCAAGAGCATCTGTTCCCAATGGATGAGTCCAAGTGCCTCCGAATCCAACAGGTGGCTGATATTGATCGTAGAGTGATGTAGTGGATGGCGAATGGGGTGCCAGTAAATTTGGTACAAGGGTACAGATTATAAGAACCAAGATTATGAGCATGGAGAAACGTGGCCCTCGCCTTAGGGCAATACTCAACCATCTATAAACTGCTTTACTATTAATAGATTTTTTAAAATTAATCATACCTCTATACATCTGCCTACTTATACTATACGCGCATACGCGGGTCAAAAAGGACATACAGGATGTCTACTACTAAGCTTGTGACCACAGTTATTAGAGCCCAAATGAGTACAGAAGCTTGAATAACTGGAAAATCACGCCACATGACAGCTTCATAGGCCAGCCTGCCCAAACCAGGCCAATTGAAGACAGTCTCTACTACAACAGCTGCTGCGATGATCATTGCAAACATTAAACCAACGAAGGTCAAGACTGGGATAAACGCATTCCTAAAGGCATGTTTCCATATAACCGTGCGCTCCTTCATCCCTTTAGCGCGAGCTAACCGTATATATTCAGAATCGAGAACTTCGAGCATGGATGAACGCAGAAGGCGCACAACACCGGCGCTAATAAGCCATCCCATAGTCAAACCCGGTAGAATATAGTGCTGCCAAGAACCAGTACCAGAGGTGGGAAGTATGCCAAGTCTTACCGAGAAAATGAGCATCAGAACAATACCCAAAAAAAATGAGGGCATTACCTGGCCTAGTAAGGCGACTACTCGCGCCAGACCATCTAGAAATGAGCCACGGCGTACTGCTGCCAAAACGCCAAGTGGAAGCCCAATTAACAACGCAAAGAAGATCGAGACAGCAGACAAACTCAGAGAATTTGGAGCACGCTGTGCAATTAGTTCCCCTACACTTGTCTGTGTTCTTATTGATTGGCCAAAATCGCCCGTGATCGCGTTAAAGATAAAAATCCCATATTGCGTATATAGTGGTTTGTCCAGCCCTAACTCGTGCCTCGCATTCTCAAAATCCTCTGGCTTCGCGTCTTGAGGAAGAATCAGTGATAATGGATCACCTGTCAGCCTGGCTAATAAAAAGACAATTGCACTGACGATCAACAAGACGATCACCGCTTGTAATATACGCTTTACCAAATACAAAGCCATCGGTCATCCTTGTCGCTTTTTAATAGTGTTGCATCAGGTTATTATAAAAACCAGTAATCACTTCAGCAGTCTTCTTCCGGATAGCCGCTATGTATGCGTTGTAACCATTTATTGCTTGTATTAGCAAGTTCTTGAACTCCCTCCCGAACCCAGTCTCAGGCAGCAAAAAGGCTTTGGAAATATCCGCCGAGCCATACACAGAACTTATATTTTTTCCCCCTTTGATCATTTCAGTTAAATCGCTGCCATAAGCGTGTATCCGATCACCTAGGCCGTCGTAGGAATAGGAAGCCTCTTGAATGGTATCTCCCAAGAACTTTAGGCATATGAGCACGGCGAATGTCCATCACTCAATAGTAACGGTTCTCTTACCTTTCGCATCTTAATTCTGAGCACATCAGCAGGTCTTTTTTTATTAATTATTATTTGCTCTTGAATGGTTGGAATACCCCCTTGGTATTTATACGAGACACTACCTCCACGGCCTCTTGAATAATCCTATCTATGACATCCTTTGCCGTTGGAATATCTCGTACCAATCCTACTATCTGGCCTGCTGTGATTATTCCGGCATCTAAGACGCCCGTGTCCAATAGTTTCTTACCTTTGTGCCCACTGATGAATGGCGCCAGTTCCTCTATCGTGGTACCACGTTTCTCCATCTCAGCGACTTTTTCCGAGATAGGATTTTTTAGTGCTCTCATTGTATTGCGCAGCGAACGGTTTATCAGTATGGTATCACGTTCGGACGCTTGTATTAACCATTCTTTTACCTTGGGATGGGCCGGAGACTCTTGTGTTGCCATGAATCTGGTACCCATGTTGACTCCCTCTGCTCCTAGAACCAGAGCAGCAACGAAGCCACGACCATCACCAAAGCCACCAGAAGCGATTAACGGCACGTCTACAGCATCAGCGACTAAGGGTACCAAAATCAGGGAAGTAACATCGTCCTCGCCTGGATGACCAGCACATTCGAAGCCGTCGATGCTTACCACATCGCAACCAATTTTCTGTGCAGTGCGAGCGAAGCGAACCGCTGTGCACTTGTGTATTACCTTTATGCCAGCAGCCTTGAGTTTAGCTATGTAAGCCTCAGGGTTTCTTCCGGCAGTCTCTACGATCTTGATATCCTCATTAACAATCACATCAAAATAACCGTCGATGTCTAATGGTTTTAGAGTAGGTAGCAAGGTAACATTTACCCCGAAACTTTTGTTGGTTAATTTCTTGGTTTCCTTAATCTTGGCAGTTAAGTCAGCAGGGGTTTGGCTGCTCAATGCAGTAATTATGCCTAGGCCTCCAGCATTGGACACAGCAGCGGCCAGCTGAGGTTGCGATATCCACATCATGCCGCCCTGAATAATCGGATATTCTATGCCTAAAAGCTCGGTGACCCTTGTCTCAAACATAGCATTCCTTCCTCCGTTGATTGCTCGCTCCATTACAGCCATGAAGCTTTGTGATCTGTGATTTGCCATTTAGACTCGAAATCAAATGATCATCATGTGTCATTGGCCTTGCCTTATTACGATAATTACTTTCCGCACCAGTGTCAAATATATATTCGATCCCTCAAAGCCGACTGGAGCATTCTTCTGGTAGTAGGCGCAGTCGCTGGGGCTTATTACGTGGGTACTGTCTGTTTATTCCCCACGAAAAGGTGTTTACAGCCCGAATGCCTTCATCCCCCACGCGGCGTCACTTGGTCACGCTTTCGCCCATTGCCCAGTATTCCTTGCTGCTGCCTTCCGTAGTAGTTAGGGTCGTGTCTAAGTCCCCTGCTGACTGGCAGTCCTCTCAGACCAGCTACCCATCAACGGCTTGGTGAGCTATTACCTCACCAGCTACCTGATTGTACGAAGAACCCTCCTCAAACGCGTAATGGCTTGAATACCACCACTTATATACTGGCATCATATATGGCATTAGCTCCAGTTTTTCCGGTGCGTATTTCGGTGAAATCGGACACCGGTTTCGCTCCAAACCGGCCATCTTCT
>CAYVQT010000043.1:0-25750 GCA_964453665.1 uncultured Dehalococcoidia bacterium | reverse complement strand
CAGGGTGGCCGGTTTGCTCCGTGAAGGCGGCCGATTTGGTCCGAAATACGCACACTAGAGCCCAACTTATGCTTTTTATCAAAATACGGGGACTCTAAGAGCAACTGGCCTGGTTTTTTGGGGGTGATATCAGCGAAGCTACGGTGTCCCACTTTCGATGACTACATACAAATTTCATTAGACTTGTGGCGCTGTTGTGGAATTATGATAATCCCACAACAGCGCCTATTTTAAAGGGGGGATAATTATGTTTTATAGATTTAATTTTAATAACTAAAACTTTTCATTTCTGTGACCGTCCGTCTAACTAAATAAAGATTGAGTTGATAGTAAGAATCTTCCAACTATCAATTTACGTAAAAGAAGAGCAATCTTGCACTCCTCAAAACGCGTGCTTAATTATCTATCTATTTCCTCATATTTGTGTCAATTTCTGTATAGTCGTGTATGCAATACCTATAGTAAATTTTCCTCTGCATAGTTGTGATTCAGTCTTATATCCTAAAGTTACTGCCATTTATCACTGTGCTGAATACACTACTCTTTCCGCTTCAAGACATTTTATATCGACCGTGCTATAACCCAATTCTGTAAGTATCTCCGTGGTATGTTCACCAATTTGGGGCGGCCTAAGGCGAGTGCTTGGAGCTTCCCCGTTAAAGAATATCGGAGTCTTGACACTCTTAAAATTGCCAATTTTTGAATATTGAACGTCTTCTAGAATATGACGTGCCTGAACGTGAGGGTCGTCGATAATTTCTGCAACGCTACGAAGCATGCCGCTCGGAATAGAGGCATCGCTAAGTATTGTCTCTAGCTCTCGCGCCTTATACTGGCGAACTACCTTACTTACTGCATTGACGACCTGTTCTCTATTCTTCAGCCTTCGCTCTATTGTTGAAAATCGTGGGTCATTAAATAGGTCGTCAAGATTGAGAACTTTACAAAATTTTTGCCATGTCTGATCATTGGCAATGCATATCATTACCCAACCATCCTTTGTTTCGAAAGCCTGATACGGGGCATACGCTTTATGTCCAGAACCCATTCTCTGGGGCAATTCCCCAGTAATAGTATAGTGGGCAAGATAGAGGCTCATCTGGACTATCCCTACATCCATAAGGGATACATCGATTCGCTGTCCCTTACCGGTCTTATGTCGCTCCATGAGAGCGATTAATATCCCGTATGCAGATTGTATGCCTGCGCCGTAATCAATTACCGCAGGGGGTATTCTTACTGGGGGGCGATTGTTTTCGCCTAATACTGTCATTATGCCTGATACTGCTTGTGCAGTTGGGTCAAAACCGGGACGTTTATGATAAGGACCTTCTTGCCCATAACCTGAAATTGAGCAGTAGATTATCCTAGGATTCAATTTGAATACTACTTCATAACCAAGACCCAGTTTATCCATGACGCCAGGAACAAAATTTTCCACGACGATATCCGCCTTCTCAAGGAGCTTAATCGCGATTGTTTTACCTTCCTCTGATTTGAGATTCAACGCTATACTACGTTTGTTGCGATTTGAGGTGACATAGAAGGCTCCATCCATTGCCTCGCGCATAAAATCTCCAGAAGTAGGTTCAACCTTAATCACATCTGCACCCATGTCGCCAAGCAACATTGTACATATAGGTCCTGCCCAAGCATGTGTAAAATCTATTACTCGTACACCTACAAGGGCCGAAAACATGATTCCGGTTTTATCCATGACCTACCCTTCCTAATCTACATTGCCTTTATAGTGATTTCTACTCATGCGATGCTAATTGAAGTTGAGGTATTAAATGACCCAAAATTACATTATTTACTTATAGAGGAGAATATGCGAGACAGCGGTGTTAAAATAGAACGGTTCATAAGTCTTTTTACTAACTCTTTTAATAAATATTTTGCTAATTTTCATTTGAACAACTTCAGTGGATTTTAGAATCAGTCCTTTATTGGTAAGATTTACTATCTTTTGTATTGATATAGCGCTCTCTCAAAATAAATACCAATACCTACTAAAAATACAGCAATACAAAGCGTATTCTTTGATGGCTATCAATTATATAGCTGGGTACACTCAATTTGTGATTATGAATAATTCTATCCACCGATTAATTTTGCTTCCTTCTTTAAGTCTGAGCGAAAATCAGGATGAGCGATTGAAATTAGTTCTTTAACTCTTTGCTTGACTGTTTTTCCACGGAGCTTAGCTATACCGTACTCGGTCACGACGTAATCCGTAAAATATTTAGGTATGGTGACTATTGTTCCTTGCGGGAGGATTGGTACAATACGCGATTTCCCGCGTGCTGTTGAAGGTAATACAGTAATAGATTTTCCGCCCTTAGCTTGCAACGCTCCAAAAACAAAAGGCGGTTGCCCCCCTGGAGTTGATAATATACGGAACCCGATAGATTCCGCAGTAATTTGACCCCAAAGATCGATCATAAGTGCATTATTAATAGCGGTCATGTTCTCATGAACAGATATTACCCTTAAATCCTCTAGATATTCATAGGTGACCAATAAGAAGAGAGGATTCATATGTACCCATTGCATCTCTTCTTTCGTCCCACCACCAATTGAGGTTACAACTGCCTTACATGGATTTAAACTTTTTCTTCTTCCATTGATTACTCCGTCGCGAATCAAGCTAATGATTCCTCGAGGAGTTGCCTCGGAATGATATCCTATATCTCTTTTACCACTAAGCATATCAAGTTGAACCAGAGGCTCTGTTGTCCTGCCAACGCCAATTTGTATAGTATCTCCGTCTTTTATCAGTTCAGAGACGTAGCCTGCTATGTCCTTTAAATACGGTTCAGGTTCTTTTAGAGCCCTGCCAGCTAGACTCCCTTTTGCCATTTCACTGCCAGATGAAACATGCTCAACAAAGTAATCTATTTCGGAAACGTGAATGAAGTTGTCCCCATATGTTCTTATCAGATTTTTGTTAACTTCAGCGATGACAACTTTACCTGCATCATGCGTTTTTTGAATCTGACTTTTTTTATTCCATAAGGAATTTCCGAAACTACAGAAACCTTTATCATCCGGGGTTGAAACTTCAGTAAATAGAAAATCAGGTATGTCCTCAGGTTGTAGATTCTCCAGTGGTGGGTAGATTTGAAAATCACACCTGTGAGCATCAAGCGCACCTTGACAGACACCAGTGGGGACAGCTACTGTTACATCAAATGAATCTTGCCATCCCTCTTCATACCAACCGAAATCGTAAGAAGGGGTTGCAGCAAACACCTTTACGTCTTTTAATTCCGACTTTCGGGCAGCTAACGCTAAACCACAAGCGAACGCCTCCCTTCCTATTGTAAAAGCCACCATGTTTCCACTAGATATCATACTTGCGGCCTGGTCTGGTGAAATAAATTTCTTCTCATAATGTTTGTCCCAATCCACTTGAAGGATCCTTTCATAATTGCTGCTAGTCTTATTGTTAGCTATATATCGTTTTAGAGTATTCCTTCATTAACCATCTCGTCTAGGGGTCTTGCGCTTTTCACTTCCTCAACAAGCTCAAGCGGAGGATCAGGGTATATAATCGGACCGTATTGTTTTGAAGGTAAGAGAACAGTAGATATGAGTGGAGGCATGGTTATCTCATTCCTTTGATTTTTCGCCCAGGCTTCAATATCTACACAGCATTTTCCATCTGAAATGTATTTTCCCTTTACCTTGCCCTCGAAAAGAGTGACATCACCCACCTGATTAAATATTCTCTCATCACCTTTCATCTTCCAAAGAAACCCATCATCCCCTATCCAGTTTGTGAAAAAGTTGCATAACCAGCTCATCCGCTGACTTCCGTAATCATAGGCGCGCTCAACCCCTATCTGGCGAGCATATGCATCAAATATGTGAACCAGTTCAGGAACATCCGACTCACCAAGCTCTTCGACATATTCTAGAATTCTGGGATGTCTTCTCTCAAAATCGAACTCTAGTTTGTGCGCCCGAAAAAATAGAGACCCAGAGCCCATTACCCAAGAGATTTCATCTCTGACGCTAAGAGGACCCTTTATCATTGGACCGACTTTTTCTCCTATCTCCACATCCTCCCAATATCTGGGATTAGAACCTCTGACTTCCTCCCTATCAAGCAACTCCAGTATTCTGCACCAATCACTGGCGGTATAGACGGGCTTATTATTACCGATATACTTCTTGGCACTTCCCGCCTGCGTCCTTTCCGCCCATATATTATGACAAAGTTCCTTACCCAAAATCTCCCTATTTTCAGCGTTCAAATATACTACGTCACCATAATCTATGTATATGTTACTGCCACCAGCCATTTTTCCCTTTTTTATTACCAAATCCCTGATAATGATAACTGAGTCAAATGTCGTACCCTCGTAGATAGGCTTATACCATTCCCAATCTCCACCACTGTACCAAGCATGCACCCCTGGGAAACCACCGGCTACGGTAGTCCATTGATGTGTGTATAGGAAGCAACCAGGGGCAATAAGGCGACGATATTTGGTCTTTTTAGCATACTCTTCGTCATTGAATAGAGGGTTATCATCACCTATACCTTGCACGAAGTGCAACATTGTATCTTTGGTTGCCGCATAATTGAAATATGGCTTCTTAGGTATCCAGGGTTTGTTTGCTCTTGATCTTCTTCTTTCAATAAGATCTGGTGTTATTTTCCCTCTGTCTGATGATTCTTCCTTTTCTGGAAGTTTTATACGTGGGTGGTGTTCCCATTTCTTCGCATCAATCTCCAGTTTGATTTCTTCAAATATCATGTGCTTACCTCCTAATAACTTTCATTGTATAGCGCATTCCAATTTCTAAAGTTCAAGAACTACGGTGGGTGTTATCTGTATCCAGCGTTTGTCACCGTATTACCGTATGCCGAAATAATTCTTGGATCTCATTTTCACTATATCCTAAAGACTGAAGAATACCTCGGGTATGCTGACCAGGTTTCGGAGCTAATGACTTTATACATCCAGGAGTCAGCGAAAACTTGATAGGTATGCCCACCTGTTTCAATCTACCTAATTCAGCGTCTTCAAACTCTTGCAACATACATCTTTCACGACACTGCGGATCATCAAAAACTTCTGCTATACTATTTACTTTGCTTACCGGTACATCACATTGGCTGAGAAACTGAAACCACTCCTGGCTAGTTCTGCTATGAAAGATACTGTTAAGCTCTTTACGTACATAATCCCATTCTTGCCTTGAATGCTTTTGGAAAGCTTTATATGGAATTAAGTCAAGCCGGTTAAGCGCTTTACACAGATTATCCCAAAGGTGATGTTCAATACAAGCCAATGCAATGTATTTTTCATCTTTAGTTTCATATATACTGTAGAATGGGAAAGTTCCGGACAAATAATGCTTGCCCCGTTGCGGCAGTTTACCACCCAGCAAAAAATCTGATATAGGCGGTACAGCCCCGATCAGATTTAAAACGCCATCCAGAAAAGATACATCGACATATTGACCCTTGCCCAGTTTTTCCCGAGCTATGATTGCTGTTAATATACCAATAACCCCATGAAGGCCAGCTGAGGCAAGATCAGCTATTAGGTTCAAAGGAATAATCGGAGGGCCATCAATTTCTCCAATGAGGTCAAGCGCACCAGCTGCAGCAATGTAATTAATATCGTGCCCAGGTAATTCTCGATAAGGCCCCGTTTGGCCATAACCGCTCAAAGAACAGTAAATAATACGAGGATTGATTTCATTAATAGTAGCATAATCTATCTGCAATTTCTTAGTTTTACCTGGGCGAAAACCTTCTACTATTATATCTGCTGTAGCTGCAATTCTGTGAAAAACCCGTTGTCCTTTTACATTACTTAAATCTAAGCATAAGCTTTTTTTGTTTCTGTCAAAAGTGCTACGTACTAGCCGTTCTGCCTTCTCACCACCGAGAAAACTGCGATATGGTTCTTCAATCTTCACTACCTCGGCACCCATGTCGCCCAGCATCCTGGTGCAAAATGCTCCTGGCCCTACACGGACAAGCTCTAAAACCCTTAACCCTTCCAGTGCCATTTCTCTTTTATCGTCTGATATTAAATTTGTATCTACTATCATCTATTGTATAGCTATATAGCGTGCTGATTAAATTAGTATTGATTCAGTGGCAACGCTCCCACAAAAGGAGATAAAGGCCGCGCCGCCATCGTTAAAAAAGCCCACAATGGAGTCATACCTATTAGCTTGTTGCCCCCCGACGCTGCTTCTAATCCCAGACGCCTTTTCCGGTTTCAATATGTTAGACTTGGCTGGAAGGTGACCAGTTTGGTCCGACAGGTGACCGATTTGCTCCGAGATGTGCACAAAAGTAGGCTTTCGGCCAGATTTCTAGGGGGTTAGACATTCCCCAAATAGACTTAATGATGTTCTAAGCTAAGCCTCGCCAATGTGCTAAGTAGAGACCTTTCTATCTTTTTGTCTCAGCTTATCAATTCGTAGTAACTGTCCTCAATTTCATTCCACGCCAGCGTGATTAATATACCTCGACATGTTCCATCGCGAAGTATCGAAATGTACTTCTACGAAGATATATCTATATCTCGCATATATAGATACCTAATATTTAAGGCTCTCAGTAAATTGACTATTCGCAAGCTTACACTTTGTATTTCTTCAGCATAAAAGTTACCTGCTACGAATGCATTGACCAAATCAATCAGCCAAGCATTGACTACCCAACATCCTTGGTTTACATTATCATATGAAATACATCTACTTTCACGCTTGAGGACTAATACTCTGACGCTCTATTGCTTATTCCATGAATCCATACCAGTCGTGAGGCGAAGTATAATCCTTTAGAGATAGGGCTGGTGTGGCCAATAATTCTACCTTACCTTCCTGCACTTGAACAAGGTAGCACTTGTCCAAGTAGAGTTGGCCTCCGGGTAAAAATTTTACCTCCCCAAATGGAGAATCCCAATTTTGCTTATAAATAGCATCAGCAATAGCATCCACATCATCAACAGTACCCGCTTCATTCATGGCTAGCAATAGAGCTTTAACGCCTGTGTATCCTGTTGCTCCCCAACTGTCTGGCATGCGCCCGTGCATTTCTTGGTAATTCTGCGCAAACTGCCAGTTTACAGGGTCATCACGATCAACTGCCCAATTATCAGCAGCAACCCATCCTTCACAGAGACTTCCTAAGGCATTAACAAACTCTGTGTTGAGGCAGCCAATTCCTACTATGACCGGACCAGTCCAACCGAGTTCATTAAGCTTCTTCGCGACAACTATTCCTGCGTCACCACCCCATATTCCCAGGTTGATGACATCAGGATCACTCTCAACTAACTTTGCAATCTCAGGGCCGATATCAACAGCACCGAATGGGTAAAAAATCTCTGCCGTCAGCTTAACAGCGCTCCCAGGCTGCCCCCAACGCTCATTATATATCGCAGACTCAGAATAACCATATGCTATGTCTATGTATAAGTTGGCGCAACTCTTGTATCCTTGGTCCTCTATCCACTTCATAATAGCTAAATCCCATTGATGGGGGTAGATATTTGTATGAAATGAACCGACGTAATAGTTGGGACTGGACGGATCTGGATCGCTTGAAGCTTTAGAGGCGCCATATGTTACGACTATAGGAATATTTTCCTTCTGTGCAAGCTGGACACCAGCATCTCCGCTGTCCTCAGTCTGAAAACCCACGAGAGCATGTACTCCATCGGAGATAGCTTCCTTAGTTGAAGTAACTGCTTCCTCAACTGTAAAGCCGTTATCATAGTAAAGAAGCTCGACTGGTCTTCCGAGAACACCTCCGTTATCGTTAATCTCTTTTACAGCAAGCTCCATACCCTCACGTGTCTTTAATCCGTCGTCGCTTACGACTCCCGTCATATAAGTAATAGCTCCTAATTTCACCGGCTCTTTTTCTGCTGGGGTTGTTTCGCAACCAAAGACACCGATTAGCAATACCAAAATCAGCAGTACAGTTACCCCTAAACATACTCTTTTATTTTCCATCTTTCCCCCTTTCTTTACTTTTGGCATTGGGATGAATGAATGAAACACATTCCTTCTATTTATGCGAATTACCCCCTTTCTTTGGTTTTAGACAGACTTATTATCATAATTGCTGGATATTTATTAAACGTATATTAAGTAAGTATCATGCATTTGTCAAGCTTTTATGTGGTTCAAATACTTGACAATAAATTTATTTGTAGTTAAAGTTATACGAAAAAGTTAAGTTAGATGATTATAATAACGAACCAGAAGTTATTAGTGAACGTTAATTCACTATCTATGATTACATCAACTAAGTAGTAGCGCTTACTTGGGTAAATCATGTAACAATCGTTTCAAGTCTAGGCAAAGCTACGATATTACCAATAGACTTATTCAGGTAGGTAGTAGTTATTTTTAGGAAAGGATGGTGGTATGGCGAGATTCAGAGTGGGCATTGATGTTGGAGGCACATTTACCGATGCTGTAATGATCAATGAACAGAATGGAGAAATAAAAAGCACCAAGGTGTTGACAACTACTGAGGATCAGAGTCAAGGTGTATTAGCAGCACTGAAGGAGTTAAGAATATCGCCGCAAGATATCAGCCTTCTTGTCCATGGGTTTACAGTGGGCATAAACGCAGTACTAACTCGTTCTGGAGAAAAGACAGGTTTGCTTACTACCTGGGGCCACAGAGATTTACTGGATATTCAGCGTAACAACCGTGGCTTTGAGCCAAGGGGGATTTACAATCCCCGCTTCAAGCGAACCCACCAGGAAAGGCCCTTAGTGGAGCGACGATATCGGCGTCAAATTCAAGAACGCATCTTATATGATGGAAGTGAGCGCTGGGCTATTGACGAAAATCAAGTAAGAAGGGAGATCGAATTTCTTAAGAAAGAGGGCATAAAATCAATCGCGGTATGCTTCATCAATGCTTATGCTTCGCAGAGTCATGAGCAGCGCGTCAAAGACATCATACAGCAAGTGTTCCCTACAGCCTATGTGTCCACTTCGTCAATCAACCCTGTAGCTAAGGAGTATGAGAGAACCTGCACGGTGGTATTGGACGCCTATATAGGCCGTCAGGTCAACGCTTACCTTGATAATCTGGACGCTCTCTTGAAGAAGGCAGGTTATGAGGGCGAGATACTTATAATGCAACTATCGGGTGGAGCGAGAACACTCGAGAAGTCTAAACAGAATCCGATTAACACCATTAATTCTGGCCCAGTCGGTGGAACTCTGGGCACCCAGACCTATAGCCGATGGACTAACTCACCAAATCTACTAATGATGGATACTGGAGGCACCACTACCGATTTCTCCATTGTGCGAGGCCATGACCTCATGCTAACCAATATAAAAGAGGTTGAACTGCGAGTGCCCTTGATGTTGCCGATGATCGATATCACAAGCATAGGTGCTGGAGGGGGAAGTTTGATTTACCGAGACACCGCTGGCGTGCTGAGAGTAGGCCCTCAAAGCGCTGGAGCTCGCCCGGGTCCTGCTTGCTACAACTTGGGCGGTACGGAACCAACACTAAGTGATGCCTATGTAATAATGGGGCTCCTGCAACCCGACTATTTTCTAGGTGGTCGCATGCGCCTCTATCCTGAGTTGGCGGAAAAGACTCTTGCTCCTATTGCCACCAGTATGGGACTTGCGCTGCAGGAGGCAGCACAAACCGCTTTCGAACTGTATACCGTGCACACCTCCGAAGTTATCCGTCGAATTACTGCCTATAAAGGAATTGACACTAGAGATTTCGCCCTCATGGCATTCGGATCAGCTGGACCTATGCATGCTTGTTATACTATTCGCGATCTGGCAATGCAGGAGGCTATCATTCCTCTGCATCCAGGAGGATTTTCCGCCTTTGGTATGATCAGTACAGACATGCGAGCAGACAACTCCGAAGGCTTAATGCGGCGACTGGATACTTTCACCCCAGAGGAGTTTGACGATCATTTCAAAGCCCTGGAGGCCATTAGCGGTGAGGACCTGAAAAAACAGGGTTTCGATCCAGAGGAGGTAACGCTGGAGAGGGTCTATTACGGGATGTATCTGGGGCAGACATGGGAAGTCCTAACTCGGATTCCCCTTGGTCCATATGATGCTAAAACGATGAAGGAGATAAACAGTAACTTTCATAAGCAACACAAGCAAAAATATGGTTATGAGGCGCCAGAGATTCCTATAATGGTGGCCTCGATCCAGTCCACCGCAATTGGTAAAATTCACATGCCCGATATTTCGCAGATAAAGGAGGGCGATACGCAGCCACCGCCTGACGCACTGCTGACCAAACGTGACGTTTTCCTAGATAGACGGGTCAACAATGATGTTCCGTTCTATAGCCGAGCCAAGCTTTTAGCTAATAACAAGATTAAAGGACCAGCAGTAGTAGTTGAGGATTTGGCCACTACAGTGGTTGGGAATGGATTTACCCTGCTGGTTGACGATATGGGTTCTCTTAGAATCAAGTATTAGATTATAAGGATGAGCAAGGAGGATTAAAAATGACCACGTTATTTACTGCTCCAGAAATAAGAAATAAATATGGCTTGGATATGGTGGAGGCCGAATCCATACGTATGATATTTGTTGGCATCGCCAGGCAAATGCATGAGTCGATGATAAGAAGTGCTTTTTCGATGGTCGTGCGGGACCTCGGAGACTGCAGTGCCAACCTTCATATGATAACAGATGATGGCATCGAGATGATTTCCACTGGAGAAGGAGCACCCCTCCAGCCCTTTACTTCCCAATATGTTATCCCTATGGTAATAGAAGAATGGGGACAAGAGAACTTGAGCGATGGCGACGTACTCTTTCTGAACGACCCTTACCGAGGATGCATTCATCAGGCGGATGCTTACATGATTCGACCCATATTTTGGGAAGGTAAGATACTATTTTATAGCTCTGCTGCTGCCCATCTGATCGATGTTGGAGGGCCACATCCAGGGGCTTTCTGGCCTGAAGCTAGAGACGTATATGGTGAAGGGTTACGTGTCCCACCGATGCTCTGTTATTCCAAAGATGTTCCAGTACGCTCTTTTTTCAACCTCTTTCTGGACAATACACGCGCTCACATGCAAAACCTCGGCGATATACGATCCATCTATGGCTGTCTAGTAACAGGTGAGCGGCTAGTCCATCAGTCGATACGCAAATACGGGTTAGAGAAGGTGCTGAACGGATGCAGATATTCTTTGGATTACGGTGAGCGCTGTGCTCGTTCTGCTATTGCCGAGTTACCAGATGGTGAGTGGACTGTCGAAGACTACATTGACGACGACGGCTTGACTGCGAAACCAATCAAGTTGGTATTGACTTTGCGCAAGCGGGGCGATTCCATTGAGCTCGATGGCTCCGGAACGGAAAGACAGGGCGAGGGCTATTTGAAATCAGGCATGGGTGATCTCCCAAGAGCGATAATTGGCTTGAAGCAATTCCTCGACCCTGACAATCCGGTAAGCGGTGGGCTTTTCCGTGCTATCGACATCACAGTTCCTCCTGGTAGCCAGTTTTTACCTCTGCCACCCTCGCCGTGCAGTAACCACATGGAACCTGGCAACCGGGTAATCAACATGGGGCTTGAGCTATTAGGTAAGGCAGTGCCTGAAAAGGCCATAGGAGCCGATTGCAGGACCAACATGCTACCGTATTTTGCTGGATATGATACTAGAAAGGGGCGTGAGGGCCTAGCTTGGGGCACATTTACACTTCCTGGAGGGGGCTGGGGTGGCTACAACGGCCATGATGGCCTAAGCGGCGTAGCGACTGTAATGGGTAACTCTTTTTTATCAGTCTGGGAGTACTTTGAGCAGGAATGCCCACTTATTTGCTGGGGGAACGATCTCCTCATAGATAGCGGCGGGGCTGGTAAGTTCCGTGGCGGACTAGGTAATACAATTACCATTGAATGGTATTCGCCGGGCACTGTAGTCACGGTTACAGGTGGACGCGTCAGGCACTTTTCCCCTGGTGCGGCCGGTGGTGGAGACAGTGGCGCTTGCTATGGTATGTATATTAAACCGGATGGAACAGGGCATTGGGAGCAGTATAATGGTGTGATACCACCAGAGTATATCGCTGACGCGCTATTCGGTAAGTTTGATAATCGGAAACGACCTGATCCAAACAACGGCAGTGTGAACAATGCCTTATCTCAGATGGCAAACTTTTCTGAGATTACGGAAAAACCTGGGATAATGCATGTAGCGTTAGGTGGCGGTGCAGGTTGGGGGAATCCTTTGGAGAGAGATGTAGAACAAGTCCGTAAGGATGTTTGGAATGAGCTGGTCTCTATAGAGGGTGCTGAGTCTTTTTATGGCGTGGTTATAGACCCGGCAAACCTTCAGGTCAACAAGGAAGCCACGGATAAGAAGCGCCGTGAACTTGGGAAGAAAAGGGAGCGTGGCACATGGAGTATACATGTAGCGCACTCCCCTCTCTGGCTGAAATAAGTAGTAATACTCCAGTTGGAAGGAGAGAATAAACATGGGTTTAGATCAGCTTTCCTACGAACGCCCGACAGAGCAGTTTTTGTATGTTACGAGGGAGCCTGTAGAAGCCATTTGTCCCCGCTGTAAAAGCAGCAATGTGTGTAGATATCCCATTTGGCGTTTCAACGGATTCTTTATAGGGTCTAAGTGTCAGGATTGCTTCTACATATTAAGTTTGGACAAACCAAAGCCAGCAGATAGGTGGCCTCCGTTTAAGGCAGCAGCATGGGACTGGCCAGCCGCTCCGTCAGAAGGAGGTAGGCTGCCTAGTAAATAGGTAAAATGATCCATTCTAGTGATGTTGCTTGTGTCATTTCATTTTGCGAGATAAAGAGTATCGGCCTTAGCTCTTCCTAACTCTGAATATCTTAATCCCGCATGTTAAGCATATTTCTTGTGTAAGGTGCAAACGTAGGTAATCTTATTATTAGCTAATGCGAAAGTTTGACAAATGAACATAGGCTTCATAAAATACGCAACTTATACTTTCGTAGGGAGGGGTAACGAATGAGACTTGATGGTAAGGTAGCGCTAATTACTGGAGGGGGCTCTGGCTTCGGCCGTGCGGGGGCCCTTCTATTTGCTAGAGAGGGAGCTAAAGTCGTCGTAGTTGATATTAATGACGAAGGAGGCCGAGAAACAGTTGGTCTGATCAGAGAAGCCAATGGTGAGGCGAGCTATGTCCGTGCCGATGTGGGCGTTGTAGACGAGATAGAGAGGATGATAAGGTCAGCGATAGAAACCTACGGGAGATTGAATATCTTCTGGCACAACGCTGGCATAGCTGGACCCGGTATTATTGAACGCACAACTGAGGAAGCTTTTGATCGCACTTTAAACGTACATGTAAAGGCAGGCTTTTTTGGCTCCAAGTTTGCTATCCCAGAAATCAAGGGGGCAGGCGGTGGTTCCATCCTATTTACCAGCTCTGTTTCTGGTTATAGACCGTCTCCCTTTTCCCCCGCCTATGGCATCTCCAAGGCAGCTCTTTCAATGCTAGCCAAATGTTTGGCTGTTCAGTTGGCAAAGGATAATATTCGCGTTAACTGCATTGTACCTGGCTGCATTAGGACAGGACTCTGGCCGGCATTTCAGGCACGAGACCCGGGATTAATAACCACAGAGGAATGGGAAAAGTCAGTATTGGCAAAGACACCCATGGGACGTTTCGGCAAGGTCGATGATGTTGCGCAGGCCGCACTATACTTAGCATCGGATGAAGCCTCTTTTGTGACAGGTGTAGACCTAGCAGTGGATGGGGGTTGGCTTGTTAGCTAAGCTTGTTCTTAATTTCTACCTCGTGCGTACATGAGTACACCACTGATAGCCATTTAATTTAGAAGTGATACTCCAGTCCTGGGCTAGGCTTTAAATACAAATCAGCTGTCAATTCAGTTCAGAATTAATAAGCGAGAACGCAGAACACATTTAGTTGTAAGATAAAAGTAGATATTAACTCAGTGATTCTAAATCCCAAGATATGCAGTTTTTACTACTTTGCTCTCTGCTAACTCACATGCCTTTCCACTTGCGACTATAGCACCGCTTTCCATAACATAGCCTCTATCAGCCAACTCTAATGCTAGATAGGCATTCTGCTCAACAAGTAAAATGGATAACCCTGTTTCATGAAGACCCTCTAACACTCGGCCCACTTCCTCTATCATTACCGGTGAGAGACCAAATGAAGGTTCGTCTAACATAAGCAGCCTCGGCCTTCCCATTAATCCTCGCGCAATAGCTAACATTTGTTGCTCACCACCGCTGAGAGTGCCTGCCTTTTGCTTCCTTCGACTATACAAGATTTTAAACAAGCCAAAGACTTCTTCTAGACTTTGTTTCATGCTTTTGCTTGTAAAATCCGTAACGCCACGTGTACCAAGTTCAAGGTTCTCTAAAATAGTCATATCTGGGAAAAGCAGTCTGCCTTGTGGAACTTGAATTATGCCTAGACGAACGATAGCTTTAGTCGTCAATCCGTCTATCCTTGTTCCCCGAAATTCGATAGTACCAAAACACTTCTTTATCATGCCAGAAATGGCCATTAGAAGCGTTGATTTGCCATTACCATTCGCCCCAATAAGGGTCACGAGCTCACCATCATTGACTTCTAGTGATACATTCCTCAATATCTGTTGATGCCCATAATATGTGTCTAACGCACTAATTCTGAGCATATTCCCTTTTCCCTAAATAACATTCTATAACCCGCTCGTCCCTACGTATTTCTTCAGGGGTTCCATCCGCAATTTTTACGCCATAGTTTAAGACCATGATACGATTACATAAACCCATGATTACCTTCATATTATGTTCGACTACCACAACGGTTATACCTTCCTGTTGTATTGCTCGTATAGTGCTCATTAATCTGGTTGTTTCTTCCGGATTCATTCCTGCAGCTGGTTCATCCAGCAATAGCAACTTCGGTTCGGCGGCTAAGGCTATTGCAATTTCCAATTTTCTCTGGTCCACAGTCGGCATGTTAGAAGCAAGTACATCAGTACTTGCTTCTAATCCCACGAGTCTTAATATTTCGGCAGTTTTTTGATAGAGTTCAATCTCCTCACTTCTATAACTCCTGCTATGGAAAATGTTGTGGACGAAGGAATACACGAGGCTAACATTTCTTCTTTTAAGGAATCCCCCAATAATTATGTTACCATTCATAGTCAAATTGCCGAACAAACTTGTAAGCTGAAATGTTCTAATCATCCCCATCTTCGCAACTTCGTACGGCTTAGCGCCAGAAATAGGTCGTCCCTCAAATAACACAGAGCCTTCCGTTGGCTTTATGAAACCAGTGACTACATTTATCCAACTTGTTTTGCCAGAACCGTTTGGTCCAACGAGCCCAAGTATTTCGTTTTCCTGAACCTCCATGTCCACATTATCAAGCGCCCTAAGTCCTTTGAAGTCTTTTGTTAATCCTTGGGTTTCAAGAATTGCCATTTATTTCCTCACCTCAATAGGGTTTTACGATGTCTTACCTACGTTCTCATTATTTTCTGTTTCGGCTTCTTTCACACTTGAAAATTGCTTCGTGAAACGATGCCCAAGCGAAACCAAAGCGGGATATAGACCCCTTTGCATAAATAGAATAGTCAACAGCAGTATTGCTCCAAAAAGCAGTAGATTCGTCTCCCCCTTAGTAGGTAGAAACTTTGGTACAAAGATAAAAAAAACTGCGCCTAGTATGGGTCCTCCTAGTGTGCCTCTACCTCCTACAAATAACATAACGAGCATTAGGAACATGTACTGAAGGTTGAACAAAGAAGGGTAGACAGCGAGTTGATAATGAGCAAATAATGCACCACTTAATCCTGCTATCGCTGTTGCAAAAGCAAAGGACATTGCATAAAGTTTAACAGGAATAATTCCTATTGATTCAGCTAACGCTTCATGTTCACAAAGTCCTGTAACGGCTCTTCCCCACCAAGAATGCTGCCACCTACTTATTAGGTAAATTACAAGCAGAAGACAAATTAATACAAGATAATAGTACGAAAACTCGGATCCAAAGACTATATCAGGATGACCCGGGATTGGAATAGTGGGCGGAGGAATACGGAGGATACCTGCCTCCCCACCAGTAAAACCTCGCATGCCTCGCACGAGCACCAACATTATTATCGAGAACCCTAATGTAACAATGGCTAAATAGACTCCTCTTAGCGCTCTTAGTGCAATAGCGCCAACGAGGAGACCAACTAATCCAGCGCAAGCAACAGCTCCAAAGAAACTGACAAATGGTGGCACTCCCAAGTTTACAGACAGCAAAGCAGAGGTGTACGCTCCTATAGCGAAGAATGCCTGATGTCCAAACGAGAATTGTCCCATGCGACTTACAATCACGTCCAAGCTTAAAGTTAGTATGGCGTAAATGCCAGACATAATTAGAAGATCTCTTAAAAAAGAACTTTGCATCACAAAGGGGGCTGCAATAACTACAGCTAATATCAACCCGTAAATGAGACGTCTGTACATCGCAGAACCGTTTAACTTGTGTTGAACAAGCCCTTAGGTCTTATTAGTAATACAAATACCATAATCCCATAAATAAAGGCTTCACTGTAATATGTCGATACATACTGACTGAAAATCGAATCCGCTAAACCAATAAAAATACCAACTATAGCCGCCCCCAATAGATTGCCCATTCCTGCAACTATAACAACTACAAATCCAAAGATAAGCACTCTTTGGCCCATGAATGGGCTCATACCATAAAGCACCGACATCAGTATTCCACTCACCGCTGCTAGACCGGAAGCTATAATAAATGTTGAATCATATACCCTTTTGACATTAATCCCAACCAGATTTGCGCCTGTGGGGTCTTGTATGGTAGCCTTCATATCCTTACCCAATTTTGCCTTTCGTAGGAATAAATGCACAGCTATAATTATAGTCAGTCCGATGACAAGAACGATTATATTTTCTGTTGCTATTCCTACCTCTCCTAATCTGAATACCTTATCGAAGCCAGTTTGGACTACCCCAGGGTTAGCTCCCCTAATCGTTACCACCCCGTGTAGTACGATCATGCTTACTGCAATGGTGGACAACAATACGGTCCAAGGAGACTTACTAATTAGAGGTTGAACAGCAATTCGATTAACAATAAAACCAAATAAAGCAACCAATGCGATGGAAATGAACGCAGCTGAGAAAAAATCTATCCCGACGTATTTCATAAGAGAAAAAAGCAGCAATGCTCCCAGCATAGCTATTTCGCCATGAGCGAAATTAACTACGAACATAATACCAAATATTAGAGTCAGTCCGGAAGCAAAAATCGCATATCCAACTCCTGTTACCAGACCAGACCAAATTGCTATAGCTAAAAATGCCCAATCCACTACTATTTGTCACCAAATATCTCTGACAACATGTGCCAGGCCAACGCTCTTGAGTGTGTCGGGTAGAGGTTTTCCTGTCTTTTTATCCCAGCCCATTAATTCATAGTATTGATTAACCATTTCGTCCCACACCAGCTTAATCGATACGCCTTTGTGGGGTCCATCTTGAGGTACTGAGCTGTACTTCAGCGAAGGCGTATCTAAATCTCGTGTATGCCCGTGCCTGATATTGAAGGATCTCAATAGGTTGACTACTCGCAATCCTACTTGTGCTACTTCTTCAGCGGTGAAGTCCCATCCGGTGGCTGCTTTTACCAAATCAGCCAAGCATTCGCTACCCACGCCCCACTTATTGAAGTGACACATGACCAAGCAGTCACCAAATGGCCAAAAAGGATATCCATGCGTGGTACCATAAAGTATGCTGGCAACCGCCTCAGCTGAAAGGGGATCTTTGTGTGGTGGGAACGCTAGATTAATTGGAGCGACAGCATAAGGACAATACGCGTCTGTGCCGGTATCCGAAATACAGGTGTCAAGCATCATAGACCAACAAGCACGGTGGTCGTGCGAGCGAGGCGTGTTACCTTTTTCAGTGTAAATGGCAAGTTTTTGGGCTTCTCCGCCTATGTATTGAGCAGAACGCTTCACACCGTTTGCAAAAATGTTACCAATCCCACGACGATGTGCTACCATATCGAGTATATTCTTCGCAGCTTCAACGTCGCCCCATCTCATCTCCAACCCATCAATAAGTTCTTTGTTTATGATGCCCTTTTCGTAACATTCCATCAGCCACGCAATAAGCCAGCCACTCTCATTGCCATCCAGTCCCAAACGATCAGCATGATTTGCGAGCATTATCATACCAGCTAAATCGGTATTACCTATGAGAGAACCAAAAGAAGCAGATGTCTCATATTCAGGTTCCTCGCCAACACATCCTGCGAAAGGACCTTTTAAAATCCTAATTAAATGGCAATGGCGAAATTTGCAGGCCCAACAAGGGTGCCAATCAAATTCAAACTGCGGTTGTGTGCTCAAATATTCCTTACTGAATTTAGCACCCTCAGGAAAGATGTTGGTCGTGTAGTTCTTAATCGGAAGTATACCTGTGCTTACTCTTTCTTTTGCGCGAACAACGGTACCTAATGTTCCAAATTTATGAAAATAGAGACCTGGATTTCCAGTCACTTCTTGATACATTTTCTTCGCTAACCTCGATAGTTCTGTACTATTGCTGATATTAGGCCTATTCTTGCCTCGCACCACAGCAATTGCCTTTAACCTCTTAGACCCTAATACCGCTCCTACGCCATTATGGGCAGCAACGTGTCCTCTATCTCCAACAAGACAGGCAAATTTTACTAGGTTCTCACCAGCAGGCCCGATGCTGAAGACGCTCACCTGCCTCTCGCTTTTATCCAATTCCTTTTTTATTAGGCTTTCTGTCTCCCAGGTGTCTTTTCCTGCTAGGTGAGTGGCATCTCTTAATTCGGCGTGCACATCATCGATATAAAGATAAGTGGGTCTCGATGCGGCACCCATAATATTAATCCCATCGAAGCCACAGAATTTCAAATAGGCACCAAGGAAGCCATTGGCTTGGACAGAGGTGGCCCCATTAGTAAGACAACCTTTGGTTACCAGCGAAAATCCGCCACTACCACCTACACTTGTACCATTCAATGGACCAGTCGCGATAATCAAGAGATTCTCTGGATCGGACCAAGTTACCCCTGGGGTGACCCTGTCATACAAAATCTTTATCCCCAGCCCTGTCCCCCCTACGTAATTGCGCAGGTCAGCGGCGTCTAGACTCTCTCTAACAATTAGGCCTTTGGTTAAATCCACTGATAGAATTATACCGGTGTAACCGCCTAACAACTCAACTCCCATTTTGTCCCCCTTTAAATCCTGCGCTATACTTTGCGAAGTGCGATAATATCTATACTGTTACTTATATGCATTAAGGGAGAAATACAGTCAGAAATATATTACGCAACGGTCTTGCATTCCATGACCCATTCCTGCTCAAGTCTTAAGTCACTCACCACATAAGCCTACTCCAACCCTCAGGTCTGTGATATGATCAATTTGCTCGACTGAAACATCGAACCATAACAAGGTCAACTAGCTTAAAGCCACACAACATCTAATATTCCGAAGGTTTTCCATTCTCTATAGACAACCTCCGCGTGTCATACGTGGCCACTTTCACTTAGGTCGTTTTTAAACTGTACGACTGTAATTAAGACACCTAAATCCTATGTAATGCCTAATCGTTATACTCCGCTCTCATTTTAAATCTTCCATCCTGCAACGAAGCCGTCATGTATAGCTCCCCCCACTTTTCCGGGAGTTACATAGTCACCTATAGAATAAACTTCGCGTACTTTCCCTTCTATGCTTTTTCTGAGCTTTTTTCCCGACTGGCTCCCCAGAGCAAAGATAATTTTATCAGCCTTGATAGTCTTTTCCTTCCCATTCTTGTCAGCTGCTATCAAACCCTTTGCCGTAAACTTTTTTATCTTGTAATCAGTCAGAATTTTAACCGCAGCCTGAGATAGTTCCTCTAATAGAGCCTGTCGGCTGATCGGATTCAGGTCACCAGCGATAGCCGGAAGCATTTCTACAATGGTGACTTTCTTCTTTTCCTTAGCCAGAGCCAGGGCAGTATCACATCCAGTAAGCCCTCCACCAGCCACGATCACGCTATTTCCAACCTTTATATTGCCCAGATGAAGATCTATAACATTTATTGTATTTTCAACTCCTGGAATTCTACAAACAAGCGGGGTGGCACCTGTAGCAATCACCACTACATCGGGTTTAAGAATATCAACCAGTTGAGCGGTGACCTTTTTCCCTGTCTCAACATTGACTCCCACTTTGCGCAATTGAACTGACAGGTAATTTACTAACCGCTGTAGCTCGACCTTGAAAGCAGGTTTAGACGCCGCTTTAAGTTGACCGCCAAGTGTCTTATCCTTCTCATAGAGTGTAACGTTATGCCCCCTTAACGCTGCCACACGGGCTGCTTCCATCCCCGCGGGTCCGCCGCCTATAACCATAATCTTTTTTTGCTTCTCGGGACGTTCTAGAGCGTAATATCTCTCTTTACCTGCGGCTGCATTAACCGAACAACCTAAGGGGCGAGAAAAAAATACGTTGCCGATACACAACTCATTACAGGCAATACAAGGGCAGATGTCCTCTACGCGCCCCTCTCTGGCCTTGTTAGCCCACTCAGGGTCAGCAATAAGCTGCCTGCCCATAGCGATGAAATCGGCTCTTCCATCTTTGATAATCTGCTCCGCGAACTCCGGCCGAATGATTTTGCCTACCGTGATTACAGGGATTTGCACTACTTTTTTCACCGCCGCTGCCAGCTCAACCATAGGACCTTCGGGATAATAAATGGGTGGAAATATCCACGGCATAGAATCGTAGCATCCACCGTCAATATGCAAGACGTCTATTCCTGCCGATTCCAGAAGCCTAGCTATCTCCAATGCTTCACTCAACTTACGACCATTTGGTATTTTATGGTCAGCGCTTAGTCTGAAAGAAAGAGGAAAGCCTGTTCCAACCACATCCCGTACCGAGGAGATTAACTCGATGGGAAACCGCATCCTTCTCCTGATATCACCACCATATTCGTCAGTGCGTTTGTTCCAAAAAGGAGTCATGAATTGATCAATCAGATAGCCAGTGTGCCCATGAACCTCTATCATATCGAAGCCAGCCGTAACAATTCGGCGAGCTGCCTTGGCATATTCCTTGACAATGTCCCTTATTTCTGCCTTCGTTAGCGGACGGCATACAACCTTCGGATCGACGTAGCACGGAATCTGTGAAGATGCAACTGGTCTTTTCTCAAACGTAGGATTTACCTCTTGCCGTCCAAGACCGGCACTCAACTGCATACATATTTTAGCTCCGTAATCGTGTACCGCCTCCGCAAGGTCGCTTGCCATGGCAATGTGGGCGTCAGTATCCATCCACAATCCTCCACTACCCGGCACGTATTCTGATTTTCTGTGAGCCCTAGTGAAGCCAGTCATGATAAGACCAGTGCCACCTTTAGCACGAGCTGCGAAATAATCAATCATGCGCTGTGTGACACAACCATCTCTATCCTCATGTATAGTGTTCATGGGGGCCATAACAATGCGATTCTTTATTGTCAGCTTCCCAATGTGCCCCGGCTCAAAGAGATTGGTGTATTTTCTCTTAACCATGCCTTACATACCTCATAGCTTTTTTATTAAATGTGTAATAAATTTTTTCTAATATTAAATATAAAGTTATTTGCTTGTCAAGTTTTATATCGTTCGAATACTTGACAATAAAGCTACTTACGGCTAAAGTTACATCAACGGATAATCGTAAGATAGAAATAACAAACAAAATATTATTGAACAATAATTCATTAGATGGCAATAACTTGCTTAACTGATTATTAAAGGTTTATACTTATCGTAAACAACTCGAGGTAAGAGACGCTAGACTATTTCGATCATCGGATAACGAATGGCTTTTTGTGAACAAAGAACAATTGTATTGAGACCATAAAGAGCAGACCATTTAAACATGTATAGCTTTCGCCTAAAAATGCAGGCAGCTATTTCGGTTTATAAAAATTCAGATGTCACGTTTATTCAGGCAGAATACACAAAGGCCGTTTGATGACATATACGTATAATATTACACTGGTTACGTAATGAAGAAAGCATCAACTCCGAAATCTGAACAACCAACAAGTATAAGGAAGAAGCGACTTATCTTGGATAAAAGCGCTGACCTCTTTTATCGAAAAGGCTATCGCAGTACAAGCATGAGAGATATTGCTCGTGCTTGCCATTTTGAAGCTGCAAATATATATCATTATTTCTCAAGCAAAGAACAAATACTCTATGAGGTATTCCGTGAAGCAGCAGAGCATACGCTCTCTGTCATCGAAAATCTTGAATATAGTCCGGAAATGAGTCCAGGGGAACGTTTGCGATGCTTTGTCAAGCGTCACTTCGAGACGCCTGAACCTGGGACAAAGCCCTATTATATGATGTTTGATATGGAACTCAAGAATCTTTTGCCAAGACACCGTCGCAAAATAATCGAAATGCGTGATGAATACGATAAAATTCTGCGCAAGATCATTCAAGACGGCCTAGATGACGGTACGTTTGTAACAAACGATGTCAAATTGGCTGGATACGCTATTGCTTCAATAATAGTCCGATCTAGGCTATGGTTCTCGCCAATAGGAAGGCTTTCCGCTGAGGAAGTTGCACAATTCATGTCTAACTTCGCTTCAAATGCGCTGAGGAAATCGACTAAAGATAAGCCGATCTAACTAAAATTCTCTGAACGATTCTATTTTAACGTTGGTGATAGGCTGGCTTATACCAGAAATTTACCCTAGTATTATTTCAGCTTTTTACTTGATACTTTGCACATCATCCTTACCAGCGAATTTGTCGAATTGGTCGAGTACGTGTTCGAGTTTGCCAAGCAATGGGGATTGATACAAGATTTATTGTTAGAGGAGACGAGGTTACGATCCATACTTAAGCACACTAAGACTGGTTAAAGACAATTGGAGAAGAAGCCGGAGATAATTTATTTGGCGCTGGTAAAACAGATTGTCAGTAGCAATACTGGTTTGTATTTAACCTAGCTAGGGTTTGGAACAGCAATTATATCGATAGTTAACTAAAAATGAGGAGTAAAAAATGTTTAGTTTACGAATAACTGAACTGCTCCCTATAGCTAACAGAATTATGGAATGGAGCCTTGCGGTCAAAGAAGGGGAGCAGGTACTTATTCTCGTGGATATCGAAACCGACCCTCTGCTAATTGAATCCTTGTGTGCAGCTACGAGGATAGCCAGAGCCGAACCAACCGTCGTCACTATTCGGCCTACCAAGGTAGCTGGAGAGGATCCGGGGCCGATCGCAGTGCGTGCAATGGAAGCCGCGGACGTCGTGATTAGTCCCGCATGGCCAGCTCTTGGCCACTCGAACTCAGTAAGGAAGCTACGGGAAGCTAAGCGCATACGGTACATGTCTATGCCGGGAATCACAAGTGAAATGATAGTAAAAGGAGGAGGGTCTGCCGATTATCAGGAGGTATTTGAAATCAGCCAGCGACTAGTGAATGTATTGAACAAGGCGAAGATGATCAATGTCAAAACCAGCCTCGGGACAGATTTGACTGCAAGTATAGAAAATATGCCTTATCGAGTCGGCGCTGCTCTGGCACGTGAACCGGGGATGATAGCCTGTTTCCCTGATGGAGAAGCTTGGGGAGCACCCGTAGAAGGCACTGCCTACGGAAAGGTTGTAATTGATTGTTCATTGACCATTTTTGGTCTTGTGCGTGAGCCCGTGGTATGTTATGTTGAAAAGGGACGAGTTGTTGATGTGCAAGGCGGGAGCCAGGCTAAAGAGGTGAAGCAACTTATTAGTCAGATAGCCAACGCCGATAACATAGCCGAAATCGCTATTGGCACTAATCCTGCTTCCATAATAACAGGCATCATCTCTGAGGAAAAGAAAGGCCTCGGCAGAGTACACGTTGCATTGGGTAATAATTTAATGTTAGGAGGAAAGACAGAAAGCAAGCTGCATCTAGATGGAGTCATGTTGGAGCCTACCGTAACTGTTGATGATCAAATAATCGTTGAAGATGGCGAAGTAAAGATATAGCTACCTTGCGCGGCAACATAGGCCCTGTTTACTTAGGTTGGAGCACCCTGCTCTAACCTTGTAAAGGAGTACAGCCATAAGCTTTTATATTTCATAATTAATACCACAATGTTCGATAACGTGGTATTTCTCCCTGTCAAAGTGTGCCCCCGCGATATTCAGCGCGATTTTTCCTTCATCAGAAAATCCAACTTTTTCGCTTCACTCAATAGGCTTGGAGCATCCTTTTGTATCTGTATAAACCACTATGTCATGTTTACCGACTCCAGGTAGGTCGATTAAAAAGGTTCGTTTTTCTAATCCTAATTGATTTTATCCTATAACTTGCAGGTGAAAAAAGGCCGCTCATTTGCACGAGCGGCCCTTAGATTCAATCAATAGGCGCAATATTGGCTCTAGTCGCTACTTTTTTCAATGATTCCAGCTTTAAGAAAATTTTTACCCAACTCCAGAGATTATATCGGTTTTGCTATAATGCTACCGACGTAAATACCGTAGCGTGACTGAATGTGGGTAGTTGATTGGTGTATGGGCATCATTTACCTAGTACTTAGTAAATAGAGTTCTGCCCACAGAATTAAATATAGTCTCGAAATCGTGCTGAGTAACATCAGAACTAAGATGTGCGATCGCAAAACATATTCTGGTTATTACTGCCGGACTGGGATTCTTTTTCTCGCCAGTCAATAGACGTTTAAGATAAGGTTCAGTTAAACCCGAGAATTTGGCAATTTGGTAACGAGTTACACCGGTCTTGTTGAGAATGGCAGCGAACGCCCTCGCAAACTCACCTGCGTAGAGGCTTTGATTACTGTAAATTGCTTTAGTGATATTTTCAGCTGACACCACTTATATCCAGTGATATTTCGAATAAAAAAGGCGAGGAGGACTATTCACCTCCTCGCCTTTCTGTCTGTCGCGGCGAGTTCTGGTTCACTCGTGATTTATTCGTTTATTCTCTGCAATAAAATTACCATAATCTTTACTGTGTGTCAATATTTACCTGATTGAGGCGAAGCAGGAGAAGTAATTAATCAATGCTCTATAATTTTAGGCTTGAATTGGTTTAAGGAGATAACGAGCCGCAATAACAGGAAGTATAGCTTCTCCTGTCAGCACTCGATCTTTCAGCGTATTAACATAGTTATAGAAGTGGCTCTCAGCCATAGTGACATATCCGTTCTTCTCCAATCTCATTTTAATTTCATGGTCGGTTGTTTGAAGTTTACGTGCCTGTGCTGAAAGAGCAATAACCTGTACATCATTTGGGATACCACTTTCCCCTATAGCTACAATAACGGTGCCGAACGATGCTGTATGCTTGACGCTGTCGAATGCAATTCGTTTAGCATTAGAAAATAGCTTAGGATTATTACTGAGAACCGAGATCAGCTTACCGCCACCAAGTATGGTAAGTCTATTAATGATCATTGCCTTATTAAATGCTACAGATGCAACCGATTCCTGATAATGTATCGCCGCAATCTCCCGCTCTACTTTCCCTCTTAACTCATCCAATTGTCTTGCTTGGGCTATTCGATACATTCGAGTGGACTCATTAGCGAAATACCTGCCAAGGTATTCTAACGTTTGTCTCTGAGACATAGCTTTCTGCTGCAATGCGGGTCATGTCAATATTTCTGCTGAAATTGAAGGTAAAGGATGACACCCATTTCTA
>CAYVQT010000042.1:0-26661 GCA_964453665.1 uncultured Dehalococcoidia bacterium | reverse complement strand
GCGCTCTCGGGGTGGATTTCAGCTATAGGTTCCGGCATTCTACCGCGAAGCTTGTCTATGCCGTGAAAGCATGAGTGCCAGTACTCGTTTACTCTCGCCCCGGTGGTCAGGATCAAGGGGTACTCCCGCGCCAGCTCGAGGTCTGAGACCGGGCTCTCCGCCGGCTCGATATATGTGACCAGAGGATCAAATCCCACGCTACTCAAGGTCTCGCAGTAAAGCTCTACTTTCCCCGACGGAGTGGGGAACCGAGGTAGCTCCGGGTGCTGCCGCCAATACTCTTCGTCCTCCATTAACCCACTGTATACCCCGCAGGGGCTCTCATCTTTCAGTTGCTTTACCGTCAGCCCCGTGGGCTCCAGGTAGTAGTCTATCAACTCCTCGACATTCTGCCAGGGGAAGTATTCCCCGTAGCCCATTCTTCTGGACAGCTCGAAGATGACCTTCCAGTCCGGCCACGACTCCCACTGCTCCGGTACAACCTGCTTCCCGAGTATAGCCCAGGGAACACCTGCAATCGCAGCGTAGGGTATGTGGTTAATGTCGGTCCTCTCCAGGAATGTGGCGGAGGGCAGCACAAGGTCTGCCAGTTCGGCTGTTGGCGTCATGAATATGTCCATTACAACCAGGAACTCCAGGTTCTCCAGCGCCTTCTTCACTTTCTTTGTATTCGGGAAAGTCACCATCGGGTTGGACCCGGCCACATACAACGCTTTAAGGGGATACGGTTTCTCAGTCAACAGGGTATCGATCCAGACGATGGGTGCTGTGGCCGAAGCGACACAGAGGCCCAGCGGGCCTGAGAACAGAGGGTATTCATCCGCCTTGGGTGCCTTGGCATCACCCACCATGTCGAAGAGTCTGGGGAAGTTCGTCATCGGAAGCCCTACATGAATGATTCCACCACGCTTATCAACATTCCCGGTTATCGCGTGGAGAATGCAAATAGCCCGCGAGTTCTGGAAGCCCGACTCCACCTGGTCGAGCGTACCCCAGGCCTGCTGTATACACGCGGGTTTGTTCGTGGCGAACATGCGGGCGATCTCCCTGATCTTCTTCGCTGGGACACCCGTTATCCTCTCCACCTCCTCTGCCGGGTACTGCCTGACGCGTTCCGCGAGCTTGTCGAAGCCAAGAGTCCACTGATCAACGAACTCCCGATCATAGAGCCCCTCGGAGATAATGGTATCTAGCATCGCCAGCATCAAGGCGCAGTCAGTGCCTGGCCTCGGCTGGATGTGAATATCAGCTTCCCTGGCATAAGGGATGCGCCTGGGGTCAATAACGACGAGCTTGGCACCGTTCTTCCTCGCTTTATCGATGCGGGGAACTAGCTGTGGTTCCGACTTGTGTGGATTGTGGGCCCAGATGATGATGCACTTCGAGTTCTCTACGTCAGCATAGAACGGGAACCGCAGGAAGCCGAAGGTGAGGTTCTGGGCCTGGGCGCGTATGCGATAGCAGGGGTCGCTGAGGAGCATGTTAGGGCTGCCGTACACATCCAGGAACCTCCATATGATGTATGCCCCAGTTACCCCCCGGGTCTGCACCGGGTCACCAACGCACGCGCCAAAGGCAGTGGGGCCGTACTTCTCCTTGATCTCCTTGAGTCTACTGGCCATTATGTCCAGCGCCTCGTCCCAGGTTATCCGCTTCCACTTCCCATTCTCCTTCTTCATCGGGTACTTGAGACGGTCTTTGTGGTATACGTACTCCATGGCCTGACGCCCTCTGACGCATAGACGACCTTCGTTATAAGGATGTTCAGCCATGCCGTCTACCCTGGTAATTACGCCGTCCTTAAGGTACACGTTCATTCCGCACTCGGATGGGCCTAACTGACATGCTGTCTTTATCACTTGCTCACCAGCAGAACTCGGGATTGTACTTTGCCCAGGCATCGTTTACCTCCTTGATATTAAAATATCATCAATCAAACATCATATACCATCTGCCCTGATCTCTGTCAACTCTGTATGGCCAGCTTGTTCAGTTAAATATTGGTTGGCGGAAGCCAGCCACGAATAGAACTGAACCCCATGCACCTGACATTGTATCGATGTATTTAATGTCACTGTCGCTAGCTAGCGGGGATTGACAAAAAGTTGAAACAGGCGTATAGGGTAAGAGATTTTCTCCTCAGCTTAACGATAGTCTTTAAAAGAGGATCCAAGAATGGCAGCAAAGCAATTCACATCGGGGGAATGGAAGAAAATAATGGGTAAACTGGACGAAGAGCCCGAGAAATTCGGCTTGCCCAAGCGGGAATATGGCTCCGTCGTGTTGGGGTCGTTCAATATCCGTAAACTCGGCTCTTCCCGCAGTCGGAATGAGGATACATGGAAGTTTCTTGCCCACATATGCAGACACTTCGACCTTCTTGCGGTCCAGGAAATCCTTGATGACCTCAGTGGCCTAAGAAGACTGAAGAGTCTCCTCGGCCCCGAGTTCGGGTTAATAATTTCGGACACCACCGGGGCATTCCCGGGTAGGCGCGGGCTCGCCGAGAGGTTGGGGGTCATCTACAATCGGCAGATGGTCGAGAGGACGGAGGTGGCCACAGACATTACCTATGATAGGACCGAGGTCCTCAAAACCCTGGCCCGCAACAGAGACCGTATCAACCCGGTGATGAGAAGATTAGGAGAATACCTTGAGGAGCTGAAAAAGTGGGAGGACGGCGAGACGGATACGAAACCGAGTGAACCGACTAAGGCGAAGCTTCGGATGCCAGTCTTTCTGACCTTCATCCGCCAACCGTTCTGCGTAAGCTTCAGGGTTCACGGTCATCCCGGTACAGAGCCTTATGAGTTCATGGCGGTCAATGCCCATCTTAACTACGGTGACCCTAAGCACGATCCGAAGCAAGAATTCTACGCCCTGATGGACTGGATTGTCGAACGCGCCGGACAGAAAGGCAAGGCCTACTACCCTAACTTTATACTGATGGGCGATCTAAATCTGGATTTCGATGACCCTGACAAAGATAAGAAACGGCTGGAGAAGGACATTAAAGCACTCAACAAAGTGTCACATAAGGGCGTAAGCGTTAATTTCCCTTTCCTTGACATTCACCCCAAGCAAAGCGAGATCTTCCGGACAAATGCCAGGATGTCTCAGACGTTTGACCAGATTGGGCTGTTTTCTCGGGACGTGCGGTTTCCCACTTACTTGGATAACGTAAAAATGGGCGAGAAGCCTGTAGGCCCCGATTACGGCGTGTTTAATTTCAGTGAGCTGTTTTCAGAAGCTCTTGAGGTGAAACCTTTTGCCGCGTTGTCCAAAGATCAGCAGCAATCTCTATTCGAAAGATTCGAGCATAAAGTAAGCGATCACATGCCGCTATGGCTGAGACTACCGATGCCTTAAGAAAGATAAGATAGAAGGCATGTTCGTATTATCATTCCCTCCCCACTTTGCAGAATAGAGTTGTGTTGCCAGCAGCGCACTTTCGTCCGTTTTTCAAAGAGGAACTCCCGGGATGTACAGGTATGAGTTAAATGATTCAGAATGGGAGATCAAACTCTTTGTAGACGGGAATTACCGGGAACCTGTTATTTACAACATGCAATATGCAGCGACTGTGACCTGTCCCAACTAAGTCTATACTAAACTGAATAGGCACTCCGATATAAGGGGAGCTTCAGCATTGCTTTGTCGAGACCCCCTTTTCACGTTTTTATTGATAAATAAGAAAATTCGGGATTATAGATTAGGACTTGTGATGATAAATGACGTTGACTTGGTTTTTATATATATTACGATATTGTCGTATGTAAGCTTTGTGTTTATGGCAGATTCAAAATGAGTAGTAAACAGGAATTATTTAAATATGGCATTCGGTGAAGATAATATCGTCAACGGGGATCATCAGTGCTCAGATCAGGGGTATGCTGACTTCCGAGCTCACTTTCTAAGTAACATTGCACAAAAGCCTCCCGTCAAGGGTGAATCAGTGGTTCTTTCAAGTGATTTGCTTAGAATGTTCAAAGCTTTATTGTTTGAAGTAGAAGAGTAAGCTCCAGTAAGTGTAAAACAACCACTACTAAGCTTCAGTACAATCCCCTTTGCCTTAGCACGTTTTACCGATTCAGGCTATTAGTTACCTCGCCTCTTGAGTTTCTCCACTTCCTTCTCAATCTGACGCTTCTCCCATTCTGTTTCACGTGAGAATATAAAAACTCCAAGGAAATGGAATGCAATACCAATCCCCCAACCACCTAAAGGATAGACAAACCACGGAACTGGATCTGATTCAGCTCCAGTGGCTGCCCATATAATTATTAGCAGGATATTCACGGAAATATATATGCTTAGGTGTATAAAGAATCCTTTCTTCTCTTCAACACGTTCCTTAGCTATTTTATAAAGCTCTTCATCAGACAACCCGGTTGACATTTCTAACCTCCAAAGATGCGTGTTGCATGAATTGTAGCATACTCCAGCAACCACGCTGCCTGATCACCATCCCCTCACCCTTCCCACAATTGCCATCTGAGCGATTATAGAATCCCCGGGGCCACTTCAGAGAGAAATACCGCCGGTTCTATAATACTCTTGCCGTAATCAATAAATTCGATGTACATGTGCCAGGCAATATAGATTTGGAATAATAGCTTTAAAACTGACCGTGTTTGCCCGTTTCGGTTGAGTTTGATAAAATGCTGTGAAATCCGCTGAGCGCTCGGTATAGTTCCGGGCGTAAAATCTAACTCTAGCGATCAACTAACTCATTATGGAAAATGAAAACGCCGTGGTTTCAGAACCAGGACTTCGAACATTTAAGTATCAAGTGCTGTATAACAAGTGGTTGCAGGCTGCGTGCCTGGCTGCGCTGGTTTTCGTCATCTACTACGTGACAAGCAAGGATTCCACTTTCAATAACCAATACGTTCGCCTGGCTGATGCTTTCCTCAATGGCCGTCTCTACCTGGTGGATGCTCCTGACTGGTTGGAACTGGCGAGGTATGGAGATAAGGCGTTTGTCATCAATCCCCCCGCCCCCACCCTGTTCGTTCTACCCTGGGTCGCAATCTGGGGCATCAGCGCCAATCAAGTAATAATATGCTCGGCGGTAGGTGCAGCAGCCATCGGCTTGTTCTGGGTAGCTACGGATCAGCTCCGCTGGAGGTTGCCTTCACGCGTTGCAATTACCCTATTACTCGCCCTGGGAACGAACCTGTGGTGGTCAGCCACCGATGGCGGCGTCTGGATGTTTGCGCATGTATCGGCGGTTTTTTTTCTTATGGCTGCCCTGGTGGAGACGACAGGAAAGAACCGTCCCTGGCTTATAGGTATACTTGTCGGCCTGGCCGGTCTGTCAAGGCTGCCTACATTTCTCGCCTTTCTCTTCTTCGCTTATACAATTACTCACGGCACCTGGGACCGGAGAAGCCTTTCACGCCTTGTGATATTTGGCTTAACCCTGGCGGCGATGGTGGGATTGTATCTCCTGTACACTTATGGCGAATACGGCACTTTTACACTGGGGTATGAGCGTGGCCAGTTCGTATCCGAACCACAGTTTTCCAAGGGGCTCTTTGATATAAGCTACTTTCCGCGCCACGTAAACACCATTCTCTTCTATGTGCCCAGATTCTCCGATGAATTTCCCTATTTCAAGCCATCGTACCTGGGGCTTGGACTCTTTTTCACAACACCTGCTTTTCTATACATGTTCAGGGCTGACTTGAGGGAAAAGCTGTCACAGGCGGCTCTAGCCGCACTCTTGCTCATTTCAATCCCGCTGGTAACATACGGGGTGACCGGTTATCTGCAGTTCGGCTATCGATTCAGCCTGGATGTTCTTCCGTTCATGGCTATCCTGGCAGCCTCCGGTATGCGACGTCGCATAAGCAGACTCGCATTGGCGGTTATTCTACTGAGCTGTGCTATAAACCTTTGGGGGACGCTGTCTTTTAATAAACTGGATTGGATAGTATGGTGGTAGGCTATTACAGCACTTTCAGTCGGCCAATTGCGCTGTCTATTCCTTGCGCAACCAAACCCGGGCCATAAGTGAATGGCCCTGTTGCTGCTAATCGGACATAATACGTGCTCACATTTATCTGGCGAGAGTGCCTCCGAATACCTGCCAGGCAAGCGCCGACTTCGCCACAAGACTTAATATCATATACATCTTCTCGCCGAACAGGTAGTCTTTCCAGGGGCCGACTTTCTTGTACTGCAGAACCATATTCACCGCAAAACTAAAGAACAGTACAAATAGTGAGGCAAGTATATAGTAGACAAATGTGGGTATCGTTCCCTCCGCTGATTCGAAAGCTGAGAAAAAATACCAGGCTATTATGACCCAGGGGATAATGCCCGCAATGCAGCCGAAAATATAGGCCGTCCAATTCGTCTTCTCTGTCGTCTGATTGTGCAGCTCCATCATCAAGCCGAAGAGGTTCATCATAGCGGTGAGCGCGAATAACAGGATCAGGCTGGGCGCATCGTAGACGCCGCTGAGCATGCCGATAATAACCACCATTAGCGACGCACTGAGGGAATACTCGTACCATCTCAGGTAGTTGATCTTCTTTTTCAGATTGCGCACGTACCAGGGGAATCCGAACGGCGACGCCATAATGAAGTGCGCAATTGCGGATATCAACAGGAACACCGCAACCAGGGGGCCGAGGCGGATATCATAAAGGCCCTCGGTAAAAGTCTCGGGTACTTCTGCACCGGGCAGTAACTTCAGGAAAGAGGTCGTTATTGTCACTGAGAAATCGTTGCTCAAGGCGAACATGGCTGCCGCCTGCGCAAGATGCAGCAAGCACATCGCCACATTGAACCGCCGCAATGTCCTGAATTTACGCTCGTCAGCTGCTTCCACTACGTTTTCCATCTCAGGCCTCCTCCTCACGCATTTTTATTACATGACCATGATTACTTTGACTACGACGTTAATTTGGATGCAGAGCCTGTTTGCTTGCGGGAAAGAATACATGAGGCCGATTGCAAAGTCAAGTATTCGGGTAGAAGTGTCTTTGGATTACTTACATCTATATGGTCAGCAACTGGGGTTTCTCTTTTTTTTACGGATAGATGCAGTCACCCAGATTCACCGCGATATGTTATCATTGAAATATAAGGCAGTTCAGAGCGGATACTACGTGTTTGAACATGGAAAGAATGCAGATCTTCGACAGCCGTCAGAACAAGATATTGCACGTCGACAAGGTCCGAAAGACGGATGCGGAGTGGAAGAAGGTGTTGACTCCCGAGCAGTACCGGGTAACTGCCAAAAAGGGCACGGAGCGGCCTTTCACATGCACTTTCGATACTGCCGGAGGAACGGGCATATATCAGTGTGTCCGCTGCGGTACAGACCTCTTCAAAACAGCGGCCAAGTTCCATTCGGGAACGGGCTGGCCGAGCTACTTCGAGCCCGTCTCAGATTTGAATGTAAGGCTGGAAGAGGACAACAGATTCGGAATGCGGCGAACAGAAGTGCTCTGCGCGAGATGCGATGCACACCTGGGTCACGTTTTCGATGATGGCCCGCCTCCCACAGGCAAGCGTTACTGCATCAATTCAGCGGCACTGAAACCCGTCGAAGAATAAAATGATATCGCGAAACAGGATACGAACCATGTTGGCCTGAGATGAGGAACCCGCACAAATGAGCCAGGGGGGAAACCAAATCCACACAGTTGATGGTAGAGAGGTTGCGACGCTGGGCGGAGGCTGTTTCTGGTGCCTTGAAGCTGTTTTCGATGAACTGAAAGGTGTAGAGAAGGTGGTATCGGGATACTCCGGGGGCAAAGTCGTCAACCCTGCTTACAGTGAGGTATGCACGGGCGCGACGGGACATGCCGAGGCGGTGCAACTCACCTTTGATACCGGCGCTATTTCCTTTAGAGAAATCCTGCGGGTCTTCTTTGCCGTACACGACCCGACCACGCTGAACCGGCAGGGGGCGGACGTGGGCACGCAGTATCGCTCGATTATTTTCTACCACAGCGAAGAGCAGAAAGCGATCGCCGAGCAGGTTATTAAGGAGTTGGATGAAGCGAAAATCTGGTATGCTCCGATCGTGACGGAGGTCAGGCCATTGGTGGCGTTCTATCCTGCAGAGGATTACCACCAGGATTACTTCAGGCTTAACCGTGAACAGGCGTATTGTCGCGCGGTCATCGCTCCTAAAGTAGCGAAGTTACGCAAGCAGTACTTCGAGAAGCTGAAGAAGCGTTAAAAACCACGATTCAGGCACAATGACCTGGAGAGGCATGAAAGGCATTTGCGTACTTGGAGCTGGCAGAGAGCTTAGAACTTACTGTGCGCTGCTTATTAAACCGCTGCCGGATACGTTTAAAGACCGGTGAAGAACCTTTTTCCGTAGGATTGATAATAAGGATAGTTGGCTTGCTGGAAGCCCTGGGCCTTCGGCTTAGGCCCCCTGGCAACTTAAAACGATCGCCGCCGGCCACCGCCTGCCCCGCCTCCTCTACCGCCATGGCCTGGTTTACCGCCTCCACTGCTACGGCCCGGTCTGCCTCCTCCACCGCCCCCATAGTGCCTGTTTCCACCTGGACGGGAAGGGCGTGCTTCGCTTATATCCAGCGTGCGTCCCGCAAACTCCTTCATGTTTAGGCCTTCGATAGCGGCCTGGGCTTCTCCCTTATCCGGCATCTCTACGAAGCCAAAGCCTCTGGATACGCCGCTGTACCTGTCAGTTATTATCCGGACTGTTTCAACTTGCCCGAATGGTTCAAAGGCTTGCCGCAACTCAGCTTCAGTGACTTCACGCGATAGATTACCAATATGGATATTCAAATTTCTCCCTTCTATAGGTGAAAAGCATGGCTACAGTATAAGTACAGCCAAAACGATCAGACAATATCTACGAGATGGATATCAACGACAAGGTCTTTTCCGGCCAGAGGGTGGTTGGCGTCCAGGGTAACGACGGATTCGGAAACATGGGTTACCATTACCGGAAGACCCGCACCATCCTCTTGATGTATTTCTAGTTGCTGCCCTACCTCCGGTTGAATACTCGTCGGGAATTGGTCACGGGCTATGGAAAGTACCAGTTCCTTGCGGTATGGGCCATACACTTTTTCGGAGGTAATCTTGACATTTTTCGATTCGCCCGGGTTCATTCCTACGACAGCCTGTTCAAAATCTGTGATAAAGCGACCTTCGCCTATCGTGAATCGCAGGGGGCTGTCTTCAGTGGAAGTATCAATTATCGTGCCGTCCTCCAATTTGCCCGTATAGTGAACATCGACGGCATCACCTTGCTTTGCTTGCATCATACTTTCCTCCCCAGGCGTAAAAGAGAGTTAGCCGCCCTGTATGTGATTACGACAGACAACGGAACTGTTAGAGATGAGGAAAGAGGAATTGAGCACCGTTACCAGATGCCCCTACCCTCAGCCCAAGCCTTCAAGACGATCTTATAGGTATTGTTAGTCTACTGCTCTTGTCTTGGTGCTACCGCTTGGTGGCAGAGTAGCAGTCTGAGCAGTACACGGGCCGACCGTTTCTGGGTTCGAAAGGTACTTCGCAGTCTTTACCGCAAGAGGCGCAGACGGCTGGATGCATTTGCCTCTGCCGATAGCCACCGCCACTGTATCCACCGAAGCGCTGTTGTCTTTTGGCTGCCCGGCAGTCAGGACAGCGGCCAGGTTCGTTGGCAAAGCCCTTTTCAGCGAAGAACTCCTGCTCGGAAGCGCTGAATATGAAATCACGCCCGCAATCCGAGCACCTCAGGGTTTTATCTGTGTAGGACATGGATGCCCCCCCTTTGTGTAATACCTGATTGGAGTTTGATCATCCATGGCCTGGGGAACGGGCAATCGGTGAGCAGGTCGAGGAACACCAAACTTCTAATTACAGGCTGCTTGCTAAATGATATCAGACATTCGTGTTTTGTCAAGCTTACCAGTAGTTGGGACAGGAAGCACTTGCTATATTAAGAAATCGTGTTGTATGGCTCTTCTTGCCCGGGGGTAAACGGTACTGCGGCTAAGTGGTTCGCAGGTCACTGGTTGAATGTCGGGCGTTCGATCCGGCTTCCTTGAATTCAGTATCGCTGTATCTAGCCGGCCATCTCGTCTAGCTTGCTATCATACGAGTCGATGGCTTTTTCCATATCCACCAAATTTTTGGAAGTTACACCGAATTCCTGTTCCCATGACTTTCTTCCGACAACCGATTTGAATCGGTTGAAGCCTTCTCTCGACCTTCTGGCTGTGGTCTCTAGTTTCGTGCCACCAAGCAGAAGGCAGAGGTCAACACGATCCGATGTCCGGCTTGAGTGAGAAAGCTGAAGCACGCTTCCCTTAAGATGAGGAAAGTTGTATTTATTCCATTTATTAAGTTCCGCTCTCAGGGTCTTTTCCTGTAGTGATGATGCCATTTTGTCAGGCACTTGTACCAAAACGTAGGATAGCATAATGGACTCCTTGTCCACCGGGGCCAGGGGGGATGAGAGTGCACTCTCAAGGATATTCTCTATTCCCCCGAATATCTCGAGGCTACGACCTATTGCCAAGCAGGGGACAAAAGCGTGTACTTCCATAGAGCTGCTCATCTTAGCAAGATAGCCGGGGTCAGCCTCACTGGGACCTCCGTTTGCGATGGCGCCTACTAAGGCCGCGACCATGTTGGACAGGAGGGATTCCCGGGCAAGTTCCTCTCCTATAGTACCCACTCCTCTGATCTTCATCAAACGATCATAGTCTACGAGGAGTAGGATGTCCGCAAGTGGCCCTTTATCGGTCTTGATGAAGCGAGATAGTGAGCAGAATGCGTTGAAGTGTGCGCTATCGGGTTCATCGGCAGCGGGCATCATCGCAATTACCATGTTCCTACTGTATGGGTTTAGTGCTTTGATTCTTTGCAGTATATGCGGGCTGGCACCGCTGCCGGTTCCGCCTCCTAATGCTGACAGCATGAAAACGGTCTGCTTGGTTGTCGAGGCTCTGATGCCTGATCGGAGCAGGCGATCGTCCAGCGAGGGGTCATCGCATGCCAGGCGCTCCCCCAAGCCATAGTAACCTACCTGTTTGTTAACGGACATAGGAAGGAGGTGCAGCGATAGCTGCGGTGATTTGAAATCTTGACTTGAGGACGGTTGGGACCTGGATTTAATAAGCTGCTGAGCCTCACCGGACGACTCGATCATGATAAATTCCGAGCTTTTAAGGGCATTACCCCACGCATGGTGGAACTCGTTGACGAGTTTGCAGCCCTGGTCTCCAATTCCTATGAATATCTTTTCCCTGAGAAATTTGACATGCTGTTCCTCATCTGCATATCGGCTGAGCAAAAGCTCCAACTCGGCCTCATAGTCTATTATGGGTAGACCACAGATATAACAACACTCCGAACCCTCGGGGTTCGGGTGGTTGTTCGGGCAAACAGTAGCTTTATTATCCGAATCCTGGTTAACCAACTAAGCTGTCCCTGCGTTGATCTTTAGCAGCATTTCCAATTCCTGCGCCGCTGATTCTACGGAGTCGGCGATACCGGATGCATCTTGAGCAACAGTGCTTTCTAACAGCAGTTCCCCGGATATTTTCTCTCCCAGAATAGACAGGAGTGCGACTAAATGTTTCAGCGAATCCTCAATCTTCTTGGACTCACCCCGCTCTTGCCACGACGAGAGGAGACTGCGCCAGCCCGCAAAGAGAAAAATATAACGGATATCGTGCCAGTTCAACCCGACTGTACTCTCCGGAGCCAGTTGTTGCCATTCCTCATCAGGAGGCAAGTCGCTTTTCAATAAAGCGCCAACAGGCTTGAGCGTGGCTACTACGCTTCTCAATGCCAGAGCCGTGTCACGTGTGGAGATTGTCTCAGCAAGTGCGTGAACCTGGTCAGTGATATCAATTCCGCATTCAGATGTGAGTACCCTGGCTGTTTCTCCGGCTTTATTGAGTAAAGCGTCAACTGCGTCCCAGTCTTCGTTACCTAGTTCGCGAACAATCTGCGATAGAAGACCCACGATGTCCCATAGATGGCAGGCGGTTTTCCAGAGGAAAGCCTGATAGCAAGCCCTTCGCTCTTTTAGATCGGCTACCTGTCTCAGTATCCTGAGTTTCTTGGTCAGGGCTTTACAGAGGGAGGTGGCGGCGTCGCCTTCGGGCAAGTTCAGCGTACTGACAGCATTTTCTCCATTTTCATCCAGCCATTCAAGGACAAGCGTGTTTGAGTTATCTTTGACTCTGGCCGAGGAAACCTCGGCCAGGGCTACCGAGAACTCCAAGCGGGGTGGGGATAAAATGTTTCTCCTGTGCTCGAACTCTATACGCCTGTCGGTGAGTGAAAGCTTGCCCTTGCCAACATTCTCCAATCTGACATTCTTGATTTCGGCAAGCAGTTTCTCCTCTTCAAGATCAGATATTATATCATCATGGTTGTTGTTCACGGCGATGTCTCATCTTTACTTGTTCCATAGCTGGCACTGTGCTTGAGTAGTCCCGATTTGGGGTCAAATGTTACGTCCCCTGCGTGTTTTGCTGCGTACAGTTTCAGATATTCCTGAGCATATTTTGATTTTACAGGGAGGTCCACTCCTCCTACGCCTGCATTTGTTGTTAGCTTCTCCTGAAGTATATACTCAATATTCGGATAATTTATGAGAAATTCGCTGACCTGACTATATTGTTTGACGGTTTTCGCTTGCTGCTCCACTGCCTGCACGGCCTTATCTATTGCATTGAACCGGGCGCTGATGGTGGGGTCCGACGGTATATGTTCGATTGATGTCAGAAGCAACTGCACCTCGTTAGCAGCATGGCTGTTTTTACCCCAACTGTATTTAGCCGGACATCTGCTGTCGTTATCCGCTTCAATGCTGTTAATTCGCTGGTTGAGCTCTCTCACGGTATTTGTAGCCAGGTCGACAAGCTTACGGCTCTGCTCGACAATGCTGATGATATCGGCAAGAGTTCTGGAGTTCTGCACTGAGTTGACCATATTATCCAGTGCATCTACAGTGGTATTGTATTTTACCAATGCGTTTGAATCCCCGATCGATTCTATTACAGGTATCAGACGGGAGGTCATAACCTCCCTGAAACGGTTAGACATAGCAACGACCTTACTGGCTAATTCGATGACGGAGCTCTCTATCCTGCCATCGATAATCTTCAGGTCCTCTGCGATAGTTTGTGCCGCTTCTTCAAATCTGCCTTGATCCAGGAAGCCGTGCCCTATATCGATTGTGGTTAGCGAGAACTCGGGGTCGATCTCGTCTTTGATTGTATTGGCTACGGTATCTCCCGCTGAGACTAACTTGTCTGCGAGTTCTTTGAAAGCTTTGTTCAGCCTATCCTGTTCCGAAAGGGCTTTCTCGTAGTCTTGTTCCTCCGATGGGGTTGGGGGTTCTTGGATGAGGTCAGGGAGGTCGGGGATGCCGAGGGCAAGCGCTTCGTTAAAAGTGCTTCTATAAGTATGTCCTGACTCATCAAGATGGTTGTATAGTTTAGTCTCCAGTTGGCTCTGCAGCTTGGGGAGTTGTAATAGCATGTCACAGAACTCGTTATAGCTTAGCTCCAGCCTTGGTAGACTCATAGCAGCGATGCTCTCAAGGGTGAGCGCTACTTTCTCCTCGCACTGGGCGATGGCGGCTTTCTCATCTGAAAGGTTATCGTTAGGGCATACGGAAGCCAGTTGCTGCAGATGTTTCTTGGCATCGTCGATAAGTTCATAAAGGTCTAAAGAGATCATTGCTATGTCGCTTTTAAGCTCCACTTTGGTATTACGGCGACGCAACCAGGTCTCCACAATGATGGTAGCAACGCCCAGGGTAAGCATGAGTCCAGTTAGGAGCGTAATGTCGTTCCAGGTGGCAAATCCGGTGTGGAAACCCAGTGGCTTTCCCAATAGCTGCAAAGGCACCAGGAATATTAGCTCGACGGCCAATACTAAAATAAGAGGTGATAGGTTGCGAAGAAGAGCCCCTGTTTCCCTGAATCTGGTTGCTGCGCTTACAATCGCGGGGGTGACAACTACTGCGGCAAGCATGGTCAGGATCAGCGCGATGCCGCCCCACCCCTCGATAAAATACGAAGGAAATCCAGGGAAACCGTTGAAGTTGTTATTAATCTGTCCTTCGAATGCGCTTTTCAGTGAGCTTAGATCGAGGTTGGACAGGTGCGTCTGCTGGGCATAATCAACGGAGGTAAATAAAGGGAGGGTCTCGCCCTGTGCGGCAGAGGGATCTGCCAGGACGAGAAAGGGCAGGTAGAATGAAAGGAAGATAAATAATCCCCAGGCTCCGCCAACCACAGACCCTCTTAGCTGGAGCAGGGTTATGCCTGTTATTAGCGGTATGGAGAGGTAAAAGTACGGTGTCAGCATGAGAATGGCGGCTGCTGCGCCTACAGCGCAGCCCAGCGATGCGCCGGGTAGTCTGCTTAGGCCGAATGGTAACACTACAGCTATCGATACCAGGATTCCAAGCATCCATATGGTAACACCAAGTTGATATGAATATGCCGGGGCTGCGAACAGCAACAAGAAAAACAAGGCTACTGCCGGCCAGCGATATGCGATGACGGCGGGTATCAGTGCCAGGAATACTGCCATTGTCGGCGGATAAAATGGCAGCAAGTAGTAAACAATTAGGGAAGATGCCAGAAAGACGGCGGATATTGTGAATTTGCTAAGCAAATCCCTGAATGATTCCTCGTCGCTACTGACCTCACACTGCTGGCGCAGTAACCCTTCATTGAATGAATCTTCTTCTGTCTCCAGATATGCTGAGGTAGTTAACATTCTGCATGCGCCCGCTATTTACGAACCAGAATACGATGGAGATTATTCTCACCGCTCAGCTTTGATAGTATCCCCCGGGGTGTTTTCGGTGAGTTCACCTGCGGTAACAACGTCTACGCCATGTTCTAGTAAGAATGAATGTGACAGCGTTCTCTCTTCCGCTGTGGCGTGTTCATATATGTGCTTCATCTCGCTATAGCATTCGAGGAATTGGGGCTCAGCCTTGGCTGAAATTACCATGAATCTTACTGTCCAGGGATCGGTGGAATCAATCTCTCTAATGGCGATACTCCTTGACGCATCCTCCTTCACGTAACCGGATAAAGTGGCTCTGACATCCGCTGTGAGGTCGTGGTCCCAGATACCCCGAGGTGATACTACTGCGAACCAGATGTAATCTGTTTTGTACGCTGAGGTCATGCCCATTACTCCCGGAACTCTGAAGATACCAAGCACGCTTGACAGATATTCTCTCAAGTTATCTTTGTCAATTATCTCTCTAAGGATATTTTCATTGGACAGGGAGGCCTCGTCTTCCATCAATATTCTTTGCATAAGTTTCAACTGGACATCCTCGGTTAGTTCTGCAGTCCGGTCATAGAATCCTTTGTCCTTAACCATCTCATTCATTTTTTCGTAATGAAGGTCGGACAGCTCGGATATGGATGTCAGCAGTTTCCGATAATCAGAATTAACCTCGAACCTTCTCTCTATGCTTGAATATTCGGCAAGCTTGTCCTGGACGTGCTGCAACTCTTCGTCTGCCAGGCGAATGTCCTCATCCACCGATGCCAGAGCGTGGTCCAACTTCCTTCTCTTCTCATCCCAAATTTTCTTTTTACCCCCGGAAAGAAAACCCAGCTTGATGTCCTGCATCTCTCTGCCGGCTCTACCTCGCTCAACCTGCTTGCTTTTACGATTGACCTCAAGATTATCAATGCTGGACGTAAGTTTTGATATCTCCTCGTCCAATACCCTCTTTACTCGACGGCAGTTGACCAATTGAGAATCTATGCTTTTCAGCTGGATACTTAAGGGGGTGAACATTGATGACAGTAAGGAGAACAGAACTACTAGCTCGGGGTTTATGATTCGTTCGACCTTTGTCAACGCGGCCTGCTGTATCTCGGTCATCTCGCTCTTCTGGAGCTGTTTCTCCAGCTTATCGGCCAGCTTCTTCGTCTCCAGATATAGCCTGAGGCAGCCGAGATAGTCTCTTATCATGGCTGCAAGCTCGGCAACATCATTGACCAGTTGCACCTCCTTGGCGGTCAACCGCTGAGCGCTGGGCAGGCTGTCCCTCAGGTTATCTAATATGTCATCCACTTCGGACAGGAATTCGTTGTAATTCTTGGAAACGCAGTCTGCGAGAGCAATAAGCATGGAAGCCTGATTGCGGATCATCGCCTCCACTGTTCCCTCTGGCGCATCCAGGCCTATCGCCATAACCGGTCGTCCAAGTTCGTTTACCTGTGTTCTGATTGGATCGTCTACGCCCCTCAAGTGCATGATATATTCTGTCTCTACGGAACGGTCGGCGTTGATGAGGCTGTCTACCGTTTCATCGAAGGTTTCAGCGCTGTACCTACCCGACTCGATCAGCAGGCGGCGATAGACATCTTTCAGGTCCTGGTAGCAAATATCAATGATACTACTTACGCCACCAGCTTCTGTCGGATGTGTTCCTCCATATACCTCTTTTTTCTCCCGCCTGAGTGCCCGGACTTTATCCAGCCGGTCCAGATATATTTTGGTTAGCTCTATGAACTCAGTTACAGGGTAGCTTATCCTCAGCGTAGACAGCACATGGAGCCATTTGCCCTCCATGTCGATATTCGAACCAATGTTGCTGAGCAGGTCAGCGAGATCGAAGCTGAGAGAATTCATCAGGACATCGACGATAGCATCGTCAATAATGCGTTTAGCATCTATCAGGCTGGCAGTCTTGCTATAGGCAGGGCCCAGGGGCATAACGAGGAAGGCGCTGAAGGGATTTTCGTAGGCGCTGCCAAATCGTTTGATTATCTTAGCATTATTATGCTTGTCTACGGCAAGGCCGTTTTCGAGAAGTGCGCTGTAGGCTGAAGTCCCTTTGGCCGGAGGATCATCACCGGTACAGGGGAGAATACACAGGCCTATTATGGGCACTCCACTGCCCATCTTCTTCCTCAGATGTCTGGTGAAGTCCAGTACCATACCGCTGCCGCTGCCACCGCCCAGACCGTAAATGACGAAAACGACGGGTTGGATTGTGGAGGTGAACAGATGTTCCTTGAAGCTGTCCATATAATTATCCAGCAATCTCAGATGATGGTAGTTAAGGCCGTAGATGGCCTTAGAGAGAGCCCGCCTCCGTCCAACGCCTCCGGCTAGAGGGGGTATATCCATGGATGATGCCAGCCAGGGCTGGTAGTCTTTTGGCGGTGTAACGCCCTCACGCTTCAGATACTGTGGATATTTGTTGATAAAATCGAACATGCTTTCAGGTGTGGGGAATTTAACTGATTTGGCAACGATGGAGATTTTATCGGAAGGAATGCCTTCCTCTTTGAGTTGCTCTGAGAGATCTCTGGCCGCGAATTCCAGGCTCTGGATGTCGTGATCTGCCACGTCGATGGCTAAGCAGGATATTCGAACGCCTTCCCTCTTGAGGAGGGGTATGAGATCCCTGCGGTTGTTTATGAATGCTTCAACTATGTTGACACCTGCGCCACCCAAGCCTACAAGTTGTATAGCTGAATTGTAGCTTCTGACATGAGCCATACGGTCACCTCCCGCTGATCCTCTCGAGTTGCTCCTTCACCTGCTCGATGTCCCGTGCGAGTAGTTTGTCTATTTTAGATAATCTGACAGAGAGCACATCCAGTTTCCCGGCCTCTTCGTCTATCTGCTGGCGCATAAAGCTGCTATTGGACCTGGCCCTGAAAAACAGGGTTAGAAAAGCGAGCATTATAACTGCAAACACTGCGATAATTACCATGTAGACCATGTATGAACCCTCTTCAACCGGTACGGGGAAATCCGAGGCTGAGCTGGGCAAGGTTTTAAGCAAGCTGGTAGCTTGCTCAACGTAGCCCTGACTGTTGAGCCCCTCAGCGAGTGCTATTATCGCTGCAGCGAGGTCTTCATATTTGGAATCGGCGTCAGTGGTTTTCAACAGGCCGTCCTTCTCGGTCAGCGTCTGCTGGTATGCGACTATTGCCTCATCCCTGACCTCGACGGAAATTTCGTCCAGAAGGGTATCCCCTGGCCCAAGGGTAAGCTCTACCAGGGGAATTGACTTGATGAAGTGAAGTTCATCGTCGTTTGGCAGTTCCTCGGATGTGTAATTATCAGGCACAGCCCCTATTAATGTGATCTCAGCGATGCCCTCGATCACGTTGAACTCGATGGTAGCCAGCCCGGGCTGCCACAAATCGGTATCTATTCCAGCATAATCGTTTTCAAGACTCCAGCGTACGTCCTCTACCTTTATCATAGGTGTGGTAAGACTCAAGGTGGTATTGGCCAAATTAACACCTACATTGACCTCCAGCGAAACAGTATAGGCAGCACCGGCCATCAGCGGGCCGTTAGTCACATCGCTGCCATTGCTGCTCTCTATGGAATAGGTTTCTATGATAGCGGGCGAGGGTTGTTGGGCATAAACTGAGGTTGCGCCTGATAGCAATATTGCCAATAAGACAGAGCACAAAACAAATATCCCAATAAGGCGTTTTCGCTTCATAGCTAATACTCCTTCACGTTTAAACCTCAGCTATCTGCAAGAATCGAGCTGCTGTGACTTAATATCCGAGTAAACAGGGTACCCTGCACTGCCTGTGCGGTGCTTAAAGGTACCGGCAGTGGTGGTAGATCGACCAAAATCACCGTTGTGCCAAGCATAGCATCGCTCATAATTACTGTCAACAGTCCTTTTGATTAACGATGGGACTACGTTTGGATGAAGTGGTTGTCGTATAAGTACTATCTTCACAAACCGGCTCTCCAGTTGAAATCTTTTCTGCTCGTAAAGTGCTGCCCGGGGCTTAGCCTGGCTGACGATTCGCATGGGGTAAGAAACGAAATCGAGCGATTCTGGTAAATCTACTAGTCCGTTACACTCACAATATGGGGACTGAAAACTCATCGTAATTAATGCTTCTAGTCCGCAAGGTTACATCATTGCGGACTGCATTAGATTTAACACTTTTATGTGCTTTTGTCAATCCCCAGTATTGATGACAGGCGCCTTTACAGGATTGGAAGATACCTCTTCAGTTCGTACTCGGATACGTGAGTCCGGTACCGGTCCCATTCAATCTTCTTGTTGGTGATAAAAGCATCGAAAACGTGGTTGCCAAGGGCTTTTCGCACCACCTCACTTTTTTCAGTTAATTGAATGGCCTCTATGAGACTGCCTGGCAGCATACCTATTCCCCTTCTTTCCCTCTCTTCGGCGCTCATCTCATATACGTTTTCCTCCACGGGCTCTGGAGCTTCGAAGCCTTTCTCGATTCCTTCCAGCCCGGAGGCGAGCATTACACTGAAAGCGAGGTAGGGGTTGCATGCGGGGTCCGGCGACCTGTACTCTATCCTTGTGGCCTTTTCCCTGCCGGGCTGGTACTCGGGGACCCTGATAAGGTCTGACCGGTTGCGCCGTGCCCAGGAAAGATATACCGGTGCCTCGTAGCCGGGAACCAGTCGCTTGTAGGAGTTGACCCACTGGTTGGTGATAGCTGTGATTTCGGGACCATGCTTCAGCAGGCCAGCCACATAGCTCCGGGCTGCCCTGGAGAGGTGATATGGGTCTGTCTCATCGAAGAAGGTGTTCTGCTGTTCTTTGAATAGGGACTGGTGTACGTGCATACCGCTGCCATTAATGCCATATACGGGTTTGGGCATGAATGTGGCGTAAACACCGTTCTTCAGGGCTATTTCTTTTACTACAAGGCGGTAGGTCATAACATTGTCCGCCATAGTGAGGGCATCGGTGTATCGCATGTCTATCTCGTGCTGGCTCGGGGCGACTTCGTGATGAGAGTACTCGATGCCTATGCCTAATTCTTGTAGGGTCAGTACTGTTTCCCTTCTTAGATCGGTAGCTGTATCTCTGGGTGTCATATCGAAGTAACCGCCCTCATCCAGTGTCTCGGTCCCTTTGGAGTCACGGAAGTAGAAATACTCAAGCTCGGGTCCTACATAGAAAGTGTAGCCCATATCGGCTGCACGCTTGAGGTTGTTCTTGAGGACATATCTGGGGTCGCCATCGAATGGCTCGCCGCCGGGCTTTAGAATGTCGCAGAACATACGGGCCACGGCGTGATGCTCCCTTGGTCTCCAGGGCAGGAGTCGGAAGGTATCGGGGTCGGGCAGGGCGACCATGTCGCTCTCGTCGATTCGAGCAAAGCCCTCGATGGATGAACCGTCGAAGCCCATCCCGTTGTCGAGGGCGTTTTCCAGTTCTTCTGTGGTTATGGCGAAGCTCTTCAGGAAGCCCAGGATGTCCGTGAACCAGAGCCTGATGAACTTCACATCGTGCTCCTTTGCCATCTTGAGGGCGTATTCCCTGCTCTCTTGCTTGCTTTGGTTTGGCATCTCGACCTCCTTTGTATATCAGTTAAAGAGCGGGAGTAAGAATATAGGGTCTCATGGAAACTTGCTATGTATAGTGTCCGGCATCGCAAGTCAAATGTAAAGCTGTCAGTTCTTTTATCAATCAGTCAGCTGCCATTGGCAACATAATTTCCACCATTATAACAAGAATTTTACGGAAATGATTGGTTACAGCAGGTCATTTGGAAAAGGGCTTCGAGGATAGCCCGCGGCTTGCTGCGGGAATGACAATAGGTAGGGGCGTTCAATTGAACGCCCCTACAAATTTTAGGATGAATGGCCATTCGACAGGCCTGTACTGAGCATGCCGTGCCCCTACATTATCAGTGCGAATGTTATCACAGGCGGTGGGTTTCGCTGCGCTTAACCAGTCTAATCACTCCAGGGGAGTGGGCATTGCGAATACCTCTCCCTTGACGGGAGAGGCTAGGTGAGGGTGAATAAATATGTCGGCGAGAAAGTTTTATGTACTATTTCGGGGAAATAACATGAGGCGATTGATTCGCTGCGATCGCGATGACACGGTGGAGCGTTGTTCGATTGCGCTTCTTATTTCTTCTACCACTCTGCTGTAGTGTGGACTCTTGAAACATTGTTAAAGTGTAGATTGGAGCATCCGCTTAAATCTTATCCGGAGCGGATGCTCCGGGCTACCCGTTTGGCACGGGGCGGGGTATGGATTCCTGCTTCCGCAGGAATGACAGGAGTAGGGGCTATACGCCCAGTCTCTCTCTGAACTCCTTGACCTGAGCTTTGTATTCCTCCAACCTCTGCGGAGACATATCGTCGGGCCATTCGGTATCCACTTTGTTGAACGCTTCTATCACTGCCGGGCTCTTCGAAGCCAGTGATATGATTTTAGGCGCCTCGCCTTTGTCCAGTGTTATCTTACCCGTCATAAAAGCTGCGACAAAGCCCTCCTCTTTCTGAATAACCCTTTTCCATACGGAGGGGGGTGCAGTGAGGATGAAGTCCGCCTTCTCTTCGGCGTCTTCTTTGCTCATAAGGGTGCTGTCATCTTGCAGAGCGCCATCAACAAGATGAGTACCAAAATCGATATCCTTGTCCAGACCGAACTTCGGATCAGCCTGAATACGAAAAGTAAGAAATAGGGTCATGCCTTTGAAAATCTTGGTTTCATTCTCCGGGTTATCCTTGTAATTCTTCCCCATTGCCGCTACCCATTCCGGGGTTGCATAAGGTAACATTTCTACCTCCTCTTATCTTTGGGCCTTCTCCCTTTTAATTACAAATCAGACATGACATTACGTCAGGGGTTCAATTTTCTCATACTGGGGCATGTCATAATAGCCACGGGCGTTATCAATGCGCGCCAACTCTGTCCCGCCAAGCCATAATTGAATGATCTTGATGTCCCGCAGGTATTTCTCCACGTGGCATTTCTTCGAATAGCCCATTGCGCCCATGAGTCGCATAGACAGATTGGGGACCATCTCAGCTACTTGACCACAGAAGTATTTAACGCCGCTGGCGCGGGCCACCATGTCCACCGAATCTCTACTGCCATATTTCTGTTCGGGATCGTCTGCCATCCGGGCAACATTTAAATAGTAGCTTCTGCCGGCCTCAATATTAATAGCCATGTCAGCTATCATACAGGCTTGTAACCCATGGTCACGGACCTTTTTCCCGGCATAGTACCTGTCGCCGGTGTAGTCTATTACGATTTCCATGCAGGCCTGGGCTGCTCCTATGCAGAAGGCGGCGCTGCCAAAACGGCCCAGAGATATAATCTCCTGAAAGGAAAGCCAGTCTTCACCGGGCACTTCGGAGGCGCGCCACCTCTTGGGAACCCTTACGTTATCGTACCAAATCTCTGTGTTAACGTCCGTGTATCTCATCCCCATCTTTTCTTCTGGCTGACCAAAGGTGAGTCCCGGTGTATCTTTAGGAACGTAGATGATGGCTACGCCATTGGTCCCCTTGGAGGGGTCTGTGCTGCACACTGTAACGTAGTACTCAGCAACGCCGCTGCCGCTTGGCCAGATATGATGCCCGTTTATGACATAATCATCGCCGTCTTCCTTTGCTATGGTTCTTATAGCGCGGCCTCCTGCATCATAGCTTTCAACGTTGCAGCCGCCATAAGGCACGGTGAAAACCACACAGGCGGTTATGGCCTTGTCCCCAAGCATAGGGAAAAGCACCTCTTTGAATATAACCTCGTTGTCAGCATTGATTGCTGCGGTAGGCCCCCAACCTGCGGTTATTGCCACGTCAGTACCTATCCCCACATCGCCCCTTGCCATCTCCTCACAGCAGGGACCCATTGTGACCCACGACCATAACCCCAGCCCACCGTATTTTGCCGGGATGAAACTCTGCTGGACGCCGAGGTCTATGGCTATGCCCTGCTTAATCTTATCGATATAGACATGTTCCCTGTCATCGTCCAGTTGTTCGCGGACGGGAAACACTTCCCTCTCCACATAGTCCTTGATTACGCCCCAGAAAGCCCTTTCCATGTCTGTGCCGAATTCACCATACTTATTTCCTATCATTGCTACCACCTGCGGTAAGAATTATTAGTAGTAAGCGCTAAGGCTAATATAAAAACAAGCTCCTCTATTCCGTTCTTTCTATTTGAGTTTCCCTTGCTCCTTCATCTTCTGAATCTCTTCCTCTCTTAATACCCTCTTGAATATTTTCTCTGTTACGGTCAGTGGTAACTCGTCCCGGAACTCGACATGTTTGGGAACTGCGACTGGGGGGAGTTTATCCTTACAATAGGCGATGATATCCTCAGGATTCAACTTGCCCCTGTATTCTTCCTTTGGCTTTATGAAAGCCTTTATACGCTCGCTCCCCGGGCGCTCCGGGTCAGGGATTCCCACCGCCGCTGCCATGGCCACACCGGGGCATTTAAATAAAACCTCATCAACCTCCGTTGTATAGACCTTTAGCCCCGAGATATTCGCCATATCCTTGATACGGTCTTCCAGTACAAAGTATCCGTCCTCGTCCATTCTTCCGATATCACCGGTGTGCAGCCAACCATCATCTAGCCCGCTGCCAGGTTTAGGCCAGTACCCCTTCATTGTCTGTGGCCCTCTAATGACTATTTCGCCGCTTTCGCCTGCGCCGAGTTCCTCACCTGTTTCGACGTTTATGATTTTTGCTTCGGTATCAGGAACCGGCACGCCGATACCGAGTATCTCCTTAGTAACGAAACCGGTTATTTTAGAGTAGGTCGAAAGGTTTGCGTGAGTCAATGGGCCACACTCGGTCAGGCCATAGCCCTCGGATACAGGCATCATGATATCCTGTTTGATCGTCTGAAAGACCTCCTCAGGAAGTGGCGCAGCACCTGACATGAACATAACTGGCAGTCTCCCGATCTTTCTCTCAGCTATCTTCATAAGGTGGGTAGGGACGACATAAACAAGCATGGGGCGGTTCTCTTTCAGAAGGCTGATGGTCTGGTCGATGTCTCTGGGGTCAGAAACCAGCAGAATCCGCAGGCCCAGGGCAATAGCGCCCTGCATGCCTAAGTGTCCGTATGAATGGAATAAGGGGACAACTATTTCCGAGGCGGCTTTTCCTCTCATCCCCGGCCATAATGGTTCAAGCATCCACATCCCTTGCCTTACATTGCACGCCCTATTGTAATGGGTTATCATCACCCCTTTTGGCACACCGGTTGCGCCGCCGGTAAAAGATAGATAGGCCAAATCTTCCACCGGGTCGATGTCAACCTGAGGAGGGGTCGGTTCATGCTTTGCAATGAGGTCTTTGAAATTATGAGCGCCGGGCACTTCTTTTAATTCGGGCTCTTGTGCAGAGTAATCCATAGGTGATGTGACTATTATGTTCTTGAGTTTCGTTTTATCTTTTATCGCATTGACCAGGCTGAGGGCATCATCCGAGCATACCACTGTCTCCGCGCCCGATTCGCCTATCTCATATTCCAGATCAAGAACCTTATGAAGTGTACTGCAGGGAACAAGAGCGGCGCCTGTTTTCAACGTTGCGAAGTCAGTAATGATGAACTGTGGGCAATTAGGCAGGATTGTCGCAACCTTATCACCCTTCTTTACCCCCAATCCCGCCAGCGCATTAGCCATCTTATCTACATAAAGCCTCAGCTCGCTGTACTTGATTTTCCTTCCCAGGTACTCGACAGCAGTTTGGCCGGGATAAGCCTCGGCCGAATCATCTAAAAATTTATACATAGGAGTCTTGGGATACGGCTCCAGACTCTTCTTTAACGGATACGGCCCGAGCTTATATTGCTTAAGCCAGGGTTTGTCACTTCCCTTTATCTTCTCCCCCATAAGCGGCCCTTTCTATCAATTCCATATATCGGCGATGTACTCTTCCAAACCTAATTCTTTGAGCTTCTCGGGAGTAGGCTTGCCCGTAGCCTTATCCCATCCTCGCAACTCATAATACTTGTCTAACATTGCAGGTAGATTCTCGTTCACTTTGCCGGCAGCCGGACCCTCGGGCAGTGGTTCCTCCAACAACCTGGGTGGCAAAGTATCATCTGCTCTGGTCACTCCCTCCCTGACGTTAAAGACCCTTGCAAGGTTATAGGCCCTTTCGCCGACCCTCACCAGATCGTCATACGTGAATTCACGACCGAGACAGTGTGCCACCAGCTCTACCCATTCTTCAGACGCTACGCAGAATCCCATAAACTTACACGCACCGAGTGTGTCAAGCGCGGTCATTACGTTCTCCAAATCTATTAGGACGTGTACCTCTTCCGGGTCAGCCACATGCGGGTCCTTGATTCGGCTGTCCGGGATGCACAGGAAGGGAATGTCAAGAAAAGTCGGGCCCTGGATATAGGCTGTAACGTGGTCGCCCCCCCTGTTGGCAACAGCATAGGCAAGCCCGGTTATTTGAACAGCCCTGGAATCGTAGGCGGGAAGCTCCAGCCCCTTTACGTTCATAGCAAATCTTTCGCTTCCCTTATCTAACTTCCGGGACATTCTTCTTGTCCCCTCAGCCAGAAGACCGCCGAACCCCTCTCTTTTGGCTATCTTATGTATCAGCTCTATTACGATGTCAGGATCACCAAATTTTAGCTCTAATCCGTCTGTATCCGATTTCGTTAGGATTTCCTTCTCGTAGCATTCGATGGCGAAACCTATGGTGGCTCCTGTCGAGATTGTGTCAAGGCCATAATCATCGCACAGGTAGTGTGCCATTGTAATTGCTTCCATATCAGCAACGTAACACGAACCGCCTAGAGTTCCGACGCTCTCAAATTCCGGGCCTTCTCCCTTGGCCCCCTTATATTTTCCTGTTCTGATCTCACTTCTCCTGCCACACCTGAGAGGGCAGGCAAAGCATCCCATTGGCTCGATAAGAACCTTTTCGCTGAGGGCTTGCGCGTTTATTTCATCAAGCTCAGGGAAGACGCCAGTTTGCCAGTTTCTTGTGGGGAATCCGCCCCTGGCATTTACCAGGTCGATAACAACATTCGTACCAAAAGTCTCAAGTGTTACTTTAAACATAGCCTGGTCCAACAACTCGAACTGTTTTTTTGACGCCTCCCTGAATGCGTCGGGATTTGCTATGTTGATCGGCTTTGTTCCACGCACAGCGATAGCTTTCAATCGCTTGGAGCCCATTACAGCCCCGCCGCCGCATCTCCCCGCAGCCCGGTGTACGTCGTTCATAATGCTGGCATATCTAACCTGATTCTCGCCGGCTATCCCGATGCAATCAACGTTAAACTTCTCACCCAGGTCTTCCTTTATCAGCTTTGTAGTCTCGGAGACGCTCTTTCCCCACAAATGACTGGCGTCTCTGACCTCGGCATTACCATCATCAATGACAAGGTAAACAGGCTTCGGTGAGATGCCCTGAAAGATTACCCCGTCGAAGCCAGTCTTTTTGAAGTCTACTCCCCAGAAACCGGCAGAGTTTGATTGTGCCCAGATACCAGTTAATGGTGATTTGAAAACCCAGTTGAACCTCCCAGTGCTGGGAGCAACAGTACCGGTCAGCGCTCCGGTCATAAGTATAAGCTCGTTATCCGGGCCTAATGGGTCTGCTCCCTTGGGAACGTCGCGATAAAGATAATGGGTTGCAAGACCTGCGCCGGTTAAGAATTTATCAAACAGCTCTTTTGGGATCTCTTCCTCTTGTAATTTGCCCTCAGACAAATTTACCCTCAGTATCTTCCCATGCCCTCCGAACATTTTGTGCCTCCTGACTGGATAGAATAGAGATAGCTGTCACCTGTAGTGATTGGTAGAGGGTATTCTAGGCTTATATTGCTCTTGCGTCAATAGGACGAATTGACTCATAATAAAAGTTACTGAATGCATTATAGTTGCGTCATAAAGA
>CAYVQT010000041.1:0-27254 GCA_964453665.1 uncultured Dehalococcoidia bacterium | reverse complement strand
TGTATTTGAGGCAACGACCCCAGTTCGGTAACAGTTTTATTTGACGCAATACGTACGTAGACTCCACGCTTGTGATAGAATACCTGTGAGGGTAGTAGGATGAGCACGCGTGTTGTGTTTATGGGGACGCCGGAGTTCAGCGTGCCTGCGCTGGAGCAACTCAGCAGGGATGAGTATGAGGTGGTTGCCGTATATACACAGCCGGATAAGCCTGAGGGCAGAGGGCGTGTTCTGACTCCGTCGCCGGTAAAGAAAGCGGCGCTGCGGCAGCGATTGGAGGTTCTGCAGCCCGTGTCATTGCGAGACCATGCTGAGGCTGAGCGGCTGGCTGCCCTCAGGCCGGATGTTGTCGTTGTCGCTGCTTACGGACAGATACTGCCTCAGCGCATTCTTGACATACCCGCTTTCGGCTGCCTCAACATCCATCCCTCCCTCCTCCCCGGCTATCGTGGTGCCACCCCCATACCCGCTGCAATTCTAGCTGGTGACGAGGATACAGGGGTTACGATTATGCTGATGGACGCTGGAATGGACACCGGCCCCGTTATTTCACAGTTCGTGGTTGGAATAGAGCCCGAGGATACCACGGCCTCTCTCACTGTCAGGCTGGCGCAGGCCGGAGCGCGACTGCTGGAGGAGACCTTGCCCCTATGGCTCGACAGGAGTCTGGCACCGCAGCCTCAAGATGAGAGCAAGGCCACATACACGACGCCGGTTGCGAAGAAGGACGGAGCTATTGACTGGCGGCTGTCTGCAAGCGAGATATGGCGGCGGGTGCGTGCTTTCAATCCCTGGCCGGGGTGCTACACCCTGTGGCAGGGGAAGCTGCTCAGGATACACGAGGCCGTTCCTTTACATAAAGAAAGCGACACGGTGCCGGGGCTGGTAATAGCTCTGGAATCGGGGAACCCCCCAATGGTCGGAGTTGAGACCGGCGATGGTATTCTGGGGCTGCTGACCGTTCAACTTGAAGGTAAACGCGCTATACCGGCGTTGGAGTTCTTACGGGGTCAGAGGGATTTTGAAGGGGCTGTACTAGGTGGCGGTAATTAATCGGTAAGTTTGGGGCTCTATTCCTCTGAAACCTCTTCTGTGGTTTCGGCAGCTTCCGCTTTTTCTTCCTCTGCCTCGGCGGCCGCGGCCTCAAGCTCCTCTGCCTCCACCTCCGCTGCCACGAGTTCTTCCGCTATTTCAACCTCTACCTTGCTGCGTGCGATTTGTACAATCGATTGTTCGGGGTCGGTCACGGGGGTAACGCTTTCATCAAAAGCGAGGTCCTTTACATGCACCGCCTGGTCTAACTCCTTCAGCACCGATAGGTCTACTTCGATGTTGTAGGGCATATTGGCGGGCAGGCACTCAACCTCGACTGTGTTCATATTCTGAACCAGGATGCCTCCCCGGTCTTTTATCGCGGTTGCTTCACCGACGAATACCAGGGGTACTTCGAGCTTTATCTTCTTCTCCATCTTGACCTGGTAGAGGTCGATGTGGAGAACACTGCCTGTGAGTGGTTCGCGCTGGATGTCGCGGATGATGACCATCTTTGGCCGTTTTGAGCCATCGACTTTCAGGGCGACGAGGCTGCTTTTACCAGCTTTGGCCAGGGTGTTTTTAAGCTGGATGGTGTCAACCTGGAGAGCGGTAGATTTGACGTTGTGACCATAGAGGTTAGCAGGTGTGAGCCCTTGACGTCGCAGAAACCTGACCTTCTTGCCCAGTATGTCGCGGGTGGCGGCTGGCAGTTCTATATGTTCCATTTCTCGCAGTCACTAACTATAGCAAGATTCCGAACTAAAAGCAAGCCTCACGTTTGGGGGAGTTCCGTCTTCCCCGGTGGGAGGGACATGGTTTCTCCTGGTATTTCAGAAGGTGAGGGTAAACCTCTAACATTTGGATTTGCAATTTGTTTAGTGCTCTGGGATTAGCGCTTGAAGTTTCGCTGAAAATGTAGCGTTGCCACTCCCTTCAGGTTTGCCATCGGCTCTGAGGCTCAGGCTCGTAGAGAGCCTCAGGGCGAAATGCCTGTGGCAACGGGTTCTACTGCAGCATGACGGGAGTAACGACGTTGCGTTTGCGCAGTATTACGCTCGACAGAGCTAGCTCAATTTGCGTATAATCTCTAGTTGACATGAAGACCGGAGATTTCGATTATCATCTGCCGTCGAAGTACATTGCTCAGACTGCGGCCGAGCCCCGCGATCACTCCCGGCTCATGGTTTTTTACCGGAAAGACGGGAAATGTGAGCATCGGCGTTTCTATGAGCTGTGCGATTATCTTCAATCCGGTGATGTCCTGGTGTCCAATGATAGCCGTGTAATCCCTGCGCGGCTGTTGGGAAGAAAGGTTGACGGTGGAGGAAAGGTTGAGCTTCTCCTTCTGCGGCGTCTCGATGTGGGCGTCTGGGAGACTCTGGCGAAGCCGGGGCGTCGCCTCAAGGCAGGTGCGAGGATTGAATTGGGCGCTGGTCCTGTTGTTCAAGCGGAGGTAATAGAAAAGACTGAGAATGGCACTGCTGTAGTTGACTTCTCCGATGAAGAGGCATTGGAGGAACTGGGGATTGTGCCTCTGCCTCCGTATATCCATATACCACTGACTGATTCCGGGAGGTACCAGACGATCTATGCTCAGGAGAAGGGCAGTGTAGCTGCCCCCACAGCGGGACTGCACTTCACACCCGAACTCGTGAGCCGGCTGCGTGAAAAGGGAGTAAATTTAGTCTTTACAACACTCCATCTGGCGTTGGATTCCTTCAGACCGGTGCAGGTGGACGATCCCCGGGAACACGTAATACACAGGGAATACGGCAGGATAACCCCGGAGGTTGCCGCTGAGATAAACAGGGCCAGGGCAGAGGGCAGGCATGTCATCTGCGTCGGAACCAGCGTCGTGAGGGTGCTTGAACACGTGGCGAGGGTTAATGAAGGAAAGCTAAAGGCTTTCGAGGGCTGGACGGACCTCTTTATTGTGCCGGGCCACCGTTTTCGTGTGGTTGATGCCTTGATTACCAACTTCCATCTGCCCCGCTCTACCCTGCTTATGCTGGTATCAGCCTTCGCGGGCAGGGAGCGTATTCTTGGGGCATACGGGGAAGCAATGAGACTCGGCTACCGTTTCTACAGCTTCGGCGACGCCATGCTGATACTCTGATGTGAGACGGATTGCAGAATTCGTTGCCACAGGCGTTTCGCCCTGAAGCTCTCTACGAGCCTGAGCCTTAGAGCCGATGGCAAGCGCGAAGGGGGTGGCAACGCTACCCTTCTTCACGATTGTAGCAGTGTTCTAGGCCGATGGCGTGTATCTATGATATAATCCCATCATGTTCGCGGCTTAGCCGCTGGCTTCGCTTGGGAACAGCTTGTTGAACTCGAATGAAGCCAGCGGGATTATTCTGGCGGCTCTCACCGGTCTCGCATAGAATACGAGGTGAATTAGTGAAGATTTCGGTTATTGGCGCCGGTTATGTAGGGTTGGTGAGCGCGGCTGGACTTGCTAGTACTGGTTACAGCGTCGTATGTATTGATACAGATAATGAAAAGGTGGCTCTGGTCAACCGTGGCATATCACCCCTCCACGAAGCCGGCCTGGGCGATCTGCTTTCCCGCTGTGTTCTAAATGAAGGCAGTCTCAGGACTTCAACGGAGTATGACGAAGTCCTGGACACTGACATAAGCCTTATCTGCGTGGGCACCCCCTCTAACTCGGATGGAAGCATTGATCTGAGCTACGTCAGGGAAGCGGCGAAGAGCATCGGAGGCGTGCTGAAGGCAAAGGATGGTTATCATCTGGTGGTCACAAGGAGTACTGTTATCCCCGGAACGACGATGGATGTAGTAATTCCCTTGCTGGAGAAATATTCGGGAAAGAAAGCAGGTGGTGATATCGGTGTTGCATTCAACCCCGAGTTTTTACAGGAGGGAAAGGCGGTACAGGCTTTCTTCAACCCTGACAGGATCATTATTGGAGAGCTTGACAGTAAAAGCGGCGACATTCTGATGGAGCTCTATCGGGATATGCCGGCGCCCATTGTCAGAACGGATGTTGCCACCGCAGAGATGATAAAATATGCATCCAACGCCTTCCTGGCCACCAAGATTTCTTTTATCAATGAGATAGCCAACATATGCCACAGGCTGGGTATAGATGTTTACGAGATTGTCACTGGACTAAGCTTCGACTACAGGATAGGTGACAGATTTCTAAATGCTGGCATAGGCTTTGGAGGCTCCTGTTTGCCCAAAGACCTGCGGTCGCTGGTGCATGTCAGTTCAACCAAACTTGACTACCCTGCCCCGCTCTTAAGAGCAGTCCTGGATGTAAATGAGGCTCAAGTTTTGAAGATGGTCGATGTCGCGGAACGCAAACTTGGGAACCTGGATGGCAAGAGGGTGGCCATCCTCGGGCTTGCATTCAAGCCGAAAACCGATGATGTGAGAGAAGCTCCTGCCCTACGAGTCATCGGGGTTCTATTAGAGAAAGGGGCTTTGGTGACGGCATATGACCCGGAGGCCATGGAGAATGCCAGGATAGTTCTCCCTGAGGGGATAGGATATTGCGATAGCGCGGCGGAGGCGATTGCGGACAGCGACTGCGTTCTCATTATGACTGAATGGGATGAGTTTAGAGACGAAAATCTGTATAAGGATAAGACCGTTATCGACGGTAGAAGGGCTCTGGACCCGCGAAAAGCCTGTGCGCTCTGCGATTACCAGGGAGTCTGCTGGTGAGGTGAAAACGATGGAGGACTATAAGGTCTACGCGAACGTAAGAATGGGGAAAGGTGTTGAGATTGGTGATTTTGCTGTAATTGGCTTGCCGCTGCCAGGGATGGCAGATGGCGAAACTGCAACTATCATAGGAGATGGTGCGATAATAGGCGCCCACAGTCTAATCTGTGCAGGGGCAAAGCTGGGGCGGGACTTCAAGTGCGGCCATGGGGTTATGGTTGGAGAGAATTCAGTAATTGGCGATGGTTGTTCCACAGGATCGAATTCTGTTATCCAGCACTGTAGATTGGGCAACAACATAATAATTGGAGAGTTGGTTTATTTGGGTGTTCTACCATCGAGCAAATACGATTATCGTGGAATGGGGAAGGATATTGAACCTGTGGTTGCAATCGGGGATGACTCCGTTATTCGTTCTCATGCATCTATTTATGCCCGGACAAAGTTTGGCCCCAGGTTCAATTGCGGTCATGGCGCACGGATTCGCGAGTGTACGGTGGTAGGAAAGGGCACATCGATTGGCACAAATACACAGATCGAGGGCTTCTGCCAGATAGGAGACGACGTGCTTATCCATACGAATGCGCATATCGGTCAGTTCTCGCGACTTGAGGACAGCACATATCTCGCTCCGGGAACAGTATTGACCAATACGCCACATCCCCTGTGTCCGGCCGCAAAACAGTGCTTGGAAGGATGTATTCTGAAGAAAGGCTCAAAAGTCAGTGTCAATGTGACAATAGCACCAAGGGTCGTTATTGGTGAAAATGCCCTTGTAGGTGCAGGGGCTGTGGTGGTAAATGATGTTGCACCCAACGCACTCGTCGTTGGCATACCAGCGAAGCAGATAAAGGATGTACGGGATATTATCTGCCCCTATGGGATCATCGACAAGCCGTATGGGAAGTGAGGATAAATATGTACGTCCCGTTGAGCAAGATGTATGTTGATGAGCAGATTCGCCAGGCTGTGGTTGGGGTCCTTGACAGTGGCCAGTATATCAAGGGACAAAAGCTGGAGAGCTTTGAGCAAGAGTTTGCGCGCTTTTGCAACACCAGGTATGCAATAGGTGTAAGCTCGGGGACCAGCGCTATCTTGTTATCCCTCATGGCTCTCGGGGTAGGTGCGGGAGATGAGGTAATTGTGCCTTCTCACACTTTCATCGCCACCGCGAGCCCGGCGGTATTTCTCGGAGCGAGGCCGGTCTATGCTGATATCGACCCTGAAACCTATACAATTGACACGGACGGGATACGAAGCAAGATCAATCCCAGGACCAGAGCTATCATCCCGGTCCACCTCTATGGACATCCCTGTGACATGGATGCTGTGAACGAGTTAGCCAGGGAGCACGGCCTGTATGTCATCGAAGACGCGTGCCAGGCACATGGCGCAATGTACAGGGGGCGTAGGGCCGGTTCTCTGGCCGATGTTGCCTGTTTCAGCTTCTACCCGGCCAAGAATATGACAGTTCTCGGTGATGGCGGCATGGTTACTACCAGCGACGAAGAGCTTGCGCGAAGAGTTGAAATGCTGGCGGACCATGGCCGCACTGAAAAGTACGTTCATGAGCTTCTGGGGCTCAATTTGAGGATGGGCGAGGTTCATGCTGCGGTCGGCATAGAGCAACTCAAGCATGTTGACGAGTGGAATAATAGGAGACGCGAAATCGCCTCTCAATATACTAATCTGTTGCGCGGTCTCGAAGTAGTAACGCCTATTGAGAGAGAATGGGCAGGGCATGTGTACCACATGTATGTCATAAGGACAGAGCAAAGGGATAAGCTGGCGTCGTATCTCAAGGGGAAGGGCATTCAGACTGGAATTCATTATCCGGTACCGCTTCACCGCCAGCCGTGCGTTCGGTCGGATATAAGCTTGCCCGTTACCGAAAAGTACGTGGATGAGGTACTCTCGCTTCCGCTGCATCCACAGCTAACCGATGTTGAGGTCGAGTATGTCGCTTCGTGTATACGGGAATTTATGGAGGATCTGTAATGCCGGGAGTAGCGGTAATAGGCATGGGGCACTGGGGCAAGAACCACGCCCGTGTGTATAAGGAGCTTCTATCCGAGGGCGTGATTGACAGTCTGAAGCTGTGTGATCTGGATGAGAATCGAGCCGGGCAGTGGGGTGAAACCCTTGAGGTTGAGTACGTAACCGGCTATCGTGATGTAATCGAGGATGACAGTATACAGGCAGTCAGCATTGTAACTCCATCGAAGACCCATTATCAGATCGGGAAGGAGTTCATGGAGGCTGGCAAGGACGTGTTAGTGGAGAAACCTATGACTATGGACATCGGCGAAGCCGAGAAGCTTGTCGAGGTTGCTGCCGGCAATAATCGTATTCTCATGGTGGGGCATATATTCAGGTACCACCCGGCGGTTTGTGAGCTGAAGCGAAGGATTGATGCCGGCGAGTTGGGCCAAATCCAGAATATCATCGGCCACCGGCTCGACTATGGTCTGCCGCGCAGGGATATGGGTGTTATATATGCACTGGGAAGCCATGAGTTGGACCTGTTCTGCTATCTCACGGGAGTTGATTACCCTAAAAGCCTGATCGCCGCTGAAAGCAGGTCATACGGGCAGAATACCGAAGAGACCGCCGTCATTGTCATGGATTTTGGCCACGCCAAAGGATATGCCTTTGAGAGCTGGCTGGTGGCGGCTTATGGCAGAATGCGGGATGTCGTAGTTGTGGGAAGTGAGAGGAGCGCGCGGGTCGATTATCTGAAGCAGCAGGAACTGCATTTGTTTGACAGCAGAATTGTTACTGAAGAAGGCATTCCTGTCAATGCGGAGGATGGCGGGAATAGCATAGTATCTTTACATTATGCCGAACCGCTAAAGGAGGAGCTTAAACATTTCATGTCCTGCGTAGTCTCAAGGCAGAGTCCGCTGACCGACAGCGCTGTCGGCCTGCGGGCGGTGGTGATGGCAGAGGCGGCAACGAGGTCGGCAAGGACGGGTGAATCTGTAAAGTTATTTTAATTGCCTATTATTCTGCAAACTAACTATTCTTAGAAAAATACTTAAAAATATAATATGGAGGTAGGATAACCTACATGCTCGTCTTTCTTGTTTTAATGAAAAAGATGGCCAGGAAGCTTTATACTTTACTCTCGAACCCCATTACCCTTGTCGTTGTAATTACAAATGTGGCCAGAAAGCTCCGTAGCTTTCTCTCTAACAGGATACCTTTTAGAATTGAGATTTTAAAGGCAAGGTCTGGACCTCTTCCAATTCTTGATCGCTTCACCTACCAAAAGCGCTATGTTAACTTTAGCATTAGTCCAGACGATTGCGTTTTGGATATGGGTAGCGGCGGCTATCCTTTCCCCCACGCGACTGTTTTGTTAGAGAGATACCTGGAGACATCCAAACATAGATGCGAAAAGTTGGTCACCGACGGTAAATCACTAGTCTTGGGCGATATCCATAGTTTGCCCTTTCCAGACAAGCGCTTCGACTTCGTATATTGTAGTCATGTGCTCGAGCATGCAGAAGATCCGCTCAAGGTCTGTATGGAGATCATGAGAGTTGGCAAGCGAGGATATATTGAAACCCCAACACAGGGAAAGGATGCACTTTTTGTCTGGGCGAGGGACGTAATGCACAAATGGCATATCGTAGCCATTGGTAGAAATCTCTGCTTCTTTGAATACTCACAGCGCCAGTTGGATGGAATCGGGTCTTTAGCTTGGAAAAACCTTATATTTGGCAGTCGTTATGATCCCCTTCAGAAGGCGTTTTGGGAAAACCAAGACCTTTTCAACGTGATGTTTAACTGGTGTCACAGCTTTGATGTTTTCGTTTTTTATTTGGATGGAACTGTCAAGAGCACGTTGGACAATCCAACATTGACTAATGAATCGAAATGAAATCAGCAGACATGCTATGTAGGGTTAATTATCTCCATACAATGATTTTGTTATCTTGCTGGAAAGGATACATCCCAAATTAATATTCAGCAATCTAATTTAGTTTATATGACCTCCCTCTAAAAGCAGTAATAACGGATGTATAGAGATCTTCTAAATGTGGTTAATCGATGGTCGGATAATATAAAGCGCAATATTCATATAGGTCTCAAGGTTCTGCGAGAGGAGGGTCTATTTATTATTATTAACAAAGCGATCGCTGTATTTAAGCTGCGATATAGAAAACTCACTAAAAGACTGAGAGAAAAAGTCAAGAAACTCCGAATCAATGTATTAATACGCACAAGGTGGATTATTCTATATACACTCCGAACTGATTTCAGATATATGATTTATAATCCCGTTTTCATAGTAGGCTGTGGGCATAGCGGCACCACGCTATTACTAAGAATAGTTGGCGCTCATCACAGCTTTCATGCCATACTAGATGAAAGCTATACGTTTCAACCTTCTCAAAAGCCAGAAATTCTATCATTATCAAATAAACTTGCCCTAATAGACCTGGAAGCCTTCAGGTCTGGTAAAAAACGCTGGGTTGAAAAGACACCTATGCACATACATTATATTAGTAATATTTTACAAAGCAGGCCGAAATCGAAGATTCTCCTTATAATTCGAGATGGTCGTGATGTTGTAGTATCAATTAAACGTCGGACAGGAGATTTTGAAGCTGGTGTCAAGCGATGGATTGACGACAACAAAGCTGGGGAAGATTGGTGGAATCATAAGCAAGTGCTTGTCGTACAATATGAGTCGATAATCGAAAAATTTAATGAAACAGTGACTAGCGTCATGAATTTTTTAGGGGAGGAATTTTCGGAACAATGTTATATATTCAATCTGCTTTATGCTGACCGTGAAGAAATGATTTCAACACCAGGGAGTGGATTTGGTGAAAGTCACGATCGGTATAGAAAATGGCAAGCACAGCAACCGCTTTTTAACGGAAGAGGCAAGTGGATGAACGAAATGACACCAGAAGAAAATCAATTGTTTAAGACGATGGCTGGCGAAATGTTAATTAAATATGGATATGCTGAGGACAACAATTGGTAGATTCCAGATATCAGCAGAAGGTGTTAATACTGTAGACTATCTATTAATATATGAGTTACATATTTACTTAGAAGCCGCGCTTAAGTAAGCAATGCGGTGTTAAACTGTGATGCTGCCTTGACTGCCTCGAGCTTTGAATTATAAGGGGTGCCTATGTTGCTGGTATTACACAGTTCTAAATACATTCCTAGTTAGTCGTTGGAGTATGTATTGAAAGTCTGCATGTTTGTGTTCAATGAACTCAATCCTGACGCGAGGGTGTTCAAAGAGGCGAAAACGTTAGTAGAATATGGCTATAATGTCCGTGTCATTGGTTTTCAAGTCGAGGGTACGGCTCTTTATGAAGGGCGGGATGGCTTCAGGATATACAGGGTCGCTCTGGATCCTGTTAACCATAAAATGCTGCGGCTGATACTGTTGCCGGACAAACTGGTCGGAAAGCTGGTTGCGGCTCAGCGCGAAAAGTCTTTGTCATGGCATTCCAGTGCTGTTGACGGGAGAACGGGCAGCGGTGAATCACAGGAACCAGGACCTGCCGATGTCCCGGCGGTTACACCATTGTCGAGATTATATAAATTTCTGTATCCGCTGTGGAGTGCCTACAAGTTTATATACAGGGTGTTGGTCCACCTCATTAATTTGCTGCCCTATGTCTATTTATCATATCTGGATTACTACTTTAGGAGCTTCCGGCTGGCAAGGCGAGAGCAGGCCGATGTATACACTGCCCATGATTTGAACACACTGCCTGTGGCCTGGATGTGCAGCCGCCTGGCTAAGGGTAAATTAGTGTATGATTCGCACGAGCTGTGGCTGGATCGGCCAAGGGTACCACCTCGTTCTAAGCTCAACAGGTTTCTGGTAAAGAAGATTGAGTCATTTCTGATACGGCGTACGGACGCTAATATCATTGCAGGCGATTTCAGAGCGCGGGAACTGGTGAAGCGCTATCACATTATAGAACCAACAGTGATTCTGAATTTACCGCCATATCATCCTGTCGAAAGTTCTCGCTTGTTACATGATGCACTTGGGATACCCACCGATGAGATGATAATTATCTATATAGGAATCGTCAATCTGGGCAGGGGACTGGAGGAAGCGGTACAAAGCCTGAAGTACTTAAATCGTTGCCATCTAGTCCTCATGGGTTTTGCGTATGACGATTATATTTCCAGCTTGGAAGCTTTTATTGCAAGCGAGGGATTGACGGGCAGAGTACACTTTTTTGGGCCGGTGCCTTTTGAGGAAGTTACGCGGTATGCAGCATCCGCTGGTGTGGGTTTAGTTCTCTATAGGAATATATGCCTTAATTGGTATTACAGTTCTCCAAACAAGCTCTTCGAGTGCATGGCGGCCGGCCTGCCTGTGGTTGGCAGTAACTTCCCCGATCTAAAGATGTATATTGAAGGATACGATATAGGGGTAACCTGCGATCCTGATAATCCCAGGGATATAGCTGATGGCATAAACCGCATCATCTCGGATGAAGCAAGGTATGACAGTATGCGAAAGAACGCACTGGAAGCGGCGAAGACATTCAACTGGGGAAATGAGTCCAGGAAACTCATAGCCCTGTACGAGGGGCTGATCGGTAGTAAAAATGTATGAGGAGTACAGGGAGTATATAGCAAAACTGCGATATCCATCTTTTCTTACGTCTCCGGGTATAAGCAGACAATCGCAGTATTCAGAATGGCGCATATAATAGGGTTAGGCCAGGGGTAATGAACAATATACAGGATTCGAAACCCTTAGAAGCTTTGTTTTCGTTCATTGAAAAAATGTTCCAGATCCCCATCAGCGAAAAATTACGGAGCAGGCAATTTTGTCTTTCTTTCTGTTTCGCATGTTCAGTTTTTGCCCTGGTGATCGGCCTGTTATGCACACAATCAGGCACGGGCATCAGTTCGGACGGCACCAGATACATAATCACCGCTGAGAATATCTACCACGGCAACGGATTTACAGACTTTGCGAACACAGAATACAGTCTGTGGCCTCCCCTGTATCCCCTCGCAATCGCGGGCCTTATGCTGTTCGGGGTTGGCGCGGAGGAAGCAGCCAGGTGGATACCCATCCTGTGTTATGCCCTCGCCGTATTTCCGTTGTTTTTCCTGTGCAGGATAAGCATGCGTAATATATTGGCTTCCTACCTCGTCTGTCTCGCCTATCTGGCATTTACTCCGTTTCTCTGGATTAGCACCTGGGCATTAACAGACATGATATACATATTCTTCTCTTTGCTCGCTATCCTGTTTCTGACGCTGTATATACGGCGACAGGACAGTGGGAACAGGATGTTAGCCCTTGGCGGCTTCTTCACGGCACTTGCGAACCTTACGAGGTTTCTGGGAGGCGTACTGCTGCTTATCGGGCTGATTGCGGTAGTAGTGAGGAATGTCAGGTTTACAACGTGGGATAAAGAGTCCTCCACCGCCACAGTTGATATTAAGTTAAAGAGGATGATCTATCAGGCGATACTATACATAGTTATCGGCTTTCTCCCGATATTTATCTGGGAGCTGTATCACCAGCGGGGTTTCTCCCCGGGATTCACCGCGCCGCTTACACAGGTTGAGAGGGTTTTGAGGACTCTCCGGCAGGACTTCTTCAATCCGGTGCCGGACCAACTGGCGTACATAATGGTAGCGGTTATAGCCGTATCCTTTGTCCTGTTGATAGTGTATAGAAAAAGAATGCAGATAAGAAAGTACCTTAGGGCAAACCCTCTTATAATTTCCTATCTTGTTATCTATCCCATCGCGCTGATGATAACTACGTCGGTAGAAAGTACTGAACCGATCAGCACACGCTATATGTCTCCAGTCTATCCCTTTGTAATGTTGACTATCATACCACTGGCCTTGTACACCTATGGTCAAATTGGTAAGCCCTGGCTAAAAACAGCGCTTTTATCCGCTGTAACGGTAATGATTTTGCTGTTTGTCGGGTTTCAGGCTGACAGTTCTTTTGATTACTATCAGCGTGCCAAGCCTGGGCAGGGGCTGAACTCCCCGGAATGGGTAAACGAGGCGGGCAGCATCTGGATGATGAATAATGCGCCTGCAGACGCTACAATATACAGCAATTGTGCGGAGTTGCTGGAATTCAAGCTCGACAGGATAGTCTATCTTGTTCCACCCCCGAGCGACGAAACACACCTGCAGAGCTTTAAGGACCTGGCCCAAGTGCTGGGCGTAACCGAATATCTGATGCCGGACGACGAGGCGCGCATACAGGAATTTTTTTGCGAGCTGAAGAACAACCCAGGTACATTCGTGATATGCATCGATGACCCTATCAGGACCTGGCGGTTATCGGCTGAACAGGTTGCGGAGGCTAACGAAGAATATGATGTGTTAACTTTAGTCGCTGAGTATACCACTTCCACAATCTGGCGTGTGCCGTGAATTATTACTTAAATACAAGAGATTGCCAAAGGAGGTGACCATGAGGTTGTCGGAATGTAAAATAATAGACCTTCCCAAAGTGGCGGACAGGAGAGGTAACCTTACCTTCATCGAGGAGTACAGGCATATACCTTTTGAAATCAAGAGAGTCTATTATCTTTACGACGTGCCTGGGGGTGAGGAGAGGGGTGGGCATGCGCACAAGCACTTACAGCAGTTTATAATTGCAGCAAGCGGCAGTTTCGATGTTATCCTGGATGACGGGTTTGAAAACAGCAGGTTTCATCTCAACAGGTCCTACTACGGGTTGTATGTTTCATCTATGATATGGCGCGAGCTGGATAACTTCTCGTCGGGCTCTGTTTGTCTGGTCCTGGCATCTGCGCTGTACGACGAAGATGATTACATTCGTGATTACGAAACCTTCGCAGGTCTTGTGAGGAAAGGATGAGAGAGCGATGGGGAGTATGAGCGACGGCCTTGGGAAAATTGGTAAAAACGTACGTCTATACGCTGATGTGAAACTGGGAAAGGATGTCACAATAGGTGACGATACAATAATCTATGATAACGTCGAAATTGGTGATGCCTGTTTTATTGGGCCCGGTTGTATCCTTGGAGAACCGCTGGCGGCTTTTTATCACGAAAAGGATTATCGCAATCCACCGCTGAAGATAGGGAACAACTCAATAATCAGGAGCGGTTCTATTATATATGCCGGTTCTACGTTTGGAGAGGGTTTTGAGACTGGCCACAGGGTGACAATTAGGGAATGCTCTCAATTTGGAGTACAATGCAGGGCTGGTACGCTTTCCGATATACAGGGATATGTGAAGATCGGTAACTATTGCAGGTTCCATAGCAGTGTACATATCGGGCAGAAATCGGTCATCAAAGACTATGTATGGATCTACCCGTATGTTGTATTGACCAATGACCCTCATCCCCCTTCTGACTGTATAGAGGGACCGATAATTGATGAATATGCTGTCATTACAACTGGCGCTATCATAATGCCAAGAGTCAGGATAGGAAGAGACTCTTTGATTGGGGCTCAAGCATTGGTGAACAAAGATGTCCCTCCGTATGCGGTTGTAGCTGGAGTTCCAGCAAGGGTGCTTTGCTCAGTTCATGACATCAAATGTAAAGAGGGGAGACTGGTGAAGCCGTATCCCTGGAGAGACCATTATTCGAAGGGTTACCCTTGGGAAGATGAAGGGGAGAAACGAGAGCCATAATCAGGAAATTTACGCTTTCATTAGGTGGCCATTGTGATTAACTTTGTTGATTTAAAAGGAGAATATGCAGGAATAAGTGGGGAAATAACCCAAGCTATTCAACGTGTTCTGAAAAGAGGGTGGTTTATTCTGGGTGAAGAGGTAGAGAGGTTTGAGGAGGAATTTTCAGGATACATTGGCAGCAAATACGGGATAGGCATGAATTCCGGCTCCGATGCCCTCTTCCTTGTGCTCAAGGCGCTTGGGATTGGAGAGGGCGATGAGGTAATAACTGTATCCCACACTTTCATATCGACAGCGGATGCTATTGTGCGAAACGGGGCGAAACCGGTCTTCGTCGATATCGAGCCTGATACATACTGCATGGACGTTTCAGGGATGGAGGCGAGGATAACAGACAAAACGAGGGCGATACTGCCTGTTCACCTCTACGGCCATCCGGCTGATATGGAGCCGATTATAGAGCTTGCCGGGAGGTATGGCCTGCGCGTGGTGGAGGACGCCTGCCAGGCACATGGTGCGGAGTACAAGGGCAGGAAAGTCGGCAGCATGGGAGACGCGGGCTGTTTCAGCTTCTATCCGATAAAGAATCTCGGGGCCTATGGGGATGGCGGGATTGTAGTGACAGACAGTGAAGAGCTAACCGCGAAATTGAAAATGCTCAGAAACTATGGCCAGCCTGTAAAATACCTTCACGATTTCGTTGGAATTAACAGCAGGTTGGACGAAATACAGGCGGCGATACTCCGCGTCAAGCTGAAGCATCTGGATGAGTGGAACGAGAGAAGGAGGGGAGTAGCGAGGCTGTATGATGAGCTGTCGCGCAACTCCCCTGTCACCACGCCTGTCGAAAGAAAATACGCAAAACATGTTTATCATCTTTACGTTGTCAGGCATCAGAATAGGGACAGTCTTCATCAAGACCTCTTGGGAAATGGGATTCAAACTCAGATACACTACCCCATACCTGTCCACAAGCAGAAGGCCTATCTTGGTCTGGCTGGCGGCGTCGACCTGCCTGTTACAGAGAAGGTATGCGGTGAGATTCTCTCGCTGCCCATGCATCCTTATCTCCGTGAAGACGAAGTCATGGCTATCGCTGAATGTATCGGAAGGATCGGATAGCTGTGAGGGTATGCATGTTTACTCTGGACCAATGTGGCAAATATAAGATTACCGTGCGCAAGTTAGCCAGGACTCTCGCTGATGCCGGCCACGATGTACGTGTAATCGCTGTCTTGAGCGATACGACAGAGCCCTACGAGGAGAGTGACGGCGCCAGGATATTCAGATTAGCCCTGAACCCTGTTCATGTGAGAGTGCTGCGGTTAATATCATCGGTGGTGAGGTTCGAGAAGAAGCTGTTCAGCTCGATATTGAGGGAATCCAGCCAGAGCCCGCCTCGAGCGGATGTGGATGGAGCGCCGGTCAATTCACCGCAAAATACTGCCGGGGCGAGTTTGGAGAACGATACCGGTAATGGGCGGTATCAAGCGGGAGGCTTTGCTTCAGTTTTCTCCCCGCTGGAGCTGATACATAAGCTCTTGTACATGGTGGTACGCTGGCCGATCACGAAACTGCCCCATGCTTATCTGGGGTATATTGACTACTACTATCGCAGCTTTCGTGTAGCTAGGCAGGAGCCGGTGGATGTATATCATGCCCATGACTTGGTTACACTGCCCGTTGCATGGCTGTGCAGTCGCCTCGCGAAGGGGAAACTGGTATATGATTCTCACGAGCTGTGGCTGGACCGGCCGGAAAAACAGCGCTCGAGGTTCAACAGATTTTTCGTGAAGAGCATAGAGTCGTTTCTGATACAGCGTACGGATGCCAACATTATAGCCGGTGAATCAAGTGGCATAGATCTGAGCGAAAGATACTGTATTGCACCGCCGACAGTGGTATTAAACGTTCCTTCTTACCGACCTTTCGAGCGTTCTACTATATTCCGCGATAAGCTCGGTATACCTGCGAGTGAAAGGATAATCCTCTACATGGGGAGGATTTCCTACCTTAGAGGTATAGAGGAAGAGGTGCAGAGCCTCAAGTACTTGAGCAACTGCCGACTCGTCATATTCGGGTTCGGGCCTGAACAATATATTTCTGGCTTACGAAAGCTTATCGGGAACGAGGGATTAGCAGGAAGGGTTCATTTTTTCGATGCTGTGTCTTTCGATGAGGTCACACGATATGCGATGTCAGCGGACATAGGCCTGGTTCTACATCAGAATACAGGCCTGAACTATTACTACGTCTCCCCGAACAAGCTTTTCGAGTGCATGGCGGCCGGACTCCCTGTAGTCGGCAGCAACTTTCCCGACCTGAAGAAGTATATTGAAGGCTATAATCTGGGGGTGACCTGCGATCCTGAGTCCCCTGCAAAAATAGCCGATGCCATAAACTACATCCTGTCTGACGAGACCAGGTACAATGAGATGAGAAAGAACGCGCTGGAAGCGGCGAAGGAATTCAACTGGGAGAATGAATCAAAGAAGCTTGTAGCCCTGTACCAGGGGTTGACTGACTGAGGTGTGTTATTCAGCGTTTATTGTTTTGAAAATAGGATATAAACCGTTCGCCCTGAGCTTGTCGAAGGGAGCTTGTCGAAGGGCCTTTCATGGGTCGACAAGCCTGTCCTGAGCAGAGCCGAAGGGCTCACCACGGACGTTGTACTGAATTGGGTTATTCTAAAAACATTGTTTTCATCCTTCGTAGTTAGTATTGCATATGCTTATGATGTATTCCCGGAGAAAAGCCGCGACTTTGGCCTGAACGGAGAGGATTGACCAGCTATGAAGGTCTGCATGTTCAGCCTCAATGAGTGCAACAGTAATTTCAACACAGTACGCAGGCTAACCAGGACTCTGGCAGCGGCTGGTCATGATGTCAGAGTTATCGCATACCTGACCGGCAGGGTAGATCGCTATGAAGAGAGCGACGGCGCCAGGATATTCAGGGTCACGTTGTACCCTGTTGATCCAGAGATGCTGCGGCCTGTGTTACTGCTGGCGATGTTGCCATATAAGAGTGCTCTCAGGGTTTGTGGGTTCATTGTAGCCTTGCTGTCGAGGTTGGTGCGTAAGTTGCCCGGTCTACGGCCGGCGAAATCCCCTCCGGTCATTTCTGGGGCGAAGGAAGGTGGCGAGACCGGCCGTGGGGGGGCTCCGGCTTCAGCCCGCGTCGTGATATATAATCCGCTGTCGGGGGTCTACAGGCTCTTTTCACGCTTGGAACGAAGGATTTATTGGCGCTGTTACAGAATGGCGCGGTATCTATTACTGCTATTGCCGTACATCTACTTAGCGTATCTCTTCTACTACTGGCGCAGCTTTCGTCTGGCGAGGAAGGAACCAGCCGACGTATACCATGCTAATGACCTGGTTACAATGCCTGTGGCGTGGCTGTGCAGCCGTCTCACGGGTGGAAAACTGGTGTATGATTCTCACGAGCTATGGCTGGATCGACCCAGGTTGCGGAAGCGTTCCAGGCTGAATCGCTTTATTGTGCACAGGATCGAGTCTTTCTTTATTCATCATACGGATGCTAATATCATAGCAGGTGAATCCAGCAGCAAGGCGCTGAGCGAGAGATACAACATTGGGCCGCCTATTGTAATCATGAACGTGCCATATTATCATCCTTTCGAGCGTTCTACCGTATTCCGCGATAAGCTTGGGATATCTGCGGAGGAGAGGATAATCCTCTACATGGGAAAGATATCGTGGGGACGGGGTATTGAGAGCGGAATCCAGAGCCTGAAGCACTTGAGCCAGGTTAGTTGTGTTGTGTTCGGTTCAGGCCTCGATAGCTATGTTGCCGAGCTCAAGGTTTTTATTGAAGACAAAGGGCTGGCGGATAGGGTATACTTCTTTGGTGAGGTGCCTTTCGATGAGGTGACACGACATGCGATGTCAGCAGACATAGGCTTGGTTCTGCATCAAAATATCGGCCTGAACTACTATTATGTCTCCCCCAACAAGCTGTTCGAATGTATGGCGGCCGGACTCCCTGTAGTCGGCAGCAACTTTCCCGACCTGAAGAAGTATATTGAAGGCTATAATCTGGGGGTGACCTGCGATCCTGAGTCTCCTAAGGATATAGCCGAAGCCATAGATTACATTCTATCGGACGAGACCAGGTACAACGAGATGAGGAAGAACGCGCTGGAAGCGGCGAAGGTATTCAACTGGGAGAATGAATCAAAGAAGCTTGTAGCCCTGTATGACGGGCTGGGTCAAAAAAGTAATGTTTGAGCAATACAAGGACATCTGGCAGAGACGGGAGCTCCTTTATTACCTGGTTGTTTCCGACCTTAAAGCGCAGCACAGGAACAAGGTCCTCGGCTTCCTGTGGAATTTCCTGAATCCCCTGCTCCTGATGGGCACCTACATAGTGCTGGTGGTTTTCATCTTCGATATGGGCGGGCCTAAGTTCCCCGTGCTCCTTTTCTGCGCTATCCTGGCCTGGAGATGGTTCACTGTCTCTATGGAGCGCTCGGTTAAATCGGTTACGTCGAAGGTCAGTGTTGTCCAGACGACCCGTTTTCCCCTGGCGGTGCTGCCCCTAGCCATGATAATGACTGGGCTGGTTGATTACGTTGCGGGTTTTGTCATTCTCATCCCGCTGCTGTTCATCTTCGATGCGACCTGGTCTGTAAACGTGCTGTGGCTGCCTCTACTTATACTCGTTCAATTGGTGGGCACTATCGGGGCTTCCCTTATCTGCGCTGTCTGGGGAACATACCTTTCGGACTGGGAGGATATCCTTCAGTTCGTACTACGCCTGTGGTTCTACCTGTCGCCGATTCTCTATTCTGTAAGCGATAGGGTGCCAGAGAGATATGAAACAGTCTTCTGGCTCAACCCGTTTGCAGCATTACTTGAATCCTATAAGAATATTCTGGTTAGGGGTGAACCTCCGAGTGAATACATGGTGGTTCCGGCGGCAATGGCTGTGATGGTGTTTTTGATTGGCTCGTGGTACTTCGCACGTGAGGAACGCAAGCTGGTGAAGGCGATCTAATGGAAGTTGTCAAGGCCAGAGACCTGGGAATAAGGTTCAATGTTGGCAAGCGCAGGCTGATTTCGGCACGGAGCCTTGTGGCCAGCGGGTTAAGGAGAATACGAGATGAGTCCGAAGAGTTCTGGGCATTGAGGCATGTCAATTTCACCATCAACAGGGGTGATACGGTAGGAATTATCGGCAGGAATGGCTCGGGGAAAAGTACGCTGCTTCGGGTCATAGGGCGAATCTACCCCCCAGATGAAGGAGAAGTGATGGTGCGAGGTTCAGTCTCAACCCAGTTCTCTCTGGGTGCTGGATTCCAGGCCGAGCTTTCGGGCGTGGACAATATCTACCTCAACGGCATTCTGATGGGCCTTTCGAAGAAGGAAATCGATGGTATGCTGGATGATATCATCGATTTCGCTGGTATCGGTGAATTCATAAATATGCCCGTAAAGACTTACTCTACTGGGATGCACTCACGCTTAGGCTTTGCGATAGCGATCAACGTCCATAGAGACATAGTGCTGATTGATGAGATACTCGGTGTAGGGGACGCTGAGTTCTACGAGAGGTGCGAGAAAAGGTTGGAGAGTCTCATAGGTGAGCGAACGATTCTTCTGGTTAGCCATAATATGGAGTCTATTAAAAAATTCTCCAACAGGGTGATATGGATTGACAAAGGGCATATCGTGACTCAGGGTGAACCTGACGATGTGATCGCGCAGTATCTTGGTTCTTAACAATGTGAAGGTTAGCGAGAAACACTATCCAGTACTTCGGCAAACTGCCGTGCCATCTCTCTCTGGCTGTATTTGTTGATTTTTATCTCATCACCTTTGTATGTTACTTTACCCGCCGTCTTATACTCGTCATAGAGTTCCTTGAGCATTCCTTTGGCCTCTTCCGATGTCGAACACCATGTACCTGCTCTGGTTTTTTCTAGTAAGTCACTAATGACGTCATCAAATCCACCGACTGCAAAGATTGGCCTTCTGGCCGCCAGGTATTCAAAAATCTTCGCTGAGTAATACCCTCGCTCTTCGGGGTCATTCCACTTTAGCAATAGAAGCACCTGCGACTCTCTCTGCTTGTTTAAAGCAAACTGTCTGGGTACTATGCCGAACTGCTTGACTATGTTCCCCAGTCCGTGACGGTCGGCTTGTTTGTCTATCCATCCAGCCTCAACACCATAGAACTGGACCCGAACGTCTTTGGCGTCCATAATTCGCTGGTCGAGCATGTCTCTGATAGCTGCAAAAAGTGGTTCCGGGCTTTGTCTGCCCGGGTAGAGATTACCGGTATAGGCAATCGTAAACTCATCTGTCAAATCTACATCGGGGCTACTTACTTCCTCGGGGTCGAATCCGTTAGTGATCACATGTATAGGCTTCCCTTTATGAAGCGCGCTTGATTTACGTGCGGCTGGTTCGGATACGGTAACCAGTGCATCAGCGTGATGCAGTGTCTTCAACTCCAGTCTCTTCTCGATTAACCTGCGTATTGGACTATACGGATAGTAATGGTTCTGAGTCCAAAGGTCGCGGAAATCAGCGATCCATGGTATTCCAAACCTTGTTTTTAGTTCTTTGGCTACAATGTGACTTGTTACAGGTGAGGAAGTGCTTATCATGGCATCCATAGGTTCCCGTTGCAGGAAGTCATTCCCTGCTTCAACGGCGTAGGTCCGCCAGTGCTTTTGGGGGTCGGGATATGCGGTTATCTCCCCCCAGGGAGCCAGCAGCCGGTCCAACACAGATTTCTCTGACCGGATGTGCAGCTTTTTCTTGAGTTGGGCTATTTGGGCCATCACGTTCTGCTCAGAGTCAAGGCCGAGATATCTCTTCGCAAGACCAAATGTATCATCGTAGCGTGTTTCTATGACCTTGAACTCCGGCGCCGGCTTATGCGGCAACTTTGCTGTCAGGACTACTGCTTCCCAGCCGAATTCCGGGAGGTATTTAGCCAGACCCGCAGGGCGCAGGCTGCCAACAGCGGGACGCGGTGGAAAATAATAGGTTACGATGAGAACCCTTTTCAATTGAACGTTACTCCATAGCTATTGTCATTTGAGGTGGTCGCTAGCAAAGGTATTTGGTCTGACTTATCAGCCCTGGGTATCTTTGGTAGACGGAGCAAGGCATTAGGATTTTCAGTTAGAGTGTGCTTGTGAGGAGTCGTTTTAGCCCTAATGCGGGCCTTCCTCTGTTTCGGTGGACTCCTCCGTTGGAGCATATCCCCTTACTTCTCTTGCCAGGCGGGCAGCCTCTCCACGCAAGAGTTCTTTCATTGCCTGTAGCATCAGGGCGGTGAATAATGCGAGCAGACCCGCCAGGAAAAGCAGGACCATGCCCAGGGCGTTGCCTACCGCCAGCTCGCGAGTTTCGCCGTACCGCGCCAACACACGTACACCAAACGCCAGCCCCCCTGCCATGAGAACGAAACCCGGTACCCCAAAGAGCAATAGAGGCTGCCTTAAGCTGATTAAAACCAGTAGCCTGCTTAGTACCCGTACCGCATGCCCTATCGGGTTCCTTTTTGCCCCGACCATGTAAGAAACGTCTATGGGTACTTCGGCTACCCTGAGATCGCTTCTGCCTATAGCGAACTGTATCTCGGAACTTGCAGACATCCCGCTTTCGGTCAGGGACAGCTCACTGAGGGCTTTTGAGGAGTAGGCCCTGAATCCACTCTGGGAGTCGCTGACTGTCTGGCCTGAGCCAAGGTTGGTAATAGTTGTTAGAACCCTCTGCCCCATACGCCGATAAAGGGGGGGCCTTTTACCTTTTCTCAGGAATCTGGAACCTAATACGATGTCTGCTTCCCCCTCGAGCAGGGGCTTAACTAGTTCCGGGATGTCCCTCGGGTCGTGTTGTCCATCACCATCGAGAGTTACGAGGATGTCAGCTCCGAGCTGTCTGCCCTTTTCCAGTGAGCTGCGAATAGCTGCCCCGTACCCTCTATTTTCACCATGCCGGTGAACAGCCGCCCCGGCTTCGGCAGCAACCTCTGCAGTAGCATCAGTGGAGCCATCATCTACCACTATCACGCTGTCGACAAACTTCTTTGTCATTACCACTACGCTTCCGATACAGCGCTGCTCATTTAGGCAGGGGATGGCGGCGATGATCTTCGGCTTACGCTTGGGTTGCTTTTGAGATAAACGTTCCTGGGCCGTCGTCGGCTTCATGCGCCTGTACCAGTTTCCTCGAAATCGGATGTAGTGTAGCATAGGGTAACGGATTTGACAAACGTCGTATGTGCCCGATCTTACTCATAATATTGCTAACTGTGGGACGCCTGGGCGAATTTATATGCGGTGGATAGTCTGCTGCTTGAGAAGACCGAAAACTGTAAGGTGGTTAGTTAAAAGATGAGAAGGTTGGCCGGATTTACCTCGAATTGCCTGTGAGGGGGCTCGGGTGATACAATCGGGTACTGTGGAGCTAGATAGTGAAACGAATTGTATAGCATAATCGAGCAGGTGCCAGGCAAACCAATGTAAGCTAGAACGGGTAGTAGTGATAAGAATGTCGGAGAGGCGCACAGCAAACGGAAACAAGCCGTCCAGAGGCCAGATTGACGAGGAAGCAGAGTTCCACGATAGGCGTTTTCGGTACGGACACCAGGTTGCAGGTCGTTTGGAGAAGTGGATTGTATCACTTAGCCCGTCAATGCCGAATCTAAAGGGCAGGCTATTAACAGCGTTGGGTCAGATTGAGGGCAAACAGATATGCGAACTTGGATGTGGTGGTGGGGGACTAACGCGAGAGTTAGTGATCAGGGGAGCACGCGTATCTGCTTCAGATATATCTGCAGAAGCACTCTCCTTGACAAGGGAGAGAAACAAGGAGTTTATTCCAGGACAGTTGGATGTGCAGCAAATGGATGCCAGTAACCTTCCCTACAATGACCAGTCTTTCGATCTGGTAGTAGGCGTGTCAATTCTACATCATATTGACATCAGCAAGGCGGCTATCGAGGTGAGCAGAGTATTGAAACCTGGGGGGAAGGCGGTATTCATCGAGCCCCTGGCTCATAATCCTGTTTCTAATATGTGGAGAAGGCTGAGCCCCAGCGCTAGGACTCAGGCTGAGCGGCCTCTATCATACTCTGAGATTGCAGAGATGGGCAGGCATTTCAGAACTGTAGATTGCCATGAATTTGCCCTGCTTACACTTCTGAGTTCATTTGTTTATCTGATTACTCATAGCCATAAAGCTAAAATGAGAAGTGCTGAGCTTCTTAGCAGATTAGAGCCTGCCTTCCTGAAGATATGCGTACCTTTGAGAAGATACAGCGGGGCAATTCTAATCGAATTTACAAAATAGCGATACCGGGGCGGTTCTCAAAATATCCCTTTTCCAGGACTCTGTGGAGGGACGGGCCGCTTCGTAAGTTTGGGGAATGAGACATTAGGTTCTTAAGGTGAGTATTCGAATATCTCGACTTCTGAGATTGTCTCCTCTCCCCGTGTCAAGACATCATGTGGTGATTTGTAGACCAGTTCGTAGTGCTCCAGTTCTTCAAGGGGCACAGGACTCAGATATTGTCTAGTACCCACTATCTTGTATTCCGAATGTGATTCTATGAACGCCAATGCGTCCTCGTAGTCGGTAAACGGTTTCTCGTCGGAGATGACCTTGACCGTGATCCTATCCCCCTTTTCATTTATTGCCGGCTGCTCGTCGAAGCTGACGACCAAAATTTCTTGGGGAACCCATTCCTCACCGCCGAAATTATACAGCCTGGAGCACATGGACTGATAATAAGCGGGATAGAAGATTAGTACCTGACTAAATTTTTCCCCCTCTGCCGTATAGCATACCTCGTAGAAATCGCTTTGATTCATATTCGCCCACGTTATAAAGGCGTGGAACTCGCCAAAGGAGTTTGCGCTGTCCAGGATCACGTATCTGGAATCCAGTCTGTCGAGTATCTCATTGGCCGATGTTTCGTCCTGCGCGAGAAGGAACGAGGCTGCATCATAGGCGCCCCTGCTGCCGGATGGATTGGCATTTGGTATGCGGTGGGCGATATAGTTTATCCAGTAGCCGGGGTCCCACCAGCTCATAACCCCGTATGCCGATTCCGGATAGCTGTAGCTTTCCCCTGCGGCGGGCTTCTCGTATAAATCGTAGTAGAATTCGGCGTCCTGAAATGGCTCGGTGGTGTTGCCCTTCATCCAGACGAGCGCATCGTGCCAGTCATCGCTGGGACCTCTCTCAGGTTTTGCCCAGTCGATTGCGGAACCGATATTGGGGTAGAAGACCAGAAAGAAAATGACGATTAGCGCCAGAAAACCGTAGATACGCGTCGTACTGAACCAGGTGACACCCGGGGCCTCCAGTATTCTTTTTTTGGCCTTCTCCTTCTTACGTTTTGCTTTCTTTGTGAGTTTGGCTTTATCCTTTTGCAGAGCTATGTTCCTGTCGAGCTCCGCTTTAGCGGCTTCTTCGGGAGCTTCTCTGAGGCCGACAAACTCCAGCATTTGCCATGAGAGATATGCCGTTAGAACAGCGACATTAATCGCCAGATAGTAGGCGAAGCGCTGCTGGCCGAATGACGCTATCAGCATTATCAGGCTCCAAACAAAGAGCAGAGTCTTGTCAGCGGCACTCTCTTTTATGACGAGGTATAATATTACAGCTAGGGATATTAGAGACAGGTAGAAACTGGTACTGAAGAACTCCCATGCTGAAGATAGTGATAGCCCTTTTACCTCGGAGATCGTCAGTTTGCCTCCTGTGGGTTTGAGCACGTCAAGTTTGTCGAGCATCGAGTCGAGCAAGGAAGGGTCTATTGCATAGAACAGTGCGAAACCTATGCCTGCAAGCGCGGCTAACGTCAGCGGGTAATAAGCCGGCCTCAGGTTCCTGCGGTTCATCAGCAAAGAAATGCCGCTGAGGGCCAGGAATGCCAGGATACCGATGAACAGGGATGCGATCTGGATGTTCCACAGAGGGTATCCACTTGGGGTAAAGGCGAGTAACACCATAGCGACAAGAAAGACGGGCACACCTATAATACAGAGATAGTCGGTTGGCCTGCCTCTCAGGTGGTCTATGATGTATTGCAAAATGGCGAAGATAAAGATTATGAATATAAATAACGCCCCTCCCGTCCACGAAAGGAGATAGCACCCCAGCGAAAGTCCCGTAAGTAATGAATATAACAGCGGTTCTTTCAGGGTTCCCCAGTCTTTCTTAAGCAGGCTATCGAAGGAAATTTCTTTCCTCTTTGCACTTTTAAGCGCCAGTATCAGGAACAGCACTGTCAGTGTGCTGAACATTATCTCAGCGGCGTGGTGATCGTTGAATCCGAGCAGTGTTCGGAAGAGGAATTCGCCGGGCAATATGGCAATAAGAGCCGCAGCGATGAGCCCCGCTTTCCTGTTGAACAGCGTCTTACCTATGAAGTACACAGGTACTGTGACCAGTGCCCCAAGGATCGCAGGGAAATAGGCGCATAATGTTTCAATAAGTCCCTTTGATGGAGAGCCAGCGCCAAACACCCAGATAAAGAAGCCAAGAAAGTAGTCATAGAAGGGTGCGGTAACTCTGACCTGTCCATCGGGATAGAACCCGTAGGGGTCGAAGGAAAGAAGGTGTGGAAAATTGTTGACAAGATTCTCCACCAAACGCATGTGATACCAGGGATCATTTTGCTGGAATCTGACCCAGTCTCCGGTAAATACGTGCTCGTAAGGGAAGTATACGCGCAGGAAGAAGGCTAGACCGACGATAAAGGCCAGTGCTATGCCATACTTGGCGCGGGTTGAAGTCAGTATTTTGTTACGAAACGCGCTCATATTGTTATGAAATGTATTATTATCACCGGGTATTGAGAAGCACCTCAGGTGTTAACTTGTGTTCTTCACATCGACCCAGAGGTGGAGTGAACTGTAAGGTTCCTCCTCCCCGTTTTTGTATAGTATGAATTCCACCTTCTGGTCATCTCCGACCTCTCGGGGTACGAATCCCGCTTCGCTCTCCCATTTCTCATCGTGGTCCAGCGCCAATGGCCCGATCATACCGTTTTCTATGTCATCCACTAGAATATCAACCCGGTAGATTAGGCCGTCTTCATGCTCATTATTCACTATGCCCAGGATTACTCTTCCTTCCGCTCCAACTGTTAGCTCGCCGGGGTAATTCGAGGCCTCGCCGTCGAGTCCCAGAACATAGAACTCGGTGAATTTCTCTCCGGTCTTGGGGGTTACGATTACATAAGCGACGGCGCTGATAGCTCCAAGTATCGATGCGATCAGAACGATGGAGAGGGCTTTATCCCAGCCTTTCATGGTTGCCCATTGTGACGGGTTGACGTTGAAGCTAACGCAGAAGCGCTCCTCTTCCGGCAGCCTGTGACGCCGGTACCACGCAATGCCGGAGGCAGCCAGGATAACAATGGTAATGGAGACGAGGATAGGATACAGTTTTATACCCCATGGAGTGTAATTCAAAATTAACCCGATCAGTGGCACTACGGCGATAGAGAGCCCGAAGCTCAGTGCAACCCTTTCGAGCCCTTCCAGGTTGACTTTTTTAGGGAAAAGGGCAGCTACCAGCGTGTATCCGGGGAAGAAGAGGATAAAGGGCAAGCCGAGGACTATGCGGAGAGCATTCGAGGGGAACAAGGCAATGATGATAATCAGGAGGACGGACAGGATACTTATAGCCCAAAGCTCAGTTTCGGGTTTTATCCTCAAGAGGCCTCCGTACTGTGGCTCCAATTAGCCTCGAATACAGTGAAGACTATAATACAAGCTCGGCCAAAAGGCAACACTGCCAATCAGGATGTCTATTTATCCTAGTACCATGTAACATATAAGTATTCGTATAATTGTGGTATAATTATGGTAAA
>CAYVQT010000040.1:0-27326 GCA_964453665.1 uncultured Dehalococcoidia bacterium | reverse complement strand
TGTTTGGCAAAAACGCTGTCCTTGAAATTGTACGCTGGCAGAATTCCCTTTTCGTTCGCGTACTCGATAACGTTCATCAGGCCTTCCTGCTGCCACATTTTAAAGTACTTATGTTCCGTCATATATTTGCAGGCTTTGTCATTCTCCGCCATCAGCCCTTTCAGGTCATGTACCGGAAGGTCTTTGTCGCCGCGCACAACTATTGCCTTGAGGTTCTTCGAGCCCATGATTGCGCCTATCCCGGTTCTCCCGGCATTGCGGCCCCAGTCTGTGTTTACGCAGGCGAACTTCACCAGGTTCTCGCCACCAACGCCGATAACGGCTACGTGGACAGCATGTGTCCCCAGCCGTTCCTTGATAATTCCCTCGGCCTCCAGACAGCTTTTCCCTGTCAATTCGGGCATGGTGAGGATTGTCGTCTCGCCGTTGTCGATGAAAAGGACAGACATCTCTGAAGCCCTGCCGGTAATGGAGAGAAGGTCGAGCCCCGCCTGTCGCAGTTCAACCCCGAAGATACCGCCTATGGAGGAATCGCCATAGAGTCCTGTGGCAGGGGAGATGGCAATAAAGGAGTTCTTCCCCGACGATGGCAGGTAAGTGCCGGTGAGCGGGCCCGGGGCGATGACCAGAAGGTTCTCCGGGCCGAGCGGGTCGATCTTGAGGTCGTGGCTTTTCAGATTGTCCCAGACCAGCTTGGCGCCGAAGCCGCGGCCCCCGATATATTTTTCGATAAAGGCGTCGGATAGATCGAGGCGCTCAGAGCTGCCCTTTGTGAGGTCTACATGCAGTTTTTTCTTGAAATATCCACTCTTGATGCTCATAGCTCTTCCTTCCCGATCTCGGCATAGTGGATGATTTTCCTTTCGCCCTTCTCATAGAACTCGATTTCTTTCATCTGGGCATAGCTCAAGACGTTGTTGAGGCGCTTGGATTCACCCAGGGCGGCCTCGGGTATGAGCTTTAACGCTCCCTTGGGGCATACCTTGACGCACTCAGGGTCCCCTCCGCACATGTCACATTTTATGGGCAGGTCGCAGTCTTCATGGGCGTATATGGCCCCGAAGGGGCATGCTTCAACGCACTGATAACAGGAAATACACTCCTTCTCGATTAGCTGAACGACGCCGTCGATGCGCCGCAGCGCGTCCACCGGGCACACCTGCGCACAGGGTGCCGCTTTGCACTGACTGCAGACGATCGGCATCCTCATGACCGGATGGGGGTATGTGACCATTACTCTGATCGCGGACTTCTTAGGGTTGTTCACGCCGAAATGTTTGATGGCGCACACTAATTCACAGATGCTGCAGCCGGAACACTGCTCTGGAATTACGGCTAGCTTCTTTGACATCAGATAATCCTCCGAACGGCTAATGGAATGGTAATACCGTGAAAAATCCTGAAATATGCTGACCTTTGAAATTGTACCCGGGCAGTCGGGCGCACAGGGCTCTACGCCAGTGTGCAGAATACCGTGTAAATTCGATATTGTCAAACGTGGGCAGCATGGACCCTGGAATCGGGAGGCTTTCGGATGTGGGGTCGCAGTTTCAAAATGAAGTGCTCCAGAAGGAACTCCTTCTGGAGCAGCCATGACGGGGTCAAGTAATATTGGCTACGAAACATGCCGTTTTAGCAGACGGTTAATAGCGAGAGTCTATTCCAGATAGAAGCTGTGAATTACACTGTCCAGAGCTGCGACATCCTGCGCAAAACTGGCCGGCATGCTGTAACCCGCGATATAGAAAGCCTGAGTTCCCTTAATTACTACTGCATACTTGCACTTGAGGTTGTAGCCCTCCGATGTGCCGCTGAACACGATTTCGTAGGCGGGGGTACCATCATCCAGCGTTATCTCACCATGAGAAATCAGCGCGTAGTCAACCCAGTGTTGGCCCAGGTCCTGGCTGAACTGCGGGCCGTACTCGGTAAGCGTAGTGCCCTCACCTACGGGCGATTGACTGACGGTTACACTGGGCACTCCCATACCGGACGTGAAAGTCACGATTTCACCATGGCTGCCGATGAAGGTCTCCGTCCACCCTGCGGGGTAGGTTATGGAGAAGCCGTACTCAGCGCTTGTGTAGGTGCCTCCGGCGCTGGGAGTAGGGGGTACATAAGAATAAGTCGGAAGGAGCTCGAAGCTATTCAAAACGGCGTCTATAACACTCTCACTCTGATCGAACACAGCGTCTTCTCCCATGGCACCGACCGCGATTCCCTGCTTACCGCGCACCATGACGACAAACTTGAACTTCTCAACCTCACCGGTCCCCAGGTCTCCCCGGCCCACTATCTCGTAGCCGGAGATGCCTTCGCCTATGGTCACGTCACCCTCTGAGATCAACTCGAAGCCGGGCGAGGATTCCATGTAATCCATGTTTTCCGTCACGTAATCAGTCAGGATGACGTCGTCGGTCTTGTATTCCACGGATACCGCCGCATACAGGGTTCCCCCGGGATTTAAAAAACTGATGGAGAAGTATGTTCCCATCCCCTGCTCGCTCTCGGTCCATCCCTCAGGATACTCGATGGAAAAGCCATGCTCTGTGCTCTCGTAGATGGTCACGGGTATGGGCGTGGCCGTCGGCGTGGGTTCTGCTGATTCACCACCGCAGCCTGCTGTAAGCAATGCGAGCGTCACAATAACAGCCAGAAATATGCTGATTTTTCCACTTCTTCCCGACATGACGTTTTCTCCTTTCGTTCGATTTAAGTCCAGGCTGCCCCACTAAGCTACATCACTTTAACATGTTTTCGGACATTATCGTGGCCTGTGCTAGCAGAGTGAGTCGCTAACCACCATGAAAGTTCAGGCAGTCGGACCAGGCTGGTGAAATTAACAATTCTTAACCAAACGTCTTATAGCACTTGAAGCTAAGCGTGTCAATAGGCCAAAACACGTGATTAATGCACAAAGGCGCGAGGCGGATAGACGGTAATAAGGCTTGACAAACAGATCCGGTTTAAACCCGTGTCAGGGAACAGGTCATGTTTGTGATGCCCTCACCCGGACGAAGGCAAGGAACTCGCTGAGCAGGCGGGAGACTACCCTTTCCTTGCGGTATATGCAGTAGAAGTCTCGCTTCAGCTTCAGTCCCTCGACGGCGACCTGTTTGACCAGGCCGAGAGCGAGGCTTTTTTTTACGGCCAGATCGGATACGAAGGCGATCCCCGCACGTGCCTCGACCGCTGAGACCACAGCCTGGCTCGTCCCCAGGGTTAGATTGGGGGACAGTTTCTCAATATCGAGACCGGCCTTCGCCAGCAGCGATTTGAGGCTCTGCTGCGTGCCCGAGGTTTCCTCTCGTAGTATCAGTGGCTCATCCTTAAGCTCAAGAAACGAGACTGCTTTCCTTCGGGAGAAAGGGTGTTCCGGGAACACAATGAGGACGATCTCGTCATCTGCCATTGTGAAATAGTCCAGGTCCCCGCCCTCGGGTGCGGTCCCGCAGAAACCCACGTCGTAGTCTCCCTCCTGTACTCTGGAGATTACGGTCATAGAATCGGAGGCTTCCACCCGGGCCCCGACAGCGGGATGCAGGGCTTTAAATTCGCTCAGAATGGGTGGCAGCAGGACCTCACCGGGGATAGTGCTGGCGCCAATAACTATGTTTCCGGTTACCTCCTCGCGGATTTGCTCGAGGTCGTGCGTCAGGCTTGCGCTCTCTCTCTCAACGAGTTCGGCGAAACGGAGCAGTCGCTTCCCGGCATCGGTCATGGTGAGCGCTTTTTGTCTGCGATCGAGGAGACGTACGCCCAGGTCGCGTTCCAGCTTGTGAATCTGGAAAGATACGGCGGGCTGGGTGATCGACAGCTTCCTGGCCACTTCGGAGAAGCTTCCCAGCCTGACTATCTCGAGGTAGGTCTTTAAATAGTCGAGGTTCATGGCGCATCCCTCTTGATAGTCATAAGTATTAATTATCTTGCATTAAAAAAACACTTATGATAAAATCGGCTGTGGTCATATTATATCACGGGCCGAAGTCAGTCAATAGGTATAGGGAGTGGGCGGAGGTCAGGAACCGGTCGATAAATCGGAAAGGATGGCAAGAAACTTGCGCCGATTATTGAGGCCGAGAGTGCTGATTGTCATAGCGGGACTCGTTTTCGGGATTCTGGCTGCCTACATGGTGAAATGGGGCAATCCCCCGAACATGGGCATCTGCATCGCCTGTTTCCTTCGCGATATCGCGGGCGGTCTGGGTCTGCACCGGGCAGAGGTGGTGCAGTACCTGAGGCCAGAGATTATGGGCCTTGTGCTGGGAGCGTTCGCCTCCGCCGTAATATTCCGCGAGTTCAGAGCGAGGGGTGGTTCCTCTCCGTTGATTCGGTTCCTGCTGGGCGCTTTTGTAATGATCGGGGCGCTGGTGTTTCTGGGATGTCCTGTCAGGGCTGTGCTGCGCCTGGCCGGGGGAGACCTCAACGGCATCACTGCGCTTGCGGGTGTGGTGGTGGGGGCGGGCGTTGGCATACTGTTCCTCAGGAGGGGCTTCAACCTGGGACGTGCCGCCAGGAAATACGCAGGGGCAGGCTGGGTGATGCCGGTCTTGATGTTGTGCCTGCTGCTGCTGGCCGTTTTTTCTCCCCTTTTTATTTTTCAAAGTGAGAGCGGGCCAGGCTCGATGTACGCTGCCCTCGGCATCTCGATGGTCGTTGGTCTCGTTGTCGGAGTGCTGGCCCAGAGGACGAGGATGTGCTTCGTCGGCGGCTGGCGCGACCTGATGATGGTCAGGGACACATACCTCTTTGGCGGCATCGCCGCTTTCTTTGTCGGAGCTATCATCGCCAACGCCGCACTGGGCTATATTGACTGGGGCTTCGTCGGGCAGCCGGTTGCTCACGATAATCAACTGTGGAACTTCCTCGGCATGGCCCTGGTTGGTCTGGCGGCTACCCTGCTGGGCGGGTGTCCTCTCCGTCAGCTTGTCCTGTCCGGCGAGGGTGATACCGATGCCGGGGTAACCATTTTGGGGCTCATAACAGGTGCCGCCATCGCGCACAATTTCTTCACGACAGCAAGCCCGAGTGGAATAGGCGACAACAGCATTGTGGCTGTTGTAGTGGGACTGGTTTTCTGTTTAACCATTGGCTTCTTCATGAGGGAGAAAACAGCCTGAAGGAAATCCTGAACGTTTTGAACATTATGATTTGGGAATTTGATATTGCTTAGTATTTAGAATTTAGTGCTTAGAATTTTCTATAAGGTTGGAGATTTGAATGCCACTTTTTGGTAAGAAAAAGCCTTCCTTCGAGGGTGGGGGACTGGTGCTATTCATGGATGTGCAGGATGCCATTAGAGCCGATAAGGTGCTCAGGAAGGCGGACTATGCCGTGAAGCTGGTTGCCCCTCCGCCTGAGCTCAGAAAAGGATGTGACCTCGCTGTGGAGATAAACCTGGTGGAGCAGCCGGGGATAGAACGGCTGCTCAGGGAGAAAGATGCTCCGTATGTCAGTGTCGCTCCACTGATGGTAGGCACGGCGGGACTTCTTGAGATTGTCAAAGTGACAGATTTCGGCGAGTGGACGATGGTAAAGGCAGCCAATATGAAGCTTACCTTAGAGAAGAGCAGCGGCGTCATTGTCAACACTTCCGGCGGGGGATGCCCCGACATACCGTACATGCATGCTGAGTTGGTGGGTAAGAAGCTGAATGAGGCTCCACGACCCAAGGACGTCGGCTTTACTCTGTGCGCTTTAATGCTGGACAGGGCTCTGGACGAGAGCCTCAACCTCTGGTCGGGAGGCAATCACCCGTGATGCTGATAGCGGGAACGGTCCCTATAGAAAACCTGCCATTGACCATGGGAGAGGTCAGGGTGTTGGGGGATGCACTGGTGGTTGAAGGCCACGGGATACCCCGCACTCAGGGCACCGGCGCCATGATAGGTGCGGCGCTGGCTACTACGGAGTACCTGAAGCTGGAAGCTCCTTACGTCGTGGTTGCCGGAGACACGGGCCAGGGCAAGGGCAGCCGCGAGATATATGAGTATCTGATCCGGAAGGTGGCTGAGCTGTCACCTGAGGTGCTGGCTCTGCACTACTGCCTGCCCGACATGGCGCTGAGCAGGAGGCTGTGCGAAGCAGTTAAAAAATGTGAGAGAAGGCCGTTGATGATTGCCGACGCCGCATCGATGTATGCGGCTAAGGCGGCAGGGCTGGCATCCGAATTCGACATATTCACACCTGACGCCACGGAGATGGCTTTCCTTGCCGATACCAAGGCTACCCATCCTGCTTATATAGCCAGGCACCTGTTCGATACCGACATAACACAGACCCCGGGACTGATCGCTGCTGCCTACGAACGCAGGGACGCGGCCCGGTTGCTGCTGGTCAAGGGAGCTGTCGACTATGTGGTGCAAGCCGGAGAGATTCTGGCTACCATTACCGAGCCCGACGTACCCGCGCTGGAGGCTATTGGGGGGACGGGTGATACTATAACCGGCCTCGTCTCCGCCCTGGCCTATGCGGAGCTTGAGCCGCATGAGGCCGCAATAATCGCAGCCAGGGCAAACCGGGTGGCGGGTATGTATGCGAGGGCTACACCGGCTACCCGGGTCTCGCAGATTATAGACCAGTTTCCAGTAATATTTAAGGAGCATCTTTGCCAGTGGAGCGGAGTATGCTATATTGGGGAGGACAAGAATGATTGAGGTCGATGTACGGGGCTTTTCCTGTCCTATCCCGGTAGTTAAGACCAAGAAAGCTATTGAAGGTAATCCAGGCGAACCGGTGACCGTGCTTGTGGAGACCGCTGTCTCGAAGGAGAACGTGTCCCGTCTGGCCGAGAGTAAGGGGTACTCTGTGGAGGTTGAGGAGGTCGAGGACGGCTTCCGGCTTTCGCTAAGTCCTCCCCCGGGCTAAGACAGGTGGGTGACCATCAAGGTCAGCTGACTGCAGCGATGATGAGAAGTAACTGGAGGCAAGAGGAATGGAGGAAGTGACCAGGCCGCGACTGACCGAGACTGTCAGCGGCGCGGGTTGAGCCTGTAAGATAGGTCCGGCGGACCTGGCGAAAGCACTGGAAGGGCTGCACCTTATTCCCGATCCGAACCTGATCGTGGGAATGGAGAGGGCTGAGGACGCCGGTGTGTATAAACTGAGAGAGGACCTGGCGATCGTACAGACCCTGGACTTCTTCACTCCCATAGTGGATGACCCCTATACGTTCGGCCAGGTAGCTGCCGCCAACGCCCTGAGCGATGTGTATGCCATGGGCGGTAGACCCATCACGGCCATGAATATCGTCTGCTTCCCCGTGAAGACGATGGACTTATCCATTCTGAGGGAGGTCCTCGCCGGGGGGCTGGGCAAGCTTCACGAGGCGGGGGTGGCGCTTGTAGGGGGGCACAGTGTCGAAGACAATGAGTTGAAATACGGCCTCTCTGTTACTGGTGTCGTTCATCCCCAAAGGGTGATTCTTAATACCGGGGCCAGAATCGGCGACAGGCTGGTACTCACCAAGCAGCTAGGCACGGGGATAATAAATACCGCCTTAAAGGGTGGGGTCGCGGACGAGGCGGCGGTTGCCAAGTCTGTGAAGTGTATGGTCGCCCTCAATGATAAAGCATCCGAGCTTATGCTGGCCGTGGACGTTCATGCCTGCACGGATGTCACCGGTTTCGGGCTGCTGGGGCATGCCTGCGAGATGATCGAGGGAACCGATGTCGGCATGATTATACATTCTTCTCAGGTACCGTTTTTCCCCGAGGTCGAAGAGCTCTCAGAGATGGGTATGATACCCGGGGGATTGCACCGTAACCGCGAGTTCCGAATTAACATGTTGGATATCGACCCCGGGGTCCCCCGGTTTATGGTTGACGTAATGTTCGATCCTCAGACCTCGGGCGGTCTGCTGATCTCCGTGCCAGAGTCGGAGGCGGAGATGCTGGTGACGAGGATGCATGAAGCGGGCATAGAGGAAGCGGCCGTAATCGGTGAGGTGGTCGCCGAACCGATGGGCAGGATTGCCATAAGCTGAGCGATCAGCATTCAGCTTATTTCAAATTTTGGTCACCAGGTTACCGATGAAAGCGGCCAGGTTTCTCTTTGCCGGCCGCGTGTTTCTGAAGAGGGTGAACACATTTATCAGGTACCGGGGATGCAAGAGGAAACAGAGCACTGCCTTCTTCCATAGCAGTTTGCCGTCGGATGCCAGAATCCGGTCGAAAGGCTGTATGCCCTGCTGAATTGTGTCTGAGATGGAGCGAATGGCTATGAAAGGAATCTGCCGGGCCGAGGCTATTCTGGCGATCCAGTAGCTTTCCATATCTATAATATGCGCCCGGGAGGTCTCTCTCAACCCCTGCATCTTCCGGGAGCTGGAATCCAGTTGCAGCACTGTGATACCGCTGCCGGGGTGAAACCGGGCTGCGCTGTCCCCGGGTCCCTGTAATGCCAGAGAAAGCAGACTGGCGTCGGGAGCATATGGTTCTAAACCCTGTTCTTCCTGTTCCGATACAGGCACGTAATGCAGTATTGAACATACAACGACGTCGCCGATCCTCAGCTCCGGGGCCAGCGCTCCGGCAAAGCCGATGGAGATTATCGCGGTAACGGGATAGCGCTCCAGAATGAACTGCGTTGCGTTCTCAGCCCGCTCCCTGCCCATCCCTGTCTGTACCAGCAGGGTGTCCCTGTCTTTGAATTTGCCGCGATACAGCCTGCAGGCCTGATTGGCAACGACTTCCTCGACGGCCATCTGTCGCCGCAGGTCCACTATCTCCTGCCCGAATGCGCCCATTATAGCCAGCATCAACACCTCTGGAGGTTATAAGTTAACAGTCTTATGCCAGTATTCTCCACGGTTGTCAAGTAAACGTGGTAAACTTGTGCCGGAAAGAAAATAATAAAAAAGTCATAGGTCTAAGCTATATGGCAGCCTTGACAGTAACGGTATTGAGGCATAGCATCCCACAAGTGGGAACAAAAGGAGGTTTAAAAAGCTATGAAGGTAGATCCAAAGACAGAAGCCGCTGTAATGTCAGTGGTTAGACAGTTTGCTGAAACTTTCAATACTCATGATATAAATAGCGGTCTTGCACTCTTCGCTTCTGACCCTGATGTGGTTTTTATCGGTACAGGTGGAGACGAGAAATGTATTGGATTGGCTGAGATTAAGGCTGAACTTGAGCGTGCTTTTACGCAGTCAGAGCGATCTTTAATACAAATAGGCTGGTACTCGGTGTCAGCGGCTGGATCAGTAGCTTGGGGAGCAGCGGATGCTGTCATCCAGGCTAAGGTAAGTGGCCAAGAAATAAGATTCCCGGTGCGATTAACTAATGTATTGGAAAAACGCGGGGGCAAGTGGCTTATATTGCAATCACACGCTTCGATGCCGGCTGCCGGGCAAAAAGAGGGCGAGTCATGGCCAACATAATCATATTTGAGAAAATACTGACTTGATTGCGAAAAGCTATCCGGTTGTTGTTTCCGTTTGATTGAATCTGACTTCATCTGTGTCAGATAAAATAAGAGAGTTTGTAGTAAGGAGAAAGCAATGGCTGAGCAACATCCTAACATCATACGATACATACACACCATCCAAGCATTCAATGATAACGACATTGATGAAGGCAGTAAGTATTGCAGTGAGAATATTGTGTATAGAATTGCTGGTAGAAGTCCAATCGCCGGTGAGTACCGTGGCATTGAACAATTCGACCGGGTACTTAAGCTTGTGAAAGAACTGAGCGGGGGAACAATCAAATTCGAGCCTCAGGTAGTTCTGGCGGACGACGAGGCCGTGATGGTATATGGGCATGCTACGGCTCGGCGAGATGGTAAGATGCTAGACATTGATCACGCCTACCTGTATCGGTTCAATGAAGAGGGAAAAATTATTGAGGGCAGAACCATTCCGGTGGACTTATATGCCTTCGATGAGTTCTGGTCGTAAGGTTTGTAACAAGCTACCCCCTCGCTGTGGATGTTGTCATCCAGAGCATGCTTAATAACTATCGCAGAGCGCCAGATTTAGAGCCAGTCTGCCCTCCTAATGGATGATAACATCTACTAAGAGCTTGGGAAATACAGCGAGATTGCTTTCCCTTCCAGGGAAGGATCGCAATGACATAAAGAGAGCGCATGAATGAAATACGAAATGCTCCCGTAATGACGGACTGAACCTGAATGTAATTTCGTAGGGGCGCGGTTACCGCGCCCCTACCTTGCTGAACAAGCTCTCCACGCCAAATCGGTCTTGTCGTCCGTTACCGGGCTGGCTATAATTGGCTGCGTTGTGCTGGTGTTACACTGTGGATTGGTACGCGGGCGCGCATTGTGTCCGTGAATTTAAGCAGGTAATTCGGAAGGAGAGAGAGTGACAGTTTGGCATGAGCGGGATGTGTTCTGGGAGGCGATGGCTCCCAAGATATTCAGCGCGCTTCACTGGGAGCTGGCGCCGCTCGAAATAGAGAAGGTAACGGCCCTGCTCGAACTCAAGCATGGGAACCGAGTGCTCGACCTCTGCTGCGGGACAGGCAGGCACTCGCTGGAGCTGGCTCGCCTCGGGTTCCGCGTAACCGGTGTGGACAGGACTTCGAGATACCTGGATGAGGCACGGAGGAAGGCGAAGGAGCGGAGCCTGAACATAGATTTCAGGCAGATAGATATGAGGGACTACTGCAGACCGGAGACCTTCGACGCCGTTATAAACCTGTATACCTCATTCGGCTATTTTGAGGACCTACGAGATGACAAAAGGGTGCTGAATAATATCTATACATCGCTGAAAAAAGGCGGTAGGCTGCTGATCGACCTGATGGGGAAAGAGGTCCTTGACCGTATTTTCCGCGAGCGGGACTGGTATGAAGATAGCGGTGTATTTTTCCTTGAAGAGAGAAAACTGAGCGACGACGGAGGATGGATTCATAACCGCTGGATTAAGATAGACGGGGATAAGAGGGACGAGTTTCACCTGTCGCTGCGGCTTTATTCAGGGGAGGAGTTGTCATCGCTTCTATATGAATCAGGCTTCCGTGAGGTGAAGCTCTATGGTGACCTGAGCGGAAAACCCTACGACGATACGGCAAACAGGCTCATAGCACTTGCCATCAGGTAGGCGGCAAGACCATTTTGCAACTATCTGTCCTCGACAACTTCACCATCAATTAAGGATTTCCATTCCTGCCTTCCTTTGATTATGGAAAAAGTCCCGATTGCCTTCGATACCAGCTTCCCTTTGTGTTTAACTTCAGATTCCAATACGGCTATCCTTTTGCTTCTGTTTATAACCCTGGTGTCGCATACCAGCGTACCGGAACTAACGGCTCTGAAGTAGACGATCTGTGTCTCTACGGTCCGCACCCTCTCATTTTCATCAAGGATTGAAAAGAGGGCGGCGCCCATTCCGCAGTCTGTCAGGGTGAAGGTAACTCCGCCGTGAACAACTCGCGTAGAGTTAAGCAGGGGCTCGGTAATCTGCAAGACGGTCTGGCTGTATCCATCCGCGACTGTATTAAAAGTCATGCCTACCATATCCAGGAATGGGCTGAATCCTTTCTGTTCTATGGGGATCTTTCTTGGCATCGATGGCACCTCCAACTTAGTAACATAACAATATTAAACGCCAGCCTTGATGTGATAGTATAGATATTTGGAGCTAATCCCACAAGCACTGCATGGTTTAACAGTTCGAGCTTTGTCCGCTCTGCTTCCTGAATAAGCTATTTAATACACAGGATGTGTTACCTGTAGGGGCGTTTCGCGAAACGCCCCTACGTTGGCAGGCCTGTCCTGAGTTTATCGAAGGGCTCCCTTCGACAAGCTCAGGGCGAATGGTTTAAATACTGTTTTAAAAGCAATGACTGAGGGAACGGCGGCAGACGGAGTTTTAAATGCCGATTTTAAAAGGGATGATAAGGCCCCTTCGTTGCAGCTGCCATTGAGGGAGCCTGTGCCTCTGGCGCTGCCGATTCCCCGTGCGCTCAGTCCTACGGCATTTCCTTATCCGGTTTTAATGCCTCGGTCTCTCAGTTCGTACAACACGGCCCAGATGGCGAAGAGGAAGGCTGCGATTGCTATCTGGACGTAGGTACGCCCTTCAGCATACCAGACGGAATCAGTTACAGCCGCGACCACCGCTACGATGATACACGCTATCCCCACGAAGCCAGCCAGCCTTGATATCCAGAGGTACAGTGTAGTCGGAACTCGTCCCATAATTTCACCTCCTCGGGGAGCACTGTTGCCGGCAGTCCCCGGACATTTTGCTGTCATTATACGTAGGGCGTTGGAACATCGCAAGCTGCTAGCCCGGCGAGACAAAGGTGGGCAAAGACGGTAGGGGAAGAATGCAGGAGCGACGTTGGAGTCAGCGAGACGGTGGCAGGCGAGTTGAGCCTTACGGAAAAAAAGTGCTAGCAGATTGTTGGCTGGTAGAGTCTGGTACACCCGTCGAGTAACAGCCTCTATTACGACTGCAATTTATTATGATGATTGAAATCGTATGGTAGGTTTCGCTGCCCCACACACATATCCTACCAATTGAGACTGCTACCCCGTATTTTTGGAACAATGATAATAATAAAGGGGTAGTTTATGCTCACACCACATTGTTCAGATTGATTACCCTTGCCCGGGAATTACTTGCTTACCCGCTAAAAGACGACAGAACATGACGCTTTTTCATCCTAAGCTTCCATAAAATCTCATCCTTTATCCAGGAGGCACAATAAAGAAGGTTCATATTGTGATGAGAGGAACATCCGGGGCATTTCTTATAGAACATATCATACAACCTTGCCTTATATTCTGCTGAGTTCACGATTTCCTTCAAGCTCTGCTCTCTAATGTTTCCCAGTGGCTTCAGAGATAGGCATCCAGAATACAGCTCTCCATGCGCTCCAATATATATGCACACATAGCCTAAAATACATGGGATATCCTCTCTCTTGGGGTCTTGGAAGTATTTCCTCATGTATTCGATGGAAGCATGGGTCTGAGAAATGAGGAATATGTTGCCGTGTTTGCTTTTTAGCTCATGCAGTTCATCCACAACCTTATCCAGTTCGTTTTGGTCTTCTATTAGAAGATCACTTATATCAGTCTGTAAGAAATAGGGCGAATTATCTATCAGATTAAAATTTATCTTGACTTTCAGATCGCGCACCAGATTTGCCAAAGGGATTATTTGATTTAATGTAGGCTTCATCAGAGTCGTTGCCACATACAATTCTGTGGAATAATGCTTTTTATCCCGTAGTTCAACCACCATCTTTAGCGCTGTAATGACCTTTTCAAAGGAGCCCTCTATACCTCTAACACTGTCATTTGTCTCTTTGAGTCCGTCCAGGGATATCCCCATTGTAGTAACTCCGCTCTCGAGGAGTTCCTCCGCCAAATCTGGTGTTAGCAGCAGACCATTGGTTAGAATTTGTATTTCCTCGAATCTTAGAGTGGAGCACTTTCGCACTATGTCGGTCACGTCTTCCCTTAACAGAGGTTCGCCTCCAGTAATGGATATCCCCCGGACCCCAAGCTGCTTCAATTGATTAAGGACACTACTTATTTCGCCTAAGCTGAGTTCGTTGTATGATTTCTGCCTCCACTCTGTGCAAGTTATGCACCTGCTGTTGCAGTTATCTGTCACAATCAGGGTGGCTACCATGGGATCAAAGGTGATCGCGGGAAAGAAAGACTTGGAGTGTCTTGCCAGTTCCACCAATAGCAACTTGCGGGAAGCCTTAAAGCCTTGCTTCAGTAAATATAGCTTCTTCATGCTCTCTACCTGATTGACCTGTAACTATCACGGAGAATTGCATAAGCTGGTGCTTTCCCCTCAACTGTATGGCACGAGAAGGGGCACTGTTGATTGAAGCCCGAGTACTTCAGGTTGACATAATCGGGGTTTCTGCCATGATTCTTATTCCTAAAGCAACTTTTATGAAACGCGATGAGCATACGAGGTTTTAATTTCGATAGAGTGGCAGCAGAGGAAGGAGAAATCATAGTGATTGTCTTTAGCACCGAATCTACCTGGCTTTTCTCTTAAAGTACCAGGGGGCAATAGGTGTGACAAGCTGGTGGGGTATAATTCCCCTCCGATATAGCTCGAGGCCTAAGTTAAAGCTCCTACTGACGAAATTTCCTCTTTCTGCTACTGCCTTTGCTCTCAGAAACCTCTCCTCGGCAACTCCTTCAGCAAAAGTTCTAAGGCTGACATTTTCTTTATCCGCAGCCTCGATTATTTCGCCGATACGCGCGCCGATTTCCTGCTCGAGAAAGCGTCTGATATAGGCTTCTTTCAGGCCGGTGCGCTTCATCGAGACTCCTGAAACCCCACCGCAGTTAGCTACGAAGTCAGGAATGGATAGAATTCCTCTTTGTAACAGAACAGGTTCCGCGTCAGGCGTTATGGGAGCATTAGCCCCCGGGCATATTATCCTGGCGGCCACCCGGCCGGCGTTGTTCGAGGTGATGCTGTCGGATTGAGCACAGGGGGAGAATATATCCACATCAAGCTCTGCGATTACGCTTTTTTCTATTTTCTCTCCCCCCGGGTATAAGCTGACAGCCTGATTGCCTGCCCTGTCGCGAAGCCGTAGAAGTTCGTCTATGTCCAGCCCTGCCTCGTCGTAAACCGCTCCGTGAATGGTAGAAACCGCAACTACCTTGATACCATGTTTCCCTAAGAGATAGGCGGTTGAGGAGCCCACGCTACCGAAGCCTTCGACGGCTACCGAGGCCCTGTTCAGGTCCAGGCCGATGTGCTGAGCGGCTCTGACAGCGGCGGCGCATACAGTAATACCTGTATAGAATCCGGACGACCGATCAGTCAGAGTTCGCGGTTGGACCTTGAGCCCGATAGAATTGAGCATATGCCTGATATCATCATTGGTTGTGCCCAGGTCATCGCTGGGGACGAAGCTTCCGGTCTGGAGCATGGGCTTGAGCGCCTGCCCGAAATTGCGGAGCACCTCCAATTTCATCGCAGTCGGCATTTCGGGGTCGGCAGCAATCCCTGCTTTGGCACCGCCAACAGGTAACCCTAACAGGCCATACTTCAGGGTCTTGGCTCTGGCGGCTCGGGCGAGTGAATCAGGGGAGAAATCGGATGCCATTCGCACTCCGCCGTATGAACGACCGTTAACGGTGGCATCTATAGCGAGGTAACCTTGAAGGCTTGTCTCGCCGGTGACGGTCACACTGATTAGCGTGCTCACTGAGCTCCTCTTTTTACAGCTTTTACGGCGATATAGCGTCCGGTCAGGTATCTGGTTCTCCTGCTCTCCAGCCTATCGAGAAGCTCAAAGCCTTTTCGGATGGCATTGTCAAACTTGCCTCTTCCCAGCCTGCGCAAAGCGTGTTCCAACAACCTTACCAGCGCGTCGGGGTGCGGGTAGTGGAGGATCGCTGTGCTTTCCTCTATATCAAATCCGATTTCGAGCAGAACGCGCCTTAGTTTTGCAGGTGAGAGTGTTCTGCCGATGAAATACGGGGCCAGGCCGAGTCGCATCCACAGGCGGATAACCGGATAAGGGGGATAGGTCAGGTTGCTTTTATTGTCCATAGTGAGAATAAGGATACCGCCAACGCGGAGAACACGTCTCAACTCTTTTAAAGCGGTAGTGATTTCTGTCTCGTCGGGCAGGTGGTCCAGGGTCGAGTCGGAGATGATGAGGTCGATAGAGTTGTCCTGTAGGGGAAGTTGCTTAACGTCGCAGCAAAGATACCTGCTGGAATCTACACCGTGGCGCTGGGCAGTCTGTTTTGCCCGGATTATCACCTCCCTGGAGACATCTATTCCTACAATGTTGCCGTTGGATTGGGCGATGTCGAACAGGAACTGCTGTAGCCCGAACGCTTCAGAGAAAAGGTCGGTCTTCAGAATCCTGCCAGCGTTGGCAACGTCGACCCATCTCGCTATCAGGGAGAGATGGGCTTTTCTCCAGTACTCGGCCAGGAGCTTGTTGGAATAGCCTTTCAGGTGCCATACCCTGGCGACCTGGTTCCAGTGCTCAGCCCTGCTTCTGGCTTGACTCAAATATCACCTGTTCAACCGGGACTCTAAGCCCGGTATCGGTTAAATTACCTTACCGGTAGACTGATGATAACAATGAAGGGGGAGCGTATTAAGACTCCCCCTTGCTCAGGTAGGTTGCCTTTTTACTCAGTCATTTTTTGGCTCGCCGTGCTGTTCGCGCAGCACTCTCTTGAGCAACTTGCCGGTGGATGTGCGTGGCAGCTCATCGACAAAGGCCACATAGCGGGGCCGCTTGAAGCTGGAAAGCCTCTGGCGGCAGAACTCCATTATCTCGTCCGGCGTTGCTGACTCACCCTTCTTGAGGACTAATATAGCCTTTGGTTCCTGCCCCCAGTCAGGGTCGGCGATGCCGATTACCGCCGCCTCTTCGATTTTAGGATGCGCGTATAGAATATCCTCCACCTCTTCGGGCGAGATATTCTCGCCGCCTCTGATGATCATGTCATCGCCACGTCCTGCCAGATAGATATAGCCCTCTTCGTCTACATATCCCTTGTCACCGGTGCGCAGCCAGCCGTCACCGGTCAATGCTTTGGCTGTTTTCTCTTCATCTTTCCAGTAGCCGCTCATGACCCTCGGCCCTTTGGCCAGAATCTCGCCCACCTCGCCTGTTGGCAGCTCCTTGCCCTGCTCGTCCACTATCTTTATCTGCACATCCTCCATGGGTCTGCCAATAGATGACTGCAGCCTCTTCAGCTTTTTTGCCTTTTCCTCGTCGCTCCCTGTGATTACATGGTCCTCGGGCCCGAGACTGGTTATTGTTGAAGCAGTCTCCGTCTGGCCGAAGGCATTGATGAACATGACGCCGGGGAAGACCTCTATCGCTTTCTTGATTACCTCGAAGGGCATCGGGGCGGCCCCGTATGTTATCACCTTGAGGCTTGAGAGATCGTAGTTATCGAAATCGGGGTCATCTACAACCCGTTTAAGCATGGTTGGAACCAGCATCGCCCGGTTGGCCTTTTCCTGTTGCACCGTATTCATCCAGTCCTTAACCTCGAACTGCCTCATCATAGCCAGTGTTCTGCCCCCGTAGATAGCGGCCATCACGGCCTGAATACCTGCGACGTGGTATAGAGGCACAGTGAGCAGGTTGGTCTCCTCTATCTCGATATCCACCGGGGTTACGTTGCCCAGGACATACGTTGAGAAGCTGTTATGAGTGAGGGGCACTCCTTTAGGACGGCCGGTGGTCCCCGCAGTGTACATTAGAATGGTTACATCATCATCATCGATCTCGCTGAATACCTCCTCGGGAGAGGCTGCGGCCAGCAGTTCCCCGTAGTTCAACATACCTTCCGGTTTGCTTTCCAGGCAGATGAAGTGCTGTACCTTGGGTAGTTTAGGCCGTATAGAGTTAATCATATCGACATAACGTTCACCGATAAATATAACTTTGGCTTCGCAGTTATTGATCATATATTCGAACTCATCAGCCTTGGCCCGGAAATTTAAGGGGATGAATATAGCGCCGAGTTTCGCCACGGCGTTGTACGCTTCCACGAACTCGTTGCAGTTGACCTGCAAAATCGCTACCATATCGCCCTTCTGCACTCCGAGGCCAGCGAGGGCGTTCGCCAGCCTGTTCACCCTCTCGCTGAGCTCAGCGTAGGTGTATTTCTTGCCTTCGAAGGTTATTGCCGGCCGGTCGGGTACAATAGAGCTGGTTATCAAAAGGAATTCCGTGGTATTCATGCTTTCGCACCTCCTTGGTTTTATAGGTTGCTAGTCTCTTCCGAGCTTGCTTTTAACTTGCTTCAATACTTCAGACATTACCTCGCCGGCTTTTTCACTGATGCGGATATGCGCAGCGTGGTCCAGTTCAGTTTCGCCCTCATTTATTATGACGATTTTAGCGCCGGCATTCAGGGCGTATTGGGGCATCAGCCCTGCGGGATATACTGCGAGTGAAGACCCGATCACGATGCAGAGGTCACACTCGGTGGAGCGCCTATGTGCCTCCATGGTCTCCAAGACCGGCATTGCCTCGCCGAAGAAGACGCCTTCGGGCTTCAGGATACCTCCGCACTGAACGCATTCCGGATCCTCAACGCCTTTTTCGAGCCAACTCTCGACCTCCTCGAACCGGTGGCGGGCACCGCAGGTCAGGCACTTCACCCACTGCATGTTTCCATGAAGCTGGATAACCCTGTCTTCTGAATTGCCTGCTTTCTGGTGAAGTCCATCCACGTTCTGAGTGATGACGCAGTCCAGCTTGCCGAGTCGCTCCAGCTCGGCGATTGAGTTATGGGCGGGATTAGGCTGGACATCGTTCCAGCCGAATCCGATGGTTTCTTTCATTTTCCAGATTCTCTTCCTCGTCTCCAGGTCACTGACGAACTTCTGATAGGTGAAATCGCTGGGGTCGTATCGCGTCCAGAGGCCGTCGGGGCCCCTGAAATCAGGTATTCCTGACTCGGTGCTGATACCCGCGCCTGTGAATACCACGACACGCTCCGATTTCACGATGAGGTCTGCAAGCGCTTCGATTAGCTCTTCAAGTGTTTTGCCGCCCGTTTCGCTCATAGCGCTCTCTATTGTAACTGTTCTGCCTGATTAGTGAAAGTAAACCGGGGGCTCCTGCCTTCCCGATATGCCTTGATTCCTTCCCTGGCATCATCCGTGCCGAGAATCCTTGTGAAGAGCCTGCTCTCCATCTCCAGACCCTGCTCCAGGCTCAGGTCGAGGCCGCGCCTTATCGCCTCCTTGGCGAATCTGACCGCGATCTGTCCCCGGGACATTATCTTATGTGCCACACTCTCGGCGGTTGACATAAGGTCAGTCCTGGTCACTACCTGATGGATAAGTCCTATGCGGAGGGCTTCGGCAGCATTGATTATTTCACCGGTAAGTATAGGCGCTAAGGCTATACCCGGCGGCACCAGCCGGGGCATCGTCTGGCTGCCTCCGGCGGTAGGCACCATGCCTATTCCTACCTCAGGGAGCCCGAACCTTGCGTCATCGGAGGCGATCCTGATATCGCAGCACATAGACATCTCTACACCGGCACCAAGTGCGAAGCCGTGGATGGCAACGATGAGAGGCTTGGATACGCTGAGGAACTGGCCCCAGAGGTCTCGTTCCCACCTGACCTGACGGCCGACTGTCTGAGAGGGAACAGTCCCGAACTCAGTGATATCAGCTCCGGCGGAGAAGCCCCTGTCCCCGGCCCCCTGGAGAATAGCCAGCATTACCTCGGGATCATCGTCGATCGCTGGCAGCACCTCGTACAGCTCGTCACGCATCTTGATGTTGACGGCGTTCAAAGCCCTGGGGCGGTTGAGGGTAATATGGGCGATGCCATCTCTTTTCTCGTAGACTATGGTTTCGAAGGCTTCCATGAGATAAGTTCTCAGTTATCTGCAAAACAATTTAATCGAAGGACTGAATGCCGATCGCTGATAGCTCCTTCCCTATTCTCCCTTGAACTGCCCCGTCCTTTTCTCCAGGAAAGCCTTGATGCCTTCCGCACGGTCTTCGGTCGTCTGGAGCAAAAACGAGAGGTCGGCTTCCAGCCTGAGTCCCTGCTCCAGGGTCATGTCCATGCCCTTGTTCACCGCCTCCTTGGCGTATCTCACGGCTATAGGGGCCCGTGATATCAGCCTTTTCGCTATCTCCTCGGCCTCTTCAAAAAGCTTTTTCCCGGTAACAACCCTGGTAATCAGGCCGATGCGATAGGCCTCCGCTGCGTCAACAGGCTCGGCGGTAAGGATCATCTCGGTTGCTTTACCCTTGCCCACGATCCTGGGCAGACGCTGTGTGCCGCCACCGCCGGGGATGAGGCCGTAGGAGGTCTCGGGGAAGCCGAGTCGGGCATCCTCGGAAGCGATCCTGATGTCGCAGCTCAATGCCAGTTCGAGGCCGGCGCCTATGGCATCGCCGTTTATGACCGCGATAACAGGACAGTTTACGGAGGCTAATGCTCGGCAGGCCAGACTGGCCGGGTTTGCTTTTATCAACTCGTCCGCTGTGAATGATGCAAGCTCGTTGAGGTCGGCGCCGGAGCAAAATGATTCGCCGGCGCCGGTGACGAGAGCAACCCTGACATTCTCATCCCTGTTTATCTCACAGCAGGCGTCTCTGATCTCGTTTGCCAGATGGAGGTCAATGGTATTGCCGACGGACGGACGGTTGAGGGTGAGCCAGACGATCTGCTCTCGTCGCTCGTAGTTCACGGATTTATAGGGCATTAGCGTTCCTTGACTTGAGGCTCAGCGCAAATCTTAACTGAGACGCCGAGCCGTGTCAAGGAAAGGAGTTCGTGGACTCTTGCCTTAATTAACCTGGGTGGATATACTGAAAATAAGGGAGCAGAAGGATGGCCAACGATGCTGCGCTGGCGAAGGCAGTCGATGAGATGAAGGGGATCACCCCCTATGCCGTAGCCTCGAAGAGCGGCGCGGATTACGATGGCAGCAGGTTTAAAATACCGTTCTTCAACCGCGTTTTCCTGGTGTATTACCCGGAGGTTAAAGTGATTGAGGACGGGAATTCAGCCCCGGTGCCGCAATACCTGGAAATTATCCTGCTGCATTATCTGCTGCAATCAAGCGGTGTTCCCGTGGCTGACGAGTGGGTAGCTTACCGTCAGCTTCCAGGCTCCGCCCTTTTCGGGGCCAGATTCCAGCAGATGGCGGTTAATCCTTTCCTGCGGGCCTTCGGTGATGACGTCGAGGCGTTCAGGGAGGCCGGTGAGGCTGTTGGGGGCATCACGATAACACGCACCGGCGACGCCGCATTTAAATTCAGGGCGCTTCCCAGAATTCCAATGGCGTGCATATTCTATCAGGGGGAGGAAGGGATACCTTCCGCGGTCAACATCCTCTTCGACGCTGCCGCTGAGCACTATCTGCCCACGGAGGACCTTTCCCTGCTGGGCGTTTATCTCGTCGGGGCGTTGAGGAAAGCCAAAACGAAATCCTAAATTCGAAATTCTAAATCCTAAACAATATCAAATTTTCCAAATTCGAATCTATAAACGCTTTGACTCGGGTTAATTACTAGGATTTTGTGTTTAGGATTTAGAGATTAGTGCTCAGGATTTTCCCATATTCTCCTCAGTATGTCCCAGAAGGCCCCACGGTATCCGTCCTTGATGGCGTCTGACAGTACGGTGTTGTCGTTGTAGTTGTAGTTCTTGTCCGCTCCTCCCGTTGCGCCGAAGAAGAAGAAGCGTTCGTCGCCGTCGATAAGCTGTGCCAGGTAATCGGAGGCATGAGGGCCCAGACTTGATGAGACATAGTAGATAGGGGCGAAGAAGTTATCATTGCCCGAGAGGGCGCCTTTCAGACTGGGGTTCTCGTTCAACGGCCCCTGATTGCGGATCATCTCCGCCATCCTGGTTTGGGAGAAAATCCGCACTCCCAGGGAAGCGCCCACCCTGTTCGGTGAGATTCTTTTCATGGTTTCTACGGTCTCCCTCAGCGTTTGCCCGGTTTCGCCTGGCCCGCCAAGGAGAAGGTCAAACATGGAGATAATGCCCTCGTTGCGGCAGGCCTCGGCCGTCTGTCCGATGTCTTCCACCGAGAAGTCGCGTCCCAGGCTGCGGAGTATGCTGTCGCAGCCGCTGTCCACTCCGAAGTTGATCCCGACACATCCCGCCTTTCGGAACAGGGCTGCCAGTTCTTGAGTGAAACCGGCGGGGGTGGCATAGGTATACCACCTGAGCTTGTCTCCCAGCCGGCGAGCAGTCATCTCCCGGCAAATGTCACGGGCATGCTGTTCGGGGATATTGAACTCGCTGTCGCATAAGTGGAGATGGTCGATGCCCATTTCAAGCAGGGCTTCAATCTCATCGGCAACACTCCGGGGTGAACGGAGACGAAGCCTTTTCCCTTTGCCCACCGGGTCCACGCAGTAGATACAATCCTTGGGACAGCCTCGTTTGGTCTCGATACTGCCCATACCGCCCTCGATAAAGTAGCGGTAGTTGTCAACGGCGCTTCTGTCGGGAGCGGACATGTGGCTAAGGTTCAGATAGGTCGGGGGGTTAGCGCAGAGCTTACCCTGGCTGCGGTATATTAAGCCGGGCACGTCTCTATAGTCCTCCCTGGCTGCCATCCTGTTCAGCAACAGAGGCAGTGCGAACTCCCCCTCCCCCCAAATCCCCAGCTCAAGGTCGTAGTAATTCAGAATGTCCTGGGGCATGATTGAGAAACCGGAGCCGCCAAGGATTATGGGAGCGGAGGTTTGTGCTTTTAGCTGGTCGATTACCTCTTTATAGCGGGTGATGCAGAAATCCTGAGTACTAAGGGAGGCATCGTCAGCATTGCGCAGAGTAACTGCTACTGCCAGCACGCCGTTACGTGAGAAATACCCCCCGATTTCGTGGGAAACGTCGGCTGCGAAGCAGAGGTCCAGGACATCTACCTCAAATTGGTTTTTATTGAGAGAGTGGGCAAGGTAGTCCAGCGCAATAGGGGCTACAGGCGGCTTCATCCGGTTGGGGTTGACCAGGAGCACCTTGTTCCGCTCCCGGGGCGATGTTTTTACCGCAGACATTAAACCCTCTCGACCAGGCCGTTCGCCTTTTTCAGCCAGGATAAAGCGGCGTCCACCGCCGCCTCACTGAGGCGCAGCTTGTGCTCCCCGTTCTTTATCATAGCGATGTCCCTGGGTTCTTTAGCAGCGTTGTACAGCTCCCGGGCGTGGCCGGGGTCTACGGTTTCATCGCTGTCGCCGTGGACTATCAGGAGCGGTCTGGGCGAGATACGGTTTATCCAGTTAAGCGGGCTGATCTCCTCGAAGCCTCTGGCCCATTTATCGACGGATGGCGGGAAATCTCTGTCTCTGATTATGCCTACCTCGCGGCAGTGCTTCAGGAACTCCTCGATCCTGCTGAACTCGGCGATATCGAAGAAACGGGCGGGACAGGCACAGGATACGACTGATGAAATCCTCGTATCTCTGGCTGCGCAGTATATTGTCGTCGCCGCTCCGCCGCTGAACCCCATTACCGAAAGCCGCGATTTGTCAACCGCATTTAGATGGTAGAGATGGTCGACTGCCGCTTTAAGGTCTCGTGTCCACCCCATTATGTCGAAATTGCCCTCGCTTTCGCCCGAGCCCCTGAAGTTAAAGATAAGGACTAAGAACCCGTGAGTGCGGAACTTCTCGGCGAGCAGGGGGTAACCCCTGTCTGTAGGGTCCGGTGTCCTTCCGGACGGTACACCGTGGCAGATGCAGAGGGCCGGATGCGGGCCCTGTCTCTCAGGCAGGTAAGCCTCGGCTACCAGTCGAAGGCCGTCTACCTCAAGTTGGAATCTTTCCACGGAACCGGAGTTAGCCGTTTTCCAGCACCTCCTTTGCTGAAACTGTCTGCTTGAAGCTGTCGATGGCGTACTGGCAGGCGGCGAAAGCCTCTGGCCGGTGGAACGCGGCAACCGCGATAACAAGGGTGATCCCGCCGGATTCTACCGGCCCTGTGCGGTAACAGAAGGCTAGCTGTCCTAAATCCCACTTTTTCCTCATCTCGGCAGCTATATCGATCAGAATCCTCTCGGCTCCGTACTTCGTCGCGTCATGCTCGAGAGATAGTACGCGCTTACCTTCTGAACGGCTCCGTACCTTGCCGGTGAAGGTGACCAGCGCACCGCATTCGTCCCACTCCATCCTGGCAATAACCTGTTCGGGGACTATGGGTTTATCTGTTATCTCAAGGAGGTCATCCCTGCTCAACGTCTTATCCTCTGGCAAAATCACTCTCTGTCGGCCTACCGGCAGATTATAGCCCATAGGCTATAGGAAGTCGACCTTAGCTTCCGAACTTGACGATATTCCGAGGAAGGGCTAAAATCTCGGCATGCCCGTGAAGGAGGGAACATGGAAGATATAGACATGATGAAGCAGAAGCTTGCGGAAATTGGTGAGATGAGGGATAGTCTGAGGCAGGGAGGTGGCGCTGCTGCGATAGAGAAGCAGCACGAGAAAGGTAAGCTAACAGCAAGGGAGAGAATCGACAAGCTCCTGGACCCTGATACATTCCAGGAGCTTGATATTTGGGGAACGCCCCTGGTTACAGGGTCTGCTATCGATGAGCGTGAAGGTTCTGCGGATGCTGTTGCGGTCGGATATGGCGAGGTTAACGGTTGCCCTATCTTTGTTTGGGCCCAGGACGCCACCGTTCTGGGCGGCACACTGGGCAGCATGCACGCCCGTAAGATATCGATGGTAATAGAGAAGGCTATACACGCTAGGGTCCCCATTGTGGGTATTATCGACTCCGAAGGCATCAGGGTTGAGGATGCGATTCAGTATTATCGTTTCTACTCCCCTGAGTCGATGGCATATTTCCAGACTATGGCCTCGGGGGTGATTCCCCAGATATCGCTGATAATGGGGCCTTGTATCGGTGAGATGGCTCTTTCAGCTTCATTGGCGGATTTCGTCTTTATGGTGAGAAAGACCAGTTATATGCATGTGGCGCAGCCGCCGGAGGATAAAACTGCTGAGGAGTTGGGTGAGGCCTCGGTGCATGCCCGGCGTACGGGTTGCTGCGACATGATGGCAAAAAGTGAGGAGGAATGCCTGCAGAGTTGCCGCGACTTGCTGGGCTACCTGCCATCGAACAATACGGAAGGCCCGCCTGTCGTGGATACCGGGGATGACCCCAATCGCAGGGAAGAGGAGCTTTTACAGATAGTGCCCTTCGATGCCATGAATCCGTACAGCATGCATAAGTTGATCTCATTGATAGCGGACAATGGCGAGTTCCTTGAGATGAAGCGTCAGTGGGCAAATAACCTGATAACGGGATTTGTCAGATTGGCTGGCCAGACCGCGGGGATAATAGCTAACAATCCTCAGGCTATGGGTGGCTCCCTGACGCTCGATGCCGCCGATAAAATGGCACGGTTCGCCAGGTTCTGCGATGCATTCAATATCCCGCTGGTCTGGCTTGCAGACACCCCTGCCTTTTTACCAGCCGTTGACGAGGAGACCAGAGGCCTGATCAGGCACGGATGCAAGCTGGTATTCTCCAATGTCGAGGCTACTGTGCCCCAGATCACCATTGCCATAAGGAAGCTCTACGGCGGCGGGCAGCTGGGGATGCCCGGCACGACATTGGGGGGAGACCTCGATGTTGCCTGGCCTACTGTACAGCGCGGTCTTATGGGGGCGGAAGGGGCAGTATCGATTATCTACAAGAGGGAATTTCAGGCTATTGAGGATGAAGCTGCGAAGCAGAAAAAGCAGGAGCAGCGTGTCGCTGAAATGCAGGAGAAGTTTCAGTCACTGGAACGTGAATGGGCGCAGGAGTTCATCGATCCCAGGGACACCAGGCCTTTCCTCATAAAGGCGCTCAAGACACTGGCGAAGAGGTATGAACAAAGGCCTCAGCGCAAACACGAAAATATACGGCTATGATTCAGGAGGATTTAGATGGCAGATATGAAAGATATGCTTCAGAAGCTGGAGGAGAAGAGGAAGCGGCTGGAACCCGGGGGCGGACCGGCGGACATAGAGAAACAGCATGGCAGAGGCAAACTCACAGCCTGGGAGAGGATAGAAAAGCTCTTTGATCCGGGAACGTTCAGTGAGATAGGCTTGTGGACGCAGCCGATGAAGACCGGCTTTGATATCGATGACAGGGAGCTTCCACGGGATTCCGTGATCATCGGTTGTGGCGAAGTCAATGGCCGTAACGTCTATGCCTACGCGCATGACTTCACCGTGCTGGCTGGAACCCAGTCCACTATTCAGAACAGCAAGGTGGCCAGGGCGATGGAGCAGGCCATGGAGGAAGGTATTCCCCTGGTGGGGATGGTTGATTCCGGTGCCATCAGGATTCACGACCTGTTCGGCAGGTCAGGGTTCAAGATACCCGTGCGCGGCGGCCCAGTAGGCGGGGGTGGCGGGTTTATGTACTATCCGCCTTTAATGTCCGGGGTAGTGCCTCATATAAGCCTCATGCTGGGGCCGTGCTATGCGGGGTCGGCCTATTCACCGATTATGGCTGATTTCGTTATCATGCGCAGGAACATAGCCTTCATGTCTGTGGCTTCGCCTCCAATCTTAAAGGCGGTGACCTTTGTTGATGTGACCGAGGAGGAGATCGGGGGAGCGTTGCTGCATTCGGAGGTTACCGGCTCCAACGACCTGCTTGTTGATAGTGATGAAGAGGCTATAAGCGGCTGCCAGGAGCTTCTCAGTTTTTTGCCGTCTAACTGGAAAGAGAAACCACCTGTGGTGGATACCGGTGACGACCCCAAGCGTGCTGATGACGGACTTCTTGACCTTGTGCCGTTGGATGTATACCAGCCGTATGATATGCATGAGGTAATTGCATCCATAGTGGATAAGGGACACCTCTTTGAGTTGCAGGCCCTGTACGCACCCAATATGATAATAGGCTTTGCCAGGTTGGCCGGGCAGACGGTGGGAATCGTAGCCAATAACCCCGCAGCCGGCGATGGCTGCGTCGATGTCTACAGCTCGGACAAGGAAGCGCGTTTCATCAGGTTCTGTGACTGCTACAGCATACCGCTGATTTTCCTTGTGGATACGCCCGGGTTCCTGCCGAGCCTGGATCAGGAGCAGAGCAGAGACGGTCTGGAAAGGAATGCAGCCAAGCCGGTATTCGCCATCTGCGAGTCCACGGTGCCTAAAATTACCGTATATGTAAGGCGGTGCTGGGGCGCGGGCCGTCTGATTATGGGGACGGAGCGGATGGGATGTGATGCGGTATATGCCTGGCCCACCGCTGATATAAGAATAGAGGGTTTCGAGCGAGCGGCGGATGCCCTCTATAAAGCTGAGATTGAGAACGCAAAGAATCCTGAGGAGACGAGCCGGGACTTGATGCAGAGGATTCGGGACGAATATGCCACGCCGTATCATCTGGCGGGTGTTCAGGGAACCGATGACATTATCGATCCCAGAGCAACAAGGCCGGTCTTGATAAAGACCCTGGATAGACTGTCCAGGAAGCTGGAACCGTCGAGGCCGTGGCGGAAGCACTCCCTGATACCGCTGTAAACGGAGCCTGGGCGATTAGAAAGTTAAATAATAAGCCAAAACAAAGGGCGACCCATCGGGTCGCCCTTTGTTTTGTCGCTAATTCGGTGTCAGCATTGCCCTTGTTACGAAAACGGGAGTTGCTCACTATACGACGGTAAATGTAGCACCTTAATGGAGTATGCCATATAGAATATACACTATAGCATATCATAAAAACCTGTCATGGCGAAAGAGCGGGCCTGATTAAAAATATTGACACTGATCGGCTCTGAGTATAAACTATATGCTGATTGTCTGGGACGGTGTGGGTTTGGGTATAACAATAGAAGGTCAAATTTGGAAGGAGTATAACTGAAGATGTCTCAGGAGATAATTGAGG
>CAYVQT010000039.1:0-29655 GCA_964453665.1 uncultured Dehalococcoidia bacterium | reverse complement strand
TTATCGCCTGATAAGGGTAAATTCTTAAAAGTCGTCTTTTTCAGCGATCTCATTATATAATCGTTCATGAATGTGTTCAAAAGAGCGCTCGAAGTCAGCAAACCTCTTGCTAGCCTCTCCACTGAAATTAGCTATAATGGCTAAATATTCACTATAAGCAATATTGTTGCCAAACCATGTATCAACTAAACTCGCAGTTGTGTCAGGATTTGTAGCATCCCATGAAACAGTCTTAAGATTAATTCCTATTCCAACACTATTCAAAGTCGGCTCTAATTTGGCAATTATTTTTGTATAAATCTCAAGAGCAGTTTCAGAGAAGTCGCCACCGGTAATATCTATATCAAGGGGTAGTTTAGGCAGCACGACGTTTTTGCGTAGCACAGCAATTGAGGAAAGTAATGATGCTCCCACTGCGCCGCTACCACACGGAGCATCGAGGATTGACATTCGGCCTGAAGACAAGCTTGTTATCAAGTCATCTGAAATATTACCAAATGCAATACGTGGGTCCAAAACCAGACTCTCTATTCTACATGATGAGACACCATATCTTAGGGCGAAATGCTGAAGGGTTGCCTCTCGACCTTCTCCACCGATAGGTCCAGCAACATCTTCCTTGCTGAATGCGGCATCCATCATTCCATAAACTTGTAGCAGTTCGGTATAGGATCTGCTCAAGCAAATTGGTATGAAGAGCATTTCCTGCGACCATAATTCCTCGGGAATGTCTGATTCAGAAAGAACTGGCATAATTTATCTGCTTTTGTACTGCACCACCATGATGGACAGATTATACTTAAATAATCGCATAAATATCAAGTTTAAGAGATTTCTCTCTACCTATTTGGTGGCGAATTCTTGACTCTATCAGCGCATCTATGCTTCAGCTTTATATAAAATGACGTTTCGTTACTCCAAGAATACAATCGTTCTTTTTTACCGTCTACTAGTTTCCAGCCGGATGGAATTCTCCGGTTAACATAAGATAGCCCGCACCGTTAACCGTCTGCTTCACTCTTGGTTATATCTCACGGAGTGAGCGAGGCTTCCCGTTCGGTTGATTCGAACTCTTATACGTTATATAATTTACATAAGGGCAGCAAGCAAAATTCCTCGTAAAGTTTCCTGCGCGCGGCACAGACCATACTCAGGCATATGAGCTGAAGTCTTCTCCAGGAGGTAACCCGGTTGTGATAGTCGAAGGTTTCGATCAGTTCAGAGGCACGTCCGATTACGTCACCTCCCACCCGTTGAGGAATGCGGTCAATGCGTCCATTGCCCTGGGAAGACCACTGCTTATCAGGGGGGAGCCGGGAACAGGCAAAACAAAGCTCGCGCACAGCATCGCCCGTGACCTGGAGAAAAAGCTCATCGTCTGGAACATAAAGTCAACCACCAAAGCCCAGGAAGGGCTGTACGTATATGACACTGTGCAAAGGCTCAACGACAGCCGTTTCGGAGACCGGGATATCTCCGATATCAAGCAGTACATCAAGCTGGGCAAACTGGGCCAGGCTTTCGCTTCCACCGAGCAGATTGTTTTGCTCATCGACGAGGTCGATAAAGCCGATATCGAGTTCCCCAACGACCTGCTCAACGAGCTGGACGAGATGAGCTTCCATATCCCCGAGACCAATGACACCGTCACCGCCATCCACCGGCCGATAACGGTTATCACGAGCAATGCAGAGAAAGAGCTCCCCGACGCCTTCCTGCGGCGCTGCATCTTTCACTACATTGAGTTCCCCGACGCCGAGCTGATGGAGGAAATCGTGCGGGTTCATTTCCCCGATATCAAGGGCGCCCTTCTCAGTGAAGCCCTGAAGGCCTTTTACTCACTGAGGAGGATCGATGACTTCAGGAAGAAACCCTCGACCAGCGAACTGATAGACTGGATTCAGGCCCTTATCGCCGGCGGCGTGCCTTACGAGAGTGTGTCCAGTGAGTTTCCCTTTCTGGGCGCCCTGCTTAAGAAAGAGACGGATTACGATTACTTCGTGAACAAGCGTATGGCCAGGATGGGCGACTCTTCAACCCGCCGGTGGTAGGTATGTTCATCGACTTCTTCTACATCCTCAAGAAAAGGAAGGTGCCGGTCTCCGTCACCGAGTGGATGACCCTTATGGAGGCCCTCGCCAGGGGTTACATAACCACCCTGGACGAATTCTACTTCCTGGCAAGAGCGATACTGGTCAAGAGCGAAGCCTACTTCGACCACTACGATGTCGCCTTCCAGGAGTATTTCAAGGGTATAGAGACGCCGGCGGAGATCACCGAAAAGATACTGGACTGGCTCAGAGACCCACTCAACCGGATCGCCCTTACCGACGAGGAACGGGCGCTGTTCGACAGCATGGACTTCGACGAACTGATAAGTGAGCTGGAGAAGCGTCTCAAAGAGCAGACCGAGCAGCATGACGGGGGAGACTACTGGATAGGCCGGGGAGGCACCTCGCCCTTCGGGTACTCGGGTAGCCATCCCGGCGGCATCCGGATCGGCGGCACGGGAGGGGGCGGGCATGCCGCGCAGATCGCTCAGGACAGGAGGTTCCGCAACTACCGCCACGACCTGACCCTCGACATCCGCCAGATCGAGGTTGCCCTGAAAGGGCTGCGCCAGCTCAGCCGGCTCGGCCCCGAGGACGAGCTCGATTTAGACGAAACCATCGAGTCGGCCGCTAAAAACTACGGTGAGATCGAGCTGATATGGCGGCGAAGCCGGAAGAATGCGGCTAAAGTGCTCCTGCTCATGGACGTCGGCGGGTCCATGGAACCCTACGCCCTGCTGTGCAGTCAACTGTTCTCGGCATCACACCGCAGCAAACATTTTAAGGAATTCCGCTACTACTACTTCCATAACTGCGTCTACGATAAGCTCTACGAGGACATGACCAGACGGGAGGCAACGAGCACCGACCACCTGCTGCGCACACTGGACTCCAACTTCAAGGTGCTGCTGGTGGGAGACGCCACGATGGCTTCCTCCGAGCTGACGGAGAGGCACGGGGCGATAAACTACTACGATCTCAACGAAACGCCGGGGATAATCTGGCTTAAACGCATCTCCGACCATTTCAGGCACTGCGTCTGGCTGAACGTGGAGAGTCCGCGCTACTGGAACCACATGACGGTGAAAATGATCGGGAGAATCTTCCCCATGTACCCGCTGACCATAGACGGCCTGGGTCAGGCCATGAAGAAACTGCTCGTCAAGAATTGACCCTGCCCGCACCTCGAAGCAGCCTATTCTTAACTGTCGGGAACAGCAGCTGCTTCAGGCCCGGGAACCTGCTACGCCTCGGCCTCCGACTCCAGTATAGCCACGCCCATAGCGCCGGGACCGGCATGTGTCCCCAGTGAAGGGCCGACCCTCGTCAGGTAGCTGGTTGCATCGGGGAAAAGCGCTTTTATGCGGTCGCGAAGGCTTGTCGCCTCGTCACGGGTGGTTGTGTAAGCCACCGCTACCTCTTTTGTGCGGGAGAAGCTTTTGGCGAAATCGTAGAGACGTTCTACCGCCTTAGCCTTGGTACGGGCTACGCCGACGGTCGCAAGATCGCCTTCCCGCAGGGTAAGCAAGGGCCTGACCCGCAGGACCGTTCCCACCAGCCCGCTGGCCTTGTTAAGGCGCCCTCCCCTGATCACGTATTTAAGGGTGTCAACAAGGATCATAATATGTATACGGGGAACATGCCGACGTACAAACTCGCTTATCTGTTCCAAACTCGCTCCCGCTAAAGCCTGCCGCGCAGCGGCGATAACCAGCATCCCCAGGCCGATCGATACCGACTCGGAGTCTACCACCTCGATACGGCACTTCTTCTCGACGAGCTCTCTCGCCAGCACCGCCGAGTTATAGGTGCCGCTTTCCTTGGAGGTAAGGTGTATGGATATGATTTCATCAGTTTCCTCGGCAAGCTCGTTGTAGACATTAGCGAAGTCCTTGGGAGAGGGCACCGACGTGGTGGGATGAACATTATTATGAACCAGCTTATCGAAAAATTCATCCGTGCCCATATCCACCCTGTCGCGATAGGTCTCCTGCCCAAACATCACATAGATCGGGACAACCCTGATGCCCAGCTCCTTCGCCAGTTCATCCGGAATGTCTGATGTGCTGTCAGTCACAACTTTAACTGTCATAACTCTCCTTTGCACCCACAATTTTGGTTATCGAAGCCGGCCCTTCTGCTCTAAAACTCCGGGCGCATTTTACCATATTTCTTGCCGTAGTGCACTAGATACTGAGAACTCAAGATAAAAAATGTTGCGGCCCTTCAGCCCGGGTCAAATCACCCCTTCACTCTGCAGCCTGTCTATTCTCTCTTTATCGTAGCCCAGCAGCCCGGAATAGACCTCAACGTCGTGCTGGCCCAGGAAAGGGGCCGGTTGGGTGGCATCGCCCGGCGTCTCGCTCATCTTGAATACGGAGCCGGGCACTTTCAGCCTGCCGCTTATCAACTGCTCGACCTCCACCTGCATATCCCGGCTGGCAAGCTGGGGGTCGCTGGCGACCTGACTGAACGTCGGGACAGGGGCACAGGGCAAATCGGCAGCCCTGAGCTCATTTATCATCTCATCTACCGTCCTCTCCTTCGTCCACTCCTGCACCATTGCGTCTATTTCATCGATATGCTTGATGCGATCAAGCTGACTCCCGTATTCCGGGACATCTTTCAGGTCTTCCCGTCCTATCACTTCAAGCAGGCGCTGCCACTGACCCACGGTGACAATGGCAATAACTATATAGCCGTCCTTCGCCGGGTATATGTTAAAAGGCGTGACCTCGATCATACTATTGCCCAGCCTCTCGGGTTCTTTCCCCGTCGTCAGATAGATGGGCAGGTGCTGAATCGCGGTTATCGCCCAGATACAGTCCTGCATGGAAATATCTACCCGCTGGCCCCGATTTGTCCTGGACCGGTATTGAAGGGCTGCCAGTATGGCAACAACAGCGTAAATACCACCCAGAAAATCGGCGATGGCAGGGGCAACCTTTGTAGGGGGAGAATCGGGCTGGCCGTTGACGCTTATCAGCCCCCCCATGGCCTGAATAATGGTATCGAAGGCGACGTGAGAGCGGGAAGGGCCTGTCTGCCCGAACCCCGCTATTGAAGCATAGATGAGGGCGGGGTTGCATGCCTTGAGCACCTCATAGCTCAGACCGAGGTCCTCCATCACCCCCGGGGTGAAGTTCTCGACCAGAATGTCACACTTGCCGGCTAATTCTTTGCAGATGCTTCGACCCTCCTCCGAATCGAGGTTTAATGTGATGCCCCGCTTCCCACGGTTTAATATAACGAAGGGGTAGCCTTCCAGGCCCTGTGTCTGGGGGGCGAGATTCCTCACTCCATCCCCTCCCTGCGGTATCTCCACTTTGATGACCTCAGCGCCCAGCTCAGCCAGAAGCATGGTGCACATAGGGCCGCCATACATGCGGCTGAGGTCCAGGACTCTGATTCCTTCCAGTGCTTTCACTATTACTGCCTCCTTCCGGCGATACCAAGGTACTCGCTGTACTCTACCAGGCGAGCCAGTGCCTTAGCGGCTCTGTCGGGTGTGGGATATGGGGTAAGATGGTTCTGTCCCAGCTTCCTGTATAGCTCCCCGTTTTTAACCTCGCCGGTTGCCCAGGCGGAAAGAACGACGGGCTTCTGATATCGCTTCATAAGCTCTATTATGATATCCAGATTCCTCAGCGACTCCTCCTCAACGGCCTGAAGCAAACTGTCAATGTCAGCCAGGTTATCCCTCTCCCAGGGAGGCGTACTGATTAAGGCGGAGAAACCAACAGGGGCCCAGACGGGGCCTGCAATCATAACCGCATCTACATTCTCATCCTCCATGAGCGGCAACAGGCAGGGGTAGCTGATATCGCCGCTGGTATCCACCGGGTTCCCACGCGACCACCTTCCTGAAAGAACGGAGTTCAATCTCTCAACAGTCAACGCTGACAACGGCGGTACCTCAAGGCCATGCTTCTTCAAGGCATCCGCGGCGATAACCCCCAGACCGCCTCCCACCGTCAGCACCGCCACCCCCCTACCCCCGGGCAGTGGCTGCCCCAGCAGCATCAGTGATACGTCGATCAAGTCTCCAACCTCCTCCACCCTTATCACGCCCGATTGTTTGAATGCCGCATCGCTGATCACGTCCGAGCCCGATAGCGCTGCGGTGTGCGAGCATGCTGCGCTGGCTCCGCAGTCCGTACACCCCACTTTCATTACGACAACCGGCTTTCTCTTCGTAACCTCGCCTGCCAGCCACAGAAAGCGCCTGCCTTCCCTGAGACCCTCTATATAGCCCAGGATAAGCCCCGTTTCCCCGTCCTGCCCCAGATATTCAAGGTAGTCCTCGAAGTGCAGGTCAGCCTCGTTCCCGCTGCTTACATACTTGCTGAACCCCAGTCCCGCCTCATATCCCATGGCGAGAACCACCAGCCCCAAATTCCCGCTCTGACAAACAAACGCGACCGGGCCTTCCCTCACGGGCGGCAGATAGGGAGCGGTAAAAAGCTCGGAGAAGGTATTGACATGTCCGGCGCAGTTCGGCCCGATGAAGCGTATCCCGCCCCGCCTGGCGATCTCTATAATCTCCCGCTCCGCTTTGGCACCATTTTCGCCGGTCTCAGCAAATCCGCCGGAGATTATAAGAGCGGCCTTCACCTTCTTGCGTACACAGTCCTCCATCGCTTCAGGAAGAGCCTCCGAGGATACCGTTATAACGGCGAAATCCACAGGACCGGGCACATCGCACACACTGCTATAGGACCTGACTCCCAGCACCTCGGGCCTGTTCCTGTTTATGGGATAAACATTCCTGCTCCCCCTGGTCAGCAGAAGATTAAGGATGTCACAGCCCCACTTGCCCGGTGTATTAGATGCCCCGATAACGGCCACCGATTGGGGGTTGAAGAGGTAATCCAGATGTTGGACTATATCCATGCCACGCATAATCCGTTGCCAGAGACACTTCAGAAATATATAACTTGGGTAAAATGATACATGACAGCAGCATACATTGCAATTTACTGATGCAGCGACCACTACACCAGCTTGAACTTATAACGCACGTAGGCTATCATAATGGGCAAACTCATCATCCAAGGACGGAGGCGAAGTGGAAGATTTAAAATCGATGTTGAACCGCGTTATGAAATCGCTCGAGGGCGATGTTAACCGGCTGGAGGCGAAGGTCGACGCACTGATGAAACTTCCCGACCGGATTGAGATCGAGAACCTGCCGAAAACAATGGCTTGGGGCATGGATTCCGGGGACAGGGAGCTCTGGCTCAGCGTGTGGAGTGACGACATACGCTATGTAGTCCCCCAATATGATATTGAAATCAACGGAAAGCAGGCGCTGTCGGAGTTCGGCGAGGCCGTAATATTTACCCGAGAGGAGAGGAGATTCAGCGCCATCACCAACATCATGGTAGATATCAAAGGCGATAAAGCGACAGGACGGGACTACTACATGCATTACGGCTACCCCATCGACCCGGAGACAGGCAAAGCGTCCGAGGAACGGGCTTTCTCAGAAGGAATGCACCACTACGAGTTCACCAAACGCGACGGCGTCTGGAAGATAACGAAGTTCGAGGTCTACCTGAACCGCAGACAGGAAGCGGAGGCTTAGAGTCTTCACAGCATGAACCAGAACATTAAAGAGCAGCTAACCCCGTTATTCTACCCCAGGTCGGTAGCGCTGGTTGGTATCTCAAACGCATCTATGAACGTGGGATACATGTTTCTGCAGAGCCTGATTGACGCAGGCTTCCCCAGCATCTACCCCGTAAACCCCAGGGGAGGAAAAATGAAGGGCCTGAAGGTCTACCCCGGCATCGGCGATATCCCGGGGGAGGTCGACCTTGCTATACTGACCATCCCGCGCGAGGCTGTGCCCGAAGTGGCCAGAGAATGCGCCAGGAAGAAGATAAAGGGCATCGTTCTCTACACTTCAGGATTCAGCGAGGCGGGGACGGAGGGCAGGGCGCTGGAGGAGGAGATCGTCAGTATAGCCCGCGAAGGAGGCACCAGGGTCATTGGCCCAAATTGCGTGGGCCCCTACAACCCATCGGCCAGATTAGTCCCTCAGATGATTCTCCCCAGAGAGAGCGGCCCCGTCGGTGTGATTTCACACAGCGGCTTTCTGTTCTACTACCTGCTGATATCCATCGCTGACAACGGGCTTCTACCCAGCAAAGGCGTCAGTTGCGGAAGCGACAGCGACCTGACTTGCGTTGACTTCCTGGAGTACCTGGGGCAGGACCCGGATACGAAGATAATCGCTGCCTACCTGGAGGGTATCAGGGATGGGAACAGGCTGCTGAAAGCTGCCCGTGAGATATCGCTGAAAAAGCCGATCATAGTGCTCAAGGGAGGCCATACCGACGCAGGGATAAAGGCGTCAGCCTCGCACACCGGCACACTCGCTGTCTCCACCGCCATCTGGAAGACACTCTGCAGCCAGACGGGTATAATCACTGTCGACAGTTTCGAGCAGATGATGGATGCGCTGATGGCGCTCCAGCTGCTGCCGCGTACGAAGGGGAGGAGGGTGGGCATAATCACCACCCCCGGCGGACTCGCCGTCACCGCCACCGATGCCTGCAGCCAGCTTGGATTGGAGATACCGCAGCTTACAACCGGAACGAGAGAGCAGCTGGCCAATATTGTAGAGAGCATAGGAACAAGTGTTAATAACCCGATAGACCTGGGACTGATAGGAGCCCTCGCCCCCGATCATTATGTCAAGGAGGCTATCAGAATCGTCGCCCGGGACCCTAATGTCGATATGCTTATCGCTGCCTTCACCGGCCCCCCGGGCGATGACGATTCCCGGGACCGGAAGGTCGCTGATATCCTGCTCAACGAAATAGCAAAAGGGGGTAAGCCGACCGTCATCTGCGGGGCCACACCTCAGGGATGGCCCAGGGGAGAACTAAGGTTCCTGGCTCAAAGCAGCGTTCCGGTGTACCCCGAACCGAGGAGAGCAGCGTTCGCCCTGGCCAAGCTCACAGAGTACAGCGAGTTTCTGAGGTCTTCCCGGGTTTAACAGGGGCGGTTCTCGAACCGCCCATACCCCCATACAGAAAACAGGATTATGTTGTGACGGTATCCGTGGTAAGATTCGATGGCTCCCTTGCTTCCATACACCGCGCCATCGAAATGTGCAGCGGCTTCGCCAGGCTCGACAGGCACCACCGGGTGCTCATTAAACCCAACATCACCTTCTCCGGGTGGATGCCCATACCGCCCTACGGGATGGTAACCACCTCTAAAATGATCGAGGGCATCCTGGAGCTTCTGGCAGAGTATGGTTGCCATGACATCACCATCGGGGAAGGGACCGTCGCCGAAGTGCTGGGGTCCAATACCGGAAGAGGGTATCGATACGCAGGGATCGACAGGGTGGCCAGGAGATACGGCGCCAGGTTGATAGACCTTAATGAAGGCCCCTTTGAAACAAGACGGTTAGAGGGCATCAAGGTCGGCATTTCAAAGGCTGTCCTGGACTCCGACTTCCTGATCAACGTGCCGGTGCTGAAAACCCACCGCCAGGTGAAGGTCTCACTGGGTTTCAAGAATCTAAAAGGCTGCCTCGATATACCCTCCAGGAAGAGGTTTCACCACAGGGGACTCGACCACCTGATATACCTTCTGAACCAGCTCCTGGAATGTGATCTGACGATTATTGATGGCATCTATATGCTGGAGAAGGGCGCCGATACGCTTATGGGTACTGCCCACCGCAAGAACCTGATAATAGCCAGTCGCGACGCCTTCGCATGTGACTGTGTAGGCGCCACGATTATGGGAATCGAGCCTTCACAGGTCGGCTACCTCAAGGAACACGCTGATGCCCACAACAGGCCACTGGATATGCAGGGCATCCAGATCGCGGGTGAGGATATAGAGCCCCTCAAGGAGAGACTGGAGTGGGAATTCAATGCCGAGGATGAGCTGCATACTTTTGGAATAACCGGACTTTCGGCCCCTTATCCGGGGCAGGGCCTCTGCTCCGGGTGCTATGGCAACCTCATTTGTGCACTGGGGATATTCGCCAAAACCAATCCCGACAGGGACTTCGGCGATACCCGGATTTACTGGGGGCGAAAAACGGCGAACGGAGGAGGTGGACGGAGAATTATCCTGTACGGTGACTGCGGCATCAACGCCAATAGTAACGCCGAATCTGCCGCCACGATCAAAGGGTGCCCTCCCACGATGATGAAGACATTGCTCACGCTTATGAGAACGCTTCTTTCGAGGCCAAGAATGCTCAAAATGCTGGTTTTCGGAAGCCCCCTGCTTCTGGCGTTGAGGGCGGGCCTATATTCGGGTAACCTGAAGAAGTGGAAACGGTATCAAGCGCCGGAGTTCGACAGGAGCCACTTCCGCTCCACTCTGCGGCAGGCGATAGCCGACGCTTTCAGAGGACGCAGGAGGTGAGCTGCAACGAACCTCGACTTGCCGGGGCGGGCTAATCTTGGTTTACTTTCATAATTTTACCTGCTAGAATAGCCTGCGGGTTTGTGCATCACCGGCGGTGAATAGCAGAGACAATGAGCAGCTACGACAAACTCCAGGCGCTTAAGGAGGCACAAGGTGCCAAGCAAGATAATTACCAATGCCCTTAAAGAGAAAAGAACGGTCCTGACAGAGATCGAGTCGAAACAGCTTATGTCCGAAGCGGGCATGCCTGTTATCGAATCAGGGCTGGCCAAAACCAAAGCCCAGGCCATCGCCATGAGCAAGAAGCTGGGCTTCCCCGTAGTGTTGAAGATAGTCTCTCCCGATATCATTCATAAGAGCGACTCCGGCGGGGTCAAGTTAGGACTTTCAAACTCAGCCCAGGTGGGCAGGGCCTACAGCGAGATCATGGCAGCAGCGAAGCAAGCAGCCCCCGGGGCTAAGATACACGGGGTGTCCGTACAGAAAATGGCCAGTCCCGGGGTCGAGGTTATCATGGGCATGTCCAAGGACGCCCAGTTCGGCCCGGTGCTGATGTTCGGCCTTGGCGGAGTGTTTGTCGAAGTGCTCAAGGACGTAGCCTTCAGAATTGTCCCCCTCGTCAGAAGAGACGCCAGTCAGATGATCAGGGAGATAAAGGGCTACCCCTTACTCGAAGGCTACCGGGGACAGGAGCCAGCGAACATCACCGTTCTGGAAGACCTGCTGTTGAAGCTTTCCGATTTCATAGACAAGACCCCGGAGATCAAGGAACTGGACCTCAACCCCATCCTGGCCTATAGCGACGGGGCAGTAGCTGTGGACGCCAGGGTGATACTCGAATCCCAAGCATGAGCAAGGTCGCGGAGAGTACGGCGAATAAGCTGGACAGAGTATTCAACCCCCGCTCAGTAGCAGTAGTCGGCGACAAACGGGCGATCGGCTACATGTGGCTGAGAAGTTTAATCCCCTTCAAGGGAAAGGTTTATTCGGTGCAGATTGACCCCAACGAACTCCCGGGTATTGAAGAACTCGGGGTGGAAAACTACCTTAACCTCATGGATATACCGGGGCCCGTAGATTATGTTATCGCCTCCGTCCCCCGAGCGGTTGCCCCCAGGATTGTCGAGGACTGTATCCAGAAGAATGTCGGTGGGGTATGCTTCTTCTCCTCTGGATTCGCTGAAACCGGCACTGAAGAAGGAATAAGGCTGCAGCAGGTGATAACCGATCAGGCCCGCGATGCCGGGCTGAATCTCATCGGCCCCAACTGCGTCGGCCTGTATAATCCCGAAATCGGTTTGCGCCATACGGAGGCGCAGGCCTACGGGGAGGCAGGGCCGGTCGGGTTTATCGCCCAGAGCGGCACTCAGGCTACGCTCTTCAGCCTCGTGGGACAACACCACGGCATAAAGATCAGCAAATCAGTGAGCTACGGCAATGCCGTAGTTCTCGATAGCTCCGACTTTCTGGAGTACCTGGGGTCGGATGAAAAGACCGGGATAATCGGCATGTATATCGAAGGAGTGAAGGACGGCAGGCGGTTTCTCGACTGCCTCAAGAACGTGGCCAGCAGGAAGCCCGTGCTTATCTGGAAGGGGGGAGAGACCGAGGCTGGAGCCAGGGCCACGGCTTCCCATACCGGGGCGCTGGCAGAGTCGGGCGTCGTCTGGCAGACAGTCACCAAGCAGTGCGGCGCAATCAGGGTAGAGTGCCTCGATGAAATGATCGACGTTATAGAGGCACTGCTCTACGCCAAACCCGGCACAGGGAATAGAGTAGGCCTTGTAGCCATGAGCGGAGGACAGTCTGTTGCTGTGACCGATACCTTCGCCAAGGCAGGGCTCGACATACCGCTCCTAACCGAGGCTTCCTATAAGAGACTGGCCAGCTTTTTCGACATCATCGGAGGAAGCTACCGAAACCCTCTCGATATATCCAGCACCTTCTTTATGGCAGCCAACGGTGTCTCCAATCTGAACAGTATGCTGGATATCCTGGATAAAGACCCCAATATAGATTGCATAGCTCTGGAACTATTTCCGGCAGTCAGGCCGCTAAATAACGACCCTGAAACTAAAGACCCCGTGCTGGAGGCCGTTTCCGACTTCAATAAGAGGACCGGAAAGCCCTTTGTGGTTATCGTAACCGAAGCCTACAGCGATGCCCTGGCATCGGAGACGAGGGAGAAACTGGTGGGTAGGGGCATAGCCAGCTTCCCCGGCTTTGAACGGGCGGCCAGGGCTTTGAAGAAACTCGTTGAATATTATCAGTTTCATCCGGAGCAATCCCTGGTAGAGGCAGGATAGGAGGAGTATACTGCTTCTGGTATCAATCCCGCACAAGCAGGAATCCAGATATTGATTAGAAATATCTCTGAATTCTGAGAGGTAAGGCCTGAAACGAGAATAAAGAGGCAGGGAGATGGAAAATGGTTAAGATACGACTGCAAAGGGTGGGGAGGAAAAAGAAACCCGCTTACCGGGTCGTGGTAGCCGATTCGCGGGCACCCCGTGATGGTGCCTTTATCGAGATAATCGGGCACTATGACCCCATGACGGATCCGGCGACCGTTGTTATCGAAGAGGAGAAAGCCCTCAAGTGGCTCCGTCAGGGAGCACAGCCAACCCAAACCGTTGCCAACCTGCTGAAAAAGCAGGGGATTAACGATAAACTGACTAGCTAGAGGGTGAATAGAATGAAAGAGCTTATTGAGTACATCGCCAAATCCATAGTGGACAAACCGGAAGAGGTCGTTGTAACCGAGGTGCCCGCAGAGGATGGGGTTATCCTCAAACTTCAGGTGGCGCCCGAGGACACCGGAAAGGTGATCGGCAAAGAGGGTAGAATTGCCAAGGCAATGCGTACGTTGCTGCGGGTAGCGGCGATCAGGAAAGGCACCCGCGCAACGCTGGAGATAGTCTCCGACAGCCCCGGAAACAGTTTCTGAGGCGGTTTCAGCTTCGTCGATGGGTGAGCAATCCGCTCCTCCAGAGTTCTTGATCGTAGGGCGAATCCTCGCACCCTGGGGAATAAAGGGGGGGATAAAAGCCCAGGTTGTGACCGACTTCCCTGATCGTTTTACACCGGGGGAGTTGGTCTACCTCGACGGCCAGCGGCTGGAAATCGAGACCTGCCATTCCCACAAGGGACACCTCCTGGTCAAATTCGCAGCCATAGATACACGCCAGGACGCCGAGAAGCTCAGGGGCCGCGACCTCACCATTCCCCGCGATGAACTGCGCCCGCTTCCCGAGGGTGAATACTACGCGTTTCAGCTTGTCGGACTCGACGTGGTGACCCGGGAGGGTAAAAATGTGGGGCGTATCGTTGACATCATGACCACGGCCAGCAACGACGTCTACATAGTAAAAGGGAAGCGTGGAGAGTTACTCATCCCGGCCATCGAGGATGTGGTCAAATCAATCGACCTTGAGGGCGGAAAGATAGTCATTGAGGCGATTGAGGGGCTGCTGGATACTGCGTAGGCCCCTTAAAAGCAGTGAATTTACTTAGGGCCCCTCCCTCTAACTCCCTCCCGCAAGGGGAGGGAGGACTATTTATAATACTGCCACGGTGGAGAAAGGATTGCGGGTTCCTCTACCTTGATGGGGCACGGTGGCTATGCTCGCTACAGTGTGCACTTCATATATACATAGGGGTAGGTTGGAGCATCCGCTCCAACCATGCTGTCATTTCAAGTCCTTCGCAACAACTCATCACCAGCGCAGCATACTTACCCCTCCCTCTAACTCCTTCCCGCAAGGAGAGGGAGGATTGCGGGTTCCTCTCCCTTGATGGGGCACAGTGACTATGCCCGCTACAGTGTGCACGTTATTATATACATAGGGGTAGGTTGTCCGACATCGGCCAACCTACCCACTTACAGGCCCCTTCGACAAGCTCAGGGCGAACGTACGTACATACGCTATATTACGTTCAAGACAGGACTACTCCTTGGGCGGCTGGGGTGGAGCGGGGTTCATCAGTCCGGCCGTTAACTCACCGGGGACAACGGCCATCAGGTCATCAAGCGTCCATTTATTCCCTTTGCTGTGGATTGTCTTGATTTCCTCCGGCTCAGAGTAGAGAGAGATTTTATCTCCACTAATCAGGAATGTGCGGCCGTTTATGCTAGCAGCTTCGTCGGTTGCAAGGTATATAACGAATGGAACCATATCCTCCGGCTGCGGCAGGGAGAGTATAACGTCCGCCCCTGGAGGCATAGCGGTCCCCTCGGCTTTGGCGCGGTCGATAGCTGCCCGAAGCTCGGGGAGATCCGTAATCCTGGTTGCAGCGCGCGGCCGAACGGCGTTACAGGTTACCCCGTATTTGCCCATATCCCGGGCTACCGTCCGGGTAAAGCCGATGACACCTTCTTTGGCAGCGCTGTAGTTCGCCTGACCCATGTTTCCCAGGCCGGCTTCCGATGATGTGTTTATTATGCGCCCGCTTCTCTGCTCCCGGAATATCATACATGCGGGTCTGGTGCAATTGTATACTCCGTACAGGTCAACTTTTAAAACAATATCCCATTCCTCCGGGCTCATCTTGAAGATCATCCGGTCTCTATACAGGCCTGCATTGTTTACCAGGACGTCTAATCTGCCAAAGGCGTCGAGCGCGGTCTTGATGATATTTTCTCCGCCCTCCGTAGAAGATACGTCATTATAATTGGCAACCGCCTCCCCGCCTTTATCCTTGATTTCCTTGACTACATCGTCCGCGGGCGAGGTTGACTTTCCGGAACCATCGGGCTCGCTTCCCAGGTCGTTAACCACCACCCTGGCTCCCTCCTCGGCGAACAAGAGAGCCTCAGCTCTGCCGATGCCCCGGCCACCTCCAGTAATTACAGCCACCTTCCCCTTCAATCTGTCTCCCATATTCTTTTTTAACCTCCTTGTGTCTTTTTCTGCAAGCGTTCAGCCGACAGCTTTCAGCGTCCAGTGAAAAACCTTTGAAATAATGGCTTTCTGACTGCTAAAGCTGAGTGCTGATAGCTGAACACCTGCCTGAATCCCAGTGAACCACGTACAGCTTATTATTTGCCCATATTATAGCATCATGTACGCTCAATGGCACTACCCTGGAGGTCGGCGAACTCGTGCTTCAACTCTCGACCCATGAGCTCCGCTATTCCCTGCCGAACATCAAGCCCTTCATATAGCACCCTGTAAACCTGCTCCGCAATCGGCATCTCCACTCCGAGCTCGCCCGCCAGCTTGAGGGCGGCAACCGTGGTGGTAATACCCTCGGCTATGCCCGCCATGGAGGCGGTTATCTCCTTCAGAGGGCGTCCCCTGGCAAGCTCCTGGCCGACGAAACGGTTGCGACTCAGCGGACTGGAGCAGGTAGCTACCAGATCCCCCAGTCCGGCAAGCCCGGCGAAGGTCAGGGGAGCGGCTCCTGCCGCTACGCCCAGACGGGTTATCTCGGCAAGCCCCCGCGTTATCAGGCCTGCCTTGGTATTATCACCGTAACCGAGGCCATCGACCATTCCCGCCGCCAGTGCGATAATGTTTTTAAGCACGCCGCCCAGCTCCACACCTATGACGTCAGTATTGACATAAACACGAAACAGTGGAGAGGCCACCATTTTCTGCACCCTTGTCGCCACCCCGGCATCGTGACCGGCGACCACGGTCGTAGCCGGCAGGCCGCGCGCGATCTCCCCGGACAGGTTAGGGCCGGAAAGAACGCATATGTTATGATGAAAACGGCTGTCGATCTCCTCGGGAATAACCTGAGACATCCTTTTTGCGCTATCAAGCTCAAGTCCCTTGGCGGCGCTTAAAACAGGCATCGAACTGTCGAGGTGCTCTCCAACCTGTCGAACGTTGTGCCGCATATCCTGTGAGGGCACGGCGAAGATGACGAGGCTCGCCCCATAGAGCGCCTCCTCCAGTGAGCCGGTGGCTTGAAGCCCTTCGGGGAATGTGAACCCCGGAAGGCGCCTGGCGTTTTCCCGCTCCCGGTTCAATATCTCCGCTTCTGCTTCTGTCCGCGCCCAGAGCCTGACCCGCATCCCCTTACGGCTGAGCATTATCCCCAGGGTCGTGCCCCAGTTTGTCGTACCGATAATGGCGACCTTTCCCGCCTCGCTCTTCACTGGGTCTGCCTCCTCTCCCCTTTCTGCCCCAGTTTAGTCTCCGAGCCCGACAACAGCCTGCCTATATTATCCCGATGTTGGAAGATTATCAAGGCAACCACGACCGCGGTGTATAAGAGGTATTCCCAGGGAACCTGGTCAAGAGCCGTAAAAGCCACCATGACCGCCACACCTGCAAGAGAACCCACTATGGAGCCCAGTGACACATAGCGAGACAGCGCAATGACAAGTGCAAAGACAGCTATACCACCAACTCCAGCCAGCGGCTCCATAACAAAAAGCCCTCCGGCAGCGGTGGCCACACCTCGTCCCCCCTGAAACCTGATGAATATGGACCAGTCGTGTCCGGCGACAGCAGCGAAGCCCGCAGCCATCTCCCCCACGGGAGACCCCAGGGTGTATCGCGCAATGATCACCGCGACAACACCCTTAAGCACGTCGCCGACAAGGGCCACAGCGGCATACTTTTTGCCAATGGTGCGCAATACGTTCGTGGTGCCAGTCTTGCCACTGCCGTATTCCCTGACATCGACCCCTCGAATCCTTCCCAGTATCAGCCCGCAGGGAATAGAGCCGATCAGGTAGCTGCCGATGACCACAGCGGCGAACTCGATCAATCTTTGCCCTTTCGCTTAAAGATAAGCTTCAGCGGAATGCCCCCGAAGCCGAAAGCCTCACGAAGCTTGTTCTCCAAATAGCGCCGGTAAGAGAAATGGAGCAGCCTGGGATCGTTAACAAAAAAAACAAAGGTCGGCGGGTTGGCCTCAGCCTGGGTAACATACGAGATTTTGAGCTGCCTCCCCCGTACCGAAGGTGGCGCGTGAGAAGACAAGATTCTACGGATCTCTTCGTTCAACACTGCTGTGGGAAGGCGCTTCTGCCTGTCCTGGAAAACCTTCTGAGCGGCCGGAAGCAACTGGTCTACTCCCTCCCCGAACTGAGCCGAAACAAACAGTATGGGCACGCCGGGGAAAAACTTGAGCCTCTGTAAAATCTCGCTGGCGCATGATGCCGCATCCAGCTCCAGTTCGCCGGCAAGGTCCCATTTGTTAACCACCAGTACCATCCCTTTGAAAGATTGATGGACATAGCCTGCTATATGAGCGTCCTGCGCGGTAATAACCTCGGCGGCCTCGGTCACTAAAATTACGACATCCGCTCTTGAGATAGAGCGAAGGGAGCGCATCACACTGTAGCGTTCGATGCCTCCTTCGATTCGACCCCGGCGTCGAATCCCTGCGGTGTCGATAAACAGCACGCGTTCCCCTTCGTACTCGAACACGGTATCAATAGCGTCACGGGTCGTCCCTGGGGTTTCGCTCACAATCGCCCGCTCATGGCCGAGGATAGCGTTGAGCAGCATGGACTTCCCTACGTTGGGCCGGCCCACGATAGCGATCCTCAGCATACCGGGTTCTTCCACCGTGGGAGTAAGTGGAGGCAGCTTCGCCGTGACCTCGTCCATCAAGTCCGCCACGCCCGTGCCGTGATGGGCGCTGACCGCCACCGGCTCACCTATGCCCAGCTCGTGGAATTGAAACGCCTGATCGCGGCGGTCCTCGTTATCAGCTTTATTCACCGCCAGAATTACCGGTTTCCGCGAGCGCCTGAGCGCCTCAGCCACCTCAGAATCAGGTATAGTCACTCCATCCAGAACATCCACCATAAAGATGACAACGTCCGCTTCCTCTATAGCCACCCCGGCCTGATCCTTTACCTTTTGCCGGAGGTCAGAGGCAGGCCTGAGCTCAAGCCCGCCGGTATCGATCAGGGTTAGCTCGCGGTCTCCCCAGGAGATGTCACTGTAGACCCTGTCGCGGGTGGTGCCTGGGATGTCTTCGACGATAGCGAGTCGCTCGCCGACCAGCCGGTTGAACAGTGTCGACTTGCCTACATTCGGCCGGCCCACTATGGCGACGAGGGTTCTGGTCACGGCTTATCCTTCTCCAGAGCCTGGGCGCGCTCATAGGCAGCAAGAGCCTGTTTCCACCAGCCGAGCCTCTCCAGAGCCACGCCTTTGTTGTTCCACGCACTGGCCAAATCAGGTTTGTAGTCCAACGCCTTGTCAAAGCAGACCGCCGCTTCCGCGTGCCGACCAAGGTCCCCCATTGCCAGGCCTTTGCCCAGCCATGCCTCAGCGAACTCCCGATCACGACGCAACGCGTCCTCAAAGCTGTCCAGTGCCTCTTCATGCCTTCCGAGCATTACCAGCGACAGGCCTTTACCCAGCGACGCCCCGGCAGACCCTGCACTGCGGCTTAACGCCTCATCAAAATTGGACAGCGCCTCTTCATGCCTTCCGAGCATCAACAAAGCAACACCCTTGCCCAGCCATGCCTCGCCATCATGAGGATCATAGTCCAGCGCTTCATCAAAGCAGGTCATCGCCTCCTCATGCCGGTTGAGGTTCCCCAGGGCTACGCCCTTGTTGTACCACGCCTCAATAAAGTTAGGCTTGTAGTACAACGCTTCGTCAAAACAGGGCTGTGCCTCCTTGTGCCGATCAAGCATCAACAGAACCACGCCCTTGTTGTACCACGCCTCGGCAAGGTCGGCCTTGCGGTGCAACGCATTTTCAACCTGCTTCAGCGCCTGCTCATACTTACCCTGCATGCCCAAGGCCGCAGCGAGTACGGCCTGGCAGACAGCCTGCAAGGACTTGTCCCGCGTACCCACCGCCACTTTATGAGCTTCCCTATACGCGGCCTCAGCGGTGGTGAAATACCCTGCATGGAACTTGGCATCGCCGTTGCCCAGAAGGACTAACACGGTCAGCAAGCGGTGCTCCTCCTCCGCCAACCCCGTCCCGCGCTGACGGATAGAATCTGCCGCTCCTTCTTCCGCAAGTTGCTTCTGTGTGAGTCGAGGCACCCCTGCCTTCTCAAGGAGCGACCTTATCTCAGGATCTTCCTGCATTTGCTCCAGGGCTCCATCAATGAGAGCGCTGTGTCCGGAATTCAGCGGCATTGATAGCTGCTTTTCATGATAGGTCGCTTTTGCTCCACTAGAAGCGTGAGGATCGAAAGAGTGGTCAATCCCACCTCTCCTCTCCTTTGAGAAGATGTTTTTTGCCTTGTCTTTCAGCCAGGCCATTTCCAGAGACTCCTATTTCACCGCCATCATTTCTGAAGAAGTTCCGCCAGAATCGCTTTCTGAACGTGAAGCCGATTCTCCGCCTGGTCAAAGACTACCGACTGGGGTGAGTCGATAAGCCCGGGTGCTATCTCCTCGCCATTGTGTGCCGGCAGAGGATGCATTAAAATAGCATCCTTCGCAGCCTGCGCCAGTAGCTCAGCAGTGACCTGATAGCCGGCAAAAGCCTCCCGTCGCTTCTCGACCTCCGCCTCCTGCCCCATACTTGTCCACACATCGGTGTAGACCACATCAGCACCCTCAACGGCCTCCCGGGGCTGCCCGACGAGGAGGATATTCACGTTGCTTCGAGCAATTTGGCGCCCCATGCCGCTAATTTCATCCGAAATCCCGTAGCCTTCGGGGGAGGCGATCTTAAAGTTTACTCCCGCCAGCGCGGATGCAAGCAGAAGGCTGCTCGCCACGTTATTGCCATCGCCGATAAAGGCAATAGTCAAGCCATCCAGCCTGGCTTTCTTCTCGTAGATGGTCAGAAGGTCGCCCAGCGCCTGGCAGGGGTGCTCCCTATCCGATAGAGCGTTGATAACGGGTACGGCAGCATGCTCTGCCAGTGACTCTAGAGTGGCATGAGCGAAGGTGCGCGCGGCTATAATATTGACATAACGGCTGAGGGTTCGAGCCACATCAGCGATAGACTCCCTGCTCCCCAGGCCAACCTCGCTCTGGGAAAGATAGACACTGTGTCCCCCGAGCTGATGCATCGCGATGTCGAAGCTGACCCTGGTGCGCAGCGACGGCTTCTCAAAGAGCAAGGCCAGTGAGATACCGTCAAGGATAGAGCTCGCGCCCTGCCGCTTCAGCTCGACTGCCCTGTCAATGATGCGCCATATATCGTCCGCCGCAAGGTCACCCGCTGAGAGCAGGTCTTTCCCCTTCATTTTTCCCCCTTCCCTGCCATCCTGACCTGGTTAAGTATAATACAACACGCCAGGCTTCGCCACCAACAGCGACCTTGTTAGGTCTTCATAACCGATGATATAATAGCCGAAATCTCATCTGATGAAATACGCTGCCGCCTTCGATTTCATTCTGGAACGTACCGACTACGAGCGGTGGCCGGGCTATACCTATGCCTGCAGATTTGACTTGAGACGGATGGAAGACTTGCTGCATAGACTGGGCGACCCCCATCTCAGCGCCCGGGCTGTTCACATCGCCGGCTCCAAGGGAAAGGGCAGCACCGCGGCCATGATTGCCGCAGGGCTTCGCTCCGCGGGCTTTAAAACCGGCCTCTACACCTCCCCCCATCTAGTCACTCTCCGCGAAAGGATTAACGTGGACGGGAAACCGGTTCTCAAGCGAGACGTGGCAGACGCAGTAGCCAGACTGCGACCCCATGCTGAAGCGATTGACCGGGAGGCCACATATGGCGAACTAACCACCTTCGAGCTTCTAACCGCTTCTGCTTTCCTCCACTTTCAGCGGCAGGGTGCTGATTTCCAGGTGCTTGAGACAGGGCTCGGCGGCAGGCTGGACGCAACAAATGTGGTTACACCCGAGGTCTGTGTTATCACCTCGATAAGCCTCGACCACACGGAGGTACTGGGTGACACGGTCGGTCAGATAGCCGCCGAAAAGGCCGGGATTATCAAGCCCAGGGTTCCCGTAGTCTGCTCCGCGCAATCCGCCGAGGCAGAGGCGGTTATCAGAGAGGTCTGCACCGCCAGAGGGGTCAGGCTAATCTCGGTGGGAAGCGACATATCCTGGGAAAAGACCGGCTCAAGCTTTACCGGACAATCCCTGGAGGTAAAGGGGGAAAGGGATTATTACCGGGTCACCATACCCCTGCTCGGGTCCTACCAGCTGCAAAACGCTGCAACTGCAGTCGCCACACTGGAGGTACTGAATATACCCAGGGAGAGCATTGAGGCTGGACTGGCCAATACCCGCTGGCCCGGGCGACTGCAAATTCTGAAAAAAAGGCCTCTCCTGGTCGTTGACGGCGCCCATAGCGGCGATTCTGCAAGTAAGCTCGAAGAGGCGCTTAAACAGCACTTCCACTTCGACCATTTAATACTTATAATAGGTACATCCGCCGACAAGGATATGACCGGGATCGTTACTGCGCTTGCGCCGACGGCCAATAGTGTTATTGCGACACGCTCTCGGCACCCCAGGGCTACTGCCCCCGAGGCGGTGGCCGGTGAGTTTGCTCGCCACAGGGTGAGAGCCGAGATAGTGGGGGATGTTGCCCAGGCTGTAGCGAAGGCGCAGGGAATGGCAGGTAAACGGGACCTTATCTGCGCCACCGGGTCGCTGTTCTTGGTAGGTGAGGTTATAGAATACGTCAAAGGCTTATGTCCGGAGACCTACCCGCAGTAGATGGTAGGTGAACATGCGGCATGGCCGGGGAGGATTCCTATGGGGCAAGCAAGATCAGGAACAGGGCAACAAACGAAAGCAGTTACTACAGAGGTCGATAAGCAAATCGACGACCTTCTCAGCAGTATCGAGGGGGAAGAAACCATCACGCCTACACCCAAACCCCGCCCGAAGAGAGCTGGCAAGGGTAAGCGGGGGAGGCGACGTGTTGTAGTTACCGGGATCGGGGCCATAACTCCCCTGGGCCTCACCGTCGATGAATACTGGCAGGGATTGTTACAAGGCAAATCGGGAATCGATTACATAACTCTCTGCGACGTTACAGGGCTAACCTGCCAGATAGCCGGCGAGGTAAAGGGCTTCGAGCCCCGCGACTACCTGGATCACAAAGAGGCACGCAGGATGGCCCGGTTCAGCCAGTTTGTCGTCGCCTCAACCCGGATGGCCGTAGAGGACGCCGGATTAAACCTCAGCCGGGAGAAGGCGGACCGTATGGGTGTGCTTATCGGCAACGGCATCGGCGGTTTCCCCGAGGCTGAGTCAGGACATCGCATCCTGCTTGACAGGGGCGGCATGAGGTTGAACCCCTTCTTCATGCCTATAATACTGCCCAACATGGCAGCAGGGCAGATTAGTCTCATCTTCGGGCTCAAGGGATTCTCCTCTACCATAACCACCGCCTGCGCTGCCGCAACCCAGGCCATAGGAGACGCACTTGAGGTTATAAGACAGAACAAAGCCGATGTCATGGTAGCAGGAGGTACCGAGGCTGCCATAACTCCGACAGGTGTAGCCGGTTTCTGCGTTATGAAAGCATTAACCACCAAGAATGAGGAGCCTACGAAAGCCAGCCGTCCCTTCGACGCCAGACGCGACGGTTTCGTTCCCGCCGAGGGGGCAGCAGTTATGATACTCGAGAGCCTGGAGCATGCCCTGCGCCGCGGCGCCCGGATTTACGCCGAGTTAGCCGGTGTCGGCATCTCCTCCGATGCCTACCATGTGACCGCTCCCGACAGCGATGGCGACGGGGCCGCCCGTGCAATGCGCCTGGCAATCGAAGACGCCGGCCTGAAACTCCATGATATTGATTACATCAACGCCCACGGCACCTCAACACCGATTAACGATTCCATCGAGACGCTTGCAATTAAAAGGCTCTTCGGGGATTACGCCTATCAATTACCCATAAGCTCTACCAAATCAATGGTCGGTCACCTGCTGGGCGCATCCGGGGCAGTGGAAGGGATAGCCTGCGTCAAGACCATCACCGACGGCATAATCCATTCCACCCTCAACTACGAATTCCCCGACCCGGACTGCGATTTAGACTACGTACCGAATGTAGCCAGGAAAAAAGATGTCAATGCAGTCCTTTCCAACAGCTTCGGTTTCGGAGGCCAGAACGCCTGTCTGGTATTCAAGAAGTTCGTAGAGCAGTAGGGCCGGTGAAATTGAGTTCTATTCGACCGGCTCTATACCTTCGCGCCAGTTAACATCCTTCGTGGTTTTCGCTGTACTAAAAGAGTAAAATATCCTTTAGGACAATTATTTTTTTAGCCCTAAAAATGGGGGGTAAAACCCCTTGACCTCGGCGGTGCCGTCTGCTATTCTTGTACCCGCATTTCTCCAAGCAGTTTGCTTCATTTTTATCTTAAATTTTTAGTTCAAAGCAATAATTAAATATCTCCCCTCTTACCCCCAAGAAGTGCCGCTGCTAAAGGGAATGTATCTCCCCAGGGAGATGCGAAACAGGACAGAGTGCGCCGGTTTATGGGCTTTGCTAGAGGCTGTGCTTTTGTCCGAGGTTCGTTGGAGAGCGTGCTATATCGTTCTCTCTTGTGCGCTAAAACACCGCTATCCGGTGCTGAGGCTGCTTTGATAAGTTGTAGTAATGAGGTATACCATGAGGACGAGAGCCGCTGCAGGTATCTGGCAGTCAGCACTCGAAGAACTACAAAACAAAGTAAGCTCAGCAAACTATCAAACGTGGCTTAAGAACACGGTCGGTTTAGACCAAAAGGATGGCAGTTTAATTGTTGGTGTGCCTAGCAACTTCGTAACCGAGTCTTTGGAAAAGCGCCTTCATCCCTTGATTGAGAAGACCGTGAGCGGCATCGCGGGACACCCTTTGAAGGTACAGTTTCAGGTTCATCTGGGCAGCGGCGATGGGGATCTGGCACCTTCAGTCACATACCCGGCACACCAAAAGTACAGTCAACGCGCTGAGCCCACCAAATTTAACCGCAGGTATACCTTTGACACGTTTTTAGTAGGCACCTGTAATAGACTGGCACACGCAGCAGCGCAAAGGGTGGCGAACGACCCCGGAAGCAGCTATAATCCCCTCTTTATTTATAGCGGGGTCGGGTTGGGAAAAACCCACCTCCTGCATGCCATAGGATGGGTAGCGTTCCGTTCCTGCCCCCGGGTTATGTATGTAACCGCCGAGCAGTTCACCAACGAGTTCATCAGCGCTATCAGAGAGGGGAAAAGCGAGGACTTCAGGAACAAGTACCGCAGCGTAGATGTCCTGCTTCTCGACGACATACAGTTCATCGCAGGTAAAGAACAGACTCAAGAGGGCCTGTTTCATACCTTCAATGACCTCCATAACGCAAACAGACAGATCGTACTCAGCTGTGACCGTCCGCCAAAGTCCCTGACCCTCCTCGAAGACAGGCTGCGCTCGCGCTTTGAGTGGGGACTTATCGTCGACATGCAGCCGCCTGACTTAGAAACAAGGATCGCCATTCTTCAGAAAAAAGCGGAGGAGCAGAAGTCGGCTGTACCTCCGGAGGTACTGGATTTAATCGCTCGCCGTATCCAGAAGAATATACGCGAACTCGAAGGAGCGCTCAACCGTATTCTGGCCTATTCCAAGCTCATTAAGGAGCCAATCACCACCGAGCTTGTAACCAAAGCTCTCGCAGAAATATCCGCTGACGCCCACAGACGCGCTCTGACCCCGGCATTTATTCTTAATAATGTGGCTTCATTTTACGGGCTGTCCACAGAAGTGCTTCAGAGCAAGAGACGGGACAAACCGCTTTCAATGGCGCGTCAGCTGGTGATGTATCTCCTCAGGGAAGAACTGCAATGCTCCTGGACCCATATCGGGCATGAACTCGGAGGCAGAGACCACAGCACCATACTTCACGGATACCAAAAAATAACCAGCGATCTCAATACCGACCCCGTATTGCTCCGGGACCTGCTGGAGATCAGAGAACGGCTCTACTCCAAATCAGGCTAGTATTTGGCCAACCATAATTTTACCAGATTACATAAATTCGTGGATAAACCCTCGTTTTCCGTGGATAACCGCCTCTAGCCGTGGATAACTCCCATTTCTTTATGTCTTCTTTTTTCCAGATGGTTGTTCACCCTGCACCTTCACCAAACGTCACATAATTTCCACAATCTTAACCATTTCTCCCCAATTAATACACCATATACGCCATTACCGGCTAAACTTGATTTAAACATTTACCACGCCTTTATTATATGTTGATTACACCCCAAACTCCATCTGAGTTATAATATTCTATAATTCGTAATCTGAAAGCAAGGGTTGATAAATGATAGACCGTGTTAGGCTTTATGTTAAGGGTGGTGATGGTGGAAATGGGATAGTAAGTTTCCGTAGAGAGAAGTATGTCCCGTTTGGAGGACCTGATGGAGGGGATGGGGGGGATGGGGGAAATGTGTATATAACCGGAGACGAGAGCGTTGCTACTTTGCAGGAATTTAGATATAGAAAGAGTTTCAGGGCAGGTCGCGGTGCACACGGGAGAGGTAAGAAGATGCATGGTAGGCGAGGAGACGATGCGCTGATAAAGGTCCCGCTTGGAACCTTTATACGACGTGCGCAGGAGGATGGTAGTGAGGTGCTGTTAGCGGATATTGTGGAACATGGACAGAGGGTGCTGGTAGCTAAGGGGGGCAAGGGGGGTCTTGGAAACGTGCATTTTGCTTCATCGACCGACCAGGCTCCACGTGTCGCAGAGGATGGAAGACCGGGAGAGGAAGCATTACTGATTCTTGATCTAAAGTTGATTGCGGATGTCGGCGTGACAGGATATCCAAATGCTGGTAAGTCAACGCTGGTTAGCATGGTCTCCAGGGCAAGACCCAAGATCGCGGATTACCCCTTTACTACCCTCGAGCCTGTTCTCGGCGTTGTTGAGGTAGGATACAGCAGCTTTGTAATAGCGGACATTCCCGGTATCATTGAGGGGGCTCATCGAGGACTGGGGCTGGGCCTGGATTTCCTGCGTCACATCGAGCGTACCAAGGTTATTATTCATCTCATAGACGGTAGCACCGGGAGCATAATGGAGGACCTGCGAAGTATTGAGGAGGAGCTAAAGGAATACGGGGCCGCGCTGAAGGATAAGCCGCGGATAATCGCTGTGAATAAGATAGACCTGCCTGAGGTTAGGAGCCGGCTGCCCCGGCTGAAGAGAGGGTTTAAGGACGCCGGAATTACTGTATACTTTATCTCTGCGGCGACGGGGGAGGGGGTTGAGGCTCTGATCAAGAAAACGTTTGAGCTGGTGTCGCAGGAAAGCAGCGTTGCTTCTACAGCATCCGAGGAAAAGGAGAGGGCGGAGTACAAGGTATTCCGGCCGCGCCCTTTATCCGCAAAGTCCGACCGCGGCGGGAGGAAGAATGACTGAATACAGGGTTGGAGTCCTGGGGGGCACCTTTGACCCTGTGCATACGGGACATATGATCATAGCCGAGGAAGTGAGACAGAGACTGAATCTTCGTGAGGTGCTGTTTATGCCTGCCGGGCAGCCCTGGCTAAAAGGGCGGAAGGACATCAGCGCGGTAGAACACAGGCTGGAGATGGTGATACTTGCCACTGCCTCAAACCCATATCTGAATGTGTCAACTATTGAGATAGAGCGCCCCGGGCCCACATATAGCGTCGACACAATAGTGGATTTGAAGGCGGGGATGGGAGCCGGAGCTAAAATCTATTTCATCGTGGGATTTGACGCCCTGGCCGAGATTCACCTGTGGAAGGAACCCCGGCGCCTGGTCGACATGTGCCAGGTGGTGGCCGTGAAGAGGCCGGGCCACGGCGGACTCGATCTGCGCTCGCTGGACTCTGCCGTCCCGGGGATATCCGAACGTATTATGACAGTTGATGTGCCCCAGATAGAAATCAGCGCTACCGATATCAGGAGGCGGGTTGCCCGTCGACTTTCCATAAAATACCTGGTCCCCGAGGAGGTCGAAACGTACATCGCGGCGAACAGGCTCTACATGGAATGAGGGGGTGAGAATTGACAAAGGACAGCGACGACAGGCTGCTCGAGATATTCAAAGAGAAGGCGGTCCTTCACGGCGATTTCACGCTCACCTCGGGGCTCAAGACCTCTTACTACTTTGACGGCAGGATGATGACCCTGTGGCCGGAGGGCGCGTATCTGATCGGGAGGAGAATCTTCCGAATGCTGGTGGAGGCGGGCGCGGATGCAGTGGGGGGAATGACACTGGGGGCCGACCCGATAGCGTCCGCGGTGGCCGTGGTCAGCCATCTGGAGGGCAGGCCGATCCCCGCGTTCATCGTCAGGGGGGAGGCCAAGGTGCACGGCACGCAGAAGCGCATCGAGGGGCCTCTGAAAGCGGGAATGCGGGTGGCTATAGTTGACGATGTCATCACAACGGGCGGCTCGGTGCTGCGGTCGATAGAGGCGGCGGAGGCCGGGGGCTGCAAGGTGGTAAAGGTCGTAGTGCTGCTTGACCGGCAGCAGGGCGGCGCCGATGAGATCAGGCGGAAAGGTTACGACTTCTCCGCCATCTTGACCGCCGACGCCTCCGGAGAGGTCAGGCTCGTTTGAAGTAAGTAACCGCTGATGTTGCTAGTATCCAGTTGTAGAAATGAGCGTTACATGGTTTTGTAAGTGAAGACCCTTCACTTCGTTCAGGGTGACATATGACATGACTGTCATTCTGAGCGTAGCGAAGAATCTCGATTATAACGCTGATTTACGTCGCTATATACCAATAAAAAGCAGGCAAATCGAGTTCACAAAGGCGTTAAAACGTGATACAATAGGGTATGCACCCTGTTGATAGCTTGATCACTACTGAAACCTTCGATATTACTCTTGATAACAGCCTCATAATCCCCTACAGTCCTTTCCCTGCCGTACACTACGTCAATGCTCTTGATGCAATTTATAGTTTGAAACCTTTTTACGGCGCGGTATCGCCATATTCAAAAACAGGGAGATAGATGAAAGAGAATAACTCCAGATATACGGCCAAGGATATCCAGGTGCTCGGGGGCATCGAGGCGGTGCGTATGCGCCCCAGCATGTATATCGGCAGCACCGACCGGCGGGGGCTTCATCACCTCGTCAATGAGATCGTGGACAATAGCATAGACGAGGCTATGGCGGGCTACTGCGATAAAATCGAGGTCACTATCCATGAGGACAACGTGGTCAGCGTCGCCGACAACGGCCGGGGTATACCGGTGGGTATCCATCCCACAACGAAGGTTTCGGCTGTGGAAACCGTGATGACAACCCTGCATGCGGGGGGTAAATTCGGCGGCGGCAGCTACAGGGTCTCAGGGGGCCTGCACGGCGTCGGCGGCTCGGTGGTAAACGCCCTCTCCGCATGGGCCAGCGTCGATGTAAAACGTGACGGCAAGCTCTACCACCAGGAGTATGAACGCGGCGTACCCAAAGCTCCGCTGGAGAAGGCCGGCGCAGCCGAGGGCAGCGGGACGCTTATATGCTTTCTCGCCGATGAAAAGATTTTCGGTGAGATCGACTACAGCTTTGATGCGCTGGCGCAGTCCTTCCGGGAGATGGCGTATTTGAATAAAGGGGTGGAAATCTGGTTCAAGGATGAGCGCAGCGGTGAGGAAACGACCTTCTATTTTGAGGGCGGTATCGTCAGCTTTGTACGGCACCTCAACCGCAAGCGGGTTGTGCTGCAGCAGATGCCGGTCTATATCGCCAAGATGGTCAACAGCACTTCGGTGGAGGTCGCCCTTCAGTATAATGACAGCTTCACCGAGTCCACTCTGAGCTTTGCCAACTGCATCAATACCCCGGATGGAGGCACCCACCTCACCGGATTTCGCTCGGCGCTTACGCGGGTGCTCAATGATTATGCCCGGAAATACAAGATTCTCAAGGAAAATGAAGCCAACCTTACGGGCGATGATGTGAGGGAGGGATTGACTGCGATAATCAGCGTTAAAATTACCGATCCCCAGTTCGAGGGGCAGACCAAGACCAGGCTGGGCAACCTGGAGGTCAAGAGCCAGGTAGAATCGGTGTTTGCCGAGGGCCTGGCGTTTCACCTCGAGGAACACCCCTCGGAGGGTAAGCGGATTATCGAGAAGTGTCTCATGGCTGCCCGGGCCCGGGAGGCTGCGCGCAAGGCTCGCGACCTGGTTACAAAGAAAGGGCTCTATGATACATCTACTCTTCCGGGCAAGCTGGCCGAATGCTCCGAGAAGGACCCCAGCGAGTGCGAGCTGTACATCGTTGAGGGCGATTCGGCGGGTGGTTCCGCCAAGCAGGGACGGGACCGGCGCTTTCAGGCTATACTGCCGCTGAAGGGCAAGATACTGAACGTGGAGAA
>CAYVQT010000038.1:0-31992 GCA_964453665.1 uncultured Dehalococcoidia bacterium | reverse complement strand
ACCAATCATGCCACCATTATCCCATATCCAGGTGGCTAATTTAAAACTTTACCCTTTTTTAATTGTTTCTAAATATGTTATTTCGATTGCCACTCTAGCTTTCAGCCATTAATACCGAAGGTATTGTATATCCCCACCCATATCAGTACTAACTTATTTAAAAGGTGCCCTGGTGGTCACCTTACCTGCTTTCTTCAGGTTAATCGAGACTGGCTATTTCCAGGGATTCATTGCTTTCAACGAAATAAATATTCATTATTTATCGTAGTAGCATATGCCCGTAATTGAGCGTGCCTGATCGACCGTTTTTAAGTGCTGGCCGTCTCTTCATAAGCTGGGGAATCCCGATAATCGGCTACGCTCGGCTTTTTAACCTTCTTATTGTAGGAATTGCGGCGGCAGTACTCCATGCACAGCCGGCAGTTGTTGCACCTTTGAGGGCGATATTCTATAGTGCCATCTGGAGAACGTGTTAAAGCTCTGGTAGGACATGCATCCACACAGTAGACCAGGCTGCAATTGCGACAATACCTTCTCTTCCATAGCCACCAGTTGAACTCGAAGTAGACGTGGTATATAAGCACCAGGCCGGCGGAGAAGAAGATAATATCGTGGAGCGAGAGGCTCCACTGGAATACCTCGGGTGGTACGATTCCCTTAAGGAACCACTGGATAATGCCGGTCGCTATGAAGAGGACAAGCCCGATTGTTATCAGTAGCTTGTGTATTCTTTTCCAATTGCTGGAGCCGTTTGCTGCCTGAGCGGGGCTTCTTTTCCAGACCTTGATATCCTTAAGCCACTGTCGAGCCTCGGTGGTATGGGTAAAAGCGTAGATAACAGGTGCTCCCACTAGGATAGCCGCAGCTACGCGGTGAACGAGGCGGGTCCAGCCTCCGGCAGCGAGTCCAGATAATGCCGGTACGAATACTATCAAACCTGTTATGAACAGAGCGATAAAGGCTGCTGCCACAATCCAGTGAAATACCCGCCTGTTCTTTTCCGGCCCTATTACACGCGCGTTCGCTCTGTCCATTGTATACTCCTCATAATGAATATATTATTCTACAGTGGCCCTGCCAGACTGGCCACATGAATCTATTTCAAGCAGGGGCAGGAGCAAAGCCCCTGCCCCTGCACCAAGGGCCCGGTACCGGGTTTATACTTCCCGGAATTCCCCTTCTACTGTACCGCTGCCATCATCACCGTAGTGCTCACTACCGGAGCTGGTACCCGCACCGGCACCGGCATGGCTGTATACCTCCTGGCCGATGCGCTGCATGGTGGCCTCAAGCTCTTCAATGGCTCTCTTCACCTGATAGCTGTCGCCGCTCTGGATGGCTGAACGAACGGCTGCTACCTGACTTTCAGCCTCGTTCCTGAGTTCGGGCCTCAGCCTGTCACCGATCTCGCGCAGTGTCTTTTCGGTAGTGTAGGCGATGTTATCAGCGTGGTTTTTTGTCTCCACTTCTTCATGCTGTCTGCGGTCTTCCTCGGCATGGAGCTCTGCTTCCCGCACCATGCGGTCCACTTCATCCCGAGAAAGCCCGGAACTGGCAGTTATGGTAATCTTCTGTTCCTTTCCGGTTCCTTTGTCGTGGGCCGAGACATTGAGAATACCATTGGCGTCTATATCGAAGGTCACCTCGATTTGAGGTGTTCCTCTCGGTGCAGCCAGGATACCATCGAGCATGAAGCGCCCGATAGTCTTGTTCTCGGCTGACATTGGGCGTTCTCCCTGGAGTACGTGTACGTCCACGCCGGCCTGGTTGTCCGATGCGGTGGTGAAGGTCTCGCTCTTTTGTGTAGGTATAGTAGTGTTTCTCGGAATAAGCGCCGTCATCACTCCGCCAAGTGTCTCGATGCCCAGTGTCAGAGGCGTTACGTCCAGGAGAAGAACGTCTTTAACTTCCCCTTTAAGTACCCCGCCCTGGATGGCAGCGCCTATAGCGACTACCTCGTCAGGGTTAACGCCCTTGTGCGGCTCCTTGCCGAACAGTTCCTTCACTTTATCAACCACAGCGGGCATTCTGGTCTGCCCGCCGACCAGCACCACCTCGTCGATGTTTTTAGCCTCAATACCGGCGTCTGCCAGAGCCTGCTTCACTGGCGCTGTTGTCTTTTCGATGAGGTCAGCGACAAGCTGCTCCAGTTTTGCTCTGGTCAGTGTCATTGTCAGGTGCTTGGGGCCGCTTGAATCGGCGGTGATAAAGGGAAGGTTGATCTCCGTCTGCATCACCGTTGATAGCTCGCACTTAGCCTTCTCTGCTGCCTCCTTGAGACGCTGGAGCGCCATCTTGTCCTGCCTCAGGTCGATACCCTGCTCTCGCTTGTACTCGTCTGCAATCCAGTCGATAACCCTCTGGTCGAAGTCATCGCCGCCGAGGTGGGTATCACCGTTGGTTGATTTGACTTCGAAGGTACCCTCTCCCAGGTCCAGTATGGATATGTCGAAGGTGCCTCCGCCAAGGTCGTAGACTGCGATTGTTTCGTCGCCTTTCTTGTCCAGGCCGTAGGCCAGTGCTGCGGCGGTGGGCTCGTTGATTATCCGGAGCACTTCAAGCCCGGCTATCTTGCCAGCGTCCTTTGTTGCCTGGCGCTGGCTGTCATTAAAGTAGGCGGGTACGGTCACCACTGCCTGTGTAATCTTCTCCCCCAGCTTAGTTTCAGCGTCCTGCTTCATCCTCTGAAGGATCATAGCCGATATCTCGGGAGGCGGGTAGGTGCGGCCTCCCATCACCACATGTGCGTCTCCGTTTGCCCCCTCGACTATCTTGAATGGCATTACCTTGATGTCTCGCTGTACCTCGGGATCGCTGTATTTACGACCCATAAGGCGTTTTATGGAGAAGATGGTGTTTTCCGAATTGGTCACCGCCTGGCGTTTGGCGGATTGGCCGACATACCTCTCTCCATTCTTACCCCCAACTGCTGCTACGGATGGAGTGACCCTGCTGCCCTCGCTGTTTTCAACGACTACCGGCTCTCCACTCTCCATAACTGCCATACAGGAGTTGGTGGTACCGAGGTCTATTCCCAAAACCTTTGCCATTATAGTTCCTCCTTCTTAATGTGTATTATCGTTTATTTTCAACTTGCCATTAACCGGTGGATCGGACGGTTTGCCCGAAGTAGCCTTGTCTTCCTCCCACAATGAGACGGACAGGTAGTTCTTGAACTCTTTTCTTGCGCCGCAATATTTACATATACCCCAACTCGTTGGCCCGTTCGGGCTTTCGATTAACCAGTGGTGTCTGCAATCGGCTGCGGAATCCTGTTTATCGGAATCGGCTTCCAGTATCTTTCCCATTCTTCAGTTCCCAATCTACCAGTTATAACTATTCTAGGTTGTGACGCAGTTTCTGTAAGCGACTTTTGTCTCATGGGGAGCATGTTCGAGAGGGGACGATACTGCTTTGAGGGCTGGCTAATGAAGAGATAAAGGGGAGCGATCTATCGGGTTCTCGGTGCTATGCTATGATTATCTCAAAGGGGCAACTTATAGCTCCGGTGGGACATATGAGCTCGCACTGGGTGCACCAGTGGTTGCATGAGGAGCACCTTTTGTTTTCTATGACAGTTACAACGTTGTCAACCATCACTAGGATGCTACATTGACAGATGCTGACACATAATCCGCATCCGTTGCACTTGTCTCTATCTACCTCAGGCATTAAAGCCATTCTATTATATCTCCACTATCAAAATCTTAGTCGTAAGAATTCCGATTGTCTGTGACCTTTGTCTCAAGCGGTTACCTCTCTGCCATTTCTCTGAGCGCCTCCTTGTCGGTAATCACGATGCGGTGGCGATTCAGCTTGATTAACCCTTCGTCCTCCAGTGATTTCAGCGACCTGCCGACCATTTCCCGGGCAGTGCCTGCTATCGCTGCCATCTCCTGTTGTGTTAGCTTGGGCTTCGGCTCTGTACCGTCACCCGAGTATTCCAGCAGAATCTTGGCCACCCTTGATATAACGTGTTTGAAAGACAGGTCTTCGACCAGTGATACCATGTTTCGTATCTGCCGGGACAGGACCCTGGTAACATTGAGGGATACCTGGGGGTGATTACGTAGTATGACCTCAACGTCGCTGCTTCTTATACCATATAGAACCACCGGCCCTATAGCCTGGACGCTGCCGAGGTTCTGGCCGCCATCGAATACAGGCACGTCGTTGAATGATTCACCGGGGCGTATGAAGGAGAGAATTTGCTCCTTGCCTTCACTCGACGTCTTGAACACCTTGACCACGCCGGAGACGACAAAGTACATCGCATCTGCGGGCTCCCCTTCGAGCAGTATTAAGTCACCGCTTTCGATGTTTCTCTCGAAGATGTGTTCCTTGATAGAATCAAGCTCCGCAACGCTGATTCCGGCGAAATAGGGGATGGACTTGAGAAGCTCTGTTTGAACGACCATACCTGCTGTCCTCATCGTGACTGTAATTACGGGCCACGATGAATCTTAAGCATTATACCATCCACTCAGCAATAGTGGAACTGGTAGTCCGCCGTCTACTCGAGCATGGTGACTGAAAACGCCTGACGCTGCGTTAACAATACTGGTTGCTTATAATGGACAGGCACCCCTCTATTAAGTTCATTCAAAGGCCATTTCGGGCTTCCAGACCTCCCATACTTTACCTACCAGGTTTGGCCCCGGTTTTAGTGTCGGCTTACCAGGCTGCCAGCCGGATGGCATAGCCTCGCCTGTTGCCCTGACGTGCTGGAAGGCTTTTACCTGGCGTATCAGTTCCGCCACATTGCGTCCGACCGCGGGGGTCAATACCTCCATTGCCTGAATCACGCCGTCCGGGTCGATGATGAATCGCCCACGGATGTTGACGCCTGCCTCCTCATCGTGTATGCCATAGACGCTTCCGATGCGTCCACCCGCATCCGATAGCATTGGGAAAGGAACACCGCCCGGCACCATCTTGGAGAGCTCCTCTTCCTGCCAGATTTTATGGATAAACCGGCTGTCCGTACTGGCTGACAATACCTGAACCCCCAGCGACTTCAACTCGTCATACTTGGCGGCAACTGCCGTCAGTTCCGTCGGTCATACGAATGTGAAATCGCCGGGGTAGAAGCAGAGTACGACCCATTGTCCTTTATAGTCGGAGAGTTTGATGTTCTTAAAACCACCTTCTACAAAGGTGCTGGCCTCGAAGTCCGGCGCGGGTTTGCCTACTTGAGCAACCACTTTACGTGCCTCCTTTTGCTTTTGAATCTCTGGTGACGAGGATTCCTCTGCTTCAGGCAGGATAGGCCCTTTTGCCGCTTGCACGCACTGGTCTTTTGGTTCAGCCATATTATTCCACCTTCCCATCTTGGAACTTCGTCATCTCACCTGGAAACTGAGCATATGAATAAAGCAGTTAAGTGTCTTCCATATAACCTCCTAGTTTATTTTTCCAGCTACTGATCGTCCGAAGTCGATACATCTCTGGATTTCTTCCGCTTCGGGCACAAATTTGAAAGCGAGGCCGGAGTCCAGCACCTCAACCCCTACCTGCTCAAGTTCCTGTTCCACTAGCTTAACGGCGCCGCCGGCCCAGCCGTGGGAGCCGAAGGCTGCCCCGAGCTTTCCCTTCGGTCTGAGTCCCTTCAGGTAACAGAGGAATCCGGCAATTGTGGGAAACATTCCGTTATTCAGGGTAGGTGAACCGACTAAAATGGCTCTGGCATCCAGAACCTCTTTGATTATATCGCTCTGGTCGGACTTGGTCAGGTTATAAAGCTTTGCCTCGATGCCCTCGGAAATGATGCCTTCTGCCAGTGCGAGGGCCATCTTCTCGGTGCTGCCCCACATGGTGTCGTATATCACAAGGGCCTTTTTCTTTGATTCCCCCTTACCCCAGGAGGCATAGGCCCCGACTATAGTTTTGATATGTGAGCGCCAGATAATACCGTGGCTGGGGGCGATCGTATCTATTTGCAGCCCTCCCAGTTTATCCACCGCCCTGACTATCAGATCACCGAAAGGCATAAGGATGTTGGCGTAATACTTGGCCGCCTGAGGCATTATAACATCCAGGCCAACCTCATCATCGAATCTCGACGATGTGGCCAGATGCTGGCCGAAGGCATCCATAGAGAAAAGTATCCTATCCTCCGCCAGGTATGAACACATGGAATCCGGCCAGTGAAGCATGGGTGTGGGGATGAAAACGATCTTCCTTTTACCCAAATTCAACTCGCTTCCCTCTTTCACTGTTTCCATAGGCCAGTCTGAGTGGAATGTCTTCTTCAGGCCGCCTTCTCCGAACTTCTCCAGTGTTATAAGTTTAGCCTTCCTGGCGTCCCTCATTATCATGGGCAGTGAGCCTGAGTGGTCCATCTCTACGTGATTTGAGACAACGTAGTCTATATCATCGAGGGCCACAATCTCCTTGACCCTTGCCAGCATCTCATCGTAGAAGGGCGCTTTCACAGTATCTATGAGGGCTATTTTTTCGTCTACTACCAGATAGGCGTTGTATGTTGACCCCAGATGAGTGGAGTAACCGTGGAAATTCCTTATATTCCAGTCGATAACGCCAACCCAATATACGCCTTCAGCCAGCTTTACATTGCTCATTATCTGTTGCCTCCTTGATCATGTCTTGGGGGTTCCCCGTCCTGGCGACAGGTGGCCTGCTTTTCAAAGCAAGGCGCAAGTATGTCATCACGCTAGTCTACTCTCCTGAACTTTTCTCTGGGGGCGCCACATATAGGACATTCATCGGGAAGCTCGCCGTCGGAAACATAGCCGCAGACACCACAGACATAATAGTCCGTGTCGGACTCGCGTATCATGTGTTCCAGAGCCTTTTTATAGAGCTTGGCATGCCCCGCCTCTACATCGCGGGAATATGTAAAAATCCTCGCTATGCCAGTATTACCTTCCTCGTTCGCCTCTATAATGAACCGGGGGTAGCTGTCGCTTGCCAGATTCTCCCTCTCGAAGGCGGCCTCCAGGTTCTCCTGGGTGCTGGATACTCCACCGAGGAGGCGCAGATGATTGAATGCGTGGATGCCCTCAGCTTCGGCAATAGCACGAAACAGCTTGGCCATCTGGGGATAGTCCTCCTGCTCGGCCTTCAGGGCGAAGGCCAGGTTCCTCTGGTGGGCCTGTGACTCAGCAACGAAGCCGACCTTGAGATTCTTCAGGGTCCTGGTGCCCTTTACACCCGGTAACTCATGCTGGACCAGTTTTTCAGCCTCTGCCCCGCATACAGGGCACTGCTCGGGTTTATCGTCGGTAAATTCTACGTGATGACAATTGGTGCACTTCCACATGACACTATCTACCTCCTATACGGATATTAAAGGATTTTTCGAAGATTGTATCTCCTCATACTCAGTGAATTAGACACCACACTTATCGAACTGAAGGCCATAGCTGCCCCGGCAATTATGGGATTGAGCAGAAAGCCAATGAAAGGATATAGTATACCCGCAGCTATGGGTATGCCCACTGAATTATAGAAAAAAGCCCAGAAGAGGTTCTGCTTTATCTTACGCATTGTATAACAACTCAACTCCAGCGTGCGGGCCACATCTCGAAGGTCGTCTTTCACCAGGACTACTCCTGCCGATTCGATAGCCACGTCCGTCCCTGAGCCGATTGCGATACCGACATCCGCCTGGACCAGAGCCGGGGCATCATTTATACCATCGCCAACCATAGCTACTATGCGGCCTTGCTCCTGGAGCCTCTTTATCTCAGTGGCCTTATCCTCCGGTAGTACCTCGGACAGAACCTGGTCGATGTCCAGGCTGCGGGCGATGCTTTCGGCGCTCCGCCGGTTATCTCCCGTAATCATAATCACCTGTTTACTGCGCCGCTTGAGCCAGGACACTGTCTCTGCAGCGGAATCCTTCTGCGTATCAGCGACTGCTATTATTCCGGCAAACCTTCCATCGACTGATATCATCACTACCGTTTTTCCCTCATCTTCCAACCGGGCTGCAATCTCCTCTGCGGCCGATGCATCTATGTCCCTATCGGCGAGCAGTTTCCTGTTTGCCACAAGGATATTAGTACCGTTGTATCTTGCCTCCACACCTTTGCCCGGTATCGCGGAGAAGCTCTCTACCTCTGGAATCGATATTCCACTTCCCCTGGCCTTGCTGACAATGGCCTCGCTCAGATGGTGCTCCGAGCGCTTCTCGGCTGAGGCGGCCAGCTTCAGGATGTCATCGCCGGAAAGAGGATTGGAGAACGGGATAATATCCGTGACCTCGGGCTTGCCCCGGGTCAATGTTCCCGTTTTATCGAAGACAACTGTGTCTATCCGGCATGCCCTCTCCAGAGTCTCGGCGTCTTTGATGAGGATACCATTCTCCGCACCCAGACCTGTTCCTACTATCACGGCCGTGGGCGTGGCCAAGCCGAGGGCGCAGGGGCAGGCGATGATGACTACGGCGATAAATGCGGTGATTCCAAAGACAAGCCCTGTCCCTGACAGATACCAGGCCAGAAAAGTAATCAGCCCGATAGCGAGAACAACCGGGACGAAGTATGCAGCCACTCTATCCGCCAGCCTCTGCACTGGCGCCTTGCTGCCCTGGGCCTCCTCCACCAGCTTCACAATTTGGGCAAGAGCAGTATCTGCACCTACTTTGGTGGCCCTGAACTTGAGCCAGCCGCTCTTGTTAATTGTTCCACCTATAACTTCATCATCGACATTTTTTTCCACCGGAATGCTCTCTCCAGTCAGTAGTGACTGATCGACCGATGAGCTGCCTTCTACGACTACCCCGTCTACGGGAATTGCGCCTCCCGGCTTCACTAAGACCGTATCACCGGCAATAACATCTTCCACAGGAATTTCCTGCTCCTTGTTATCCCTGACTATAAGTGCGGTTTTAGGCTGGAGTTCAAGCAGCTTGCGGATGGAGTCCGAGGTTCTTCCTTTGGCCGTGGCCTCCAATAGTCTGCCCAGCAGGATGAATACTATAAGCAGCCCCGCGACTTCGTAATAAATGTCATCCTTGCCATAGTCGGCATTACCGCTCCAGACTAAGATGGACGTAGCCAGGCTGTAGAGGTATGCGGTGCCGGTGCCCAGAGCAACAAGGGTGTCCATGCTGGCACTGCGGTTCTTTACCACGGACCTGATTCCTACTGTATAGAACTGGTAGCCAATGGCGATGATAGGCGTGGTGAGCAGCAATTGAAGCAGGGCCATGCTGCCATCACTGAGGGCGGGGAGCGGCAGGCTCAAATGGTGGCCCATAGCAAAGTAGAGCAGGGGAATGCCAAAAACTACAGCCGCTACAACCTTGATCCTGAGTATCCTTATCTCGTTCCGCCTTACCTCCCTTTCCCTGTCAACGGTTGCCTCTTCAACGGGGGTATAGCCGGCATCTCTTATTGCTTTCTTGATGGCCTCGCTGCTGGTCAACGCGGGATCGAAAGATATTATCGCCCTTTCATTGGCGAAAAGCTGGCTGGAGAGCACACCCTTTACTCCCCTGAGCGCTGACTCCACGGTGCCCACGCAGTGAGCATTATCCATGCCAATTACCTTGAGATTAAGCGACGTGGCTTTTTCCCTGACGGTGTCATAACCCGCATCCATTACCGCCTGCTCCAGTGCTTGAGGAGTCGTTTTCTCAGGGTCATACTCCACGTAAGCCTTTTCGGTAGCGAAATTTACCGCAGCTTTAGAGACTCCCTCCAGCCTTTTAATTGAGCTCTCTATAGAAGCTGCGCATGAGGCACAATGCATCCCCTTTATCTTAAGGGTGGCCTTCGCTGATTGATGTACGGCATTATCAACGGTTGGCGAAGGTTGTATTTCATTAGATGAAGGGGCGGTCAAGCCTCTGTCGGAGAGGAACTTATCCCTGCAGCCCGGGCAGCAGAAATAGTAAGTCTGGCCCTCATACTCTGCGCTGAGAGCTGTCTTCTCGTCTACCTCCATACCGCATATCGGGTCTGTCGCCATAGCACTAGCCTAGCTTAGTCTTTCGTAAGTAGTAATTGTAGGGTGGGTGCAGCATAGCGCAACCCACCATACCTTTTTCCCTACTTTTTTCGTAAAACACTATCAAACAAAGTTATGATCTTTGTGTTTTTCGGCAATAGTATCTGCCAGACTATCCAGTGCCTTGAAATCGTTTTCTTTGGGAAAGCCCTTACAAAGCACTGGCTCCAGTATTTCTACCTTCAGGTTAGGAAGCATCGCAGCAATCTGCTCAACTGCCTTGCTTCCCCAGCCGTAGGAGCCAATAATAGAGGCAAATTTCAGTTTCGGCCTCAGGGCATTCGCCAGGAAGGCAGCATACACAGCACTCGGGTGCGGACCGACTAGAACAGTAGGTGTACCGATAACAACTGTCGCCGCATCCACCAACGCTATTGCTAGCTTCCCGATGTCGGTTACTGTGAGGTCGAATTGTTTCACCGTCACGCCTCTTTGGACTAAAGCTTCGACAAGGTATTCGACCATCTTGCGAGTGCTGCCATGCATCGAGATATAGGGTAATATCACAATGTTTTTGGGCTCATCGAAGACCCAGCTTTGATACGCTTTCACGATGAACTCTGGCTTGTCATGCACAGGGCCGTGGCTGGGAGCGATGATGTCAATCGCATAGTCTTTTATTTTCTCCAGGTTCTTCTGGATGTTCGTTTGGAAGGGCATCATGATTTCAGCATAATACCTCTTGGCTGCCTCATAGACCTGCCCTTCATCAGTTACATGCAAGTCGCTTGCTGCCAGGTGGGAACCAAAAAAATCACAGGGGAACAGTATCTTATCTTCTCTCAAATAGGTAAGCATTGTCTCTGGCCAGTGAACCCATGGAGCATGGATAAATTCCAGGGTTCTACCTCCCAGCGAAATGGTCTCTTTATCGTTTACCGCTATGAATTTCTCTTCCGGAATCATAAGCAAGTCTATGAGCATATCTTTACATCTGGGCGTGGCAACGACCTTTGCCTCAGGGTATCTTTCGAGGACTCGGGGGAGAGCGCCGGAATGGTCCTGCTCGGCATGATTGGCAACAATATAGCTTATATTCTCAATCCCAAGCTGGTTCAGTTGGTTTATCAACACATCCTGCATAGTAGGGTCTACCGTATCAATAAGAGCTGTTTTTTCACTGCCCTTAATGATGTATGAGTTATAACTCGTGCCATCGGGAAGCGGTATAAGCGAGTCAAATAACCGCCTGTCCCAGTCGATAGCTCCGATCCAGTAGACACCTTCGGCTAGCTTAATGTTACTCATAACAACTTGCCTCCTTTTAGTCCCCTTACCTGATTTAATCAGTGTGGTTACGCTTAACAGCGCACCTGTCCAGTTTAGAACCCGATGCAGTTCTGCCTCCCCTTTCCTGAGTCTTGCTCATCGAACAAACACCTAGTAGTTCTCGGCAATGAGTTTGTTGTAGCACTATTTGAAGACGCAATCAGGGCATTTTGCTGGCGCTTATGACTTATGTCATATTGTCCATCGAATGATATCCGGCGTCACGAATGTTTGGCATACTTTTTATTTATTAAGAGGGGATGCCTACAGATATCGAGTGATCTCGGGGCGACTGATAGCCTTTCTGCATTCCTTACAATGTTTAAAGTCAGCTCACTCTCTCAATCAGGACCCAGGCTATAGGTGATCGTGATGGTGTTCATGGGACTGACCCAGTCCCTCTACCTCTATCTGTCAGCAGCCCGGCTCACCGTAATGCCCGCAGCAGCTGCTCCCTGTTCGAATCTTGATCCAGTTGTTGCGGATGAGAAGCCAGACCTTTCGCCTCAGAGGCATAGGCGCTTGCAGGTTGGTGAAAATCGCGCGCAGGCTGGGTCGATTGCCCGCCATTCCGCATCCTCCCTCTTAAGGTTTGAGCCTACTGCTTTTCGAATTCGTCCTTGCTCGCTCCGCATACAGGGCATACCCAGTCGTCCGGAAGGTCCTCGAACGGGGTACCCGGCGCGATGTTGCTCTCAGGGTCGCCTTTTTCGGGATCATAAACATAGCCGCAAACGGAACACTTATACTTAGCCATTTCACCTTCTCCTTCCTTCTTGATGTCCTTTTCCTCGATATAAGACGGGGCAGTTTTCGGGGTAGTGCCCCCCTTAACTTTATGATAGTGTGCGTAGGTCATTGGCTCGTCTTCTGTCAGAACCTCAGCATCCACAAGCTCGCCGATGAAGATGGTATGTGTTCCCACATCCACCTCGTTAATCACCCTGGCTTCCAAATAGGCTACGGCGTGTTCTAGGACTATCGGCGCTTGAGTTTTACCCAGTTTGTAGTTGACGCCATCGAACTTATCGAAGTCTCTTCCCGATTTGAATCCGAATTTCCCTATCAGGCTCAGCGGAGCATCCTGACACAGCACGGAAACTGTAAAGACTTTGCTAGCTTGAATGAATTCGTGGGTGAGATTCCACTTGTTTATAGCCACGGAAATGGTAGGCGGCTCGGAGCAGACCTGAATCACTGTGTTCGCAATCTGGGCATTAATCCTGTCGTCTTTCCTGGAACCCACAATATACAGGCCGTAGCTTATCGGACGTAAAGCTTTGAGGTTCATGTTGTCCCTTTCTTAGAGAAGTTCCTTCTCGCTGGTCTCAACCGCCTGTTTTAATTCCGCAGCGAGCTGTGGCGGCAGCCCTTCGATGTTTACGTCCAGGAACCCCCTGACTATTGTGGCTGTGGCCTCATCTCGTGTAAGCCCGCGCGCCATGAGGTATTCCACTTCTTCCTCGGCGATCTTGCCCACTGCCGCCTCATGTGATAGGTCTACGCCGGCCAGCTCTCCCTTTAGCTCCGGGATAGCGTGGATTATCCCCCCTTTCTCCTCCGAGAGAATCAATCCACGGCATTCCAGATGCCCCTTAACCTCGGGCGCACTGCCCGAGATGTAGCCCCTGGCGATAATATCCCCACCGGTGGTTATAGCCCGGGATATGATCTCCGCCCGGGAGCCTTTACCTTCAAGCAAGACTCTGGAGCCTACGTCCAGGTTAGAGCTGGGCGGGGCAACGAGAATGCTGTTGAACCTTACGATGGCGTTTTCCCCCACACAGCGTGCGGCTGGGTACATCTGAAGTGTGCGCAGTGGCTTCATGCACACGAAGTTGCTGAGGAAGACCCCTTCGTCTTCAACTATGGCAGCGCTACGGGGACGCACCGCTATCTCCGGAGACCAGTTATGGATCATGGTGAAGGTTATGCTTGCCCCCCGCTTTATGTAGAACTCGGAGACCCCGAGATGCAGCCCCGAGGCCTGCATAGGGCTGGTAGTGCAACCGGTGATGATATGCAGTTCGGACCCCTCCTCGGCGATTATAATGTTGTGCACCTTCTGTGCAAGGTTGCGGTGAGCGAGGTAGAGGCATGCTTGAACCGGGTTTATAGCTTTTACACCCGGGAGGGTTCTTATGAAGTAACCGCTGTATTCTTCTAGCTCAACATGGGCAGTGTATTTATCGGCATCAGGGCTCACAGCGCGCCACCAGTAATCCTCAAGCCAGTCATGAGTTTCGAGAGCCTGAGCGATGCCCATAACCTCTACCCCTTCCTGGCTGGTTGAGCTGTGAATCACGGACTGGTCTACCTGGACGAAGGTGCCTCCCCTCTGGTTTAGATCATCCAGGGTTACCCCCACGCCAACCATGTGCGCTTTTTCCTCAGAAGAGAGCTGCGAGGGATCTTCCTGGTAGGGGCGTTCTGCGGCTGTTGACGTATAGGCGGTGACATCGATATCATCGCCGAGAGCCGCCTTCTTATCCAGCGCCTTCTCAGCCAGTTCCTTCCTCTTTTTGGATGCAGCTAATCGTTCTGACACAGACATTTCACACACCCCTCATAGCCGTTTTCTTTGATCGAATCTAAGACTTCCAGAGCGTCACGCTCACAGGGGATTGTGCCGTCCAGAAGTACGTACCCTTTGCTGGCGTGGACGTAGTCCAGTATATGGCCGGTGTGGGTGATTATCAGGCAAGAACGCGTCCGCCTGCGCTTAAGGTCTTTCTGCAATAGCTCGTTGATCATTTTCCCGATGAGAGACATGTTAACCAGGTCTACGCCGGATTCAGGCTCATCAAGGAGAACCAACTCCGGCCCCTGGGCGAGAAGTTGCAGGAGTTCCGAGCGTTTGATTTCACCGCCGGAGAAACCGTAGTTGATCTCGCGGTCCATCAACTCTACCATATTCAGTCTCTCTGCGAGTTCGCTGATGGCCTCCCCGTCTTCGCCTCCGTGACTTCCTATGCAGGCGGTAACCATGTCCCGTGTCTTAACCCCCCGTACTACCGGAGGGCGCTGGAATGACATGCCTATACCTAACCGGGCTCTTTCGTCCAGGGTAGCTGCGGTTATGTCCTGTCCCTTAAACAGGATAGTTCCCTTTGTTACCTTGTAGCGGGGGAAGCCCATAATTGCCATCAGCAGAGTAGTCTTGCCGCCACCGTTGGGGCCGAAGAGGGCGTGGGTCTCGCCTTCGCCAACAGTGAGATTAATGTCATGGAGAATTTCCCTGTCCTCTACCTTGACACTTAGATCACGGATTTGCAGCATATCACCCTCCCGTTCAAGGTTCTTGCCTTACGTATTGACATGTTTGATTTAGCGCCTTCAACGGAGCAGGTAACCGGTTGATTCCTTCGAAGAGGCGCTATCTGTATGGTCGATCTCCGATAGAATCTCTTGTTGGTCCTGTGATTGGATCTCTACCTCAGGCGGGCCTCAACTGCATCCCAGTTGATGTTTTTGAAGAAAGCCTCGATGTAATCGGGGCGCTTCAACCCGTAGTCGATCATAAATGCGTGCTCGAAGACATCCAGCACCAGAATAGGTGCGCAGCCTGCGAAGTGGCCGGTCTCATGCTCGTTAATCCACTGGTTTACCAGCCTACCTGTAAAGCTGTCCTGGTACAGGATTGTCCAGCCGATGCCCCTCATCGCAGCGGTGGCTCTGAAATCCTTTTCCCATTCCTCGTAGCTGCCGAATTCGTCTGCCAGCTTTTTACCCAGCTTTCCTGCTTTGTCAGGTGCTCCCTTACCGCCGAGGTTTTCAAAATAATACTCATGGAGGCGCATACCGTTGAACTCAAAGCCAAGCCGACGCTTTAGCTCAGCGTACTCAGGGGTGCCGAGCTTGCTCTCCTTAAGCATGGCAGCAAGTGTGTCCAGCAGCTTGTTTGTGTTGGTAACATAGCCCTGATAGAGGGTGAAGTGGTTATTGAGCAGCGTATCGCTGAAGCCCTCCATCCCGACTAATTTACTGTAGTCCTTAACAGTGTAAGCCATTTTACAGACTCCTTTCTTCTTTATTAATGATATATATCCTCAGACTCTATGAAGGCTCCAGCAGTCTATTTTCCCCTTCAATTTTTTTCAGGTCTGTAATATCCTGGGTGACCTCCAGACAACCGAGATATTCTCCGCCTTTGACACGAACCGCAAAGTAGCGTATGTAAATCAGCCTTTCCTTTAGCTGAATCCAGAACTCTGCCACGTCTCTCCGACCACTCTTGAAATCTTCCAGAATCTGGTTAACCACGTGAATGCTCTTCTGAGGATGGCATTGCTGTACCTTGAGACCTATTATCGCCTTCGCCCTTGGAAAGATTCGCGATTTTGACTGGCTGAAGTATCGGACTGTGTCTGTTTTGTCTACAAAGGTAATATCTACAGGTAGTGTATTCAGCACCGCCTCTAATTCCTCCTCTGTCATAAAGCCCGTTTCGAGCATTATTCCTCCTTCCTGTTCTTTGAGCTCTTTCACCAGGCCTGCATTTTACTCAACTGCCTTCTTTGGCGTGAAATAGCAATATCCTAAGTCATCCGTCGATACCTCTCCCCTTCCTTCTTGCCGCCTGTCTCGATCACCCCCTTAAGCTAGCTGAATTGGTGAGGTATTCGGAATTTTAGCACACTTTTATTTATTATCAAGATTATCTACTACTTAATCAAATTTTTCGTTAGAGTTGAGTTCCTCTTACTTCTTTTGCCGTCAGTACTGGAACCGGCCGCTTACTTTCTGAGGAGGATACAACAAACATTCTCGGTTATGGCATTGCGTTTGTATGCGACTTTAGTCTCATCGTGGGTCACGGGAATGAAAAAACAGTGCATGCTAAAACAGATTGGTAATTATCGCATTACGGCTTTGGTATTCAACAGGTGGATTGGCATAGTTAACATAAAATGGCAAGTAAATTCACCTCCTGAGTCAGCTTGTCCCATCCTGCTATCAAAGTTCACCTCACCTTATAGGGACTAAGCAATACTTCGCTCCAGTACTCAACATTACTATTATCCTATCAGAGAATACCCAAAGTGGTCATTGTATGTCCAATTAGGTGTGTGCTAGTCTTGCCACATGTTCGAGGGAACGTGTTAAGAATAAGTCACGTTAGATGGTTTGGTAACGTTCCCTTAGCTTGATGGAAACGAGTGATAGTCATCTAACGCCGGAAAGTGAGGGAGAACGGAATATGGGCGAGCGTATAAAACAGACCCCAATTGAAAGTCTGATGACTGCGCGTCAGGTAGCTGACTTCTTACAGGTCAGTGTTTGCACTGTGGGACGCTGGAGTCGCAGAGGAGCGCTCAAGTTCTACCGCGTTGGAGACCGCGGCGATATGAGATATCGGCTCGACGATATTCTTCGTTTCCTGGATGAGTCAGGCACTCAGTCGGGTGTGAACGTTAAGGCTAAGCAACTGGGTGCTAAGCGAGGCATTGATTTCCGGTGATGATCGTGGGCGGGGTAGTAGTGGAATAGCTAATCTGGAAAGGTTGATTGCGAAGGGAGGAATTGTGAAAACGCTGATTATTGAAGATGACCCTGTAATTGTAGAGTCGATTTACCTGGCCTTCCAGATTCACTGGCCTGAGGCTCAGCTAGTGCCTACTCGTATGGGAAGGAAAGGTATAGAGTTGGCGCGGTGTGAAAATCCTGACATCATCATACTTGACCTGAGCATCCCGGACGTCAGCGGCATTTATGTACTGGAGCAGATCCGGCTTTTTTCCTCTGTTCCTATAATTATCCTCACTATCAAAGCTGAGGAAGCTGACATATTTAGGTTGTTGGAGTCGGGAGCGGATGACTATATAGTGAAGCCCTGTGGGCAACCGGAGCTACTGGCCAGGGTAAAAGCCAGGATACTTGATAAGGAGCATTTTGCTGAAGAGCCATCCTGTTCTTTCGGGTCAATGAACTTTGATGCCTCAACGTGCCAGTTTCAACACGGGGAAGAAGTGATAAAACTTACTGCCATCGAAGCTCATATCATTTGCCACTTGATGAAACAAGCCGGCCAAGTAGCAACCTACTCCAGCCTCGTAAAGGATGTGTGGGGCGAGGATTTCCCTGGTTCTGTGGACAGCCTTATGGTTTATATGAAGCGGTTGCGAAATAAACTGGAAACAGCCCCCGACTACCCCCGGATTATTATCGACAAGCCTGGCACGGGATATTTCTTGGCCGAACCAGGTTAGAGAAATAATTTCCTGCGAGTAAAAAAGGTCGAGGCAATAAGAGGCTTCGGCCTTTTTCTTATCTGAAATGTGTGTTTCTGAAGAGATGCGGTTGTGTCGATGAGTCTATTGCCTGTCAGTCAGATAGGTAGCTGTTTATATTGATTGTCCAAGCTGCAGGCGTATAAAATTTACTGTTTTGCAGCAACAGGGGCTTGCAGATTTCCGGCTTCCTGGTTCAGAACTCGCAGAAAAGCCTCCGCTACCTCCGGGTCCCACTGCGTGCCAGCACCTTTCTTGAGGATTTGAACTGCTTTTTCGTTACTGAGGCGAGTTCTGTAGGGTCGCGGGTGGGTCATGGCATCATAGGCATTAGCTACAGCCAAGATACGAGCTCCTTGAGGAATATCATTCCCTTTAAGCCCCTTCGGATAGCCTTTGCCGTTGAACCATTCGTGGTGGCTCTCAATCAAAGGTATAACATCTTTTAAGCGGGTCAAATGGTGAATTATGTCCACCGCCGCCATAGGGTGCCTCTTTATTTCGCTGTACTCTGCTGATGTAAGACGCCCCGGCTTAAAAAGAATATGCTCCGGGATTGAAATCTTCCCTATATCATGCAGTACGGCGGCCAACCTTATGTTCCTAACCAGTTCGTCTGAGCAGTCAAGTTGAAGGGCGATCTCATTAGCCAGCAAGGCTACTCTCTCCGAGTGTCCGCGGGCGTAAGGCTCGCGCATTTCGGCCATCTGCGCCATCGAATGGGCCGTCTGCAAATACAAATCGTAGGAATATGCGTTCTCTTCACTATCGCATGACCCGGACAGCTTTTCCAGAGCAATCTCCTCACGGGCAAGCGCCTGAATAGCTTCGTTGTAGTATTGTCTTATTTGTCCTACCTGTTGCTCTACCTTTTGTTCCAGTAAGAGTTGGTATTCTCTATTTTCGAGTACCAGACTTCGTCTTTCAAGAGCCCTTTCCACCCGTATAATAAGACTATCTACATCGAAAGGCTTGGTCACGTAATCATACGCCCCGAGCTTCATAGCTTCGACGGCTGTCTGGGTGTCGCCGACTGCGGTTATCATAACTACGCCGGTATCAGGATGGTCAGCGATAATCTGGGGAAGGACCTCCATTCCTGACAGCCCTGGCATCTTGATATCCATAAGCACTAAGTTAAAGTTCTGGATTGACGTTTTCGCTAGAGCATCCTTGCCGTCGACAGCTGTTACACAAGCATAGCCTTCCGCCTGCAGCTTACGGGAAACGCCGCTCCTGATCGACTCTTCATCATCGACGATCAATATTGCGCCCTTGTTTTCAGCCATATTAGCCACCCTATACCTGAATTGTGTTGGTCTGCTCGAAAGCTGACTGCTCTTCTAATATGATAGGTATCTCCACTACGAAGGTTGCCCCCTTGCCATGGTTACTTCTAGCGTACAAATGCCCACCGTGCTCCTGGATAATACCGTAGCAAATGCTAAGACCCAATCCTGTTCCCTTCCCTACATCTTTGGTGGTGAAGAATGGGTCAAATATCCTTCCCAGGTTTTTCTCTGGTATGCCGGGCCCGTCGTCGGTGAAAGTTATTCGGATCATTCCATTGGACTTTTGCGTTTTGACCCAGAACTTGCCTTGGCCGTGGGCTTCTGTGATAGCCTGCTCAGCGTTAGCGATGATGTTAACGAAAACCTGCTGCATCTGGTGAAAGTCGGCCATAGTCATCGGAAGTTCAGGGTCCAGCGTTATAACCATCTCTATGTTGCTGAGCATCATTCGATAGGCGTGGAGTTCCAGGCTTCTGTCTATGACTTCGTTTATGCAGATAAGACGTTTCTCAGGTACATGCCTGCGGGCGAATGAGAGCAGGTTAGTGGTGATTTTAGCGGCACGTTGTGCCTCTCTATAGATCGTTTCTATATCGCTTCTTGCAGTTTCATCCAGGTCCCCTCTGGCAATCAGAAGTTGGGCAAACATCTGGATTGCTGCCAGAGGGTTGTTTAATTCGTGGGCGACACCTGCAGCAAGCCCTCCCACAGCAGCAAGCCGTCCTGCAAGTTGAATTTGCTCATCCATCACCTGCGTCTCCTCCTCTGTTTGCTTGCGCTCTGTGATATCGTTGGCTCTTATTCGGAGACCTTTTCCTGCTTTGTTAGGATTATCGTTAAACAGAAAAGGTGCATCTTTTGAAGTTTCGGCGGATGAACCCCGTCTATTCTTGTGTTTTCTCAATAGCTGAGGAGTGATCGGCCGGTATATATGCTGAGTTGAGTTGGTTATCTTAGTCATGTCTATCTATATCACTCCGAGTGGTACCCTATACTGCACCGGGCGTCGGATTTTTTAGCTGCTTCAATCCAAGCCTCGTATACGCTTTTTCGTAACATTCTTTCTCTAGCATGTGATGACATAATTATACTTGTGCGAGGATGATCTTACATTAACATGCCTGTTACTTCATATGCAATGGCTCTTCTCGGTATATGTATATAGTAAAAAAGTACTTTGTCCGGATAGGGAAGAGTTTGACAGAGCTTTTCACTTCCGCTTGCGGCTGTGTTATTTACTCTACGCGGGTAGGATCATGTTTAACCGATTCTGGTTGCTAATTTGTAACAAATTTGTAAGCTTCTCGTAATTAATCCTTATATATTCTTAATCGATTCTTAATGATTTATGCGTACAATTGCGGATGTCTGTATATGGTTGAACGGATTTTCAGACAATCGAGTCTCTTTAGACTACCTTTAATGTATGGGCGCAACGAGTGCGTTCAGCAGCTGGTCACCGGGCTGGCTCACAAAAAGCCCCCTCTTGTGAGCCAGCCGGAGGCCTGGCTTACTGGGCAGCTTAGACCAGAACCGGCGAGGTGGGTTAAGCAAGTGAGAAGATCGCTTCCCTCCCTATTCTCAAGGACCGTTGCTAAGGCTATTACCGCTAATGGGATAGGTAATATTCTTTCCTCCAAAAGTCGGGCTTTAATATGAAAGCATTGATTATTGAGGATGACCCGGAGGTTGTAGAGTCTGTTTCTTTAGCCTTCAAGATAATCTGGCCTGACGTTCAGCTTATCTCAACTCACCTGGGCGAAAAAGGGCTAGAACTTGCTGAGAGTGAAGCACACAGTATAATCATCCTCGATCTAGGTCTACCCGATATAAGCGGCTACGAGGTATTGAAGCAGGTCCGCTTTTTCTCCTCTGTGCCGATTATTGTTCTCACTGTCAGGTCGGATGAATCTGACATAGCAAAGGGATTAGAGTTAGGGGCAGATGATTACATAGTCAAGCCCTGTGGGCAGCTGGAACTACTGGCCCGGATTAAGGCCAGAATACGTGATAAGGATCAGCTTGCTGAAGAACTGCCCCTCTCCTTCGGCCCGTTGCGTTTTAATCCGTCCACACGCCAGCTTCTGAATGGGCAAAAAGAGATAAATCTCACGGCCATCGAATCGCATATCGTTCATTGCTTGATGAGAAACGCTGGGCGTGTGTCAACGTACCCCAAACTTGCTGAAGACGTATGGGGTGACGATTATCCGGGGTCTGTGGACAGCCTTAGAGTGCATATCCGGAGATTGCGTAGCAAACTGGAAGCAGATGCTGGTCACCCACGGCTTATCCTCACCAAAGCTGGTATAGGATACTTCCTGGCAAAACCCGGTTAAAGCAGGTAGGGATGGTACCTGCGACCTTGTAGGAATCCGGGTACCTTCATTTGCATCAGTTGTCTCTTCCGCCCCGAGTTGTAATCAATTTGTAAGCTGGTCGTAATTTATATGCATATATGCGTAACTGATTCTTAATAATATCTGCGTACAATTGCTTATACTCAGATACGACTTCGCACACAGTTATCCAGGATAAAGCAGATAGATAGTCAGACTGAGGTATGGAATGCAGCCGATGGGTTACGAGCCAGTTCAACGGTCCAGCGGAATCGGAGCAGAGTGTGGGTCTCGGCTGTCGCTGTTGTGCTGATAATACTTGAAAAGCATAGGAGGTATACAATGTACGATCTTTGCTTATCCGATATTACTCTCACTACTTGGGCGTTGCTCCGCCAGACGTGGGCTGTGATGGATAAAGCGGCTGAGACAAGACTGGCCAGGGTAGGCCTGACACCTGAGAAAGTCGGGGTTTTATGGATTTGCAGGGATTACCCCGGCCTTTTGACCACTGCTGAGATAGCTCGCTTCCTCACTCGCCAGAGTCAGAGCGTTACAGGATTGCTCAACAGGATGGAGGAAGAGGGTCTTGTGGCAAGAACGCCGAAACGCAAGGGGCGACCGTTTACAGAGATCAAGTTAACTGAAAAGGGTGAGAAAGCTGCCCAAGCCGGGATAGCGGTGATAAAAGTCCTGGTATCAGAGACCGCACCTGTGTTGTCACCAGAAGATAGGAAGCAACTTCATAAATATCTGGAAATATTGCGACAGAAGATAGTCGATGAATTACACTTGGAATTAACTCCACCCCCCGATGTTCCCGATAGAGAGATGATCCCTGTTAAGTGGTAGGCGCTGTGGTTAATAATACTGAACAATTGAGGAATTGGCTTGTCTCTCACGAAGGATTAATAGCGCTGTCAGAATTCTGATAACTCTGTTGCCTGCTCGGACTTTACACGGTCTGAACATCTTAGACTTGGGGTCAGGCGCTTACTGCTGGCTGGCTCACTCTACTTCGTGATGACCCTCTTATTCCCCTCTATTACCTATTAAGCGCGGTATTTCATACGGTGTGCTTGTTATTTATATATATCTCCTCATCTGCGTTCGTAAGACTTATAAAGGGCTAGCAGGCTCAGGCTCCGAACATTCTCAGGGGTCTTCTCCTGTTCTTCATTGGTCCTATCTTTTAATCAATGACCATTAAGAATAACCGTAGTATATCTATTGACATGCCTGATAATATATGAATATGTAGTAGTATCCAACCATAGGCTTGTAACCGTCTATATTGCAGCTTGTGATTTTATAATCGTAGTCGACATAGACTGGTGATGTGGAAGAGGAAGGCTACTGCATTCAAAACAAGAGGGGGAGTGAATCATGCAGCAGACCGCTAATGAGACACAGAATGAAAGGATGATGACCGCTCAGCAAGTGGCAGACTTCTTGCAGGTTAGCATCTGTAGTATTAGGCGGTGGAGCGATAAAGGCGCGCTGAGGTTTTACCGGGTCGGTAACCGCGGAGACAGGAGGTATTGGCGCGAGGACGTTCTTCGCTTCTTAGATGAATCCAGCCCTCACCTGGTGGCAGGTAGCACAGGTTAGAAGCTACCAGTTCATTTCTGAATGCGTATAATACCCTTTTCAAGGCACGTGAGGCCGGCTTAGTTCGGAAATGCCAAATCCTGTCGGTTTACTGGCCTCAGATCGCTGCTAAGCGTATGTAACCTCGGCTGTATACAATGTGGTCTTCTTGTATTTTATTACTTGTTACATGTAGCTGCTATATGTAACTACCTGCACATATCTACTTAAGTATCCTTGTACCTGTTGGATGTCGGAAATCCCCCCAGTTCAATCCCTTAAAGCAATAAAGCTTTCATACGTTCACAAACAGTAGTACCTTTTTCTTGTATTTTAACGACAGATGGGTCATTGATTAGATATGCTCAGGAGTGATAATCTGCGAGTGGGACTGAGAATCTTCGATGAAACAGGAGGAAGTTGGAAGCATAGCTGAGTCTGACAGTCGGATACCCGGACAAGGAGACCGGTTGATAGTTAAGCAGAATTGGCTAATACAGATCGAGGGGGACTGAGATGGGTGAAGCCGAAGGAATGATACTAATAGTGGATGACGAGGAGCCAATTAGAAACGCTGTCTCACGAAAGCTGCAGGCGGAAGGTTTTAATTGCGTGATCGCAGTTGATGGCCAGGAGGCCTTATGGAAAGCGTTCATGCAGGACTTCGACTTGGTACTTCTAGACATCAAGATGCCGGGTCTATCAGGAATGGAGGTTCTCTCCCGGATAGTTACGGACCATCCAGACATCGGTGTAGTTATGATAACTGCTATCGGCGATAGCCAGACGGCAGTTGAAGCTATGAAGCTTGGCGCATATGACTACGTAACCAAGCCATTCAACCTTGATGACCTGGTTATGAGAGTTAAGAGGGCCCTTGAACGAAGAATGTTGTTACTGGAAAACAAAGAGTATCAGGTTCGTCTCGAGCAAAAAATAGAGAAGCAAACACAGCAGGTGCAGGAATACTACGGTGAGGCTATGCAGGCGCTTGCCCGTGAGGAAGTAGCTCTGGAAAGACTATCTGCGTCATCTGATGGTGATGAGCAAGCAAATCTTGATGGGGTGTATCTGCAAATGGCGAGGGTATTGGCTCAAATGGGTGAGATGCATGAACCTTACGCCCGTGGCCATTCGGAGCGGGTGGCCTTGCTGGCTAATGAGATCGCTCTCCAGCTTAATTGTTCAGATGAAATGGCTATGCGTATACGGCTCGCCGCCACCGTTCATGATATAGGGAAAATCGTAGTCCCGGATCACATTCTTTTTAAGCCAGGGCATTTGACATCAGCAGAATACAGCGAAATTAAGAGACACCCTATGGCGGCAGTGGATATAATACGCCAAGTGGACTACTTCAAGGACATCATACCTCTGGTTGAGAGTCACCACGAATGGTACAACGGAAAGGGTTATCCCAGGAGTCTGAAGGGCGAAAATATTCCCCTGGGAGCGCGCATCATTGCGGTGGCTGATTGCTATGATGCGATGACATGCCCCCGTCCCTATCGCCCCCGCCTTAGCGATGAGGAGGCGGTTCGTGCTCTAAAGAAAGGCGCTGGCACACAGTGGGACATAGTGGTTGTGGATGTCCTTTTAAAAGTATTGAAGCAGGAATCCAAGATGTTGGAGACCTCTGTGGTTGAGACATAGCGGTTCTCTTCCCGGTCGGAGCTTTTGGAATCTAATGGATCAACGCTGTACCACTTGGATATTACCAATATTATGAAATACTGCCTGGTATTTAACTGATGAATTTTTACGGATCGGGGATTAGACCTCGATAGCTTAATATTCTTTGCGTCTGAACTGATAAAGCTTGATAACCAGGGCCTCAGAATCGTGATTCCGCTCGGAGGGCACTACAAGGTTGGACCCCTTGCCTTTCCTTTAATCTTCAGATAATGCAGATACTTTCGTTCAAGAGGATGTATAGCATTGCAGATGAGGGGGTTGTATACCGAAGTTCCTGAGGAGGAGTACTCTTACTGGTCGGTCGGTTCCGTCTGATCCTCCCGAACTCTCCTGTCTGTATGGCGCCTTTGTGGCAGTTTAAGGAATAGCAACCAGGTCATAAGTAAGAACGCAAATGTAAAGACAACTACGTCTGCCCACAGTTCCCCGAATTGATTGAAGTTCAACACTATCGTGTGCTCTGGTGAAAATACGGCTGCCACCGCTAAACCCAGGAGAAGCCCGTTATATATCCAGCCTAACGCTATTGCTAAGTATTGAGGCCTGCGGTTTTGTAACATGCTTCGCTTCCACGCTTCAAGTGGTAGCCCCATTTGTGTTTTGAGCAGAAGTTCTTTTGAAGTACCCTGTTTGGTCAATTCAGCATCTTGCACCGAAGTATCCTCAATTTCACTTTTATACTCAAAGATTAGCATTTCTGTTAAAAGACATACAATCGCCCGTTTTGGTAATTACACATAGGAAATCGTACTCCCATCGTTGATAGAGAATCGTACTGTCGGGCGTTGACAGATGATGTAGGGTAGGAACATCTGGGTCTGATACGGGTAGTGAGCAGTATAGAAAGCGAGGCCTATTGCGGGAGTTATGCCTCTGGTTAATGGTGGAATTCCAGGAGGGACAATAGGAATGGGAGTGTAACAGTATGCTGCGCTGTCGGGGTATATAATGACCGGGGGGCTAGCGTACTGGTAACCTTAGTTGCTAATTCTTAATAATATATATTCCGGATGTGAGCTGGGATATTTACGGGCTTTATCTTTAATGTAAATGGCGGCGAGTTTCGGAAGTGCGCTCCGAAACTCGCCGCATACAGTCTCTAGAAGTGTTGCCTTATTCAATCACGTGGTATTTATGTCTTCTCCTGAACACGAATAAGTAGGCCAGCAGGGCAATTACTACCAATGCAGCCAGGGTTGGGCCGAGGATCAAACCGATGTTGGTAGGCGCTGCCCCCACGGGTGTGGGAGTCGGCGTTGGTGCAACCGTAGGCACTGGCGTCGAGATAGCTGTGGGTGTTGGCTTGAGTGTCGGCGTCGGTGCAACTGTAGGTATCGGCGTAGCCTCGGGTGCAGGTACATATACCGCATGCAAGCTGAATCCGCTCGCCTCAGCTGTTATGGTGTGATTTATAGTATCGACAGTTGAGGGAAGCTCTATCCACTTGCCCTTTGACACGTCGTAGTAGGCGATAACCATGTCTTTCTCTGCGACTCCCTCCGGAACCAGACCGGGGTCATAGCTTATAGTTATCTTAATCGGAGGATCGAAGGTGGCGCCATCTGGTCCGAAGTCATACGCACAGCCGACAACATAAGCTTTCGCCGGTGGTGGCGGGAAGCCAGAGCACAGCTCACCTATTGTTATCTCTTTTATAGGCTCGTTATCTCCAGTTTTGGCTGTGGTACCTTCGGGGATATCTATTGTTATTTGACCGTCGGGAGTGGTGACCTCTATGTCTTTCGTGGTCACTCCTTGTGTGTCGATATCTTCTTCGATATTTTCTAATACGACAGGTGTCGGAGTAGGCGTAAGTGTAGGCGTAGGTGCAGGTGTAGGCGTAGGTGTTGATGGTGGAGGGAATGGTGGTACTGGTGGTGGGGATGTAGGTGCCGGAGTAGGCGTCGGTGTCGGAGTAGGCGTAGGTGTAGGCGTGGGTGTTGGAGTAGGCGTTGGTGTCGGCGTCGGTGTCGGAGTAGGCGTCGGCGTGGGTGTTGGAGTAGGCGTAGGTGTAGGTGTAGGTGTAGGCGTCGGTGTCGGAGTAGGCGTCGGTGTCGGCGTAGGCGTTGGTGTCGGGGTAGGCGTTGGAGTAGGTGTCGGCGTAGGCGTTGGTGTCGGGGTAGGCGTTGGAGTAGGTGTAGGCGTCGGTGTCGGTGTCGGTGTCGGTGTCGGAGTAGGCGTCGGCGTTGGTGTCGGTGTTGGTGTCGGCGTAGGCGTAGGCGTAGGCGTTGGCGTCGGCGTCGGAGTAGGCGTCGGCGTAGGCGTTGGTGTTGGTGTAGGCGTCGGCGTCGGTGTAGGTGTTGGTGTCGGCGTAGGCGTAGGCGTGGGTGTTGGAGTAGGCGTCGGCGTCGGCGTCGGCGTTGGCCCTAGAGTCACGTGAGCCAGTTGGGATGTCAGTGATGTATTTACAGTAATGTTAGTGCTGCCGGAATCATCGCCCCGTACCGCAGAAATATTGAGTTGGTCGCCGTTTAGGTACCCACTGGGCATGTTGGCTAGATCTACAACGTATACACCACCGGAGTCAGTCACATCAGTCAGGTATTCAGTTGTTCGCTGATTAGTAACAGTTACTGTTGCTCCAACTACCTTTGTCACGCCGTCGGCTTCGTAAACGTATCCTCCTATTGGGTGAGGTATTCCTTGCGCAATTGCCTGTATAGGGAAGCAAGCAAGTAGAACAACAGCCAACGTAATCGAGATTAAAGCTGATCTTTTCATTTCACTCCTCTACATCTCGAATGGCTTCGCACTTTGTACGCCGATCCATACGGGGTCACCCGGGTTAATGGTCGGGTTGTCACCGCCCAGTCCACTTATCCAGCTTTGATATGCTTTGGTCGTGTTATTCCACTTGGACAGTGCCTCGTTAGACCCGAATCCACCCAAAGGAATAATGGCGTCTATCTGTTGGAGGGTAGCTGCTGGTCTATTCCACGTGCACTCGTTCCAACCAACTGTCAGGGTTAATGCTGTTCCATTGACATGGAATGCATGCTGAGTTGATTGGAAGTATTCCTTTACCTCGGACATCCCTGTATTCACCTTGACCCTGAGATTGTGATCACCAGGGATTAGATACTGGCTGTCGAAGCAGATTACATATCTGACCACGGTGTCATCGGCGGAGTATCCATATCCAAAACCGAACTCATAGGTATCTTCGCCCTCATAGCCAGTCATGTTGCCGTATGCGTAGTCATACGCATCTATCTTGGTGATGGACGCACCGATCTGAGAGGCGTTTAGGTCTCCCGTTACGCTTGATACAACTCCATCGGTGTCGAACTCGACGGTTATATCAGTTTCTCCGGAAATGATTGCTTGGATATTGGCTATAGGGATTCTTTCGCCGTTGTGGAATGTAAGGGTGGTTGTGAGGCATACAGTATTTGGTTTATCCACAGTGGCGGAGCCGGAGATGGTAACAGTTAGCGCGGAGGCCTGTAGGGGAAGCATAACGAGTACTAGCACTATCGCAAGGGTCAGGGCGAAGGCAATCGCCAAATTTCGCCGTTTAGTTCTACTTGGTTTAAATTCTATTTTCTGCATGAGCTTTCCCCTTTCTGATTAACCATTTATAGCGCTAGTGAGAATTGTACTTGTTGAGAATTAAGAAAGCTGTTAAGGATATAATTAAGGCATTACAAATGGCTTACAAATGGCTTACGATTATTTGATGTGCAGTCCCATGAATTTGGCCTTTCGTCTAGGCATGAGGGAAAATCTCTTTCACCACTGTCAGTGTCATACCGGAGTCATTGCTGGATGTTGTCCGGTTACCAGTTGCCATAACATCTACCTCATGGTTTGCGATAATGCCCTTATCCTTGTCAAAGATTAGCATTCCTAATATCAGGTATACAATGGCCCATTTGGGTGGTTGGGTGTCAGTAAACTGGGCCATGTAAATCCCTCTTCGGTTAGCACTTTACTCAACGGGTAAGTTCTTTTTCAGTTGGTTCGTTCTCCTTTATATGTATATGCCACTTCATTTTTTATGCCCTTGTTCTTCGAGAAGTTCTGGAGAAATTGATTGAGCCTCTACCTCGCTGTGAAATCCAGGGCTTGCAACCTTACCCCTGGGTATTTATCGGCTAATTCCTTCAGGCCCGATCTCTTGAGTCTCTGCCTGCAATTTTGCGCGCATAACTTCTTTGAAGAATGTATAAAAGTCATCGGGAATAACCCGCAGCTTTCTGCGGAGATGAATTGATATGGCTTCCTAATACTGGGGTTGCCGGAGGCTATTGGGGGTACTGCCCGCGGAGTGTGGTTCGCCCCATTTTACTGAGAGGATGCGACTGCGGTTTACCCTCATAATTTAGCTCGTGCCTTTGATAATTGGCTTGTGGCTGAACTTAAGCTTCTTGTAATTCGAATGTAATCCTATCTTCATATCTGTAACAGGCATTTTATTCGGCAAGTGTACACTTTGAGATAGCTATCTTTCTCATCAACATATCTGGCCAGTGGTTGTTGTGTCATTTAGACGTCTATACGCGGCCTCATACGCTTAGTGGGACGCCGTCGATAAATTAAGAACGGGGCAAGTCTTCATGAAACTTGAGATTGGGCTGGATGTAAATAAGCGAGGTGACTTGTGAGTAAACCAGAGTGTAGAGATAGGGCTCCGATTGTTGATGACAGGGAAGTTTTTTTTACTTGGAGTAGTTATCGTGGTGAAAAGGGTATGACGGTTGCTCAATTGAAGAACGGGCACAAGGTTGGTGCGGTGGTACTTGCCTACATGGTGGAGAATCATGTGAGAGACGTCATAGAGAATCTGCCATGTTCGATTGACAGGATATATGTGGTTGATGATGCTAGCCCGGATAAAACCGGAGAGATAGTCCAGGCTCTTAACCTTCCCCGAGTCCAATTGATAAGGCATGAGACTAATCGTGGTCCCGGGGCGGCTCTTCTCACGGGCTATCAGGCTGCTTTGAAGGATGATATGGATATTGTGGTCAAAGTTGATGGTGATGGTCAGATGCCTTTGGAGCGGACTGAAGATCTCATTGTGCCAATAATGGAAGGTAAAGCGGACTACACTAAAGGAGACCGCCTATCTATCCCACGGCATCGCCAAGCTATGCCCCGTTTTAGATTGTTTGGTAATCTGATGCTGACGTGGTTAACCCGCGTTGCCAGTGGCTACTGGCATATTAATGATTCTCAGAATGGTTTCACTGCCATATCCAGAAAAGCTCTCGAGATCGATGGATTGAAGCTCTACCCTTATTATGGTTATTTAAATGACCTTCTGGTTAACCTGAATGTACATGGTCTAAAGGTGTTAGATGTGCCTATGCCAGCAAGATATGGAGATGAGAAGTCCTGTATTAAACTCAGAAGCTTTGTGCCTAGAGTGTCTGTGTTTCTACTGAGAAGGTTCATTTGGCGTTTCAGGATGAAATATATAAGGAAACAAAGAACTATATCTGTATGTATGGAAGTGCCCAGGTGCAACATTGGTGGGGTACAAAAAATGAATGATCAGAGCCTGTCCACTCTGAGCGGAGGCGAGGGCTCACGCTGAAAGTCGCCGTAGACCAGGAATAGTGGTATCAAATTCCTTTGCTCAGTAGCTTACCCTCGCTCGCGTTCAATGATTTCTGTAAGTTCCTCGTAGCAGAGTCAGTCTCACAATTAGTATAAAGATTGAATAAATCCGCGTTGTTCTTTCCAACAAAGTTGTAATCGCTTTGTAAACTCCGTGTAATTTTCCCTTTATATTCTTAATCTGTTCTTTAACACTACGTAAGTATAATTGCATGCGATTAGATACACCCTTGGAAATACCGGTGCGAGTAAAAGTAAAAGTTTGTCTATCGTATAACCTGGGTTGAGCAGCTTTATCCAGGATTGTTATGTCAGTCACGGTACTACCTGATGCTGTTCGAAGCCTATGAAAACCGAGTCAGACCGAACAACGCAGGCGGCGTATCATTATTCGTCTGGATCACGGAAATTTTATGCCTTTATGAGAAGCATGGCGCCATTTTTTTGGCAGCAGGATAACTAGCGACGGAGCACCGAAATGCGAATCCTCATGGTTCAGGAGAGCGATTGGCTTAAGAGGGGCCCCCATGACCAGCACCACCTGGCAGAGAAGTTATCGCTTAGGGGTCATGAAGTTCACGCTATTGACTTTGCGGTGCTGTGGAGAACCGAAGGTAATGGCGATGGCCTCTTTTTTCGACGAGAGGTGTTCAATGATGTATCCAAGATATACCAGGGAAGCAGGACCACGGTAATCCGCCCTGGCACTGCAAGGGTGCCAGTCCCCGGATTTGATTATCTCTCACTGATATTGTCTCATCGTCATGAAATCAAGCGTGAAATTAAAGGGTTTGCCCCGGACGTGATTATTGGCCTCGGTATTTTAAATAGCTACCTGGCTATCAAGGCAGCTAGAGAAAGCAACATTCCTTTTATCTCGTACTGGTTGGATCCAATGCACGAACTGATTCCCTTCAGGTATTTCAGGCCTCTGGGAAAGGCTATTGAGAGAAAAACGATAGAGCAGGCGGATGCGGTGCTGACAACTAACCGGAGGCTTAAAGATTGTATGGTTGGGATGGGTGCTCCTTCTGAGCGGAGCTATGTACTACAGCACGGCATAAATCTTGACAGATTTAATCCAGAGCTTGTGGATGGAAGTGTGGCAAGAGATGGATGGGGGATTAAGCCGGATGATGTTGTAATTGTCTACGTGGGAAGGCTTTCCCGGATTACAGGTGTCAGGGAAGTTGCATTAGGGCTTGCCATGATTCCCAACCATAATCTTAAATTCCTCGTGGTAGGCACAGGATCCCGAGAGGGTGAGCTTCGGCAAATGCAGAAGGGGCTCGGTTTACAGGAGAAGTTGATTATAACCGGGCGAAGGCCTTTTGATGAAATCCCCGGATTATTAGCTGCCTCAGATATTTGCGTTCTCCCATTCCATAGTGTGGGATTAATGAGGGACAGCGTTCCTGTAAAGGTATTTGATTATATGTCTATGCGGAAGCCTGTTATTTCGACCAGACTTCCCGGTATGGTTGAGGAGTTCGGAGAGGATAATGGCGTCGTTTATGTAGACAGACCGGAGGGAGTCATAGCAAAGGCACTGGAATTAGTCGCCGAAGGGAATTTAGAAGAGATAGGAGCAAAAGGCAGGAAGTATGTTGAGAGACAAGACTGGGACATTGTCACAGATGAATTCGAGGATATTCTGGTTAACGTTGTGAGAGGTAAACGTGGGAAAGCAAAGCAATGGTATGAGGCTCAGTAACGTGAGGGTACTAATCTTGGGTGCAACGGGAATGCTTGGTCATAAGTTATATCAGGTGTTAAACCCAATATTTGATGTGAAAGGCACAATCAGAGGTCATTATTCTGATGTCGAAAGGTACGGTATTTTTCATGAGGCCGGGATAGTTCCTGAACTCGATGTTTCGGATGTTTCTCATCTAAAGGAGGTTATTGAAAGGGTAAACCCAAATGTAGTTGTCAATTGCATCGGCATAGTAAAGCAGACGAGCGAGGCACAAAACAGGTTTTTAATGTACAAAACTTAAATCCCCGACCGTAAGGTCGAGGGATGAAGTTTTC
>CAYVQT010000037.1:0-32525 GCA_964453665.1 uncultured Dehalococcoidia bacterium | reverse complement strand
TCTCCGTGGTCACGGGAAGGTGCCAGACATATGCGGGGAAGCACCGCGTCAGCATATGACGGGCGATCGAGATGAGCGGAATCTGTAGCTGCCTGAACCTGACCAGGCAGGCGATGCTGAACTCATTGTAAGGGTCGATGTCGGTGCTGCGGTACTCGAAGGCGGTGAACGCAACTAGGCATCGCCCCGGCACGAACTCGATTAGATTCATATCCGGGTGGGGCAGGTACTGCCTGACTTTGTCGGTGGACGCCGTGAAGATGGCTGTCATAGAGGTGTTGTCGTAGTAGAATATGGGCACCTTCCCCTTGAAATCCCCCGCCGTGACCTCAAGCTGCATTACCCCTTTGAAGAATTCTCCTTCCATTGTCTCCCCCCTTGCCTGGATTTATCTGCACGCCGTTCTATTAAGTGTATTGTGATGTTCTACCTTACCGGAGATGCGGCTGCTACTGCCCCTGCAGCTTCCTGAAGGCTTCGGTAAAAACCATCTCATTTGATATAACATCGCCGGTCATAAGGCCGTCTTTAACCTTTTTCTGCATCTCGTCGATGAACTGACGGTATCCGACCTCTTTTATTCGTTCGAGGTTGCTTATATTCCAGCCGGAATACCTTTTAGTGATTAATTCCAAAAAGGCGGCTGCATCCTGGAATGGATTCTCGCTTTCAGCGCCTCGCCTGCAGGGCATGCCCCCGCACTCGGCGCAGGTCAGAAAGCCCTTCTCCCCAGAGCAGATTTTAATGGGACATGCGGGATTACCCCCTCCCGCCAGGCAGCCGGGGCATTTATCCCCCATGCTCCATCGCTCCAGCAGGTTAAGGAAGTCCGTTACCTTCTCCGGCTCCGTTCCCATAAAGAAAGGGCCGACATCCGCGAAATTAAAGCCGTTGAGAATCCTGTACATCTCCCGCGCATGCTCCCTGCTCCTGCCCAGCATCATATCGCAGGCCCCGCAGTAGATACCGCACGGAGCGATGAGAAAGGTCTCCTCCTCCGTCAGTTTATCCCTGTCGAGATTACGTGCCTGTTCCATATTCCCGACCTCCATTCTAAAAAGGTAGTAGGAATTCTAAAACAAACAGGCGGCTTCAGGCAAGTGGGAGCAGCCGGAGATGGTTATGTGGCTTTGAGGTCAGTATATAGTAGGGGCGACCCAATGAGGTCGCTCTCTCCGAGAAGAGTGGCTGTCATTGCGATCCTTTCCTGGAAAGGGAAGTAATTTCTACGTCTTTTTTATCCACGCAGCCCTGAGATTGCTTCGTCGCCATGCTCCTCGCAATGACAATGAGGTGGATTTATTTCATTCCACCCACCCTGCCATGCTTAGGGTTTCACCCTCACCCTAACCCTCTCCCGTCGAGGGAGAGGGAGATTTTTACCTACGTCCCCGGTCTAAAGTGTTACCCGTGTGCGGTCTTTACATTTATTCCCCCTCCCCTTGCGGGAGGGAGTTAGAGGGAGGGGGCCCCTCCGTTAGCCCTGAGCCCTTCGATGGACTCAGGACAGTCCTGTCGAAGGGCTTACTCGCTCATTGTGGGATGCTATTATCCGCAAGGAGCCAGGACTAGCTCTAAGTCTGGCGCTCTGCGATAATCGTTGAGCATGCTGTGGATAACAACATCCACAGCGAGCGACGGAAACTCACTTTTTCACCCTCATCCTTCGGCAGGCTCAGGACAGGCCCTAACCCTTTCCCGTTAAGGGAGAGGGAAATGTTGGTACAAGCGTTAAAAGAATCGGCCTATCGCATCTTACGTATGAAGCAGGCAGGGTTGACCAGCTTGGCGTGGGTGCCGTTAAGGTTCGCCTGGATCAGTATGGCGAACAGGGTGACGGGGTTCAGGGGGACGAACCTCATCGGGTTCACCTTCGTCAGGTGGCACATCGCCTCAGTCGTCGCCCGCAGGTCGTTGCACTCCCCGCTGAGGTATACCTTACGCCTCCCCAGCCGGTCTATCAGCCTCTCGGACACCTCCTCGATGGCGCATTTCCCGACCACGAGCACGGGGCCCCTGAGGCTGTCGATTTCCTGAATATCGAACCCCTTACCCATAACCATAGACCATCCGCCCTTTCCCCTGTAGTCGTACGTAAGCACCTGTAGGAGCGTAAGCGGGTTGTTGACACAGCCCTCCGGGCAGGCAAGCTCCTTTCCCCTGATGATGGCGACGTCCTGCGGGAACTCTGGATAGAGGTCGAAGGGGTAGCTGCCGCCGTAGCCGGCTTTATCTCCGAGGATGTCTATATTCCCGATGTCGGTGTAATCGCCCGCAAGCTCGATGTCTCCGGCTCCGGCGACGCCGTCCGACAGGCCCCTTTCAATCGCCAGCTTGATGTGGGGGGCGTCGTCGATGCCCAGGCCGAACACGGCGGCGCCGACAATATCCGCGGCAACCACGTTCAAGCCTCCGATCAGCACCCTGAATGGTTTGACGCACCTGTCGGCAAAGGCAACAGGGGGATAATGCCCGTAGATTGTCCCCTCGACGCCCTCTATCAGGGTGATGTCGGGCCGCACGTAGGAGAGTACATCGACGAGCTTGCTGTGGAGGTTGTAGTTATGGTCGGGGCTCCTGTCCGCGTGGCGGGGAAATCCCCACTGGTTCTTTATGCCGAGGGTGACGACCCCCATCGAGTGGGTCTTCAGCTTGGGTAAGTTTACATAAAGGTTTTTATTCTTTTCATCTATCAGCTTTTCCGCAACCGTGCGGGGCATCTCGAACTCGGTGAGGTCGTAGCCTCTCTCGTATGACTCCGACGCTTTCTCTTTGCCCGGGAACTTTAGCGTCACTGTTTTATCTTCATCGAGATATACGGGTAAGGCGCCTGTCCTCCTGCATACCGCTTTATAGCCGGTCAGTTTGAAGACGAGGCGGGTGTAGAGGCATTGAGTGCTGTTCTCTATCAGGTAAATATTCCGCGCCCCCGCATCGAACCAGTAGCGGATGACGGCCTCGACGACCTCGGGGCGGGTGTGGGTATAAGGCCGGAAGTCGATAGCGTTGGGCTTAACGTAGACATCGCCGCTGGACTTGAGCAGCGACCTGCCGCCGAGGGCATCGAATATATCCCTGACTACGATGTTGATCTCTTCTGCTATCTCTCTGCCGAGCGGTCTGAATACGGTAAAGGTATCCGGGTTGTGTTCGGACTTAAGCTGTCTGATAATGACGGTTGTGCCGCTCATGTCCTGCCTCCTTGTTCCCTGCCGGTAGTACATGTGGCTTTTTATTAAGTCCCCTTAAGCGTTTCCGCGTTTGGTGGGTTCCATTTCATTTCACCCACGCTGCAGTGTTTACCCCTGTGTTTATACAGGCACACACCATTAACTTGCGACATTCTACTGCGATGGGTACGCCGACGCAAGGCGTTAACCGTCTTGAATCGTTTACTTTGCATTATTTTTTTTTGCGTAAATATCTTGACAAATGGAGTGATTTCAGGTAAGAGTGTTGAAACCGATTTTACATCCTTTTTTTGTGTGTTGAAAATGAGGGTAAGGATAGTTACCGATAGCGCTTCCGATATTTCTCTCGAGCTAGCCGAGTCACTGGGTATAACTGTAGTCCCGGTCAACGTTCAATTCGGGGAACAGGTGTACCGGGACAGGGTTGATCTGACGACCGACGAGTTCTACGAGAAGCTGCAAACGAACTCTGCTTTTCCTAAAACGTCGGCGCCGGCTCCGGGCACTTTCAGGGAAACCTACGAGAGACTGGCGCAGGAAGCGGATGCCATAGTCTCAATACACGTTTCATCTCAATTGAGTGCTACATACGACGCTGCCCGGTTGGCATGCGCGGATTTCGACTTCCCTGTCTCACTGGTGGATTCCGAAACAGCATCCATGGCGTGTGGTCTGCTTGTTATCATTGCCGCGAAGGCGGCTCTTCAAGGGGGCAGTCGGTTCGAAATTGAGGCACTCGTAACCGAAGCCATTCCGCGAACGATTACTTACGGGGTATTCAGTACGCTGGAATATCTATACAAAGGCGGTCGTATCGGCAGAGCGCAGGCCTTTCTGGGAAGTGTACTCAAAGTGAGCCCTATTCTGGCTATCAGCCGGGGCGAGGTATTACCTGTTGCCAGGGTCCGGACGCGTCCGAGAGCAATCGAGCGCATGTGCGAGATAGTAGGGGCCCTAGGAACAATCGAGGAGCTGTCGGTAATGAGCACCACTGACCTGCAGGAAGCGGAGGACTTGGCTTCACGCCTGTCTCCGTTGTTCCCGCCAGAGCGCATGTACCGATCCAGCATCGGGCCGGCTATGGGGACCTACGTAGGGCCCGGTGCCGTAGGGGTATCCGTTATCTGGAAAGCGGACTGAGCGGTATTAGGGAACCGGCCTGCATATGTAAATAGTAAAGGGGGTTTATATGGATGCCCAGCAGATTGTTTTGATTGTTATAAACGTAATCGGCGGCGTGCTGGTGATAGGCAGTTATATTCAGGGAATAAAAGCTCATCCCGGTAATGCGGGTGATGCCTGGGGGAACGTGCCCGCATCGATAAAGCCCATGTACACCGTTTCGATGCTGCTGGCGGCAGCAGGTTATTTCGCTTTCAGTTATTTCATCATATTCCGTCTTGACCCCGGAGAGTTGGCAGATGCGAACAGCTTCAGCTATTCGATGTTCATACTGGCGTATGCTCTTATACTTTTTCCATCCGCAATGTGGATGCCGCTTACATTCGCAATACTCGAAAAACCGGGCCGGGTGCTGTGGTGGGCGATCCGCGTGACACTGGCTGCTGTAGGAATAGGATCGCTGGGACTGCTTGCGCTGATTATAATACTGAATCACGATGAGCCGAATTGGCTTCGGTGGCTGGCGGTTGCCGGGAGCGTTTTCTTCTGCCTCCAGACAGCCGTGCTGGACGCAATAATATGGCCGATATATTTTCCAGTTAAAAGATAGGCATCGGAATCTTCATAATAAACGTATTTATCAGCTCGGATGAATTTACCGGATATTAAAGCCTCAGCCTAAAATGATAGCCGGGCTACCAAATAACGTTACTCTTTTCGATTTAGCCTTGCCCGGAAAATGAATGTTTCGGTAGGGGCGTTCAATTGAACGCCCCTACGTTTCTGAACTTTCATGTAGTGAGCTATACTGTGGGTGAGGCGCAGCGGAACCCACCGCCTGTACTAACGTTCGCCCTGAGCCCTTCGATGAACTCAGGAAATGCCTTTCTAAGGGCTGTTCATGGTTCGAAAGGCTTATCATGAGCAGGGGCGTTTCGCGAAACGCCCCTACCACTGAAACTTCTGGTGTCTTGAATACCGGTTATTATAAAAAACAGTGTTTTCATCCTTCGTGGCGAGTATAGCAAATGCTCGTGACAACTTCCTGCGCTTTACTGTGAGTCCTTGTAATAGTGTGGTTATTAAAATAGAATGTCATAAATCATCGGTGGTTGACATCAGCCGGCGCCTGACAGGCACGATTAGTAAGATGTGTGAATAGTCTCCGGGAGGTGCATCATGAGTGGATTGCAGGAGACCCCAGACAGGGCAGTGGTAAACGGGCAGGTGCAGTTTGGCCGCTTCGCGCGGCCGTTCCGTGAGCTGAACCTCCTGGATGCAAAGTGCGGGATTCCCCGGTTCGGCGGACTGCGGCGTTTCCGGCTCAAGGAGTGGGTAGACATCGCACTGGTGCACGACGACTGGTATCTCAGCCTGGCGCTTGTTGATACCGGGTTTCTGGTGACTTCCTGGCTGCACCTGTTCGACCGGCGCAGCCGTAAGTCCTTCGAGCACGTACGGAAGCTGCCGCCGGGCAGGTTAAGCGCCCCGGCCAACTTATGGAATCATTCGGGAAAGATGGAGACGCGGGGATACCTGGTGTCCGTGCACAATAACCTTGAGCAGCAAGTCCACCGGTTCCGGGTCGAGGTGAACAGCAGGGGGTCTCTGCCCCCGGTAGCGGGCACTCTGCTGCTTCACGAGGAACCTGAGCAGACACAACCGCTGGTGGCGCTCCTTCCATTAGGGACTAACCGCCCCATGTTCACACATAAATCAGCCTGTCCGGCCAGCGGAGCGCTCGAAATAGGGGGCGAGAAGGTGGAGTTCAATTCAGACCGCAACGTGGGATTGCTGGATTACCACAAGGCGTACTATCCTCGCAATACCTTTTGGAGATGGGCTACATTCGCTACCATCGATGCAACCGGAGAACTGCTGGGGGTCAACCTTACACATAACGTGATCGAGGACGACACGCGATTTAATGAGAACTGTATCTGGCATGGGAACTCGATATCGCCGGTCGGGGCTGCACGCTTTGACATCCCGAAAAATCCCACGCAACCGTGGACGGTTCGTACCGAGGATGGAGCCGTGGAGCTGGAACTCACGCCGCAGGGATTGCGCCGGGAACGAGTGAACCTGGGCCTTGTCCGGTCAGCCTATGACCAGCCGTATGGACTGTACTCCGGCACACTGGTGGATTCCGGAGGCACGAAGCATGATGTTGAGCAAGCGTTCGGCCTGGCCGAGGATCACGTTGCGAAATGGTAAGCTGCCTCTTCCTGATCATCTCAATGTCGAACTTAAGATATGAGGCTGAATACCCATCGTGCTAACTCAATGTAGCAGGCATGCTATGGTGTGTGGATTATGCTGAATGCCGTTCTTTTCGACCTGGACAATACGCTTATTCGATTCGACGAAAGGACATTTTTCGAAAGGTATATACCCGAAATTACGCGGGTATTTGCAGATATAATTTCCCCTGACAGACTGGTTGAGAAACTACTTATAGCTACGAGTGAACTTATGAAGAATAACGGCGAGATGTCCAATGCAGAATATTTCATGAAAATTTTCGCTAAAGGACATGAAGAGCAAAGTGATGAGCTCTGGAAGCGGTTTATCAGATTCTATGAGACTGATTTTGACCAGTTTCAGGCACTCGTTGAGGTTGCTCCCGGGGTGCGCGAGGTGTTTTTAGGAGTGAAGAGGGCTGGTTTGAAACTTGTAGTTGCATCCAATCCGATATGGCCGCAGATGGTCCAAATGAAGCGTTTGGCATGGGCGGGCGTGGGCGATTTGCAGTTCGACCTGGTGACCCATATTGAGAACATGTCCTACTGCAAACCGCGTATCGAATACTACCTGGAGATCTGTCAAAAGATTGGAGAGAATCCAAATCATTGCCTGATGGTGGGCAATGACCCGGTCAATGACCTTGTTGTCGCAAGGATAGATATGAAGACCTTCCTCATAACCGATGACACTACAGCCAATGATTCAGCTATAGAACTTAGTAAGAGGATGCGCCATGAATCTGAGATAGAGGTCCCCACACCGGATTTCACAGGGGCTCTCTTAGATGTGCCTGATGCAGTTGAAGCTTTGCTTGGTGATTGATTAGACCCCCCCGAAGCACTAACCAAACAGGTCTAATGTTTTTAAGTTCCCGTCCTTATCGATATGCTCGATTATTATGGGGAACCCCTTTCGTTCTCCCAGGCTTACACTGGTTCTCGCAAGCTCCAGCAGATCCATAGGATTAACACAAATCTCGGGTGGGTTGACTCCCTTTACACCTGCCTTCCCCGTAGCCATTAGAATCGCTCCCAGCGCAGCGGGAATCCCCGTGCCCTCACCCATCCCCTGTCCTCTCGATGACATGGAAAAAATATAGGTGTTCTTCTCCCCGTTCTTATAACCTTTCACTACGATCTTGAGGCAGCCCATAGGCTCGCCAAGACCGGCTGCTGTCATCAATTCCTGCCTGCGCGAGAGAATGAACGCCACCGCGAATTCAAGGGGGACTACCTTCTGTCCCTGAATATCAATCGGCTCCTCGCCCGTGACGCCCAACCTGACCATGCCTTTTATCAGTTTTGCGTAAGCAGGAGGCAACACCAGTCCCAGATTCGTTACTCTCTTTATATTTTTCAAATACCCGGGCAGTGTTATTGTTTCGGGATGCGGGTAGGCATAAACGCCGTATCGACCCACATCCCTGAATTCGACTTCCTCCTCCAGCGCTTTTCCGCTTTCCTCAAACATTCTGACCGTCGTGAATTCGCCGTTGAGGAACATGGGTATGTCCATTTCCATAGAGTGAATTCTATGCTTCACCACAGCCGGGCCTTCGATTTTTTCCCCACCGTGGGCATGATATATGTCGACCGACTCAACCTGATCAAGCATGGACTCGGCGCAGAACTTGACCAGCACATTGGCCACACCCGGGGAGCTGCCCATCCCGATTAACGCTGAAACTCCGGCCTGTCTGGCATCTGCGTCCATCTCAAGGAGCTTCTCAGTGGCATCTAGGTCGTCGCAGACATCGACGTAGTTGATTCCGGAATCTATAACTGCCCTCAGTATCAGAGGGCCATACCTGTAAAAAGGCCCGACACAGTTAAGGACGAGTGACGAGCCCCGGACGGCATTCCTTATACTCTGCGGGCTTTCCGCATCAAACTCAACAGCTGAAGTTTTGTCTGAACCCAGCCTCTCCGATACCTTCTTTGCCTGCGCGAGCTTGATGTCTGCGATTATAATTTCGTCAAATACACCGCTTGAAACGAGCGTTTCGGCTGCTATGCTTCCTACAACGCCGCATCCACCCAGAACAGTGATCTTCGACATCTCTCCTCCTTTACAACCCGTACCTAAACGCCTTTCCCAAATGGGTCAGCCCATTGTTTCAGCACTACATCCAGTTCCGGATGCTCTTTTGCATACTCCTCCAGAGAAATCCCCTGTAGCACCGCATCGATAGCCTGCCGGAACGCTTTCCCGCCGGCTATCGCACCCTGCGGATGCGCATGGATGCCGCCGCCCGAACCAATTACGATGTCAGTCCCGAGGTCGGCCACCACTTTGGGCACCATAGACTGCGTTATGCCGCCGGACGGCATAGGAAAGGTCGGTTTAAGATGGTATAGAGGGAACGTCAGGTTCTTGGCGACGTTTCGGAACTTATCGGGTATTACCGGCGCTTTACCATAGGGTGCAGGTATTACGATCACGTCCGCGCCAGCGAGCCTGGGCAGCTTTCCCAGCACAATATGGGAGCTCAGGCCGTGGATAGGCGACATGTACATTGCGCCGGCAACGTCCATATGGGCAAGTATGGGAACGTTTATACCCGGGTCCTCTGCCAGAGCCTGCAAAACGGGCAGGCCGACGGCGAGATAATTCACCATCAGGGCATTGCATCCGAGCTCCACAGCGCGCCTGGCGTTTTCGAAAACCTTAGGCACCGAGTCCGTTATATTAACGGTGTAGAGAGTATGTTCTCCCGTCTCCTCATAGACCTGTTTCTCTATCTCCATGTAGCGTTTAACGCGGCCTTCTATTGAATTGAACGAAGCATCGGCTATCAGCTCATCGTCCTTGATAATGTCACATCCACCCAGGGCGGCGTCCCTGAACAGGTCAGCCCCCAGTTCCAGCGGATAGCCCGTACACGGCTTTATCATGTTGTTTAAAAGGGGTCTCCCGGGAACTCCCAGGAGTTCTCTGACACCGTCGATGCCGAATTTAGGCCCTTTGAAACCGGCGACATATTTTTCGGGGAAGCGGATGTCCAGCAGCTTTATATTACCGCCCATTGAGATGTTGCCTATTACCGAGGTCAGCAGCATGGGTATCTGTGCCCCGATGTTAATTTCGGGGAAGGCCACCTGTACGAACCAGTTTCTGGTCTGCACCGAGGCGGGCACCTCGAACTCGAAATCCGGCACTTCGTAGACGCCCAGCACCTTGGCGACATGGCGACGGCGAACTTCGGGTGTCTCGCCCGGAACAGGCACCCACGTGCCCGTACTCTGCTCGACAGCCAGTGCCATAGAGAGTAAGGGTATGGGAACTTCCGCCGGAAAAGAAGCAAGGTAGGTAGCGATAATATATTCGCCGTAATCTACGCCGTCCGGCAGTGCCATAGGCAGCCCTAAAATTTCCTCATTTTTCATTTGGACACCTCCCTGAATGTGCTTGCCTCTTCGAATCTCTGCTCGTTCAATCGTTTGTAGAAACCTCGCAGGCTTTTATAAGCCTGTTGGTATGAATTGAAAAGCAAATTGTAAACCCTGCGATTTTCCTCTTGCGGCTCAAAGACCCTGTCTACTTTTACAATATCTTTCAGCGCCTCGAAGCTCGGGTATATACCCATCCCGGTCGCTGCGATAAGCGCAGCCCCGACAGCTCCGGCTTCCTGAGGGTCGCGAACAGTCTCAACCCTCCTGCAAGTCACATCGGAAAGTATCTGCATCCAGGGCTCGCTCCTTGCCACTCCACCTATGACGCGAAGTGTTGGCAGGGGGAATTTAAAGTGCCTGTCTACGATTTCGATAATCCATCTTATGTTGTATGCTATGCCCTCATAGACGGCACGCAGCATGTTCTCGCGGGTATGATCGGCGCTCAAGTTAAGAAAACCCGAGCGAATATTACAATCAGCTATCGGAGCCCTCTCTCCGTACATCCAGGGAGTAAAGATTAAATAGCCGGAGCCCGGCGGGACCTGGCTGACCTTCTCGTCCATTAATGTATAGATATTAGATACCTGCGGGTCCATTTTCTCTGCCCTATACAACTCATCACCCATCCATTGCAGGCAGGCGCCGGCTGTTTCCGTTTCAGCGATAAGAAAGGCTTTATCCGGGTCCGCCGAGTGGATTGTTGCCGCTCCATATTTGCCACGGGGTGTGCGTTCTGTTACCACCCCCACCCATCCGGAGGTGCCGAGGTATACATGTCCGTCGCCTTCACATACAGCGCCGGAACCAACAGCCGCACAAGCAGCATCTCCCGCACCGGCTACGACCGGCGTACCCTGGAGAAGCCCGAGCTCGCTGGATGCTTCTCCTGAGAGCACTCCGACCTGATCAGTCGAACGCACGAGCGGCGGTGTTTTTTCCGGGTCAAGACCGACGTATCGGAACATTCTCTTGAGCCATGTTTTCTTTTTAAGGTTAATTCCAAATACGGAGGCGCCCGATAATTCCATCGCTATGTTGCCTGTAGTTCGATAAATGAGATAGCCGTTGACATCAAGAAAATATTTCATCTTGCCGTATATGTCCGGTTCTTCCGATTTAAGCCATAACAGCTTTGGCACACAGTCTTTCCCACATAAGGTAGCGCCGGCAAGGAGCGAAAAGATACGGGCGTGCCCGAACTTCCTCATCATGCTTTCCGCCTGCCTGCATGCTCGATTATCGAGCCAGATTATGGCAGGCCTCAGGTGTTTTCCGCCTGAATCCATCGGGACTATACCGAGCATTTGCCCGCTGAAAGTCAAACACAATACATCGTTCGGTGACACTCCTGTCATCTGCATAAGATTCCTGGTGGTAGTTTTGACTGCGTTCCACCAGTCCTCAGGGTCCTGCTCGGCCCAGTCTGCCTTCGGGTAGCAGACGGTGTAATCCTCGGAGCACTTGCCGTGGACCTGGCCCTCTAAATCTACTAGAACCGCTTTGGTTGTGCTCGTCCCCACATCATGGGCGATTATGTATTTCGTCAACTTAAGCCCTCGTTAGCTCTCATAAGGTCTCAGATATTAGCGACATATTCGTGTACCGCGCTGCAATTTAAGTGATAATCCTGTCCGAAGAGGCTCATTCTGCCGGTACCGGAGGAATGATAGGATGTTATCGCTGGTTTCCCCTTGAACGTACGGATGAGCCATCTCACCAGCGGATTGAAGTCGGCGAGGGGATCTATCCTCTGAAATACCCTTTCGAGGTGCAGTTCTATCTCCAGCGAGGGATCTACATCGGAGAGTGCTATCCGGTGTGTCTCGGGAAGCTCCACTTTCGTAACCGGATCTATCTTGCAGCCCGATTTGTCGAGGTCCCACTTGGCACGCTCTGTGGTTAAATAGATTAATTTGTACCGGTCAAATATAAGCAATGGCTTTATATGGGCATTGTCATATCCTTTTGTCGTGACGATATCGGCGAATATGATGGTAAATTTGTCGTCGTACACGCGGCCCCAGTCCCAGTATTCGATTGTGTCCATGGCTGGGAAATTCAGCCAATTGTGGTCGCGATACCCGATCCCCCGTAGTTCACAGGTTTCATTTCCTTTGCGAAAAGTTCCCTGCGCACGACCCCGCGGCTGGGGCACCACCCAGTGCATGCATTTGCTTTCATCACCGAAGCAGGCGTGGCTCTTGATGCCCGGTATATCGGACTGAAGTTCCAGATCGAGGGCTGTATTGTCCTCATCGATATGTACCCGGCAGCTGAAGAGATCACCCCTGAAGGTATTCTTGTTGATTTCGACGTCGCAGACTTCTGCGGAGGCTTTGAATGAAGCGGGAGGAAACCACTTCTCGATAGTGGTTTCTGTGCCGTCCGTTTTTACATGGGTAACCCGTATCCCGTTTCTCAGGTAGCCTGGCCGCACAAAGTCCCTGGAAATAAAAAACTGACCTCTCACGAGGCTGCCATCGCTGTTCATTACATCGAAATACCACCACTCTACGTAGTAACGACCCTTTTCCAGGTGCCAGGCGTCGTCGGATTCCTTTAATAGGAAAGGTTCCGCGTGTTCTCTATAGGTTTTTTCCTCGATAATTGCGTCCATTTCTGTCCCTCATTAAGAGTTTGGATAGCAGCAGACCGGTTACGGTTTTATGGCAGTAATAATACCACTTCCCCGTCTTGCGTTACAGGCCATATGTTACGCTATCTAAAAATCAAGCATCGTTAGATTTAAATGTAGTATAATATGTTAAGCTGGTCGTTGCTGGTCAGTCACACATATCTCTGGGATGCTGGCCTCCAGTTCCAGAGGCTATACAGCTATCCTATGTTATAACAGATCATTGCCGTGGAACCCTATTCAGGGGAGCACTGTGTTTATTTCTACCTGATTATAGATTAGAGTAGATTAAGTGTGTATTAAGAGGACAAAGGTGTGGTGGACTGAGGTAAAACAGTGCCTTAATATTGGCTATCAGGGCGATGAAAACAATAAAGTTTATCGCTGGATAAGGGCAAATTCTTAAGAGTCGTCTTTTTCGGCGCGCTCATTAAACTGAACGATAATAGGTAGGAAGGTTGCATGTCATCCGAGAGCATTGATGCAAAGAAAAAAAGGCCAATGGTAATAATTCGACAGTTGGAGATCGATGACCTTGCGCAAGTTTATCGGCTTGGTGAGCGGCTTTTTACCAGCGACGATATGCCCATCCTGTATCGGACATGGGATCCGTATGAGGTGACTGACTACTTCAGCTCTGATCCCGATTACTGCTTCGTTGCCGAGGTGGATGATAAAATCGTAGGTTTTCTTCTTGCTACGACAATTGAGAAGGAAGGAACCGCATGGAAAAGATATGGCTATATTTCCTGGCTGGGTGTAGACGAAGCGTTTCAGAGAAATAATCTTGCGCGTCGGCTGTACCGCAGGTTGGAGGATCGGCTACTCGAGGATGGTGTGCGGATGGTAATTGCTGATACGGACGGAGATAACGCAGAGGCCATTGACTTCTTCAAGGCTATAGGGTTCTCACCGCGCAGTGAACATATTTGGTTAGCGAAGACCTTAAAACGCCCGGTAAAAGGAATTAGAAAACGTGGGCATAAGCAAGTTACTTCCTCTGAGCCAGAGGAGAATATCATATAGAAAAGAATCACTGAACTTTTATTATTACGATTACTTGCTGTGCAAATAGATATATCTTGCGCGAGGATAAAAAATGAGGAAGAACCCTCGTAAACAGATTACCGTGCAGCCCGAAAGACTGAAAGCATTGCTCAAAGATCTGGTGGACATTTATAGTCCTTCGGGCAAGGAGGTGGAGATTCTTGAATATTGTGAGCAGTATCTGAAGAATCATGGGTTACCAGTCGTCAGGCAGGAAATCGATGAAAACCGGTTCAATGTTATTTGCCTGCCCGGAGGAACTGAAGAGATAGACCTTTGTTTTGTAGGACATGTCGATACGGTCGCTGCCCATGATCTTGAGGATTACGCTTTCACTGAAGAAGAGGATACCATTTGGGGTCTCGGGTCTACTGATATGAAGGCCGGCTGCGCTGCCATGATAGAAGCGTTCATCGTTATTGCGACACAGGGGGATAGTTTTCCACCTGTCGGACTTGCTTTGGTAGTAGGAGAAGAGGAGGACAGCGACGGAGCGAAGTCACTTGTGCGAGAGTATAACTTCCAGTGGGCTGTGGTTGGCGAGCCCACTGATTTGGCTCCATGCCTGGGCCATTACGGTTATCTGGAGGTCCTTTTACGTACAAGAGGGAAAAGAGCCCATTCGTCAATGCCGGAGCTCGGTCGCAACGCGATAGAGACGATGTTGAAGCTTCTGCTACAGGTAACTGAATACAGCACATCATTACCTCACGGCGTTGTTTACAATATCAGAGAGCTTTCGGGATTTCCCGGTGGATTTGTAGTGCCAGACCTTTGTGAAGCGTGGTTGGACCTTCATCTGCCACCTGATACAAGGATCGATGTACTGAAGACAGAATTGGAACAGCTTATTGAAAAAGCAGAAGAAAACATCCAGGACCTCGATGTTTACATAAGATTCGAGGAAACATATTCCGGTTATAGAATATCCCAGGAAAGAACGCTCGTGAAAAAATTGAAGAGAGTGTATCAAAATATGTTACTTAATTGGCAACCTCAGGATTTTCGCAGCCACTCAGATGGAAATATACTGTGGGCTGCCGGGGTAGACCCGATAATCCTGGGACCCGGTCGCCTGGAACTGGCACACAGCCCGGAGGAATCCGTTGTTTTTAATCAAGTAGCACAGGCATCTCAGCTTTATCTGGAATTCGCTCGATTATTATGATTCTATTAATATTCCTGCAGAATCTATAATTTCGGACTTACCCGTTTCATACTGATTCTCACAATTTAACCGGTATGATCTGCATATTCTGTATCACGATGATGATGGGTGATGTAATAGCAGAGCAATGGGAAAAGCGCTGAGCGCTTGTGAAACTGGCAAACCTCTGTTTCTTGAAGCAACTTCAGTACACTCATCTGTAAATACATTTTTCCAGGTCTCGGGAAAGCCTTTTGGTAATACTATGTGGTCATTTCCCCACACATTTAATCCGGCTGGCATTTGATTAAAGGACACAAGTTTTGTTAATAGCCTTGGCACAATCACTACTGCCCAGTAATCGTCTTTTCTTCGTGAAAAAGCACAGATATGCTTTTTTCTTTTACCGTGTGCTTGTAGCGGCAGGTAATCTCCGTTTAAGAACAGATGATGGTATTTTCTACGGGCATTCAGCGCCTTATATATGGTGTATAGCTTTATTCTTCCGTCTTCCCATGTACTCAACAAATCTCTAATCAGTTCGTGCAATTCCTTAATTTCACGTTTCTTCAATTCACTGAGCATTTCCCTTGTAATCTCATAGTTCACTGGACGCCTGTTATCGGGGTCGACCAGGCTGAGATCCCAGATTTCTGTACCCTGGTAGAAATCCGGTACTCCCGGTGATGCGATCTTCAGCAAGACCTGGGACAGAGAATTTAGAGCGCCATAGTAAGCGACATATCGTTGCAGCTCAAGGAAGTCGTTCAGGAATCTGCTTTGCTCGGAATCATCCAGTATTTTCTCGATGAATCCAATTATGCCGGATTCGTATTGGTCGTTTGGTGACAGCCACGAAGTATAAGTCTTTGACTCACGCGCAGCTTTAATCACATAACTTTTTATACGCTCTTTAAAGAATGATATATCGTCTTGTAACGGAGGCCATGCCCCGATGAGTGTTTGATATAAAAATACCTCCATAGCGGTGTCGGGCACGATATTGCCATCAATGACCTTTTTCTTCGGGTTATTTAACTTGCACCATGTAACGAAGCGCTCGTTCCATATTTCCGGTATTTCCGATAAAACGTTTATCCGTGCTCTAACGTCTTCGCTCCGTTTAGTGTCATGTGTCGAGGTAGTGTTCAAGGTATGAGGCCGATTTGACTGCCTGACAAGATTACCGTTATGGAAACCGGCGACAGGTTCATTTATTGTTACAGGTTTGGAGCCCACATCGTTAAGGGATATCAGTGGATTGTAGCAATACAGGGCTGTATCCTCCAGACCTTTTGCCATAACGGCTCCCGTAAATTGCTGCCAGCGCATAACCCAGGAAAGCCACTCGTCTTTTTCAGCATTATTGTCATTTGAATTGACATCGAGTAACAGCACATGCCTCAGGAGTTCTAATGCAGCATGTTTTATTCCGGGAGCCCTTGTTTGAGCTTCAGTTATGGCATTTTCAATGCAGTTTCTATCTTTTGTAGTAACATCGAAGCTATTAGTATAAGTTCTATAAACCGGCAGGCAAGCTGTCACTTCAACCAGGGCTTCGGTTAAATCCCGCTCTGTGAGTCCATGAGCATTCCGGGTATTCGTCGCTGAATCTGCCAATTTCCGGGCCAGTGTCTTAATCTCACCGATGAAAATTTCAGTTATAGCCTGTTTCTTTTTTAAATAGACCACTTCCTCAAAACCCGAGGCTGAACCAGTTAAACGTCTGTAATTTTCCTCCAAGAGTTTAAATCCGGCCCAGTCCACGAATAACATGTTTACCTTGTTCAGGAAATCATAGCCGGTTGTGCCGGATAAGAGCCATTCTAAAGGAAGCAGTTCATCCCCGGTAAGTATCTTTTCGACAACAATGTAGAATTTACCCGATTCAGTCAATTCTTCAGATGCCGCTAAAGACTGAAGGCGTTGCAGATACTCACCGGGGGCTTTTAAGCCATCGATGTGATCGATCCGCAGTCCGGTTACTATATCCTCCTGCACCAGTTTTTTAATAAGCCCGTGCGTTCTTTCAAACACATTTGGCTTTTCAACACAGACGCCAATCAGTTCATTGATATCGAAAAAGCGTCTGTAGTTGATATTTTCAATGCCGGTTCTCCAGTATGACAATTGATAAGCCTGTAAATTTAACAGGCCCTTCATCTGGTGAAAAGATTCATTAAATTGTCTGATACTCTGGTTGACGGCATTACTAAATATGGGATCATCATCAACTAAACGGCCGAATTCCCGTTTAATTCGCTGTCGCTCTGCATAACTGGACTTCAGTACTTCTAAATCGAAATCATCATGTTGCGGAAGGTTGTTAGTGGACTTAAGCAGTTGTTTCACCTGTTCGGTACATTGCTGGTCCGCATTGCGTGTTAGTAATATATCTAATGTGCTGGATATAACCACTGCGTACGACTTAGCATCAAGAGGTAAAATAATCTCGAAATATTTAAAACAAAGGCTGTTATTATAAACCTGCAATATAAGTTCATGCTCATCAATTATTTTTTGGAGTGGGGCCCCCAATAGCGGTAATAACACTTTGCCTGGTGTAACGGCTGAATGCGGATGCCATTCAATATCGAAATAATCGGCAAACGGTGAGGCGCGACCGTTTTCGAGTACATCCATCCACCAGGTGTTGTCCGGGTCGAGAGCCATATGGTTGGGAACAATATCAAGAAGTAAGCCCAAGCTGTGGCTTTTCAGGTCTTCCATGAGTTTCGAAAAGTCTTCCATGTTACCAAGTTCGGGATTGAGGTTTAGGGGATCGGTGACATCATACCCGTGACTGCTACCTGTTCTAGCTTTCAGAATAGGGGAGGCGTAAATATCGGTGATTCCGAGTTCCGAAAGATAATTTACAACTGAGCGGGCATCTTCGAATCGGAATTTGTTGTTGAACTGTAGTCTATAAGTGGCGATTGGAATCCGGAGTGCGACCATTAGTCCATCCGAATAGAGAGGTGTTTCCCGAGAGACTTGAAAAGGTCTACCCATTCTTTAGCCTGGGTATCACCCTGCCGTGATTTCACATTAAATTCTTCGAAATTATTCTGCAAAATAGTCCAGAATACATTTTGCACGCCCCACATATTTACCTCAAACGTCTGAGAACGCGCGAGCTCCACCGCTGCGATTATTTCATGCAGGAGGTCGACATTCTCTGTACTGGAAGCAAAATTATCCATCATTGTTTCCAGTTTCTTTTCGAAAAGGTAGCTTAGACCCTGGGTGTCAAGTTCGACCTCCCAGCCAATAGCATCGTCTAAAAAACCAGCTATACGTTCTATATCGAGACTATCCGCGGTAAGCGCTTTTTGCAGCTCAGTGTTCAGGATGAACTCAGCTGCTCCTTGAAAGGCTTTTGGTAGAGGGTTTCCCATGTCCGTTAAGAAAAGCATGAGAGGGTAATTCATTTCATAGATTTGGCGGTAGTGCGATTCGACTTCGGCTAATGTAGACTCCAGGATGAAACCTAATACTTTGCGTTGCTCATCCTTGAACAGGGAGCGAAGGGTATAAACAGATGTACCAAGGTGCTTATCCATTAATCGAATAACTTCGGGGAATTCCGCTCTGGAAAAGGCTCCTGTCAGTTCAGATACCAGCGCTTGATATGCTGCTTTCCCTTTGTACGCATGGACGCCCGCATTGAGATTGTGGTCGCCGAAATGCAGAACACCAAAGTTCAGATGTGAAGATTCCCATGTGACCTCTGAGAAGATTTCAGCTTTCCCTATCGCGAGCCTGGCTCTACCAGCCTCCAAGGTCTGGTAATCTTCACGCTTAACTCCATAGCAATGTACCGGTGTCTCTTCGTCATACTCCTCAAAAAGAGAACTTGCGGCGTAGTGAGCAGCGACCCAATTCAGATCGACCATCGCCGGCTTTACAAATTTATCGTAGATACGTCGTCCGTCTCCCTGTTTACGTATATTACTCTTGGCCAGTTCCAGCTTCTCAAGCAGCCTGTTTTCAATATCATCTCCAAAAAGTTCGCGTGCTAACTGAACAACCCGTCCTGCATACTGGATTATCTGCACTGTTTCAATTCCTGACAACTCATCGAAGAACCAACCGCAGCTGGTATACATCAGCATAGCGTGGCGTTGCAGCTCAAGGAGCTTGAGGGCCTCAATTTTTTGGGCGGCTTCCAGATTATTAACTGTATGTTTTTTTAGGAATTCCTCAACATTTGGTACGGAGCGATCAAGTATAACTTGAATATAATCGTCCCTCGTTCTCCACGGGTCCTTGAACAGCTTATTTCCGTATTCCTCATATTTGGGGTCTAATGTATTACGAAGCCAGTCCAGAGCCTCTCGAAGCGGCGCTCGCCATGATTGATTCCATCTGTGATTTCTGCCGGAACTACAGCCGCAATCGTTCCGCCATCTCTCAACACCGTGGACACAGCTCCAGGAAGTGTTCTCGATAATCTCCACTTCGTATTCAGGGGAATGCTTCTCCAAATATTCGCCGTAATTGGTAATCCGGGCAAGGTTACTAGTCTCGATGTAATTAAGAGCATATGCCAATGCCATGTCGCCGTGGCGGTGGTGATGTCCGTATGTCTCACCATCTGTTGCGATATTTACTATTTGAGGGCAATTACTTTCCTCGGAGAATGCACTTTCAATCCTCCGGGCAAACTGTTCGCCGTTGCTTAAAAGCCCTTCAAAAGCTACCGCTCGAGAAATGGGGTCGTCGTAGAAAAAGAGCGCGATATAACGGTTCGAAGGCAGCCGGCAGGAATATGCCATAGTTGGGTCTATTGTGCAGTCGTTGATATCCTGCCATTCTTTCTTGCCGATCTGTCTTACTCTCTGCGCCTGACGAGGCGCCAGAATAGTGAACTTAATTCCTAATTCGGCAATCACTTCCAGTGTTTCGATATCCACAGCCGTCTCTGGAAGCCACATGCCATCCGGGTCTCTACCAAAACGGTGCTGAAAATCTCGAATCCCCCATATAACCTGCGTATATCTATCCCTTTTAGTTGCCAGGGGCATGATCATATGATTGTATGGCTGCGCTAAGGCAGAGCCGTGGCCTGAATACAATTCCCGGCTTTCGCGGTCAGCTTCGATAATGGCTGAATAAACCGCTGGAGCATAGATTTCCAACCAGGATAAAAGTGTCGGCCCGAAATTGAAGCTGATTTTCGAGTAATTATTGCCTATCTGTGTAATTAGCTTGTCTGAATCCAGAATGCGTGAGACCGCGTTTGCCGCGTAGCATTCTGCTGTTATTCTTTCATTCCAGTCGTGATAGGGATAGGCGGAGTCTTGAAGCTCGATCGATTCCAGCCAGGGGTTCTCTCGCGGAGGCTGATAGAAATGACCGTGTACACAGACATATCTTTCCACGTTCTAATTCTCCTTAGCTCTCATATATAAACCGAAAGATGAGGGTGACAGCGTCAGCACCGTGGCGTCATTTGAGGCTATGGAATCGGGGTTTTGGCTGCCTGGACCATCCCATCGCTCCTCCGCTGAATCCAGAATTTTTCGCCATCGTCCTTGAGGTAGCGAAACGTTCACCTTTCCTTTAACCCTGCTTAGATTAAATATAGCAACTGCTTCATTATCGTCAGTCCATCTCCGTAACAGGAGGACATTCTGCGTATCGAATCCCACGACTTCTAAGGCATCTTTGCTGAGTGTACTCAAGGGATGTATGTCATTGCGCAGATGGATAAGCTCTTTATAGAACCGCAGTAATGTATTATGTTGCTCCCTGTCACGTAATTCCTGGTTAAGCTTACTGTTTAAGAAAGTGGCTTTGTCTTGAGGATCAGGAGGTTCCCCTGCCCAACCGAACGCAGCGAACTCCTCTTTTCGTCCTTTGCGTACTGCTTTAATGAGGTGAGGGTCTGAGTGACTGACAAAATACTGAAAGGGGTTAGTTTCTCCATATTCCTCACCCATGAAAATGAGAGGTATACAGGGAGACAGTAGTACAATTCCAGCTGCCAGCTTTAGCGCTTCGAAAGAAACAAGCTGGCTTAACCGTTCTCCCATCATCCTGTTTCCGACCTGGTCATGATTCTGTGCGCAAACCACAAATCGGTAGGCTGGAATCTCTTGTGATGAGGAGCCATGCCGGCGTTTACGAAAGGAAGAGTACTCACCTGAATACACAAATCCTTCACTGATAGCTTTGACCAGATGTTGAAGCTTTCCATAGTCCTTATAGTACCCGTTTGTCTCCCCCGTAAGTAACACATGTATCGAGTGATGGAAATCATCGTTCCATTGAGCATCCAGCCCGTATCCTCCCAGGTTCGATGGATAAACAAGGCGTTTATCATTATCGGCACTTTCCGGGAAAAGATAAACCTGTCTATTTAACCTATTGCCCTGTTCATGCACGGATGTAGCCAGCTCCTCCAGAAAAGTGTATGGGGAGTGGTCGAGGATCGCGTGAACGGCATCGAGTCTCAAAGCATCCACATGGAATTCTGTAATCCAATACAAAGCGTTTTCTATGAAGAATCGGCGGACATCGTCGCTATACGGACCATCGAAATTGAGAGCAGGACCCCATGGTGTACGATATCGTTCAGTGAAATACGGGGCAAAGTTGGCTAAATAGTTCCCTTCAGGGCCAAGGTGATTGTAGACGACATCGAGAATGACGGCTAGTTTCTTTAGATGACACGCATTGACGAGTCTTTGAAGCCCTTCGGGACCGCCATAGGAGTTCTGCACTGCGTAAAGGTAGACACTATCATAACCCCAGTTGCGTTCACCGGGAAATTGAGCGACAGGCATAAGCTCTATAGCTGTAACGCCTAGTTCCACCAATTCATCCAGATAAGGGATTATAGAATTAAAAGTCCCTTCTCTGGTAAAAGCTCCTACATGAAGCTCATATATTAGGTAGTCTTGAAGATTGATACCTGACCACTTCGAGTCAGTCCAGAGGAAATTGCTGTTAACTATCTGGGAAGGGCCATGCACTCCCGCAGGTTGATACCGGGATGCCGGGTCAGGAAATTCTTTTTGCCCATCCAGTCTATAGAAATAACAATAGCCTGGCTCCATATCTTCAGCTACGCCCTGGTGATAGCCTCGCCCGGTTTTTTCCAGTGGAATCACGCGCTCTTCAGGTTCAACAATGTGTACGTCTAATTTATTAATAAAGGGCGCCCATACATTAAAACGGCATTTTTTGGCTCCCAGATATACAGCGCCCGGTCCGTCAGCTATGACCATGGCTAGTCAGTCTCGCTCTTGAGATAAACAGCCGATAGCGGAGGTAATGTCAATGTAAGAGAGAATGGGCGACCGTGTAATGGAATAGGTACAGCTTCTACACCACCCATATTACCCCATCCACTGCCGCCGTATTCCTTGGCATCGCTGTTTAAAATCTCTCGCCAGTATCCCTTTCGGGGAACACCGACTTTGTAGTTCTGTCGCGGCACCGGTGTGAAGTTGCAGACAATAAACATTATTTCGTTCGTTGAACTGCTTTTACGGATGAAGCTGAGTGTGCTTGACTTACTGTCATTGCAGTCAATCCACTCGAATCCTGACGGTTCAAGCTCAATTTCATATAAGGATGGTTCACTACGATACAATCTGTTTAACTCAACGACCCAGGCCTGCAACCCCTGATGTGGCGCGTAATTGAGCAAATGCCACTCCAGGCTTTCGTCATGTGCCCATTCCCTCCACTGGCCGAACTCCCCCCCCATGAACAGTAGCTTCTTAGCCGGTTGTCCATACATATACCCGTATAACAGCCTCAGATTGGCGAATTTCTGCCAGTCGTCACCCGGCATTTTACTCAGAAGCGAAGCTTTACCATATACAACTTCATCGTGTGAAAGAGGCAGGATAAAATTTTCATAGAAAGCGTAAACCATACGGAATGTTAGATTATTGTGATGGAATTTTCTATGGACAGGCTTTTTAGACATATATTCAAGTGTATCGTGCATCCAGCCCATATCCCACTTGAGGCCGAAACCGAGTCCACCGATATACGTCGGACGAGAAACCATTGGCCACGCTGTTGATTCCTCAGCAATAGTCTGTACATCCGGGTGGTTTGCGTATATCTCCGAATTAAGCCGCTTTAGAAAATCAATTGCCTCGAGATTTTCCCGACCACCGTATTTGTTTGGAATCCATTCGCCCTTATTCCGGCCGTAGTCTAAATAAAGCATCGAAGCAACAGCATCCACACGCAATCCGTCGATATGATAGTTGCTCAACCAAAAAAGGGCGCTGCTAATAAGAAAACTTTGCACCTCGTTGCGACCGTAGTTGAAAATATAGCTTTTCCAATCCGGATGGAAACCCTTCTGCGGATCGGCATGTTCGTAGAGGTGGGTACCGTCGAAATAGCCGATTCCGAACTCATCATTGGGAAAATGGGACGGGACCCAGTCAAGAATCACTCCAATGCTGTTCTGGTGAAGATACTCAACGAAATACATGAAGTCCTGAGGTGTTCCATTCCGTGCCGTAGGCGCAAAATATCCGGTGGTTTGATACCCCCAAGAGCCAAAGAAGGGATGCTCCATAATTGGCAGAAGCTCTACATGAGTAAATCCCATTTTCTGTATATAGTCCACCAGTTTTGGTGCCAGTTCGCGATAGCTCAGCGACCTGTTACCTTCTTCCAGAACTCGCATCCAGGACCCGATATGCATTTCATAAATGGAGATAGGAGCGTCCAGGGCATTCGCACTTCTGCGCTTCTCCATCCATTCCCGGTCGCTCCATTTATAATCCAGCTCCCAGACAATGGATGCAGTATCCGGCGGTATCTGCGTACAGAAAGCAAAGGGGTCTGCCTTGTCTACCTGGTAACCCTGTTGCTGAGAAGAGATGTGATATTTGTAAAGAGTGCCTGTTCCTACCCCTGGGATAAATCCCTCCCATATGCCAGATTGTCCCCTGGGGCGTAGGGTGTGGCTGCTCTTATCCCATGTATTGAAATCACCTATAACGGAGACCCGTTTGGCATTCGGCGCCCATACGGCGAAATAGGTGCCGTGAGCGCCATCAACAGTCATGGTATGTGAACCGAGTTTGTCATAAAGCTGATAGTGGGAGCCCTCATTAAATATATAAAGGTCATCATCAGTTAACAAAGATACATCGTATCTTACTTTCGATATCAATGAGTCTGCTCTCGTATCTCCCGCTTTCCTATTTTTTCCCTGCTTCATCTCCAGCACCTTTTCTGCGTATAGTATCCATTTCCTTCAGGACATCGGTAACCTCGGGTAGTTTGGAAAACGTCTCAAAGCTATATCTGGCCTTGCGACGCCAATTTGGGCGCTCGTTGTGGGTTCCCGGAATATTTTGTGGTTCAGTTTCAAGCCAGAGGTCCTCCAGATTTACAATGACAACTTCGGCAGGACTTGCACTTAAAAAGAATAAAGTTGCTTTCAGCACGTCAAATAAATTTACATTTCCCGGGCCGATCAACCTACGCCACCCTTTATTCTTAAGGAAACGCACCAGGGTATCTCTTATATTATCGCGAGCTTTCCTCTCGTTTACCATACTAATGCTGTCGAGGAGGTCTAACTCAAAACGTTCTTCCAAATCAACGTCCTGCCAGAATGCAGCGAAGGTCGGCATATCATGGGTATTGACCCCTGCCACTGTATCCTTTGGAACCGGATGCAGAGATCTTCGACAATCAGAACATAATTCATATTGTACTACATAATTGCGGTAAAGACCGTGTTGTTTCATAGCAGGTCTTACATCAGGGGGGACCGTTCCGAGGTCCTCCCCTACTATCATGGTTCTATTACGGTGAGATTCCAGTGTAAGTATTGCGTAGAATTCATCATGTTTATAGCGTAAGTACACTCCCTCCGAAGGTTCCATACCTTGAGGTATTAGGAATAACCTGTGCAGTCCCATCACGTGGTCAATGCGTAGTATACCTGCGTAATCGAGATGATTACGTATACAGGATATATAGTAACTATAGCTATGCTCTCGAAGCTTTGCAGGATGAAGTGGAGGAAAGCCCCAATCCTGACCCGAAGTGAAAACAGGATCCGGGGGAGCTCCGACCGATATATTTGTTAAAAAAAGATTTCGATATCTCCAGACGTCATATCCGTCAGGGTGAACGCCTAGTGCATAGTCTAAGTACAGACCCGGGCCGTAGTCCCTCGATTTTGCTGCCAGAGAAGTTATTTGCTTATGAACAAGCCATTGCGCATAAATATAGTATCTGCGGATTTCCTCATCATAGTCTTTATGGGATGGAATACCATCTCGCAGTCCTTGAGGCCAGGAGTGCCATGGCGTCTTCCTGGTTTCACAGGTTGCACGAAACCGGGCGTAGTCATCGATTTCCGGGTTTATCTCAATGAAATTTTGAAAATCTTCGCGGGTAAAAGAATTATCCTGAAAGAAACAGCGCGACAGCTTCTCCAACACCCTTCGCTTTAATTTCATTTGTGCCTGATAGTCTACCAGTGAAGAATTGCGTAATTTCTCAAGTTCGCTTTGGAATGAAGATGAAGAAATAATTTCCTCAGCTTCAATACAATTCTCTTGATGGATTGCACTATCAGCGTCAACATAAAATTCGTTCCAGGCGAGGCGGGTTACAGGCATATATGGACTGGGGTTGAACGGCTCATCCAAAAAAGTCGGAAGTAAAGGAAGGGTTGCTGCGACGCCCCCACCGTAACCAGCGATCCATTCGATTAACATTTCGAGGTCGGCGAAGTCTCCGGCCCCCCAGCTGCGTTTAGTATAAAGAGAGTACAACGGGAGAAAACCCCCCCAAAATCTGCCGCCATTTGAATCTTCGCAAGTATACATTCTTTTAGGTGCCGAAATTATGGTAGTTTCCACGGTATCGTCAGGCATTTCCAGTACAAGTCTGTAATACCCGTACGTTAGTTTCGATGGCAATGTGAGGAGTCTGACAGTATATTGAACCCCTTCAATTTCTCTCAAGTCTATAACTGGAAGGTCATGGCATAGCCATTTGAAATCCTGGTAATCACCAGAGTCTGAAGTTAGATGGCCTGTCAACAGGCAGTCAGCTTCACTGGCAGCCAGCCTAATGGACATTTGCCTGGGGACTCCATCCCATGCCACATAAACTGGCTCCAGAGGTCGTCGCCATTGCTCCTGCTTGTGTTCCCTCAATGCAGAGGGCACATCTTGTAGACATGAGACGGAAGCTCCAAGTGCGTTTAATACGGAAAGGAGCGATTCGGCAGATGCTTGCTGCCGCTTATGCTCCATGTCGTAGTAAGCGGTCTGCACTCCATAAATCTTTGCCAGTTTATAGAGTGCACGCGTTGCCGGGGTTGTGGTCAATCCTGTGCCTCAAGTAACTGCAATATTCCCTGCAAAGGGACCTGCACCCAATCGGGACGGTTGTTGAGTTCGTAGACTATCTCATAAATGGCCTTATCGAGAAGAAAAGCATTTAAGAGTATTTTTAGTCCTTCTGTGTCATCGGGTACCATACCTGTATCCTTGACAATCGTTAGATAAGACTTCAGGAAAGATGACGAAACCCATACATACCAGAAACGAGCCCATTGTTCCAATATCGGGGCATCTTCAGGGCGCAGAGTAAGTTGCGAGTGGCGTAAAAGGGCTGTATATGCAGCATAATGAAAGGAGCGTATCATACCTGCGACATCCCTTAGAGGAGAGAGTTTTAGACGTCGCTCGCTAAGCGGGCGTGCCGGTTCACCCTCAAAATCAATTATTATAAAATCTTTACCTGTATATAGTACCTGTCCCAAATGATAATCACCATGGCAGCGTATTCTCGCAGAATTGATTCTCTTCTCACGAAGAAGCTGGTAGCGTCCAATTATCTCATTCTCCTGCTCAAGTACTTCTTCAGCTTTTTCCTTTACTCCCTCTTGTATATAGTCCAGTTGCTTCCGTAATAGCTGTAAAGTTCTAATCGCAGAGCGCCTCATGGAATGGTATGTCGAATTCTGATACATAAGGGTGAAGGATTCCGGTGAGAAATCGGGAGTATCCTCAGCCGAGGCTAGTGCGATATGTAACTCGGCGGTTCGTTGACCAAGAAGGTCGGCTGATGCCAGGTAAGGCCCGATAGTCTCCATAGCTAATGGTGCTGCTTCTTCTCCAAGACTTAGTATTGATCTCTGCGGTACAGGTGGTATTTGAACAGTTGGATGAGCCAATGCAATTTCAATGAAACGTTGGAGTGAGTCGAGTGTGTATCCCCAGGCATCACCCTCATTGCGTACGAATTCCTGTAGGATTGCCAGACTTATACGGTAACCTGTATTGCTGTGGTATTCGAGCATACCGGCAATACGTGAAATGTTTGGGAAATCGGTATTTTCCGTTAAAAAGCGCCCGATTTCCAAATCCGGGTTTATCCCCTCGTCCACCTGTCTAAAGAGTTTAAGAATAAGCAAGTCTTCATAGAGCACTGATGTGTTGGTCTGCTCCGCCTTCAGTGGAGAGGGCTCAAGAGGCAGCTCCGGCGGCCAGCATATGGTACGAATTGCCTTGGTCGGTGACCCTGTAATTCGCCCATTGATTCCTTTGAAGCGGCGTCGTCGGCCTATGGCGATTAACAAGGCACTATTAAATTCTTTATTAACAAGAGCGTCGTAGAGCACAGTGGCTTGTACTGTGTTTTCACCTTTTGGCTTCAGTTGGGCTACTACTGCATGAGGATATTCGCTCATGATTTGCTCTAATTTATCAGTGCTGGTAAGGGTGAGCGGAAGGGTATAGGTCTCCGCCTCACCCTCAGTATATAGCACATCCATTAAAACAAAATAAGCTATTGAATCGGTGAAAGGCATGGGGATGACATCCCTTATTACAGTCGACTGAACACGTCTCGCTTTACCACGAAACCACCGTCTCTCTCTTGCGTAGTTCAGCAAGAGTCGCTCTAGAAGAGACCAGTTCTCCTTTTTCTCGAAAAGCTCCTCCGGTTTTCGCTTTATTGTCATGGTGGTAAGTGGTTTTAAAGCTTCCTGTACCGAAGCACGATGGTGGACAGGTTCTACAGGTGCTGGCTCCAGGGAGAACCAGAAGAAGGTATGAGGCCCGAGTGTGAGATAGTAAGAGGAAGATTGAACGCGCGCAAATTCCGTACCACCGAAAAGTTCACGGGGTATTCTTCCTTCAAATTGTGCCAAATCAAGCTCAACATGTTGTGCGGCATGTGAAAGATTCGCCACTACTAAAACAATCTCTTCCTCATAACGTCGTAAAAAGGCCAATATACTACGATTGTCCGGAAGAAGAAATTCTATCGTTCCACGGCTAAAAGCTTTAAATCGCTTCCTCAGCGCAATTATCCGCTTCATCCACCACAACAGAGAGCTTGGATTGTTCTGTTGAGCCTCAACATTTACAGCCTCGTAATGATACTCAGGGTCGATTATAACTGGCAGGTAGAGCCGCTGAGGATTCGTCTGAGAGAAACCGGCATTCCGGTCAGGACTCCACTGCATCGGGGTACGTACACCATTTCTATCACCGAGATAGAAGTTGTCACCCATACCTATTTCATCCCCGTAATAGATTACCGGTGTTCCGAGTAACGAAAAAAGCAATCCATTCATAAGTTCGATTCTATTGCGGTCGTTATTTAACAACGGTGCGAGACGACGTCGTATACCTAGATTCAAACGTGCTATCGGGTCTTGTGCATAAACACGATACATATAGTCTCGTTCTTCATCCGTTACCATTTCCAGGGTCAATTCGTCATGATTACGCAGGAAAATCACCCACTGGCAGTTCTGGGGTATAGGAGGTGTCTCCTGAAGAATATCTACTATCGGGAAACGATCTTCCATACGTAGAGCCATGAACATACGGGGCATTAACGGGAAATGAAAAGCCATATGAAACTCGTCGCTCTCCCCAAAATAGGCAACTGCATCTTCAGGCCACTGATTGGCTTCAGCTAGTAACATACGGTTATTGTATTTGCTGTCGATGTGTTTCCGTAATTTCTTAATGTATTCTTGTGTTTCGGGCAGATTCTCGCAATTTGTACCTTCCCGTTCATAAAGGTACGGCACCGCGTCTACACGGAGGCCATCCACCCCCATTCGTAGCCAGAAATCCATAACTTTAAGCATTGCCCGGTGAACCTGCGGATTGTCATAGTTAAGATCAGGCTGGTGTGAATAGAAACGGTGCCAGAAATACGCTTTCGCCACAGGGTCAAGTGTCCAGTTCGATGACTCGAAGTCCTTGAAGATAATTCGTGCATCTTTGTATTTATCCGGCGTGTCGCTCCAGACGTAGAATTCGCGCCACCGGGTTCCCGGGCTGGCTTTACGCGAGCGTTGGAACCACGGGTGCTGGTCCGAAGTGTGATTTAAGATAAGCTCGGTTATAACCCGCAGACCACGTTGATGTGCCTCTTCAACAAAGGTCTTGAAGTCACGCATGTCCCCGTATGCCGGCTGTATGGCGGTGTAATCGGAGATATCATATCCATCGTCCTTCAGTGGAGAGGGATAGAATGGCAGTAGCCAGATGGCCGTTATGCCCAGGTCCTGAAGATAGTCGAGTTTATCGATTAGACCCAGGATATCGCCTACACCATCGGCATCGCTATCCGCGAACGCACGTATGTGCAATTCATATATTATGGCATCCTGATACCAGAGTGGATCGTCGTCAAATGTATATAATCTCTTCTTCCGCTTGGCCATAATCCCAGACTAATTGTCTTTGTTGCCTCTATTGTTATCTCTAATTGCCCAGCAAACTGTGGATATGTTCGACAAGTTCCTTAGCTCCCAGAGGCTTGGTAAGCACACCGCTTGCTCTACAATTAACGCTTTCCTGTTGTACTACCGAACTACGCTTGGGAGAAAGTACAAGAAACGGAATTTTCATATTTTTCAATTTGTTGCACTCATCCCAGATATTTTGGTCAAAATCTGTAATATCTATGAGAGCGGCCGATATTTTTCCTTCGCTTGTTTGAATTGATTTATCGAGCTCCTTTCCACTTGAAGCTGTATATACCTGATAGCCTTCTTTTCTAAGTTGCTGTTCCATCATGTCCAGGTCTCTTCGGTTACCGTTGACGATTAAAATCGTTTGTTTTTTCGAAGGAATTTGAAACACCATGCGAACACCGGCGATGGTTCCTGAAAGCGACTTTGCAACAGCGCTTGCAGCCACGTCGCCAAATTCACCTGCTGCTTCAATTGCTCCTGATGCCGCTGCTGAAGCAGCATCCTCGGCTTTCAAACCAGCTTGCTTTCCAGCTTCTATAGCTCCTTCTACAGCTTTTCTGGCAACAGCGGCAACATCGCCTCCGACTTCGCTTGTCCCTTTAATTGCCGATCCAACTGAATATTTCAGAATGCTTGAGGTAACCTTTGTTACTTCGCCGATTCCCTGTATTGTGCCAATTACTGCCCCTTTGGCAACAGAACCAAGATCACTGCCGGCATCACTCCCTGCCCGTATAGCGCCTTCGACAGCATCTTCGGCAACCCGCTGTGTTTCGGCTTTTTTACCTCTTACGCTGCTTAGTGACTTTTGTGTAATCTCGCTCGTTACCCGAACCGTGGTGGCGATTACATCCTTCGTGCCCTTGATCTGCTTGAATAGGGTATCGCTAATGAGCTTACTTACTTTTAATATGGGCATCGATTTTCTCCAATCAAAGGCTCAGGAGTTTATTAGTCCGGATATCCGTTACTTTAATTAACTAAATTTATATCACATATTATATATAATAATCGAAATCTCGTTCATCACGGATTTTTTTTCGTACAAGGAAAACATGCGCCGGGCAGATGTGGGGATTGAGTTCTACATAGTTCTTCGAGCCATTCCAGAGATAACGCGCATTGCTCAAGAGATCATGCATTTGAAACGGCTGCTCCGCCGAAATTCCAAGCAATGAAGGTGGTAAGTCCACCCATCCCGACTGTGTGTAGTGAGGATCAAGATTTACCACCACTACAATTACATTAGATAGGTCTTTCGTTTTTTTGCTAAAGCATATTAGCTGTTCGTTGCCAACTGTATGAAAGTCGAGGCTTTCATTGCTGTGGAGAGCGGGATTATCATATCTAATCCGGTTTATCTTTGCTATGAAATCCTTAAGGTTATCTTCTCTGTTAATATTCCAACGCTTTATTTCATATTTTTCGGAGTCCAGGTATTCCTCACTGCCCAATTCCCTTGGTGTATTCTCACATAGCTCGAAGGCCGGACCATAGATGCCGTAATTCGATGCGAGCGTTGCTGCGAGTACTAATCTTGTCATAAAGGCGGGGCGGCCACCGCTTTGAAGATATTCGGTAAGTATGTCAGGGGTATTCGTCCAGATGTTCGGCCTGAAAAATTCCTGCACATCCGTCCTTGTCAATTCTGTGAAGTACTGTGTCAACTCCCATTTAGTATTACGCCAGGCGAAATATGTATACGACTGTGTAAAACCCAGTTTTGCCAGCCGGTACATGATTTTCGGACGCGTGAAAGCTTCGGCGAGGAATATTACATCCGGATAGTCTTTTTTAATCTCAGCAATTAGCCACTCCCAGAACGGGAACGGTTTGGTGTGGGGATTATCTACACGGAAGATATGCACATTTTGCTCGATCCAGAACAGAAAGATGCTTTTAAGCTCGACCCAGAGTTCTTCCCTGTTATCGGACTCAAAATTCAAGGGATAGATATCCTGGTATTTCTTGGGTGGATTTTCCGCGTATTGAACTGTCCTGTCAGGTCGCCATTTAAACCACTCTGGATGTTCCTTGACGTATGGATGGTCCGGTGAGCACTGAAAAGCGATATCTAGTGCAATATCGATACTGTATTCCTTCGCTTTACCTACAAAATTTCGGAAATCCTTTAATGTGCCGAGTTCGGGATGTATCGACTTATGTCCACCTTCTTCCGCGCCTATAGCCCAGGGTGTTCCGGGATCATTTGGCCCCGCTTCAACAGCATTATTTTTACCCTTACGATGAGTATGGCCGATAGGATGAATTGGCGGCAGATAAAGCACGTCAAAGCCCATTTCTGCTATATAAGGAAGCCGGGCTTCACAGTCTTTAAAAGTGCCGTGTCGTCCAAATTCAGTTGCCGTGGAACGGGGGAACATTTCATACCATGTACTGAAACGAGCCTTCTCCCTTTCGACCTTAACCTCTAACTCCTTTGAATAATATATAGCCAAGGATCGATTTACATATTTATCCATAAGTGTGGAAACATGCTCACTCAAAGCCAGCTTTACCCTGGCCTTCTCCTTTTCCTTTTCTGAACCCAGTATCTTCTCCCACTCCTTAAGGGTTTTCATATCATCGGAGGAAGCACGTTTACCCGCTTCTCCAATTAGCCTTGCCCCGACGAGTAGCTCAACTGCAACTTGTTGCTTTGCCTCAACTTTCTTAGCTAAATCCCGGCGCCATGATTTGAACTCATCCACCCAGGCCATAATAGTGTAGAAGTATGACGTTTGTTCGGATACTGTAAAAGAGCCTCGCCATCTATCGTTACCGAGCAGTACCATTGGAGTCTCGATCCAATCGGAATCGCCTTCTTTGCGGTGCAGCAGTAACGTGGAGATAGCGTCATGACCATCCGCGAAGACATCAGCCTCGACAATTACTTCTTCGCCGACGGTGCGTCTAATCGAGAAACGGCCCGTATCTATCTCGGGCTTCACCCCTTCGATTATTATACGTGTCTCAGCCATTTTTACAGGTTGTGCTACTCCTA
>CAYVQT010000036.1:0-33980 GCA_964453665.1 uncultured Dehalococcoidia bacterium | reverse complement strand
AACGAAGTTTGAAATAGGCTAAAACCCCGACCGTAAGGTCGTGGGAAGTTTATTTTAAAGAGGGTAAATCTAATAGGTAGTTTCGATATGTAGCGGTTGTTTTTCCCTGCGCCTTTTTGGATCATTGCTATTCTTCGTGAGCCTCAGCTTTTCCCTTCATAATCGGGCGCGTTCCTTTATCATTTGCGCCAGACCCCCTGTTTCGATTAACCTATCAAGTAGTATGGGTGAAAGCTCATCGAGCGTTAGTTGATCGTAATTTCCGCTGGCCCTTGAGGTGTTTGTCTATGAATCTGTCTGGACTGCTTCCACTGATTGAAGATATACCTTCATACCGCGAGCTTGTTCGGGAGATACAGGCGGTGAGCGGTGAGAGAAAGGCGGTTGTGGTCGATTCCGCCCGGCCCTATCTTATCGCCGCTCTATTCCAACGGCTCGGCCTCCCGATGCTGGTAATAACGGCAAGGTCGGAGAGGGCAAGGCAGCTTTATGAGGAGGCCCCTCTCTGGCTGGGCAGCGATGCCCCGGTCAGGCTTTTCCCCGAGCCCGATGCCCTTCCCTATGAGCGCCTCTCGTCCGATATGCATACGGTACAGCAGAGGTTGCGGGTGCTCTCTGACTTGAGCGAGGGCAATGATAAGACGCTGGTGGTTGCTCCTGTTTACGCTGTGGCGCAAAAAACAGTACCTGTCGCCGGCTTCTCTTCCTCCTGTCATTTATTAAAAGAGGGGTCGAAAATCGACCTCGAGCGGATGCTGGCTAAATGGATGGACCTTGGCTATGAGATGGAGAGCATAGTGGAACTGCCGGGAACATTGAGCCGGCGCGGTGGCATAGTCGATATCTATCCGTCGAATAGCGACCTTCCCGCGCGAATAGAGCTCTCCGGGGATGAAGTAGAAAGCATCCGCCTCTTCGATCCTGCGACCCAGCGCTCGTTAGCGCTGGTGCCGCAGATAGCCGTCGTCCCGGCCAGGGAGATGGCTGCGTCATTTACTGAGCTGACGGATATTGTGCGGCAGCTGGACCACTCAACACTGAAAGGGGAAGCAAGGGAAAAAGCCGAAGAGGAAATGGAGTATTTAGCCAGGGGCCGGTGGTTCGACGGACTGGAATTTTACACTTCTCTGGCTAATGACGGCGCTTTTTTTGATTACTTCCCGGAGCGCACCCTAGTTGTTCTTGAGCAGCCTGACCTGATCGAGGCTACTTTAACGGAACTGGATATTCAGGCGATTGAATTGTCTGAAAAGCTGAGAAAGCGGGGTGAGCTGCCGATTGATTTCCCGAGGCCCTATTACACCTGGTCGGAGTTCTCGACCGGGCTTAACAGGTTCAACCGTCGATTGAATCTGGAGCTATGGGGAGATGAGAACGAGTGCCGCTTCATAAGCTTCAGGCCGGCCCCGGGCTACGATGGACTCGTCCCTGACTTTATAGCGGACATCAGAGGTATGTTAGAAGGCAGAGGTCGTGTCATCGTAATCTCTCAGCAGGCGGCAAGGCTGTCGGAGCTGCTGGGTGAGTGCGGAGTTATCGCGTCTCCGGTCGCAGACATAGCCGATGTGCCGCCTCTGGGCTCGGTAACACTGGCTCAAGGGTCAATCACCGGTGGTTGGTTTATGGACGGGGATATAGTATTCAGTGACGTAGAGATATTCGGCTTTGTCAAAAAACGGCGGATGGTGTCGAAGCGCCCGGTGCGTCACGATGTATTCCTCTCCGAGCTGTTGCCCGGTGACTATGTGGTGCATGTCGATCATGGCATAGGCATGTTTTCAGGTTTAACCAGGATGGGTCTCGATGATGGTGAGCGTGAGTATCTGGTTCTGGAGTACGCGGCCGGTGACAAGCTCTATGTACCTACCGAGCAGGTCGATCGTGTTGGCCGCTACCTCGGGCCCGGTGGATACGCTCCGTCATTGAGCCGTCTGGGCACTCAAGAGTGGAGCAGGGCCAAGCGAAGGGTGAAGGAGGCGACAGGCGACCTGGCTAAAGAGCTCCTTTTGCTTTACTCGGCGCGGGAGGCCTTTAATGGCTTCGCCTTTTCTTCTGACAGCATGTGGCAGCAGGAACTCGAAGCATCCTTTCCTTATGTCGAGACACCGGATCAGCTTAGGGCTGTTCGGGAGGTCAAACGTGATATGGAAAAAGCTCAGCCAATGGACCGCCTGATATGTGGCGACGTGGGTTACGGAAAGACCGAAGTCGCGGTACGCGCCGCCTTTAAAGCGGTTATGGATGGAATGCAGGTAGCGGTACTGGTGCCCACGACCGTCCTGGCCCAGCAGCATTTAACCACTTTCGGTGAAAGGCTGGGGACGTTTCCGGTCAGGGTGGAGATGTTGAGCCGCTTTCGTACTCCTCAGGAGCAGAGGGAGGTTATTCAGGGACTGGCCAGTGGCAGCGTCGATATCTGTATAGGCACTCATCGTCTTATTCAGAAGGACGTTGCCTTTAAAAACCTCGGTCTGGTGATTATCGACGAGGAGCAGAGATTCGGCGTCACTCACAAGGAGAGGCTCAAGCAATTGAGGAAGGAGGTTGATGTCCTGACTTTGAGCGCTACGCCTATTCCCCGCACTCTTCACATGTCTCTTATTGGCGTCCGTGATATGAGCACCATGGAAACCCCTCCCGAGGAGCGCTATCCGATAAAAACCTATGTTGCGGCATATAATGAGAGGCTGGTACGGGAAGCCATATTGCGCGAGTTGGAGCGTGACGGGCAGGTATTCTACGTACATAATCGGGTGCAGAGGATTAACGGGATAGTCAGGAAGCTGGAAGAGTTGGTGCCTGAAGCCAGGATAGATGCCGCTCACGGGCAGATGCATGAGGATGCCCTGGAATCAGTGATGCTTGATTTCACCGAAGGCAGAATTGACGTTCTTGTATGCACTACGATTATCGAGTCAGGACTGGACCTTCCCAATGTCAATACTCTGATCGTTGACGACGCTGACAGGATGGGGTTAACTCAACTATATCAGCTCCGTGGCAGGGTCGGGAGGGGAGCAAACCGCGCTTATGCCTACTTCTTTTACAAGCAGAAGCAGTTAACCGAGGCTGCCCGGAAGAGGCTGAGGACGATTTTCGAGGCTGCTGAGCTGGGCGCGGGCTTTCGCATCGCTATGAAGGACCTGGGGATCCGCGGCGCCGGTAATCTGTTGGGTTCGGAACAAAGCGGGCACATTGGGGCGGTCGGTTTCGAACTCTACAGCAGGCTTTTGTCGGAGGCGGTATCGGAACTCAAGGCTGGAGACGACCGAAAAACAGCTTCGCAACCTCTGAGTACTACGGTTGATATTTCCCTGGCTGCCTTTATACCCGACGAATACGTAAATGACCTTGATACGCGCCTCGCCTTGTATATGAGGCTGGCCAGGGTCGATTCTCTGGAGGAGATGTATGAACTGGGGGCTGAAATTGAGGACAGGTTTGGCCCGCTTCCGCTGCAGGTCAAGAACCTGCTCTATATAGTGAGGTTGAAGCTTATGGCGAGAGGTTCGGGTATCAGGGATATAATCGGGGAGAAGGGACAGATTGTAATTAGACTGGGCCCGGGCTTCACGATAGATAAAACAGCGCTGCAAGAATATTTTGGAGAAAAGTTGAAAGTGGGGACAAGCCAGCTAAGGCTGGATATTAAGCGGGCGGGAAAACAATGGAAGAAAATATTGGAAGATCTGGTTGAGAGAACGGCACGGACTATAGATGGTTCGTAATCTCCCCCAGGCTCCGGATGCGGGGGCAGTCCCTGACTTCTTCCCAGAAGCCGTTGCGGTCGAGGAGCAGCGGCTTGATTCCGGCTCCTCTGGCTCCGATTACGTCTGCATGATATTGGTCACCTACGTGTATTACTTCGGATGCGCTTACGCCGGCACGCTCGAGAGCGGCGAGGAATATCGGGGGATGCGGTTTCTCTGAGCCGACCTCGAACGAGGTCAGGGCGAAGTCAATGTGTGGGGTTAGCCCGAGCTCGCTGCACTGTCCGTCCAGGCTGCGGCTCAGATTTGAAATGATTCCCAGCACCATGCCGCGCTTTTTAAGCAGGTTTATTGCGGGAAGCACGTCGTCAAACAGGACGTAATTGCGGTCCATCTGGCGCAGGCGCGTAAATATGCGTAACGCGAGTTCTCCGGATACCTCTACCCCCGCTGTCCTGAGCAGGGTCGCCTCGTAATTTGCCCAGAACTCCTGCGCTTCCTCTTTGGAACGCTTCTGAATCGAGAGACGGGCATTCTCCCTGCTCATGAAGTCGTCGGCGACCCAATAACCGCGGGGTAGAGCTTGAGGGTCTACTTCGATGCCGAAGTCAAGACAGGCCCTGACCTGAAGTATCTCGCGTGGAGGGTCGAAAGTGATGAGTGTATTATAGAAATCAAAGAAAACTGCCTTGATCATCGCTCTGAAAATAGGTTTTAAACCGTTCACCCTGAGCCTGTCGAAGGGCCGTTCATGGTTCGACAAGCTCACCACGAACGGCGTCTTGAACCTCGGTTATTATAGAAACAGCATTTTTATTTCTCGTGGTGAGTATTGAAAATGCTCATAACAGATGCAAACCTAAAAAAGCTAACATATTGTGGTAAAATGGAGACAGCCCAGTCTATCATAAGCTGTGGTGAGTTGCAAAAATGTGATGGTTCTCTATAATGCTAAGAGCTTAATCCTGCAAACGGTGCAAGTAAGGAATAGGTCATATTTATGTTGAAAGTATTACGCGTTTCATTGCTATTGTTCATCTTTTTGCTGGCCGCTCTGTCTCTCGTAGGATCCGGGTCGGCTATGCCCTCTCCACAGGTCGATGTATTGAGAGTGGATGGAGACATTGTACCGGCAGTAGCCAGCTATATTGACCGGGGCATCAGCGAAGCGGAGTCGCAGGGCTCCGCAGCCGTAATTATTGAACTGAGCACCCCCGGTGGTTTGCTTTCGACCACCGAGAACATTGTGGATCGAATACTGGATGCCGAAGTGCCGGTGGTAGTCTACGTCAATCGCTGGGCAGGCTCGGCGGGCACGTTTATTACTCTGGCTGCTCATGTAGCGGCTATGGCTCCCGCCAGCCGTATTGGTGCCGCCAGTCCGGTATCGATAGACACCGAGGAGGGGCTCTCAGATACAATGGAAAAGAAGGTAACGGAGGATACCGCTGCCAGAATCAGGAGCCTTGCTGATTTGCGTGGGCGTAACGTAGCCGCAGCGGAGGCCACTGTATTGGAGGCTTTATCATTTACCGATAAGGAAGCGCTGGGGATTAATCCACTATCTGAAGACCAGATGGAGCTTCTGGGAATGGAGACTCCTTATCTTGACCCTCCACTCGTTGATCTCGGGGCCGACACTCTTGACTCTCTCATAGAGCAACTCAACGGAATGACGGTTAAGGTGGCAGGCGAGGAAGTGACTATTATTACCGAGGGCTACTTCAGGAATGACATAGGCATGAGCCTTATCGAGAGATTCCTTCAGGTTATCAGTAATCCGAATATCGCCTATATACTGCTCACCCTGGCTACAACCGGACTCGTGCTCGAGCTCATCAATCCCGGCAGCATACTTCCGGGAGTGGTGGGGGCAATCAGTCTGATCCTTGCCTTCTATTCTCTGGCCGTGCTGGAGGCCTCATGGGCGGGGATATTCTTTATCATTCTCGCCTTTGTATTGTTCATAGCCGAGGTATTTACTACTACATTTGGTGTACTTACTCTTGGAGGCTTAGCCTCACTGGTTATGGGCTCTGTAATTTTGTTCGGGGGAGGTCCAGAGTTGTTTCAGCTTCAAATAAACTGGTGGGTCATCGCACTGGTAGCGATTGTGATCACTGCTGTTTTCCTCTTTGTAGTCACTGCTGTTGTTCGTTCCCAGCGCCGTCGTCCTGTTACTGGAAAGGAGGGGTTGGTAGGTAAGGTGGCGGTTGTTCAGACGGAGTTGGCTCCAACGGGTATGGTCCTGGTCGAGGGCGAGCACTGGACAGCAAGAACGGAGGATGATAGAATCGAGCCTGGTGAAGAAGCCATTGTGACAAAGGTCGATGGCTTGAAAATATGGGTTACTAAGAAAAAGTAAGGAGGCTGACAATGGAAGGGGCTGTGATTGGCATTATTGCTGCCGTATTTGTGGTTCTGGTAGTGGCCTCGGCAGCGATCAAGATCGCTCAGGAGTATGAGCGAGGAGTTATCTTCCGTCTGGGCAGGTTTACAGGCGAGCGAGGTCCGGGCTTGTACGTTATTATCCCGTTCGTCGAGCGTAGTGTCAAGGTGGACTTGAGGGTGGTAACGCTGGATATTCCTTCGCAGGAGGCGATAACCAAGGATAACGTGACGGTCAAGGTAAATGCCGTGGTTTACTTCAGGGTGGTCAAACCCGAAGATTCTGTAATCAAGGTATATGACCATCGCTATGCCACCTCGCAGATATCGCAGACAACCCTGCGCAGTGTTATCGGTCAGCACGAGCTTGACGAGTTGCTGGCGCAGCGGGAGAAACTGAACCAGAATCTGCAGCAGATAATCGATGAGCAGACTGACCCCTGGGGGGTGAAGGTAAGCGTTGTGGAAATCAAGGAGGTGGAGCTTCCGCCGACGATGATTCGCGCGATTGGGGCTCAGGCGGAGGCCGAGCGTGAGAGAAGGGCTAAGATCGTTCACGCGGAGGGCGAGTTGCAGGCTGCCGAGAAGCTTGCTGAGGCTGCCAGCGTGATATCAGTACACCCGTCGGCGATGCAACTGCGCTATCTTCAGACCCTGACCACGATAGCTACGGAGCACTCGAGTACCGTCATATTCCCGCTGCCCATGGACCTTGTGGCCCCACTACTTCAGGCATCAACCGGGACGCAAAAGAAATAGGATAGTCAGTTTCAGGGGGCTGTGGAAACCGGGGGTATGGCAGGCGGATGATTTTTAGTGATTTGGGCTGGTCTCTGCGACCAGCCCAAATTGATTCGCGTGGATTGTATAGTAGTACTTTGGCTACTGATAAGTACGCAGTGTGACCTCCCCTGCTACAATTCGAGTCAGGCTGCCGTCAGAGCGCCGAAGCAGTAATGAGCCTTCGCTATCAACAGAGTCGGCGTAGCCCTCATCCACTTGCTGCCCTGAAGTTATGTGTACCATCTTCCCCAGGGTCTCCAGACGTTCCTGCCATTCCTCGTGAATAGGCTCGTCGCCGCGCAGGGCCAGATAGAGTTGCTCCATCTCGTTAAGCAACTCCAGCAGGACCTTCAATTCAGAGACCTCTCCTCCAAGTTCGGCAGAGAGGCTGGTGGCAATATCGGCGATCTCGGGATAAGCCCTGGGGTCGAAATTGGCGTTTATTCCAATACCGATGACAGACCAATCGACTGACTGCCCGCGTAGTGCGTTCTCAGTCAGGATGCCGCTAACTTTCTTACCGTTTATCAGCACATCGTTGGGCCACTTGATGGCTGTTTTGAGACCTGTAGCTTTCTCGATACCGCGACTGGTAGCGAGGGATGATACTATGGCAAGGCGAAGCATGTGGCTCATCTCGGGACGGAGGATAAAAGATACCGCAATAACCCCCGGCGGGCTGATCCAGAAGCGTCCCAATCGGGCTTTTCCCTTCGTCTGCTCTTCAGCGACAACGATTGTTCCTTCGACTGCGCCTTCGGCCGCTGCTTTTTTGGCTACATCCATGGTCGAGGACAAGGTGGAATAATAGAGTAGATTACGGCCGACAAACCGGGTAGTCAGGCCTTGGAGTATTGCATCACGTGAGAGGTCACTTTCCATTATTTAAATCCTGTGTTCTCTTATTGTTGGAATTGGACGAAGCGGCCATCTTTCCCTAAAATGGCCGCTTCACGAGAGTCAAGCAAACCTGTAAGCCGAGTTCTGTGCTTGATTTGGAGCAGTTTACGGCTGTAACCTTCATCCTGCTTCCGATCAAGCGGTGACCATCTATCTGGGATGGCAGTTACCCACCACCTCAAGCGACCAACCCGAGGACAGGCCGGGCGTCCTTATGGTCCTCCTATTCGGTCTTGCTCCGGATGGGGTTTGCCCAGCCGGCTGGTCTCCCAACCGCTGGTGAGCTCTTACCTCACCATTTCACCCTTAGTCCGCACTAGGCGGGCCGGTATGTTTCTGTGGCACTTTCCGTAGGGTTTCCCCTCCTGGGTGTTACCCAGCATCCTGCCCGGTGGAGCTCGGACTTTCCTCCCTCTTCTAATCAAGCTAAAAGAGAGCGATCACCCGGCTTGCTTGACCAATGCTAGTTTACTACAAAGCCATTTGGAAACCAATAGGCGCGGAAGAATGAGTTGGCAGCACTTACCGTGTGCCAAATACAGCTCTAATCCATGTACAGAATACGGCCGCAGTTGCTGCAAGTTGCCAGCTTATGCCCCAATCGGGCTTTCTGCTGATCGGACATCGGGAGGCTGATTCGGCATCCCTGGCATCTACCCTGCACTAGCTTGGCTACTGCCAGGCCCTGTTTTACATAGCGCAATTCATCATATGCGTTGAGGCTGGCCGGATCGATTATGCTGCGAAGTGATTCTCGCTTCTGTGTCAGTGTATCCAGGTTAGCTTCGAGTTCTTTTTGTTCGCTGGATAGCCGCTTTTGATTTTCCTGCCAGTCCTTTCCCATAGTCTCCAACTCACTTTGTTTCGAGGAAACATCCTGCTGAGCTTTGTCTGCTTCCATCATTATGGCGAGGAGATGCTCCTCTCGATCTCCACGCTGTTCCTTGATGAGCTCAATCTCATGCTGCAGGCTCATAAGCTCTCGCGGGTTCTTAACCGAACCTGCGTATAGTTTCTTCTCCTCGGCGGCTATCTTCGTCTCCAGTTCTTCAACCCCCCATTCCGCAGTTCGCTGCTGGTGCTCCAGGGCAACCAGACTTTTACGTGCTGTATCGAGGTCAGCGCTGGCTGCCACCAGGTCATCGTCCTTCCCCAGTTGGTCTTTTATTTGTGCCAGAGTTCCGGTTTTTTGCTCGATGTCGAGGTCGATTTCTTGAAGTTCGTAGAGTTGCTTCGCTGTACTCATTCCTATTCAGATATAACATAAAAAACATGTCTCGGCAACCTTTACTCGTGAAGTTTAGCTCAAATCCTGTGAATATGATGGCGACAGGCTGTGGAATTGTACCTTTGATGCGGGGTGTACGCAGAGGTATTGACAATATCCTCAAAATCGACGCTGATTGGCGTCCGGGCGGAAGTATAGAGTAGAGGCCTGCCGGAATAATGAAGGTAGGGTATTTGACTGGTGGGGCTTTACAGGTGTTTAAAGGGGAAGAACGCGGTGGTGCCGGGGGGACATCGCCGCATTTCTTATAGTAACTTCAGCCCTGCTGGCGTGGAAGCTAATTCGTTGTTCTGAATCGTATTTTTAGCTCTGGTCGTGAGGTCTTGGGGAATGTCACACCGCAAGCTATGCCTGAACCTGGCTTCTTTATTCGGGGCGCGAAGGCGAAGCGGTTGAATATATTACCGATAGTCAGGTCAAACAGGTCTTCAAGAATGACATTCGCGATTAGCCAGATATGCCCTATCCTACTCGGTGACGCTCTCATTGTGATTATGTCCTTTCTGCGGGATGCTGCCTTACTTTGAGAATCACTCCTCATTAAACATTGTTGCTTGAGTTATGTGGTCACGGCAATCCCATTTAGGTACTTACTGAGATCGTACTTTAGTACTGTCTTGGATGAACAGGGCCGATGGCGGTCATTCTGCGGATTATGATTTACCGGTAAGGTATGGATACTAGCAGGTGCGCGGGTGATTCAGGGGGTATCGTGTCTGTGGCTATTATTTGCGCCGGGTTCTCAGGGATAACGCTTGATGTCAGGGTTCCTCTTCAGGACGAACGAAGAATCGCCATATCAGGTATATGAGCAGGGCGACCAGTATTATGTCAACTACACTGAAGATGGCCAGGCCTATGACCTTTCCCAGGTTTATGGAAGTTGTCCCCTGTGGTGTCGGGGCGGGCGTTATGACAGGCGCTAAGGTTGGTATCGGGCTTGGTGTGGCTGTTGGTGCGATTGTGGGTATTGGCGTGGGCGTGGGCGTTGGCGTTGGTGTGGGAGTTGGTGTAGGCGGCGGTGTAGGTGTGGGAGTAGGTGCAGTAGAGCCGATGAGATTCAGCCTTGTGTTGCTACCCGCTTCCCAGGTTGCCGTCTTAGACACATAATAGTCCTCTATTGTGAAGTGTATGGAGATGCCCTCATTATAATACCTGCCCTCAGGCGGCACTATCTCCAGGGCATATGTTGAGCTTCCGTATACTGCGGGAGTTGTGGTGCTATGTATATCACCTTGTATTATGGCTGTGATAACGGTGCCGTCAGGTACATCATGACCATCCACCTGCACTGTGCCGTAGAAGCGGCAGGGCGCCTGGATGCCGTCAGCGAAAGCTATAGCCGGTAAAAGTATAAGAACAGCAATAGCAATGGAAGTCAGGATTTTCAGATTGGACATACCGGTTGCCTCTGTTCCCCTTATGCCCCCGTCTCCCCTCCACTTGTCTTTTCTTCGTCTGCCTTATCGTCTACAGGTTTTTCCTCTTCAGGCTCCGCACCCTCTGTTTCTTTTACCGCAGTTTCTACCGCTGGCGTCTCCTTCTCCTCTGCTTTCTTTCCCCTGAACAACGATATGATCGCAACGAATACTTTGGTCTCCCAGGTCAGCACTTTTATAACGATTGGTATGCTGAATATCTTGATCACCAGTTTGTTGCTCATCATCTTCAGCATCAACCTGTCTTGCCACCTCATGCTTACGTCGCCTTCTGCTTTCACTTCCTCTGTTTTCTCGGCATCCGGCTTTTCCCCTGCCTTTTCGCCTTCAGGCTTCTCACCCTCTGGCTTCTTGCCCCTTGGTTCGGCAGGTCGGGCGCGGTATTTCCAGAATAGATAGGCTGCGAACATGAAGCAAATTATCAGTATGCATACGCATAGCGCTATGATAACAATATTCCACGCATTGGTGGCTGCCTCTGTACTGGCCGGTGTGGGTGTGGCAGTTGTAACCGGAGCGGCTGTTGGTATCGGCGTGGGAGTTGCTGCGGGTGTGAATGTTGGCGCGGGTGTAGCTGTAGGCGCTGGTGTCGGCGTAGGTGGAGGTGGAATAGAGGCTGTGATATCCAGCCGTGCGTTGCCCCCTACCTCCCAGCTTCCTGTCTGGTCTGCGGTATAGCCTTCTATTGTGAAGGTTATTTGCGCTCCTTCATCGTACGACATGCCGGGCAGTGGCACGAGCATCAGGACATATGTGGAACTGCCGTATTTGACCGCTGGCGTGGTGGTTGTATATGTATCCCCTGCTACAGTAGCGGTAACCATAGTGCCGTCGGGTACCGGTGCTCCGTCCAACTGCACTGTCCCGTAGAACCGGCAGGGAGGGGTTGGCGGACCCTCAGCGGAAACTGCGACAGGCAGGATAAACAGCGCTGACAGCGCCAGCAGTAAGATGAACAATCTCTGACAGAGCATGATCTTCTCCAGGCCGTTTAGCTTCGGGTGCCTACGTAGTTATATGATTATACCACAATAAGTCGCTGGCTAGGACGTGAGATTTAATTAAATATGCCTTACCTCGTATCGGGCAGTCTGCCGGTTTGTTCCGAGTGATTATACAGTGCTAAGACTCACAACAGTATTGCTCTGCTGTCGCTCACGATGATTGGAGTGAGTCGGAAAATTGAGAGGAAAAGTTAAGAAAAGTATGGTTATGAGGGAACGGGCTTCAGGGTGGTCATATATCGAGGTCGATGGAGTAGAATATTACGCTGCACTGTCTACCCCGGTTTGGCTGCTCTCTTTATCCAGTTGCTCCAGATAGTATTCGCACTTGTGGTGCGGGTACCTGCTGTCGTGATGACGGTTCAGTACATGCAGCTTTCCGACATGCTGGTAGCCTTCGTGTGGCTGCTCGGGCGACCTGTCGCCGTCGTGCACAACGCGGTAGCTGTTACGTACCAGCTTGTCGTAGACTTGTGCGAACAGAGGGTCTCCGACACGCGGGCTGCCGAAGTTGTACATGGACACGTTGATTCCGGGGAACTGCATCCTGATATCCAGCGCTGCCAGTATTGCCAGCGCCCCTCCCAGGCTGTGGCCCGTGACATAGATATGACCGGGTCCGATTTCAGTGAACGCTGTGATTAGTCCGGGCCGAATGCTCTCATAAGCCCTGAGGAACCCGCGGTGCACCATAGGTTGACCGTCTTCTTGAGAAGGCAGCCAGTCTATAGTCGTTAGAGCCAGGTCGAGATTGGTCAGCCAGTCGGCTGGCTTCCTGAACAGGCCCTCGGTTCCGCGAAAAGCCAGCAGCATGTGGCTGCCGTGTCGGTACCGGTAATTGAGGATGAATGACTGCGTATCGGCGATCTTTATCCCGAACCGGCTGCGATATTCGCCAATCAGGAAGGAGTGGAATCTACGGCCATATTTGGCCTTCAGGATAGGCGCACTCTGGTAAGCCTCGGCGGCATACAGGGCCAGCCGGTATGCTGTCCTGGCTCGATACGGGTATCTACGCTGAGTTATTGTGGTCACCTCCATAAGCCGCTAGAATCAGCAGCTACCGCTCCGCTTTGTGCAACGTATCGGAACATTATGCACCGGTCAATTCTATCACACTAATGTCAGCAGAAGCTTATATTGTGATTTAATAATAATCTTGAATCCTTTGTGATACAATAATGCCTGTCACATCACCGGCATGCCGTGAGGTGAGGCAGTTCATATTTGGGAGGAAGAGCTATGGTGACTCAGAAGTACAAGTATTTGAGTCCGGAATGGGCGGAGGAAGTCAGTCGGCGTGTCAGAGAGAAGCTCACCCCGGAGAGGATGAAATTTATCACCTCGTCCATGTTGACCGTTAATACCAATTGCCCTGATGGGAAAGACCGCGCAGTCTACTATGAAATTGAAAAAGGCATTGTTACCGATGTTTCTGTCAGGGAAGGTGAATTGCCCAAAGCGGAGTTCACCATTACCGCAGACTACCAGCTGTTCGCCAAAATTTCCCGGGCGGAGACGAAAGCAAGGGGGGCGCTCATGTCCGGCAAGATGAAATTGAAAGGGCCCCTGGTGAAAGCGCTGCGGCTGTCGCCGCTTGTCGATCGGCTGAACGAAGTAATAGCTACCATCCCCACGGAGTACTAAAGCAACAAAACGGCGGAGGTGAATAATGCCCGGGAAAGCCATGTCTAAAAAGAACCCCTATTTTATCGACTTCCCCGCGAGGATCAAAGATATCCAGGCGGAGATGGGTAATCACGGAATCGATGTCTATCTAGGGTCGAGACTGAGGACCCTGTCCTGGACTCTGGATGCATTTTGTCCCTGGCGCTCATATATCGTGATTCCACCCAAAGGCCTGCCTACGGCCATAACCTTCGTCATCGATGCTGCCAGGGTAGCCGATGATTCCTGGCTGGATGAGGAGCACATCCTGGGATACGGGCCTATGGGCGGCCAGGACCAGATTACCGTGCTCACCAGCCTTATCGAGCCGCATCTCAAGCGCGGCAGGGGAATTGTGGGCATTGAGACCGGTATGGGCACCTATCTCCCCGAGGGGCATCTCACCCAGTACGAGTATGAAAGCCTGAAGGCTGCCCTGCCCGGCGCCAAATTCCCCAACGTTCACGAGATTGTGGACCGGCTGTCGCTGATAAAGGATGAGGGCACAATCAATCGCTTCCGGGAGGCATCCCGAATCGTTGATGTCGGGCACCGGGAGGTCTACGAAGCCATTATAAACGGTGGCTATAAGGGAATGACCGAGACCGGGATCGCCGGACTGGCAGCCTACGCTATGAGGAAGGCGGGCAGTGAATGGGAGTGGTCTTTCACGGGAGGAAACGAGATCGCTTCAGGGTATCGGACCGGACTGGCCGCGGGGGCCTGTACGCCGGCTTCGAGGAGAGCTTTGAAGCCGGGGGAACCGCTGATGGTGGACCTGCATGCCATGTTCAGGCTGGCATTGGGAGACCACACGCATAACTACCTGCTGGGGCCGGCGACAAAGCGTCAGAAATGGCATGCTAAAAATTTCGTCGACCTGGTCGGGCTCTGTCTCAAGACGTACCGGGCAGGGATTACTCCGTCCGGCCTTGCTGACGAGATGCTTGATTTCTGTGAGGAGAGGGAGTTTGCCGATTACATGGTGCCCGGCTTCGAGCACGGTATCGGCCTGATGGGGGACGAATGGCGGATTGGCCTCAACGACGGGCCTTTTCCATACTGGACAAACCCCGACCACGAGTATCAGGCGGGTGAGATGGTTATCTGCGCCATGCAGTATGCCTGTCCCGAGGAGAATATCGGGTTCCGCTACGAGAACCCCATCCTCATAACGAAAAACGGATGCGAGGCGATGTCCAAATTCCCGCTTGCGGTCGAGGAGATCTGAAGCATCGGGCATTCATCTGTCAGCTTTCAGGACTGTGGATGATAACATCCACAGCGAGCATGGGATAACTGGTACCTCTCCCTTGAAGGGAGAGGTTAGGTGAGGGTGAATTTATATCGGGGGGTTGAGCTGCGCTTTATCGTCCCGAACACTGTGTCATTAAGGGCGTCCTTTCTGTGTCATTGCGAGCGCAGCGAAGAAATCGCCTCAAACTGTATAATACATGCGAGATTGCTTCGGCACTCCGTGCCTCGCAATGATACGTATGTATGATGGGTAGGGTGGGTGAAATGAAATGTAACCCGCTGTTCAGGGCATTCAGCTGTCAGCGGTCAGCTTTCAGTCTGTGGATGGTAACAGCCACAGCGAGCATGGGATAACTGGTGCCTCTCCCTTGAAGGGAGAGGCTAGGTGAGGGTGAATTTATATCGGTGGGTTGCGCTGCGCTTTATCCTCCCGAACACTGTGTCATTAAGGGCGGCCTTTTTATGTCATTGCGAGCGCAGCGAAGCAATCGCCTCGTACTATCCAATATTGGTAAGATTGCTTCGGCACTCCGTGCCTCGCAATGATACGTATGTATGATGGGTAGGGTGGGTGAAATGAAATGTAACCCGCCATTCAGGCATTCAGCTATCAGCGGTCAGCTTTCAGTTCCGTAAACAGCGCAGGGGTTTAGAACGTAAGTTGCCTTTGAGTATAAAAGGAAGCATCATGAGCCGCAGTCGTCATAAAGCGGTTTATGCGGGAGGCGGCAGCGGAACGAGCAGGCACAGGCAGCCGCCGGATACAGTCGTCAGGATTCCGATGAAGATTAAGAGAATAATTAACCGCTTCATTGTTCTCTCTTTTAGTAAGCATAAGGTTATATCAAATATTTCCTGAATGTCAATCTCCTTTTGGACATTAGAGTAAGCCGGTTTCTAACAAAATCTCCCTTATTCTAAACAGGAAGGTAAATTGTTCGACAACGGCATGTGTGGTGCGTTGAATTGAAGCGTAACCCGCCATTTAGGTATTCAGCTGTCAGCTGTCGGCTTTCAGGACTGTGGATGATAACATCCACAGCGAGCATGGGATAACTGGTACCTCTCCCTTGAAGGGAGAGGACAGGTGAGGGTGAATTTATATCGGTGGGTTTCGCTACACTTCACCCACCCTACAATTTACTTACGGGGTGTTCAGGTACCAATATCTTTGGTGGGCCCGGCAGGATTCGAACCTGCTACCAATTGATTATAAGTGTTATGGTGGTTCTCGGGGTAATCTCGCCTTTAGAGCCTGATATCTGATGTAGTAAGCTAATGCGCTAACAGACGCTTTCCCTTCATGCCATTTGGAGACTAAGTCAGGCTTGGAAGAATGAAAAACGAAGAGGTAGCGACGGGGAAAATGATAGTACACATCTTTGAGGTTTGTGCCTGAGCAGTAGAGGTGGCTAGAGCGGTATATATCGCAGGTCGTATAGAGTTCTTTTTTCATTATAATATCAATACTTCGTGTCTATTAAATTAGTAAATACGATGCACTAACTTCATTGTTCACTATGACTAGAAGTAGGTCAATAAAGTTATAAACGTAGTTAACCAACGTTAAACGTGCGTCAATCTGAGCTTTTCCACGAAAGTTTTCCACGCGTAATAGGGGCAAGAAATTTACACTTTATCCAATAGGTAATGGTTAGTAATCTAGACACTTATTTGATCTCCTTGAAATTCATCCTAGGAGAGGTTAGCATAACCTAAGGTCACAAAACGGGTCATAAAGAGGGGTAAAACTTGGATTTACAACGTAAAAGAAAAAAGGGTGGGAAAAAGGAAGAACCTACAGCAGAGGAACTTGAGTTTATTTACTCTCGTATTCCCAAAATGTCTGATAGTGCGATATTGGATGAAATGCAAGATGAAGGTTTTCCATTACGTACCGTAGGATTTATTAAACGGCGTAGGAGAGAATTAAACGCTGCCAAAAAAGTTATGGAACAACCCGATTCAGTTAAAAACGACCCTCTGATTATGGAAGCACGTAGTAAGCACTTTAACGATATTTGCTGTTTGCTTGAGAGAGTAGAAAATGTTGTTGAAAATATCACTTGTTTTAATTGGGGTGAATTTTTTGGAGAAGAGGACACAGGGAAATGGGTAGCTCCCATTGATGCGGGTCAAGATGATAACTTTACTAGGACTGACTGGAATGATGCAGCTATATCTAAGAAAGTGAAAGATGGGCGGATAATTGAATTGAAATTTGGAATAGAAGAACACCCTTTATTCAGCTGCCTACACAATCACATAGAAGATGACGTATGGAAGTTGTATGAAGATTGGAGACAGCTAGAATGGCAATTAGAACAGCAATATTTATCAAATAAGTTAGCTGGAAAAGAGTTTGAATATAACGAAGAAATAGAAAAGATGTATAGAATACATGAAAAACTCAGAGACGAAATAAAGGATTCATTTAGTAAGATGCGCTTCAGAAGGATATTTTCGGGCAAATGTGATTGTTGCCCTTGAGTCGCGTTGCTTCTTGATAGCCACAGTTTAACTACTTTATTTTCCTTATGTTATCCTGTCGACATTATACCTGAATTAGTGTTCAGTATCCATGTTATGGATATGTACTTAGTATTTGAAGCAGCAAAAGAAATTAGGATCGGACCCCAGCCGATTGAGATAGTTGTTTGCCAAAGGCGAAATCAAAGGCAAGAAGCTATGCCGTGATTGGGTGGTCCTCAGTCTGGACTATAAGAGAAAAAGGAATCCGAAAACGAAGAAAAGTGTAAGCTAATGCAAACACAAAAAGTTAAGCAAATTGTTAAGCGAAAAAGAGTAAGCAAGAGTGGGCCCGGCAGGATTCGAACCTACGACCAATCGGTTATGAGCCGACCGCTCTGCCACTGAGCTACGAGCCCACGGTTTCTAAATTGAAAGGTTTCTAGCTTGCAAGCTCCAGTACTGTTGCCGCCCCCTGCCCCATCCCCACACACATTGCCGCCAGACCGTATCTCGCCCGGCGGCGGACCATCTCGTGAACCAGAGTGGTTACCAGCCTGGCTCCGGTGCATCCCATCGGATGCCCCAACGCTACCGCCCCGCCGTTGGGGTTCAGCTTACTCTCATCGATTCCCAGCTCTCTGACGGCGGCCAGGGCAACCACAGCGAATGCTTCGTTCAGTTCAGCCAGATCGATATCGTGAATGGTCAGCCCCGCCCGTTCCAGGGCTTTCCTCGACGCCGTAACCACGCCGAGTCCCATCAGTTTGGGGTCGACCCCCGTCACGGCCATAGAGACTACTTTTGCCTTTGGCTTCAGCGCCAGTTCCCGGGACTTTTCCCCGGACATAAGTATTATAGCAGATGCGCCGTCGCTTGCGGAGGAGGAGGTTGCCGCGGTGACCGTGCCCCCGGGCCGGGCGATAGGCTCCAGCGCGGCCATGAGCTCCAGGGAGGTATAAGACCTCGGGTTCTGGTCACGGTCTATCAGCTCCCTGCTTCCGTCCTCCGACGGCACTTCCACCGGTATCATTTCGTCCTCGAACCTGCCCTCTTCCTGGGCTGCGATTGCCTTCAGGTGGCTTTTTAAGGCGAATTCCTCCTGCTCCTGCCTGGAGATGCCGTACATCTCTGCCAGGTTCTCGGCGGTCCGACCCATGGACGATGAGCTCCTGTCGACGAATTCGAACCGCTTCGGATTCAAATCGGCCCCGGCCCCCTCGGGCAGATGGGTCATGCTCTCGATTCCTCCGGCGATGAAGACGTCGCCGCATCCGGTCATGATAGCCTGGGCGGCGCTGTGCACCGCTGTCATGCTTGAAGCACACTGGCGGTTGATGGTCTGAGCGGCGACTTCATAAGGCAGGCCGGCCATAATGGCGATGTACCTGCCTGCGTTCATTGCCTGCTCGCCTGTCTGGTTTGCGCAGCCCAGGATAACATCTTCGATGAGCCCCGGGTCTATGTTTGTTCTCCTGATTAGTTCCCGAATGACAATGACGCCGAGTTCATCGGACCGGATGTTACTGAACCAACCCTTCCACGGGTGTGCTCTTGCGATGGGGGTGCGTACCGCGTCTACTATTACTGCCTCTCGCATTCTGAGGTCCGATATCCGCCTCTAGCTGCTCGATTTATACTGTTTCCGTATCACGTGCCGGACATATTTTAAATCAGCGGCAGAAAAGCTGCAAGAAGAAGCTGTAATGGCTGCTACCTAGATTGTGATTGCAGGGCCAGAGTTCTGTAATACCCGGCGGTTTGAGCTATTCCTTCCTTGAGCGAAAGTCGCGGGCTCCAGCCAATCTCCTGCCGGGCTTTGCTGCATTTGAGGGAGATGCGATAGACCTCGCCCTTACGGACCGGAGCGTAAACGGGCGAGCCTTCATACCCCAACACTTCGGCAAGGGTGTCGAATATCTCCTGGTCGGAGGTCTCGATCTCTGTCCCGATGTTTACTATGACGTTTTTGCCCCTGTCTATAGCCAGCATATTGGCATTTACCACGTCCGAGACATGGACGTAGTCCCGGGTCTTATCGCCCCGGCCGAAGATTGTCGGCTGTTGCCCGGTTAACATCTGTGTGGCGAAGATGGCCACCACACCGGCTTCCCCGAAAGGGTTTTGTCTGGGCCCATAGACGTTGGCATATCTTAATATTACGTAGTCGATTTCATACAGGGTGCTGTACAGATAAAGGTAATGCTCCACGGTGTGTTTGGATACGCCATATTGCGAGATCGGGTTGACCGGGTGGTTCTCGTCGGCGGGAATGTATTGCGCTTCGCCGTATATCGCGCCCCCCGTTGAGGAATATACTACCCTTTTAACGCCGGACCGGACGCAGTTGGTGAGCAGGTTCAGGCTGCCCAGTATGTTAATCTCGGCGTCGTCGATGGGGTCATCCGCTGACTTCCGTACATCTATCTGGGCCGCGTGGTGATTCACAAGCTCGGGTTTCTCACGTTCAAAGACCTCTGATAACTCGTTATCGCGAATGCTGAGCTGGTAGAACCTGGCTTTGGGATTGATATTCTTCCGGAATCCGGTGGAGAGATTGTCTACTACCGCTACCTCGTGACCGAGATCGATCAACGCATCTACCACGTTGGAGCCGATGAATCCCGCTCCCCCGGTGACGAGTATTTTCAAACTGACCTCCCGATCGTCATCAATTTGACGCTAACATGGCCTATACTGTGCTGGTCGGGCAGGTTGCCCGACGTCGGGCAACCTGCCCGTGGCCGGATGCATGCACAATCCGCATGATTCGCTGGTGAGCGTCCGCTCGCGGAGGGTTTACTCCACGGTGACGCTTTTAGCCAGGTTTCGCGGCGTGTCGATAGAACAGCCCCGCTCTTTTGCTGTGTAGTATGCCAGTAAGTGCAGTGCGACTGCGTTAACCACGGGGGAGAATACCGGATCGACCCTGGGCACCCTGATTACAAAATCTACATATTTTACGATTTCATCGTCGCCTTCCTCTGCGATGGCGATCACCGGCGATTCCCTGGCCTTAATCTCTTTTATATTTGCTAAAAGCGTCTCATATGTATTGTCTCTGGTGGCGATGGCGACGACCAGCGTATCCGGCGTGAGCAGTGCGAACGGGCCGTGCTTCAATTCCCCGGCGGCATAGCCCTCGGCGTGGATGTAGGAGATCTCTTTCACCTTTAAAGCGCCTTCAAGAGCTACGGGGAAATTAATCCCTCTGGCGACAAAGAAAACGTTCTCATATCCCGCAAGGTACTTCCCGCCCGCAGCGATTTCCTCTTCCCTGTCCAGGATCTCGTGTACTTTGTTCGGTAACTGTCTCAGCTCTGCGATCAGGCTCCCCCGGGAACGTATATCTACTGAAGCTCTGGCGAGAGCGAACAGGTACAGCATAATTAGCTGAGCGATGAAGCTCTTTGTGGCCGCTACACTGATCTCAGGGCCTGCTTTTATGTAAAGTATATCGTCTGCGATACGGGTGGCGCTGCTCCCGACAACGTTGGTGATAACCAGGGTATGGCAGTTCAGCTCCTTTGCCTTTTTCAGTGACCTTACGCTATCGGCGGTCTCTCCCGATTGAGTAATAACTATGACCAGCGTCCTGCCCACCACGGCGTCAGAGTAGTTGAACTCGGAGGCTATATCCACGCTGACAGGTATGCGAGTCAGACTTTGTATTACGTGCTTCCCTACTAGAGCGGCATGGTAAGAAGTGCCGCAGGCCAGGATAAGGATGTTATCGAAGTCAATATCTTTATTGATCTCAAGGTCTATCTCTGTCTCTACTGTGGAGACGTATCCGGCGTAGGTATTTCGGATCACGCGGGGCTGTTCATGGATTTCCTTTATCATGAAGTGATCATAGCCCGCCTTCTGGGCCTCCTCTATGGTCCATGGAACCCTGTCCACGTTCCTCGTAACCTGTTCACCGTTACTGGTAAATTTAATGTCGCTCCTGGTGATAACGGCCATATCCCCGTCTTCCAGGTATACCACTCTATCGGTGTAGTCCAATACCGCGGGCGCATCGGAGGCGACCAGATACTCTTTATCGCCGATACCGATTATCAAAGGGCTTTCTTTTCTGGCGGCAACCAGTTCTTTACAATCGGAATGAATGGCGATAAAGGCATATGCCCCTGCTACATCAGCCAGTGCCCGCGTTACCGCCTGTTCCAGGTTTCCCTGGTAATATTTCTCGATCAGGTGGGGTATGACCTCGGTGTCTGTCTCCGAGCGAAAAACGTGGCCTTCACCGGTCAATTGTTCTTTAAGGTAGAGGTAGTTTTCAATCACCCCATTGTGAACGACGGCGATTTTACCACTGCAGTCTGTATGCGGGTGGGCATTCACTTCAGACGGCTTACCGTGAGTAGCCCATCTGGTGTGTCCGATTCCGGTCTGGCTGCTGTTTGGGTGCAGGCTTTTCCCCAGTTCTTCGATCCTTACCGCGTCCTTGTAGACTTCAGTGTGGCCGCCGAGCAACGCGATCCCGCAGGAGTCATACCCGCGGTACTCCAGCCTTTTCAGGCAATTGATCAGTACAGGCTGGGCTTCCCTTTCACCCACATAGCCAACTATACCGCACATGATTACACTACCAGGCTCTCATCGGGGATACTTTCATCCAGCACCTTAAGGGCTTTCACACGGCAGTGATTGCCTATGATTGTCCCGGGGGCAGTTATTACACAATCACCGATAGAGCAATGTTCTCCCAGCATCGCGCCGATGTGCACGAGATTGTGCTCGTCATCAACTTTAATCTCCGTTTCACCGCTCTGGGTAACAAAGTGGCCCACTATTTGACAGCCCCTGTCTATTATCGAGTCTAAAACGTGGGAGCTTGGCCCGATCTCCGCCCCATCGGCAATTATACTGTTCTCTATAATGGTGAAAGGAGAAATACAGACGTTATCGCCTATGCTCGTGGACGGTAGAATACACGAGCTTGGGCCTATCTCGCAGTTCTCTCCGATAACTACAGGCCCGATTATATAGGAGTTTGACCTTATGGTTGTGCCCTTACCTATTGAAACGAGCCCCTTCACCGAAACACCGCTTTCGATTATGCCTCCGGTTGCGGGGATCAGACTGGTCAGGGCCGAATCGTTAAGATGCAGCATGTCCCACGGGTAGACCACGTCGAGCCAGGGCCCTGTTGCCCCGAATGTCTTTACTTCGCGGCCCTGCGTAATCATGTTCAGTATGACAGACGTCAGGTCAGTCTCCTGCTCGATAAAATCAAAGATGTCATCGTTAAACGCGTAGATACCGGTGTTGACCAGGTGACTGAGTGCTTCCTTCGGTTTTTCCACGATATTTGTAACCAGTTCGTTCTCTGTCTCGATCACGCCGTATTTAGAGATATTCTCCTGCTCTCTCACCAGGATGGAAGTTGTTTCCGCCTGTATCAGTTTGGATATGGTGTCGGGCTCGATTATGTTATCACCCGAAAGCGTCAGAAACCTGCCGTTTATACTTTCCCTGACCTGTTTCAGGGCGTGAGCGGTGCCCAGCTGCTGCTTCTGCTCTATATAGACGATATTGACATCGAAGTGCTCTCCGGCGCCAAAGTAGTCTATTACCTGGTCTTTGCGATAGCCGACTACAATTACAATCTTGCGAATTCCGTTTCTGGCCACCGCCTCAACCACATAGCGCAATATGGGCTTGTTGGCAATTGCGATCATGACCTTTGGTTTTAAAGCGGTAAACGGCCTAAGCCTCTGTCCCTCTCCGGCCGCGAGAATGACAGCCTGTTCTATTCTTTCCACTTTCGTACCCTCCATAGCTGCCAGCGTAAGAGCAATGGCATTAGATTAAAGACCCTGCGTCTCGAGGGTTCTTCCATCTACATATGGACTTATTACCAGTATGTAACTCCTGTACACCGTCAGAATATCATGGAATTGGACAATATCACACCACTGACTGTAGCGCCAGGACCAATGAAAGAATGGTCTCCTATTAGGCTGCCCACATTGATATTGGCATTGATGCCTGTTTGAACACCGTCTCCTATGATAGCGCCTAATTTGCGCCTCCTGGTGTCGACATTATCGGCAGTGATGTCTTTTTTATCCAACCTCAGGTTTGCAATCTTGGTGCCAGCCCCGAGGTTACAGTCCTCCCCTATAACACTGTCTCCAATATAGTTGTGATGAGGTATTTTGCTGTTCTGCATAATGATTGAGTTCTTAATCTCCACGGCACTGCCGATATGGCAGTTGTCGGCGATTGCAGTACTCGGGCGAATATGGCAATTGGGGCCTATCTCACAGTTCTCGCCGATTACCACCGGCCCCGTGATGTAGGAGTGTGATCGCACTACAGTATCCTTTCCTATTGAGACATGCCCTTTTATAACCACGTTGTCCTCGACGATTCCGAGGTTTTCCGGATTCATGCCCTCCATTAGTGCTTCATTCGCCGTTAGCAGGTCCCAGGGATAGCTCACGTCTAGCCAGTGATCAATTTTAACCCACGATAGTACCCGGCCTTCACTGAGCAATATTTGCAGGGAAGCGGTCAGCTCATATTCTCCTCTCGGGGATTCTCTGGTCCTGTCTATCGCCGGGAATATCTCGTCAGTCAACAGGTATATACCTGTATTCGCTAGATTTGATGGGGGGTTTGCCACTTTTTCGTAAATCCCTTTTATTTTATCACCCTCTGTCTCCACTACCCCCAGGTCTCTGGTGTCCTGTGCCTCTATCAGACTTAGAGTGATGGTATTTTTTGCAAGCGCCTTCTTGATATCCTGTACTTTAACCAGGACATCCCCATTTGCCAGGATGAATTTGTCGTCGACGAATCTTTCTACCAGCTTCAGAGCATGTGCTGTGCCGAGCTGCTTCATCTGGGTAACGTATTCAATATTTATACCCCATTTATCACCGCTGCCGAAGTGCTCCCTGATGGTTTCCCCGCGGTGGCCAACTATGAAGATAAAATCCGTTATGCCCGCTTTCTTTATCTCGATAAGCAGATGTTCCACGATTGGTTTGTTGGCTATAGGCAGCATTACCTTGGGTCTGGTGCGAGTCAGCGGACGCATTCTCTTGCCTTCACCTGCTGCGAGTATAACTGCCTTCATGTCTTTGCCCTTTCCCGCCTGATGAGGCACTCTTCGACAGTCTTGATGCCGAGGTCGTACAACTCTTTGACTCTTTGTTCGCTTGTTGCCTCCGCGGTTATCCTGATTTTAGGCTCGGTGCCTGACGGCCTTATCAGAAGCCAGCCGTCATTGAATGCGAGTCTGAGTCCATCGGTTGTTTCCAGTCTTCCTCCCGATTCCAACTGCTTTTCAAGACTGTTCTCCGCCTCATTCATTATCGCATTGTCTCCGGGGATTGCACCCCGGAGGATGGGATAGGATGGTATTTGGTCGATCAGCGATGATATTCTGTTTTCACTGGCGATGTGAGCAATTGTGGCGGCCGCATATATGGCATCGGGGCAGAGGGAGATTCGCGGGAATATGAAGCAGCCTGATGATTCCCCGCCGAATTCGCCTTCGACATTTTTCCGGGCACAGTGCCGGAGTTCATCGGAGACAAAGGCGTCCCCTACCCTTGTTCTAACGACATCAAAGCCAAGCTCGTCTATCAACATGGAAGCGTCTACCGTTGTGATAACTTTCCTGGCGCCGAGTTCACGGGCGAAAAGGGCCATCAACTTGTCCTGGGCGACGAATCTACCATTCTCGTCTATAACTGCTATCCTGTCACCATCACCGTCGTGCGCTATTCCCAGACCGGCCCCTTCGGACTTGACGGTTGCTGCCAGTTCTCCAAGGTTTTCAGCGGTAGGTTCGATCTCACGGGGGAAATGGCCGCCTGGCTGGCAGTTCAAGGGTATCACATTGCAGCCAAGCCTGGTCAGCAAGTAAGAGGTGACTGCAGATGCCGCACCGCAGACACAGTCTACCACAACCCTGAGCTCAAGCCTTGCAGGAAAGTCTGCCAGGATGCGCTCGACGTGCTGCTCGATGGCTTCCGGATAATCTGCGCAATTCTTGATTTCCTCCCAGCGCGCGGTTGTTGAGGCTTTATTTGATATCATTTGCTCCACCTGCTCCCTTTGGGCCGCGTCGAAGGCAGATCCATCGGGGTTAATCAGCTTGATGCCGTTATACTGTGGCGGGTTATGGGAGGCTGTGACCATTGCTCCGGCTTCAAAATGCCTTGTGGCGTAGGCGAGGGTTGGCGTAGGGATTACCCCAGCGCTAGATGCTTCGGCACCGGCGGAGAGGAGGCCGGAGAGAAAGGAGTATCTAACGGCGTCGCTCGATGTGCGTGTGTCACAGCCCAGGATCGCTGAATTATATGAGTTGCCTACAGCCAGTCCGATATCGAACATCAGCTGGAGGAACTCCCTGTCTACTACTTTCCTTATTCCCGATGAACCGAAGAGCTTCATATATCAGTTCCGATTGTTTTGCAGTAACGCATGGATAATTTTAATCGATCGATATTAAGAAATTATAAATTTTAATCTCTGAGCCATGAATAATAATCAGATGTTCCAGGATTAAGTGATTTATACATCCTGAATTTATTTAGGATTTCAAGTTTGGATATTAAGATTTTCTCAGTGTGATTCAACCAGAGCCTGGCGGTAAATACTTTTTAAGATACCTTCGCTAAAATAACTACGTAATTTTTACCATACTTTTTAGCGCATTTGGGGCAGGTGGTATACCACATATACCATTTTTGAATTTCCAGGCCTTCGCTGTTAGTGTAATTCTCGAAGTCCTTGCACCACTTACCCGTATTTTTAAAAGGGCCCTCGTAGACTTTGCTCAGGAATTTCCCGGAGATTTGGACATTCTGCGAGTCTGGAATTTCTTTATCTACTGCCAGATAAACGTCCATGTTCCATTTTGATGTGTGATCTGATAAACAAAGCCCGTCTATTATCGTTGCTTCCGCCTTGCGCACCTTCTCGTCCAGTCGTTTCATTAACGCCCCGAATTTTACAGGCATATAGAAGAGAGTGAATACTTTGTCTTTAATAAATTCCTTATTATTCCACTCAAATGTTTTCCCATCCCAGGGGGCGCGATCGAACTTGGGGCAACATTCTGTATCCTGTAATTGACTGCTCATATGTTTCCCCCATCAAACAGTACTTTACGATGCTTCGCTCCGTTTTATGGCGTATTCATTATTCCTTGCGTCTTTCATACACCAGCTTCAACAGTTCTATTATTCTATTTTCATCCAGGCCTTCTAATGAACTGATAGCGATATGCTTCGTTGTCTTTCCACCGCCGTCAAAAAGAGATAATTCTTCTTTGGTCAGTCCTTCTATGGAAAATCCCATATTGACATGGTCTTTCAGGGCAACGATATAGAATTTACCGTCGGCAAAAGCGGGCACGCCCCATTTCATTTCCTCGTTCGCATTTGAGATGGTTGCACGGATAATCCCCCGCAACTTCCGGCAGATTTCTTTTTGCGGAGACTTCTGTTTCTCTATGTATTCATCAACTCTTTTGTCGGTAATAGTTAACTCCTGAGTTTTAAAGCGGAGGGGGTGGGATTCGAACCCACGGTCCCGGTGACCCGGAACAGCGGTTTTCAAGACCGCCACCTTAAACCGCTCGGACACCCCTCCATAGCTTTGCGATTATAACTTTTTACTCTGGCAAAGTCTAGTTTGGCTCGCATTTTACAAGAATATAGTGATAATACCCGCATCTTGCTATAGTAAGCTGCGTTAGTGAGTTCGAAAATTGTTAGTTGAGAGTCAAAATCGGGAGGAGGGCTTGAGAAAAGGTAAGTGACGAAACATGAGATAAACATTACCGGAGCTTGCCTTCAAGTCGTATAATAGTACTATAGTACATGGTCAATTAAACCGTGGTACTATGACAATAGTTTAATAGTCTAACGGGGTAGAAATATGCAGGGCTGGGATTTCGCAGAAAAAAGCAAAGACCTGGGCACGGAACTGGTGAAAGGTTCTTTTATAAGCAATGAAGACCTTGCGGCCGCCGAAGAAATTGCCACAGATACCAAGAAGGACCTGATTAACGTCCTGGTAGAGAAAGGCTTTGTTGATTCGGAGGTTTTGGACTCCATTGTCCGTTTAAAGTATGGCATACGTATAGTGAACCTCGCCAGCGTTGAAATACAACCCGAGGCTACGGCGTTGGTGCCTGAGCAGATGGCAAGGGAGCTCCATATCCTGCCTATTGCAGTCGACGATGAAACTCTGACCCTGGCCACAAAGGACCCGGACGATTTCCGTGCAATTAACAGCATTGCTGCTCTTACCCGGAAGAGAATAGAGCCGGTTGTTCCGGTTGGAATGGGCCTGGATGAGGCAATTGATAGGAACTACTCGCTCAGGACGCATATTGAGCAACAGGTGAAACTGTTCGGTGGTGGTAAGCAGGGTTCGGAGGCGGAGTCACTGGAAGAAATGGAGGTGGACCCGCTTCGTCAGTCTCCTGTCGTTCAGGCAGTGGATATGATGCTTCGCCAGGCGGTGCGGGACCGCGCCTCCGATATTCACATCGAGCCTCAGGAAGATTGCGTTCTTGTGCGTTACAGGATAGACGGTGTATTGCACGAAGCGGTTCGCCTGCCGGTAGGGGTACACAGTGCTGTCATGACCAGGATTAAGGTGCTGGCGAACCTGAACATTGCGGAACGGCGCCGTCCCCAGGACGGGCAGTTCAGTGCAGAAATAGGCAAGAAGAAGGTTGATTTCAGGGTTGCTACGGTTGAGGCAAGTCAGGGGGAGATGGCGGTGCTGAGGGTGCTGGATAAGTCTATGTTGTTGATGAGACTGTCTGATCTGGGGATGAGTCCCCTGTTACTGCACCCGTTCGAGAACCTGCTGGCAGCGCCGTTTGGAATGATTCTGGTGAACGGACCTACGGGCTCAGGTAAGACCACAACGCTCTATGCTGCTTTACAGCAGCTTGATTCCCAGCAACGCAATATAATGACCATTGAAGACCCGATAGAGTATAGCTTTAAAGGTATTAACCAGATTCAGGTCAACAGGCAGGCTAATTTAACTTTCGCCGTCGGGTTAAGGGCAATCATGCGTCTGGACCCGGATATAATCCTTGTCGGCGAGATACGAGATGCGGAGACGGCGACGACCGCTGTTCAGGCAGCTATTACGGGACATTTGGTTCTGAGCTCAATCCATGCTAATGATGCCGTGAGTGCTTTAATACGCTTGATAGATATGGGTGTGGAACCTTTTCTGGTTGCCTCGGCAGTAATCGGCAGCCTGTCACAACGGCTGATAAGGCGGGTATGCACCTATTGTGGTCAGCTGGCCGAGGTCACGTCGCCTGAATCAGCAGCCTATGAGAAGGAGATGGACGAGGTAAAGGAGAGGTTTTTAGTTGGAAGAGGTTGCAACTTCTGTGCCCGGAGCGGGTTTCTGGGGCGGGTCGGCGTTTTCGAGCTGCTCACGGTAAGCGATGAAATAAGGAAGATGTTGGTAAAGGGAACGCCTGCAAGCGAGCTGAAAGAAGAGGCGATTCGCTCCGGCATGATACCGATGCGTACTGACGGTATGCAAAAAGTCAAGGACGGCCTGTCGACACCGGGAGAAATCCTGCGCAACGTGTACACTATCCTCTAGCATTCCCCGGTTGCCTCAGTTCTCAAATACTCAGGACAATCCGACGCAACCTCCTGTTTATGTGTATTCTCATTGTCTCTGTCTATAGTGGGGTATTGGTCTTTTAATGAGTAAGGGCGTTTCGCGATACTCCCCTGAAAAATCGTGGTAAGCAGCTTCCATCCCTTCCCCGGGTGGATTGGAGCATCCGCTCCAATCTTTGCCGGAGCAGATGCTCCGGCCTCACCCTTCTTCTATTTTCGCCTTTCTTCCCGTTCGCCCTGAGCTTGTCGAAGGGAGCACCTCGATAAAGTCGGGACAGGCTTGTCGAAGGGCCGTTCATGGTTCGACAGGCTCACCACGAACGGGTTGAAAAGAGGCTCACCACGAGCGGTTCGAAAAGAAGCAGGGGCGTTTCGCGAAACGCCCCTGCCAAACTTACACTAAAAACAGCATTTTCATGCCTCGTGGTGCTGATTGCAGTCAGTATGACGGATTACTAAGGCCAAAAAGGGATGTTTCTATGCGCGCTGGCGGTTGGCACAGGGCTTCTCGCCTTTACCCGGGATAGGAAAACACCGGACTGAGGATTAGCGCTCTACCATTTGTGCTGTGGGGATGCCGTCCCCGCGGCGATTTCCGTTCTGATCGAGCTGGATGCTGATCAGGCCGTTGCGTATAGCAATAAAGACTGCGTGTGCTCTATCGTTGGCGTTGAGCTTGCGCAGTATGGCGCTGACGTGATTCTTAATCGTCTGCTCGCTGATACCCAGGATGTTGGCGATGCGCTTGTTTGAATTACCCTCGGCGATATGGGTCAGGATCTGTACCTCCTTGGGGGTGAGGGGAGTGGTTATGTCCTCGATGGTCCTGCCCATGGACGCCATGTCCTGGAATTGCCGCAGTACGCGCCAGGCAACCTTTGGTTTGCTGCTTACGCACTCATTTATCGGATATTCGCCACTGGATGCCCGCTTTATCGTATCGGCGAGATCCGAAGGTGAACAGTGTTTGCTTCTTATATAGGCCACCGCGCCGATTTTGATGACCTCGAATAGCTCGTCGTCATCCTCGTCGGGGTTGGCGCTTAACACGATTACACCGGTCCCGGGGAAGCTCCGGGCGATCTTCTTGCCCAGCTCGAGCCCGTTAAGGAAGGGATAACCGATGTCAAGAAGTACGATGTCGGGTGAATTAGCTGTGATTTGTGTTATCGCTTCGTTGCCATCATCACCCGGGTCACATTCGAGGATATCCATTATATCAAGGTTATTTCCCTGAGACAGCGCCTGCCGTACACCGGCACGGAAAAACGGCTGACTGTCAACTATCATTAATATTATCTTTCGCATAGTTCACCTACAAAGATTTTTATACGGGTATTAGTTCTCTTTATTGCCGTCAATTCTAATCCCTTTGTTCTCTTCCAGGAGCAAGACAGCTATATCCTCCGCCCTGAACCTGCGGTCGCCGCGCGGGCCGATCCGGTATGCCTTTATTATCCCCTGATCGCTCCAGCGACGCAGTGTATTGCTGTGGACATGAAGGAGCTGGCTTACTTCTCTTACTGTTAACATGCTGCCCATTTGATTAGTGTTGGTTGCCATATCATTCTCCATCTACTCTAAAGCTATCGTGTCACCACTATAGAGGATGTAACTCCACTGGACAATCACCTAAATGGACTAATTGGCGGAGTATATAGTAATGTGACTGAAGTACTAATCTCGGGGGGAAATGATAATTTAGTGATAGGTTGAGATGGTTGACATTTAATAGTAGTTGCATTAATGTTTTGATTAGTATTCATCTAGCGAACGACGGTCGCTGAATGAGTGTTATCTTCAGGTATGGTTAAAATGCGATTTTAACCTTAATATTAGTACTATATGACTAATTAAGATCAATCAGCGTATGGTTACATGAGGGGGCGATGATCCGCCATCTTTAGCTGGTCACCTGGATGGCGGGAAGCCAGTGGTGAAACCGACCTTATTAGTAAAGGTTGGTTTTTTTAATATCTTCGTCAAGAGCAGCCTCAAAGTAGGGGGGTAAGGGAAAATGAAAAGAGCTGTATTAACAATATTAGCATTATTACTGGCAGCGGGCCTGTCATTGTCCGTGATGGGGCCGGCCGGCGCTCAGCCGCCGCCTGTTGAGATGCAGCTATGGGTGCTGCTTGACGGCTCGAACAGCGTGTCGGACTCCTCTAACATTCAGGAGTGGAACGCAGAGATAGACGGTCTGGCCGCTGCTATAGCTGACGGGGACTGCGTGCCTCACGACGGGACTGTTCAGCTAACGGTTATCCAGTTCGGCGGATCGGAGAGTAACCAAAACTATTCCCCGGGGGCACAGGTAGAATTCGGCCCCGTAGTTATAACGAATGACGATACTGACCATTACTGGGGCGACGGTGATGTTTACTGGGGTGACGTGGTAACAGAGGTTCAGGGTATAACCCCCTTGGGCGGTGCTACGCCCCTGCACTACGGCCTGGACATGGTGGTCGATGAGATAGACGGCGGCAATGATATCGAAGGCGCTACCAAGATAGTGAACATCAGCACCGACGGAGGTGCTGACGAGTGGTGGAGCCTGAAAAGGAATGTCGCCGAGATAGCGCGCGATGCTGCAATCGCTGCCGGCATCGATATAATCAGCGCCGAGGGCCTCGGTGACATAGACACATCAAGCCAGAACTGGCTGAGGGACTACATCGTATATCCCGCGGGCGGTGACGGCGTTGTTGCCCCTCCTTATGTACCGACTAAACACGGATGGGTATACTTAGTCGGCACCAATGACGGCTACTTTAAGACTGCAATCTGCGCCAAGCTCGTAAAGTGCGAGCACCTGGTTTACTTCAGGGGCGTCGAGCAGGATTACGGTGCGGGGCAGTCTACATGGTACTATGAGATATGCTCTGTGGGCTCTCCCGCGATCAGCCATATTAGTATCGAGTATGAATGTGATGCCGAAATAATCGAGGCCGGCACGTGGGAAACTTTCGGTGACCTTGATCCCTGGGTTCAATGCGGGGCACAGCCGTGCTGGGAGCTTGTGGGCCCTGACCCCCAGACAGGAATAAGCGGCATCAAGTTTGAGTACGGTTTTACCGGGGATGAATGTAAAAAGTATTATTTCACGCTTGGTGAGAACTACTCCCAGGGCGAGATAACAATCGGTATCAAAGCGGGGCCAGTTGTGTGCCTCTACCTGACCGCTGGCCCGAGCTGCGTTGAAGTAGTTGAGCCTGTGATTGACAAGACGGCAGAGCCTATTGTGGGATGCCGCGAGTACAGGGTTACCCTGACCGCTACCGGTGAAGATTCCCCGAACCCGATTGACGTGATGCTGGTCATCGACCGCTCCGGCTCGATGGGTGACGGCGGCATCGGATGTACGTTGGAGGGCTACGGCACCCAGGGTGCTTGCGAAACTGCTGGCGGCGTGTGGGGTACGCAGCCGTTTACCTCTGTGAAGGAGGCGGCTAAATATTTCATCGACCAGCTTGGGGCCGATGACCAGGTCGGGCTGGTGAGCTATCATACCAGCGCGAATCTTGATCTGGGTTTAACGCTCAATCATAGTCTTGTAAAAACTACTATCGACGGCCTCTCGTTGGGTATCTATACAAATATCGCCGATGGTATTCATGATGCGACACAGGAGCTTAACACAAATGGCCGGGCAGGCACAGCGAAAGTGCTTATCGTCCTTTCGGATGGCGTTGCCAACAGGGCACACGATTATTGCACGGGCTGTGGTACATATCCATGCAGTCCGACCTGCTGCACGCAGGACGCTATAGACTATGCGGGCATTGCAAAGGCATTGGACTACACGGTGTACAGCATCTTCCTCAATAATGTGAGTGGTCAAGACTCGGGTTGTACAATAGCGGATGTAATGCAGCTTGGCAACGATACGTTGCAGGCTGTGGCCTCGGGGCCCGGCTATTTCTACTCGACATCCACACATAGCGACCTCGAGGAGATATATAACGAGATCGCCGGCGCTCTCAATCCTGCGTTCACAGATGTAGTGGTAACGGATGAGATCTCCGATTGCTTCTACAATGTCAATATCATAACCACGGGTGAAGACGCTACCTATAACGCCGGTACTCACACTATTACCTGGAATATCGGCGATCTGGGCAATGAGACCAGGACATTGATCTACGAGGTCACGGGTAATGAGACCTGCTGTGATCCGGGTATCGATGTTCCGGTGAATGACTTGGCTGTAATGAATTATGAGGACTCTAATGGGGTTTCCCACGAGAAGCCATTTCCCATCCCTGTAGTGGATATAGATTGCGATCCTCCGTGCGAGATAACGTGTGATCCTGGAGACTGTGCGGAATGCGAAGGTGGTAACGTAACGCTGACGGCGAGTGCGGGAACCGGGTACACATATGAGTGGCGGCTGGATGGCGGGAGTGTAATCGGAACGGAGCGGACGCTGGACGCTGAAGCGAGCGGGAACTACACAGTAAAGATAACGGATGCCAATGGATGCAGCAGCGAATGCTGGGAGATAGTGACGATAGATCCTCCACCTGCGTGCGAGATAACGTGTGATCCTGGAGACTGTGCGGAATGCGAAGGTGGTAACGTAACGCTGACGGCGAGTGCGGGAACCGGGTACACATATGAGTGGCGGCTGGATGGCGGGAGTGTAATCGGAACGGAGCGGACGCTGGACGCTGAAGCGAGCGGGAACTACACAGTAAAGATAACGGATGCCAATGGATGCAGCAGCGAATGCTGGGAGATAGTGACGATAGATCCTCCACCTGCGTGCGAGATAACGTGTGATCCTGGAGACTGTGCGGAATGCGAAGGTGGTAACGTAACGCTGACGGCGAGTGCGGGAACCGGGTACACATATGAGTGGCGGCTGGATGGCGGGAGTGTAATCGGAACGGAGCGGACGCTGGACGCTGAAGCGAGCGGGAACTACACAGTAAAGATAACGGATGCCAATGGATGCAGCAGCGAATGCTGGGAGATAGTGACGATAGATCCTCCACCTGCGTGCGAGATAACGTGTGATCCTGGAGACTGTGCGGAATGCGAAGGTGGTAACGTAACGCTGACGGCGAGTGCGGGAACCGGGTACAAATATGAATGGCGGCTGGATGGCGGGAGTGTAATAGGAACGGAGCGGACGCTGGACGCTGAAGCGAGCGGAAACTACACGGTAAAGATAACGGATGCCAATGGATGCAGCAGTGAATGCTGGGAGGTAGTGACGATAAGTCCCCCGCCTCCGTGCGAGATAACGTGTGATCCTGATAATTGTACGGAATGCGAGGGAGGGAACGTAACGCTGACGGCGAGTGCCGGTACCGGATACAAATATGAGTGGCGACTTGATGGAGGGGGTGTAATCGGTACGGAGCAGACGCTGGATGCTGAAGCGAGCGGAAACTACACGGTAAAGATAACGGATGCCAATGGATGCAGCA
>CAYVQT010000035.1:0-35364 GCA_964453665.1 uncultured Dehalococcoidia bacterium | reverse complement strand
TGTATTTGAGGCAACGACCCCAGTTCGGTAACAGTTTTATTTGACGCAATACGCCCGGCCCACTCGACGGCAGCTCCCGTGACAGCAGGGCTCGCACCCACTGCATTGACTCCAGGTCCTCATGGCTGGTCAGGTCGTTGTGCAGGGGCGTGATGGATATCTTCTTTTCCCTCAGCGCCCAAACGTCTGTACCCTTTTCCTCCTTGCCCTGGGGCTCGCTGTGCTCTATCCAGTAGTAACTTCTCTTGCCGTCGTGGCCTGCCTTGATGCCCCCTCTCTTGACGGCGTCGGTGTGGCTGCGTTCGCCGAGCTCGGTTATCTCTATGCCCGTGAGCTGTTCCAGGGGCAGGTTGGGCAGGTTGATGTTGAGCAAGAATTTCCGGGGCAGCCTGCCGGTGGCAAGCTGCCGGGCGATGATAGCGCAGATCCTGCTGGCGACCTCGAAGTGCAGATCTTCGAAGGAGGCCACTGAGACGGCGATGGTAGGCAGCCCGTGGAAGTAAGCCTGGAAGGCGGCTCCCACTGTTCCCGAGATGAGGACATCGGTGCCCAGGTTTGAACCTTCGTTGATACCGGCGATAACGAGGTCTATTTTATCCTTAAGCAGCATCTTGAGGGCGATGATAACGCTGTCGGCGGGGGTGCCCTCTACGACATAGGTCTCAATCCCGTCAACGAGGGGTTTCACCGACCTCAACCGCAGCGGCTGGTGCAGCGTGACCGAGGTCCCAACGCCGCTCTGCTCACGGTCGGGGGCGACCACTACCACTTCGGCTATACTCCGGAGTTCCCTGGCAAGCGCCCAAAGGCCGGGGGCGGCGATGCCGTCGTCGTTGGTGAGGAGGATTTTCAAGGGGGAGGCTCCTTCCAAATCAGCAGTTTACCACAAAGGGGATGGGGGAGACAAATCTCCACCACCCCCTCAATACGATCCGGGCCATAGGGACCGGAGTCTATTATTTCACTGCGTTGTCTGTGAACGGGCTTCGTTTTCTTGACAGCGTTATATTGTCAATAAGCCTGGTCTTGCCTATTCTAACCGCCAAGGAGACCAGCGCGGTGCGGTCGATTTCCTCAAGCTCCTCAAGCGTTTCGGCATCGGCAACGCTTACATAGTCGATGGTGGCCCTGGGCTCGCTCCGGATAAGCGCGGTCATCTCCCTGCGGATTGGTTCGGCTTTTCTCTCGCCCTTCTCCCAGAGACTCAGGGCTGTAATCAACGCTTTGTAGAGCACCACCGCCGAGTCTCTCTCATCCGGGTCGAGGTGGACGTTGCGGCTGCTCATGGCCAGCCCGTCCATCTCTCTTACGGTGGGCACCTCGACGACCGCGATATTCATGTTGAGGTCTGAGACCATTTTCTTAATTACGACCAGTTGCTGGGCGTCTTTCTGGCCGAAGTAGGCCCTGGTGGGTTCAACGATGTTGAACAGCTTGGCCACTACTGTTGCCACGCCGCGGAAGTGACCCGGGCGGAAAGCTCCCTCCAGCTGCCCGGTGACCTTGTCCATATCGACCCATGTGCTGCATTGGGGAGGATAGATCTCATCGGCGTCAGGCAGGAAGATTGCGTCCACCTTCTCTTCTTTGAGCAGGGACTGGTCTCGCTCGGGGTCTCTGGGATAGGTGGCGTAATCATCCTGGGGGCCGAACTGGGTGGGGTTTACGAAGATGCTGACAACGACGTGCTTATTCTCGGCCCGCGCCCGGCGCACCAGTTCAATGTGTCCCTCGTGCAGGTATCCCATTGTAGGCACGAAGCCCACGGAACCGCTGGCCTTGCGCCGCCATTTTCTTATTTCCGCAATTTCGTAAAGTACCTTCATAGGCCGGTCTTATGCTTTTACGTGGACTTCTCAATCTCAGCTATGACGCTCTCGTCCATGGCATAGCTCTGCTTTTCGGTGGGGAAGGTTCCTGTTTGCACCTCGGATATATAGTCAGTAGTGGCTTTCTTGATGCTGTCGAACAATTTAACGTATTGCTTGGCATGTTTGGGAACGAAGTCGGTATAGAGCCCCAGAAGGTCGCTGATTACCTGCACCTGGCCGTCGCAGTATTTACCGGCGCCAATGCCGATGGTAGGCACATTGACCTTCCCGGTAATGAGCCTTGACAGCGGCTCGGGCACACACTCAAGTACGATGGCAAAGACGCCGGCATCGTCCAGGGCTCTGGCGTCGTTGACCAGGCGGGTCGCAGCTTCCGGGGTTTTGCCCATTACCTTGAATCCCCCGAGCTGGTTTATCGATTGGGGGGTGAGGCCGATATGTCCCATCACAGGGATACCGCAGGAGACGATTCGTTTCACGGTTTCCGCCATATTCTCGCCGCCTTCGAGCTTGACCGCCTGAGCTCCTCCTTCCTGGATGAACCTGGCGGCGTTGCGCAGTGCGTCGTCGAAAGAGACCTGGTAGGTCATGAAGGGCATGTCGCCGACTACCAGAGCGTTAGTGGCCCCCCGTACCACCGCCTTGGTGTGATGGATCATCTCGTCCATGGTCACCGGGATGGTAGATTCATAGCCCAGAATCACCATCCCCAGGCTGTCCCCGACCAGTATCAGCGGTATTCCCGCCTCGTCAATGAGCTTGGCGGTGGCATAGTCATAGGCGGTAAGCATGGCGATTCTCTCGCCCTTCTGCTTCATCTCTCTTATTTGAGTAATGCTGACCCTCATCGTCTACCTCCCCTGATTATTGCTGAAATCAAGCAGCGCTGTCACTATTGTGGCAACGGCTTCTCCGTCCTGACAGGAATTGGGACGCTGTTGATTACGACGCCGAGTAAATTTCCTGACGTTTCTCCACAATGGCGTTCCGTGAGTCAACGTAGACCATCTTGGGGATCAGGTTGACCGCATCGGCTTCGGAAACAGTCTGGTAGGAGATGATGATGACCTTGTCTCCCGCTGAGACCAGCCTGGCGGCGGCGCCGTTGATACAGATCACGCCGGAGCCGCGCTCCCCCTCTATGACATAGGTCTCGAGGCGAGAGCCGTTGTCAATATCCAGGACGTGGACCTGCTCGAAGGGCAGAATGTCTGCGGCTTCCATGAGGTCCTTGTCGATAGTGATGCTTCCTTCGTACTGGATGTTGGCCTCGGTGACAGTAGCGCGGTGTATCTTGCCTTTAAGCATCGTTCTCATGACTTCCCCTTTACATGATTCTTTATCGGTTGCAGCTCTCTTTTAACGGGCTCTATCCGGGCTCGGTAAACAAAGCAAATATGGATTGTGAAGGGTGCGCGGTTTTCCCGTTCGACTTATCCCTCCTTCGTCCCATCTGTCCTGCTCAGTAGCTTTCTCGACTCCTCGGCTCTTTCGGCATCGATTTTACCCTTGTCCAGTGCTATGGGGACCGTTTGCATCCCGAGCTCGCGGTAGGTGGATAGCAGGGCGGGGGCCGATTTCTCCAGGGCTGAGAGGTGCTTCGTTATGGTCCCCAGGTCCCCGCGGGCTATGGGGCCTGTGAGGCAGTTGGGCAGTCCGACATTTTCGATATTGTTCAGGGTGCCGCGCAGAAGCGGCATCAGAGCGCGGGTGGCTTCGGGGGTGGATACGCCGAAGACCTTCCAGAGATCGGTAGCCGTTTTCACCAGCGTTACCAGGTAGTTGCAGGCTATAACCGCCGCGGTGTGGTAGAGCACCTTGTCTTCTGCACCCAGCTTGACCCAGTTCCCTTCCAGGTCTGCAGCCATTTGTTTCAATGTTTCCAGCAGCTCACCTTCGGTCTCAATGGCGAAAGTGGAGCCGGGGATATTCTCTATGGCATGGGCGACGCTGGCGAAGGTCTGCAAGGGGTGAAAGCCGCCGACCTGTGCGCCGGCCAGCCTTGCCGGTTCCAGGGAACCCACGGAATCAGCGCCACTGCAATGGACTACGCTTTGTCCCGGATGCCACTTGAGCTCGGCGGCAACCTGGGGAATGGCGTCATCCGGTGTAGTGATGAAGACGATATCGGAGACGTCGGCGGCTGCCTGTTTCGTATCGTATGGAGTGCAGTTGGGTACGTTTTCCGCCAGCCTGTCGGCAGATGATTTACTGCGGCTGGCAACCGCTATCACCGGATAGCCCTTTTGACTCAGCCTCACCGCGAGAGCGGTGCCCACTATCCCTGCCCCGATGAAGCCGACCTTTGTCTTAGGGCCGTTGGTGTTGCCGTTGCTCATCTCTATCAACTAAAAAAGCCTTCCCGGGCATACCCAAGAAGGCTTAATCAGCAACAAACTCGATGTTCGATTTTTTGCCGTCTCGGTCGTGCCCGATCCAAGCGACTGGTTTATAAAAGAACAGGTATCCCTTACCGCCCCGGAGGGTCGATAGGCATTAATAATTATATCAAGCTGAGGGGTGTTGTCAAGCTCGGCAGGGTTTTAAAATTAACAATAGCTACCAGTTTTCGATGTATTTTTGCCATTCCGGATGGGCTTCGGGGCATTGATACATCAGATAGTAGGGGCCGGAGGGCGGTGCGGTCGGCTTGTGCATGAGTTTCATCCCTGCTTTTTCAGGCGGACGCCCCGCCTTGCGCTGGTTACAGGCCTTGCATGCGCTTACCAGATTATCCCAGGCATGTCCACCTCCGAGGAAGCGCGGGATAACGTGGTCTATGGTGAGTTCCCTGGTCTCGCGCCCGCAGTATTGACAGGTGTGATTGTCCCGGATGAAAATCTCTCGTCGGCTCAATCTCCGCTGCATGCGCGGGCGCTTGATGAAGTAAGCAAGGCGGATTACCGAGGGCACGCGTATCGCCGTGGTAGTGCTGTGAATAACATCCGAGTTATTCTCCAGTACTTCGGCCTTGCCTCTCCAGAGCATGACGACCGCCCGCCGCGCCCGGCAGACATTGAGCGGCTCGTAGTTCTGGTTCAGTACAAGGACCGGGGAGTTGATCATTATAAACTCCACTTGGTGTAGATTCTAGCAGAAGGGATGGCTCCATGCAACGTTGCTTGCTTGACCGCTTTCACCGCTTAGGTTATATTTAAAACAGTTTTGTGAGGAGGAAGTCTGTGAGTCTGCGTATTCCAGGGCCTACCCCATGTCCGGAGGATGTTCTTCAAGCGATGAGTAAACAGATGATCAACCATCGTGGGAAAGAGTTTGCGGAGCTGATCCAGCAGATAACGTCGAAGCTTAAGCAAGCCTTTCAAACGAATGGCGATGTGTATATACTCACCTGCTCAGGCACTGGGGCTATGGAGGCGTCTATTGTCAATACCCTGTCTCCCGGGGACAAGGTGCTGTCACTATCCAACGGCGTTTTCGGCGATAGGTTTGCAAACATCGCCGAGCGTTTCGGAGCAGAGGTTACCCGGGTGAAGTTCGATTGGGGACAGGCCATTGACCCTGACGCTGCGAAGCAGGCTCTCGATGCCGATCCAAAGATTAAGGCTGTGCTGGTCACTCACAACGAGACCTCCACGGGTGTAACCAGCGACCTGGAGGCCATCGGAGCCGTGGTGAGAAAGTTCGATAAGCTATTGATAGTGGACGCCATCAGCAGTCTCGGCTGCATTGATTTGCAGGTCGATGCCTGGGGATGTGATGTGGTAGCCACCGGCTCACAGAAAGGCTGGATGGTGCCTCCCGGTCTGGCGTTCGTCAGCGTTAACGAGCGTGCCTGGAAGGCACATGCTGAAGCGAAGATGCCGCGCTTTTACTGGGATTTCACTGCGGCTAAGGAATACCTGGAGAAAGATCAAACCCCCTGGACCCCGGCGGTTTCGATTTTCTACGCTCTTGAGGTCGCACTGGCGATGCTGGAAAAAGAGGGACTGCAAAATATCTTCGCCAGACATGCGCGTTTGGGGCAGCGTACCAGGGATGGTGTCAAGTCGATGGGACTGTCGCTGTTCGCCGATGAAAGCTGTGCGTCAAATACTGTCACCGCTGTGAAATCACCTGAAGGGATTGACTCTAAGAAGCTGGTGCAGACTGTTAAGGAAGAGCACGGCATTACTCTCGCCGGGGGGCAGGCTAGCTTGGCGGGCAAAATATTCCGCGTCGGACATCTAGGCTTCGTATCTGAAAACGATGTCGATGATGTAATTACGCAGTTGCGTCTGGCTTTGCCTAAGCTGGGTTACAGTGTCCCCGCCTAGTTCCTAATCTGAGGTTTACAATATGGAGTTTAGAATCCTGGTCGCGGACCGCATTGCTGAAGAGGGGATAGAGTTCCTGAGGTCTGAAGCGACGGTGGATGTCAAGGTGGGGCTAAAGCCCGATGAATTGGCACACGTTATCTGTGATTATGACGCTCTTGTAGTTCGTAGTGACACTAGAGTAACAGCCGAGATTATCAACGCAGGGCGTAATCTTCAGGCAATCGGTCGTGCCGGAGTGGGTGTGGACAATATTGATCTTGATGCGGCGACCAGGCAGGGGATCGTGGTGGTCAACGCTCCGGAGGGAAACGTCATAGCAACTGCCGAACATACTATTACGCTATTACTGGCGATGGCCCGCCGTGTTCCCCAAGCTTGTTATAGGATGAAATCGGGCGAGTGGACGAGAAAAGAGTTCATCGGCACCGAGTTACGCAATAAGACTCTGGGTATCATCGGGCTGGGTCGTGTTGGTAACGAGGTTGCAAGGATGGTCAAGGGGCTTGAGATGAAGCTCATCGCGTACGATCCATTCGTTTCCAGTGATCGTGCCGAGCAACTGGGTGTTGAGCTTGTTTCCCGCGACGAACTTCTGAAGCGGTCCGACTTCATCACGATTCACGTCCCGCTAACCGATACGACGAGAGGGATTGTCGGAAGCAAAGAGTTGGCTCTGGTCAAGCCCACGGTGATGTTCGTCAATACTGCCAGGGGTGGGATAATCGACGAAGAGGCACTATATCAGGCTATCGAGGAGGGAAGGGTGGCCGGTGCTGCATTGGACGTTTTTACGGAGGAACCGGCTTGCGATAATATCTTGCTCAAAAGTGATAAGGTAATAGCGACCCCTCACCTGGGAGCTTCGACCTCTGAAGCACAGACGACTGTGGCGATAGATGTTGCGGAGCAGATTCTGGCTGTGCTCAAAGGGCGTCCTGCGCGCAACGCGGTCAACGTTCCCTTGATGCCTCCGGAAACAGCCTCTATATTGGCTCCTTTTTTACCTGTAGCCTCCGATGTAGGGAGATTGTGTGCTCAGCTTGCAGACGGGCATACGAATAGCATTGTGATTAAGTGTGAGGGCGAAATTGCCGAATACGACACCGCCGCTCTCAAGGCGGCGGTGTTGGGTGGTCTCCTGGAGTCGGTCACTGAAGAGCGTGTCAACCTGGTTAACGCCGGTGTTATTGCCCAGAAACGGGGGCTGAAGGTCGTCGAGCAGAAAGCGACTACGTGTGAGAACTACCCCAATCTAATCTCTGTTGAGGTTACCACTGACGCGGGCACGACAGCGGTGGCGGGCACGCTGATGAGAGGGGGGACACATATCGTACGCGTCGATAACTACTGGATCGATATTGTGCCTACAGGCGGTTACTGGCTGTTTAGCGACCACCTCGACCGTCCCGGCCTCATTGGTGCGTTTGGCACAGTATCGGGTAATGCTGATATCAATATTAGCTCTATGCAGGTAGGAAGGCTCGAACCCCGGGGCCGGGCGCTGATGGTGCTTGCTCTGGATAGGGAAGTCAACGAAGAGGTGCGACAGCAGCTTCTGGCTATCCCTGATATATACACTGTTAAGATGGTGAAGCTTTAAAAAGACCTCACCCGGTATCCTCGATTCTAGACTAAGAGCCCTAAGGCTTTTTCCAGGAGCCAGCCCAGGCCTATGCATATAGGGAAGGTTATTACCCAGGTTGCCATAATGTTACGGGCTACCCCCCATCTTACCGCCGAGAGGCGTTTAGTGGCGCCAACTCCCATTACTGAACCGCTTATGCATTGGGTAGTGCTTACGGGTATACCAAGGTTGGACGCGGCTTCAATTACTGCCGCTGCTGCAGTCTCCGCCGCGGAGCCATGAACAGGACGGAGGGTGGTAATTTTTGTGCCCACAGTTCGAATCACCCGCCAGCCGCCTAAAGCAATGCCCAGGGCGACGGATGCCGCGGAAGCAAATATCACCCAAAGTGGAATGTCAAACTGGTCTTTGCCGTAATAGATCATCAATCCCAGTGCGATGATGCCTATCGGCATCTGACCATCGTTCTTGCCATGAGCGTAGGCCACGAAGGCAGCGGCAACAACCTGCACTTTGCTGAAGATACTAGTTACCGTGTCCGGGGCGCTTCGGCGAAACAACCACATGATAATGACCATGAGGCCGAAACCGCCGAGAAAGCCTAAGATTGGGGCGAAGAGGACTGCCAGTAGCACTTTACTAAAGGTGCCCCAGACGATGGCATTGGTACCCGCTGCGGCTATACCTGCTCCCAGCAGACCTGCCACCAGGGAATGAGATACACTCATTGGCATCCCGTAGTAGGTGGCAGCAAGTACCCAGATTACAGCCGCAACGACCCCGGCAACTATCGTGCAAAGGGAAAGGGCTTCGGGCATGACGATCCCTTTGCCGATTGTCTTGGCGACGTAGGCACCCAGTAACGCACCGCTGAGGGTTCCCGCGAGGTTGAAGACAGCTGCCATGATGATGGCTTTGCGGGGGGATAGAACGCGGCTGCCGATAACTGTAGCTATGGCATTGGCAGCGTCATTCAGGCCGTTAGAGAAACCGAAACCAAGAGCAGCTATAATTATTAGTACCAGCAGAAAGAGGGAATCATCCATGCTTGAGCACCACGCCCTCGAGGACGTTTGCTACGTCTTCTCCCTTATCTACAGCGGTTTCGAGGTGCTCGTAAATTTCCCGCCACTTGATGACATCGGCGATTGGTGTGTCATCGAATAACTCAGCCAGAGCATGGCGCAGTATAGCATCGGCTTCGTTCTCCAGGCGGTTGATCTCGACACAGTGCCCAAGTATCTCTCTCATTCTCGAGCGGTTGCGAAGGCGAGGCAGTGCTACGACCAGTTCACTGGTCATGGCAACCAGGACGGCTGCCATCTCGCGTGCTCTGGTTGTCGGTTGCTCGATACGGTAGAGAAGCATAGCAATGGCAGCATCCTCGATGAAGTCCATCATGTCGTCCAGCCTCTCAGTGAGGAGGGCGATGTCCTCCCGGTCAAGTGGTGTCACGAAGGTGCGGTGCAGTTGTTCCATAATCTGATGGGTGATGGCGTCGCCTTCATGTTCAAGCTCGGTGATTCGAGCTACTTTGAGTGGTATATTGGAATAGTTTTCCAGGAAATCAGCGAACTCCCTGGAGGCTTTCGCTACATTGGCTGCGCTCTTCTCAAAGAGGTCGAAGAACTTCGGTTCCCTGGGCATTATCGAGAATCTAGGCAAAGTTCACCTCTAGTAAATGGTAACTGTGTGACCGGGAAATACCTGGAATGGAAGGCGTGGTTGAGGATGTAATAAAGTCAGTGATAAAAAAAGGGGTCATTTGCTTTTTAAACAACGTAGGCAATATACGCTCGCTATAATGTGCGCTGGTAACTTTAGCCCTGCTAGAATACTAGATTAGACCAGGGGAATTGTCAATATTTGGACGGTGAATTCTCTGAGCAGATTTTTACCTTATCTACCAGGATAGGCATTGGTTTGGCAATGATCTTTATATTTTATTCTAAATGGCTTACACTAATCGCTGACTATTCAGTCTGGATGGGAGTTTGACATGACAAAGCTACTGCGAAGTATAAACCTGGTCACGAAGTTCCAGATTTTAGTGGAAGTAGCGGCGAGCCAGCCCGATGTACGGCAGAGGGACATCGCCGAGAGGCTCAACCTCAGCCCTCAGGCTGCCTCAGATTATGTGAGGGATCTGGTGAAAGACGGTTGGCTGGTATCAGAGGGTAGATCGAAGTATAGGGTTACCAGAGAGGGCGTAGGCTGGTTGCTTATGGGGCTCAGGGAATGGCAGGGTTATTCCGATACTGTGCAAAAGGCGATAGCCGGCATATCGGTATCTGCTGCGGTAGCGGACTGCGATATATCTGAGGGACAGAAGGTTGGCCTTCTAATGCGTGACGGACTGCTGTTTGCCACTGGTGAGCTTAATACCGGGGCCGTTGGAGTAGCTGTCTCCGACGCAAAGAAAGGTGAGGACGTGGGCGTATCGAACATCGATGGAATAGTGCCGCTTAATATAGGGAGGGTAACTGTTCTGAGAGTACCGGGTATCCAAAAAGGGGGATCGGGTCAGGCTGATTTCAACAGGTTGAAGAAGGTTATCAAGGGCAAACAGATGGTTGGTGCTATAGGTATAGAGGCTCTGGTTGCGCTTAGAAAGATAGGCGTCGAACCTACTTCTCTGTACGGCGTGAGGGAGGCGACTGTCGAGGCAGCGCGAAGCGGCATATCGCCGACGGTGGTATGTGTGGATGATGACACCTCGGCTTTGCTGAGGATGCTGGAGGAGAAAGGCATCGAGTATGAGATACTGGATGGGCGAAAGACTTAGCGTGCATTCAGGCATTTAGCGGAGCCAAATCCTGTTGAACCTCAAATCGGCGTGTGGGTAAGAGTAAGTCCCCCACGCTGATTTCTTTATCTACTTCTGCCGTGGGAAGCGCCACGATTTTTATATAGAACACGGATTTTAGTATTGACAGTGCTATAAATCCGTTGTATAATCCACAATATAGTAAATAAATCCATAAATATAGATTTGTTTATCAATACGAGAGGGCTGACAAGATAGGCTTGATAGATGAGCCATAGGGATAGAAATTGAGATGAAACAGGGAGGCTAGAAGTGTCAAATAAAGTCAGATCAATCACTGTAGTTAGCATGTTGCTGGTATGCGCGGTCCTGTTGCTTGCCATGATAGCGCCGGCCGCGCTGGCATATGCGCCGTATCCCTTGCAGACGGCAGATGCCGGGGTGGCCAATGCGCTGGACTATTTACGTGGACAACAGGCTGCGGATGGTAGCATAAGTGATTTCGCGGTATCGGGCTGGGCGACCATTGCTATAGCCGCTGCGGGAGAGGACCCGCACAACTGGGCTTTTGGCGGTGGAGCTTCCATAGTTGACTACCTCGCATCGAACGCAGGGACCGCTACCGCAGTGGCTGATTATGCCCGGATGGTACTGGCTGTAGTAGCCTCAGGAGAGGAGCCGACCGGTTTCGGTGGTGTGGATTTCGTGGGCCTGATAGAGGAGGCTTACGATGGTACGCAGATAGGCGATACAGGTCTGCTAAACGACGACTTCTGGGGACTGATGGCGCTTATCGCAGCCGGGAAAAATCCGGACTCGGAGATTGTCACAAACACAGTGGTCTTTATCAAGGCTAATCAGAACAGCGATGGTGGTTGGAGCTGGGGGGTGGGCGCTGATAGCGATGTCGATGACACCGCGGCGGCAATAATGGCGCTTATCGCGGCTGGTGAGCCACAGGCATCCACAGGTGTCCAGAATGGTCTTTCCTACATGAAGTCGATGCAGATGGATAACGGAGGCTTCGATTCCTGGGGAGCAACCAATTCCGGCACGGATTCCTGGGGTATCGCTGCTATTGTATCAGCCGGTCAGGACCCAACCGGTGCCGGCTGGCGAACCGGAAATGGCACCGACCCTGTAGATGACCTGCTGTCATTTCAGAATCCCGACGGTTCATTCAACTGGCAGGTGGCCACACCGTTGAATGTGGCATGGATGACCTCCTTTGCCATACCGGCGCTTCTGGGTCAGCCTTATCCGGTGAGCGTTCAGCAGCAGGAGGAAGCGGTTTCAGTCTATGTGAGGGTGGAGGGGCAGGATACGACTTTCTGGAGCGGTGACGTTACCGTTATCGACTCGGCTGTATCAGATGACCAGGGTGGTCTGCACTATCTGGCTGACCCGACTGTACTCGGGGCCCTTGACAGGGCTTCACTGGCCGGTGGTTTTCCGTATGTGGTGAGGGATTTCGGGTGGGGGCTGGCCGTTACGTCAGTAGATGGCGAGGGCGATTGGGATATTGGCCCTTGGTGGCTGTACAGGGTGGGCTATGAATACGCTCAAGTGGGAATGGCAGACTTCGTATTGAATGAAACAACTCCTCCAGCTCCTCCTCATCTGGAAATTCTATTCTACACAAGCAGCACCTGGAGCGAACTCCCACTAAGGATATCCTTGAATGTACAGAGTATTTTTGTAAATCAGGAGTTCATAGCCACTGTAACCTATTATGACGACACTGCGGAGACGTGGGTTCCTCTTGAAGCGGCGACGGTGCATTCTCAGCAGGATTATTTGACCGGCCCTGATGGAACAGTAGCGATATCCATTAGCCAGATCGGGACTTTTGAGGTATATGCAGAGAAAGACGGATTCGTTCGAAGTGACAGGGCTGAAATTACCGTTGTGGTAATGCCAGCGCCGCCGCCACCCCCTGTGATGCCCCTTGCGTCCACGCCGTCGCCAACCCCTGTGCTGACTCCGACACCCGCACCTACGCTGCCGCCAACACCTGTGCCGACGCTGTCGCCTGCACCTACACCTGAGCCGACCGTTGCACCAACGCTTACACCTGAGCCAACGTTTGTACTACCCCTACCTGTGGTCACGTTAATGCCGACAGCTACGCCAGCGCTGGTGGGTGAGACCACGTCATTACCCTGGAGCATAGTTGGCGGAGTGATCGGTGCGGTATTGGTCGTAGGCCTGGGGAGCTTCGTAGTACTCAGGAGGAGGTAGGGTGGCGGGATGATAGTGATATGAAGCGAAATAGACTGCTGGCCCTGGTGGTACTGTGGCTGCTCTGTGCCCTTGCCCTCGGCGGCTGCTCGGCTGAGACGCTGGGGGAGACGGGCGCTGATATAACTATAAGGGTGGTGGCAACCCGGGACTTTGGCCAGAAGCTGATATTCAGTGAGACATTGCAGGTGCCGCCGGGAACATCGGCTATGGCGGCGCTGGAGCAGGTAGCGGAGGTGGAAACGGCATATGGAGGCGGGTTTATCAATAGCATAAACGGCGTTGGCTCCGAGCATGGAAAGGACTGGTTCGTTTCTTTCAACGGCATTTCCTCGAATGTGGGAGCGCTGGACTACACACTGCATGATGGCGATGTCGAGCACTGGGACTTTCATGACTGGGGCTTCCGTATGTTTGCTCCCGCCAGCGTTGGTTATTTCCCGGACTCTTTTTTGCATGGTTATGACGGGGAGGTTTACCCTACCGTAATAGCCTGTGAAGATGGACTGGAGGACAGCGCGCAGACTCTGCAAACCGGGCTGAAAGCGTATGGCGTAGCCGATGTCACCATCCAAAGCACCGGCGACATTGTGGAACTTGACAAGCAGCACTCGAACCTGGTCCTGCTTGGCACCATGGATTGCGGCTTGATATCAGAGCTGAACCGGGTGTGGGACAGGATGGGCTTCTTCGTCCACTTCGAAGGTGATTTAATGGTGTGCTATGACTCCAGGGGTGATACAACTGCGACGTACGGTCCTGGTTCAGGGGTGGTACAAGCGACTCAAAGCCCCTGGAACCCCGGGGGAACCGGGGTCTGCGAGAACGTGGTCTGGGTGGTGTCGGGTACCGATGAGGCCGGTGTAAAAAGCGCTGTGGATGCCTTGCTCGGACGGTATGATGAGTTTCAATACGCTCATGCTTTGATTACTGTAAATAATGAAGTAATCAGGGTGCCTCAGTAATGAACTTGAGATACAGGGAAAAGGGGACGGTAGTCCACAGGCTTAATCCCTTTTGCAAGCTGGCATGGGTTGTCAGCGTGTTTGTCCTTGCGCTTGTACTTGATCATCCGCTTTACCTTCTCTTGTTGCTCCTTTCAACATTGCCACTGGTGATAACCGCCGGGGTTTGGAAAGAGTGGACATCTTTCATGAAGCTCGCCGTGTTCATCTGTCTGGCGATAATAGTCATAAACGTCCTTGTCAGCTATAAGGGCGAGCATGTTCTGGCGGAAGCACCCTTCAGCATACCGGTGATGGGTACACCCACGATAACCCTGGAGGCCATTATCTTCGGCGTTGCCATGTCTGTGAGGCTGCTGGCGATAATTTCTGCCTTTGCCATACTAACCCTTACCATTAATCCCGATGATCTAATGGTTTCGTTGATCAGAATGAGGCTGCCATACAAATCCGTACTGGTAACCGCGCTCTCCACCAGGTTTGTTCCCACTCTGTTCGACGATGTGGAACGCATAACTGATGTTCAGCGTTCCAGAGGTTTGGAGCTCGATAGTGGAAGGTTGCCTCAGAGGATCAAGAGAAGCATGTCGGTCATAATCCCTTTGCTTTCCAACTCCCTGGACCGAACGGTTCAAGTGGCGGAGGCGATGGAATCGAGGGCCTTTGGCAGTGGTACGAAGAGGACTTCTTATAAAGATACAAAAATGAGCCTCATTGATGTCGTTACATTGATGTTTGCGTTCACGCCCTGTGCTCTGGGCATCCTCATGCTTGTTCTGGGATATGGGGACTATCAATATTATCCTGCCTTGAGCAGCTTTAATCTCAGTGGACCGGAATGGGCAATGCTGCCTGTTCTGGCGCTTCTGGTTTCATCGGTTGTTCCCCTTGCCTTTCTGAAGAGGAGGGTTGATCTTGATTAGGATAAGGGATTTAACCTTCCACTATGCGGATGCCAGCAAACCCGCTCTTCGGAATGTGAATCTTGACATAGAAGATGGCGAGTTTGTCCTGGTGATCGGCCCCTCCGGATGTGGCAAAACCAGCCTTTGCAGGTGTTTCAATGGTCTGATCCCTCATTTCTACGGAGGAAAGGTCACCGGTCGGTTGGAGGTGGAGGGCCTCGACGTGATGAGGCACGCAACCAGGGAACTGGCCACCCACGTCGGCATGGTTTTTCAGGACCCGGAGAACCAGCTTGTGTACATGGAGGTTCAACGCGAGATTGCCTTCGGTCTGGAAAATCTGGCCTTTCCCAGAGATGTGATAGCCAAAAGGATGGAGGAGTCCCTGGATACGCTGGGAATCTCGGGCCTTCGCCACAGGCAGGTGCACGATCTCTCCGGTGGTGAGAAACAGAAGGTTGTCATAGCCTCTGTCCTGGCGCTGCATCCCGATATCCTGGTGCTGGATGAACCCACTTCGGAGTTGGATCCCAAGGGCGCTGAGGAGGTGCTCTCCATTGTGCAGCGTCTCAATGATGAGTTGGGCATCACGGTCGTACTTGTTGAACACCGGCTGGACAGGGTGGTCCATCTCGTTGACCGCATGATAGTAATGGACGAGGGGGGAATAATCGCCGATGGTAGCCCCAGGACGGTCCTGTCCAACGGCGACATCACCCGCGTCGGCGCCGGGGTGCCGCCCATAGTGAGGATGGTTCAGCGGCTGAGGGACGGCGGTTTAAACGTTGATGATATACCCTTAACGGTCAAACAGGGGAGGTCGATGCTGAAAGACGTTTTTATGAAGGCTGGGGAAAGTACGCTGTACGGGAATGAGACCGCTGCTAAGGGCAAAACGGCGATAGAGATAGACAGGCTGTGGCACGCTTATCCCGATGGGCCCACCGCCCTTAAAAATGTGAGCTTGCGGATATGTCAGGGTGAGTTCGTTGCCGTTATGGGCAGGAATGCGTCGGGGAAGACGACGCTGGTCAAGCACATCAATGGCCTGTTAAAGCCGACGAAGGGTAAAGCAGTCGTAACCGGAATAGATACCCGGAGGGCTACTATCGCCCAGATGTCCAGGAAGGTCGGCTTCATTTTCCAGAACCCCAATGACCATATCTTTGCTGATACGGTTGAGGAGGAGATAGCCTTCATTTTGAAGAATCGTGGATTCGATGGGGGGGAGATTGCAGCGAGAGTCGATGAGATGCTGGAGATGTTTGCCCTGAAAGAGTTCAGAAGGCAGTACCCGCGCTCCCTGAGCGGAGGTGAGAGACAGAGGGTTGCCCTGGCGTCTGTTCTCGTTGCCGGGCCTGAGATTCTCATTCTGGACGAGCCGACCAGGGGGATGGAGTACAGGCTTAAGAGCGAGTTGATGCGCTTCTTGAACGGATATAGAGAGAAGGGAAACACGGTGGTCCTGGTTACACATGATGTGGAGACAGTAGCGGAGTATGCCGATAGAGTGATATTGCTCAGTGAGGGCAGGATTGTGGTGGATGGTAACAAGCGCGATGTCCTTTCGCGGGCGCTGTTCTTCTCGCCTCAGATAAACCGTCTGGTACAGGCGTTTGAAAAGTACGGCGTTCCCAACGACATACTGACCGTTGACGAGGCGCTGGACATACTGAAATAAAGAGGTAGCGTCGCGACCCCCGTCGCGACGAAGAATACGTTGCCACAGAGTGGCAACGCTACTTTCAGTGAGATGCTGATCGGGTATGCCTGAATGAATAAGAGTCGATTATTCCTGGCGCTGGTCTTCGCACTTGGCGTAGCGGCCTTTGTTATCCCTGTGGTCTGCTCGGGCTCGTCGTATATTACGGCGAACTGGGGACTGCTGGCGACCATAATTGTTGGTTTTATTATCCTGGCCTTCTTCTTCGAGTTTCAGGCCGCGGCCATAGGCTCGAAGGAGATAGCGCTGGTAGCAATGCTGGGGACTATATCCGCTGTCCTGAGGATTCCCTTCGCCGCACTGCCCAACGTGCAGCCGAGCACGTATATCGTAATCTGCTCCGGATACGTGTTCGGGCCGTTAGCAGGGTTTATGGTTGGAGCGATTACAGCCCTTGTCTCGAATTTATTCCTCGGCCAGGGGCCGTGGACGCTATATCAGATGCTGGCCTGGGGATTGCTGGGGGTCATGGCTGGCTATATGCGGAGGTTAAACCTGGGAAGAATATGGCTGGTTATCTTTGGCATCTTCGGAGCATATCTTTATGGCTGGATAATGAACACATGGTACTGGGCATCATTCATATACCCTCTCACCTGGAGGACCTTCTTAACTTATCAACTCACCGGCGTATGGTTAGATACCTTCCATGCCATAGGGAATGCTGTCTTTCTCGGCCTCTTTGGTATGAAAACCATCGATATTCTGGACAGGTTCAGGAAGAGATTCAACTGGAGATTATTCAGCGAGCCCGAAGGTACACAGTTGCCGAAACCGTCGTCAGTTTCTGGCGGTTGATAGATAGCGCATTTATTTCAAACATCTACCTCCTACCCTGAATTGCGAGCCCAAATTGATTCGCCTTACCGACGATTGCACATTCAGTCAGATTGTGAGACGCAACACCAGGTCTAGGGAGCATCTCCATAACGAGTTAAACTAGTGCTTACTTGGGCTAATGATGCACCAATCTTCCAAAGTTGAGGCAAAGCTATGGTATCGACAAGATACTTATGAGATTAATTAATAGTCCACTACCAGGGTGTCACCAGACCCCCGCATTTCACAGCCACAGACTATCGCTACACTGAGATACGAATGAGACTCTGAGACTACTCTCAGTAGATACCATCGGGATAGGGGGGAACCCCCTCTCGGGACTAGCTTGCCCCTTTTCCAAATCCTGTTAGGATATAGTGACACACAACCCACCTTCCAGAGCCAGCAGTTACCAGTTCTCAGCTTTCAGTGTTCCAATGAACGTCGCTAGTATTCTTTCGGCTAATAAAGATCACTGAATACTGATAGCTGACGGCTGACCGTTAGTTGGTAGGTTAAGCTTTGCCGCACTCACAAAGCTTTAAGACTAGCTTGCTAACTTGCCATTTATTTCACTTGAATCGTGGTTGACCCCATTTTAGAGCAGCAATCTCCGGGATAGAAAGTTGACAGATTGAGGTTGGCTATGTATAAGTGCTTTTGGTGAGAGTTTCGGAGATCTCCTAATGGTTTACTGGAGATGTGCGAAACCATGATCCAAAGAAAGGGATAGGACAATGGACGAGTTATCAGTTGGCGATCCTTGTTATGTGGAAGAGCCTAGCTTGGCGGTCTTTGGCATTCCGGTGGGTAAGGTGGAGTTGGCAGGCGTCATTGAAAGTTTGGAACCGAGAGTAGCAAAAGTGCGGTTGCACGGCACCGGGGAAATGATTGAAGTAGACCGCAAGAAGGTGAAGAAGGAAAGACTTTTTGTCGGCGATCGTTGCGTGGTCGAACTTGACCGAAAGAAGTATAAAGTAGATCGTGCCAAGGGTGTAATCCAGCGTTTATGGGGTGAAAGCGGCGTAGAGGTTGAGCTAGACCAAACGAAAGAAAGAGTGCATATGCCGCGCACCAAAGTCAAGGAACTACATCTTAAACTGTACCGCGAAGAGACACTACAAGAAGGACTAGAACAAGCACTACGAGAAGAAAAAGGAGGTGAGCATCAGGCAGCAGTAGAAGCGATCACCATGACGGTTAGACTTGGCAATCCAATTGAGGCGTTCAAGGTATTGCCTTTGGATAGTGAACGCTACGTCTATCTCAACATGAAATCCATACGAGAGGACGCCGACCTCGCAAACACAAGCTGGTATAGGAAATATCGCGAACGAACTAGCCAATCCTTTGCCGAGAAGGGAATGAAGCTGAGCGAGGTCGACTACTTTGCATCATCCAGCACTTTGCAGGAAAGCAACTGGATCTATGGTGGTCGCTTTGATCTCAATGCTATCAGAGAGGCCCTACGGAGAATGAACTATGATCAAGGCATATGTTTGGGGGCAGAGAGGTGGAATACTCCCAAAGGTTTCCCCACACAGCAAGTCGTTGTCTTGCTGGCAGATACTAGTATCCTCGTGAGCTCAACATATGAAGGGGCAAAGCGATGTATCAGTGTGATTAAGGGGCAGGCGAGTCCTATATACGACAATCAGGAAATCAGAGATATACTGACCAAATCGCCAGGGGCGACGATTAGGGCGAGCGCAAGTCCTGCGGCTAGACCGCCGAGCAGGGCTACGCTCAGGAAACCTGAAAGATACGAGCGTCGAGATATAACCTACCCACTTGCCACTGGCTCTTTCGTGGAGAAGGCAGACAGTGAGACGTTGGTGCTTACCGAGATTGTAATGTACCGAGACGATGAAACGGCTGAACGGCATCTGCCCATCGTCAAGGATTATATCGCTGTCAATTTGAAAGATCGGAACCCCATCGAGGTCAAGTTTGATTGTAAGGGACAGTTTGTCCAGTCGACAGCAAGGGTCCGCGTGAAGGACTTAAGCTTGTCCCTTTTCTTCTTGTAGGCTACCATTCAGATCTGTCTACACAGGTACGTAGTCGCTGTCCGGGACAAGCTTTGGCACCTATTGTTCACTCTTGGCACGATCATTACGATAAGATAGAGAGACCTTCGAGCCAACTGAAAGCATGCTTAAAAAGGGGCGAGAGGTAGTGGAGAGAGGTACGGTGCTAGTCCTCGGATCAGGAGCGACTCGTGGCGGCCAGTTCAAGGTGCACATCGATGAACGGAGTCTGACTCCCCCGTTAGACAATGACTTTTTTGAGTCCGAAGCAGTAAAGGCTGTTTTATGCACGCGATCCTATCCAGCGCTGTCCTACTATAAACGGGGACACCGTTTGGAAAGCAATTGGGCTAATATTGACCTCAGACTCAAACTGTGCCTTGGCAGAGTTATTACAGAGGAAGATGCATGGGAGAATTGCAAGAACGATATGATGGACAAGTCCAAAGAGGATTCAGCTTACAAGGAGAAGATGGAAAATGAAAGCTGCGAGTCCCGTGTCCCGTCAATGGCAGAGTGGGAGCTACGGAGGTCGGTTCGTGAGGTGTACCACGACTTGCGTTCCCCAGAACCGACAGAAGAATCACCTCTCTATAAGCTGGTAACTGCATTGTGCGACGAAACACTGCTACGTGGAATAATCAGCTTCAACTACGATACCTCGGTTGAAGAACTGCTCCATAACAAATTCTACTATCCAGTGCTTCAGGACATAAGTACCAATGACAAGCTACCTCTAGTCAAGTTGCACGGGTCATTGAATTGGCAGGAGTCGCCAGAATTAAAACCAGAGATTACGTGTGTCGATGACATAGCAGAAATGAACTATCGAAACGGGCAGTGGAAACAGCCCTCAGTAATTGGGCCTACCTTCTTCAAACAGGAAATCACTATCGACTTTCAACAAGACTACAGAGCGAAGTTCTACCGGCAGTTGTGGCGATTTGCTTGGAACATGCTGAGGACTGCCCAAAACCTCTTGTTCGTTGGTTTTTCCTTTCCCAAGACTGATTTTCATGCGAAAGCTCTATTTGGTAGTGCCCACTCGCCTAGTGGCAGATTTGGGCGGGTGATTCTCTGCCACAAAGATGGCGCACAGCTACGAAAAACCGTTAAGAAGGTGTTTGAGGGTGAGTCTACGTATATAAACGAGTTTAACGATGGTCTGGAGGACGTGGCAACACAACATCTTGAAGAGGTCGTAGAACTTCTACGTTGACTTAGCCATTCGTCGCAATGGACCGTGCTGCTTTCGACGTGCGCAAGCTACCATGACTATGCATATTCGCACACCTGCCCCAGGAAAACGACTGGACGCAACTTCGAGGGCATGCTGTAATCCTTTACCGACGGTCTCTGCATCCTGTTCGCAAGCTCTGAAACAGGACCGTTGGGGTCTGCTTGCGACTGCCAAAGAATTATCACAGGAAAAGCGGTTTCGACCCAGACGGGGCCTATGGTGTGGAGGTTGTTAGTTCACTGCCATATGCCCCATAGCTACAGCTCTGGGGCCAAGACATGAGGCCGAAGGGCAGCTAGAGTTGTGGCGTGATATCTGTACCGAGGTCGGCGCGGATTGGCAGGCATGGTTCAGACTGGACATTTCATCGTTTCATTGTGTGCAGGTGATGGATTGGAAAATGATTGTGAAGGTATTCTTAGAAGTTTCACCTTTAATTCGATATCGTGAGCCTGGCGTGACTCTTCAAGAAACATCGCTCGGCTCGTTTTATTGCGTCGAGGCCTCATACGGGCATCGCCTGCCCCGATTTGTAACCTTCTTGCAAGCTCTTCGTAATTTTCCTTCATAGATGCTTAATGGGTTCTTCATTTTATGTGCGTACAATTGCAAATGGCCATATGAAGACTGTGTCCCATTGTGGTAAGTGGTGGTGTGCCTTTTAACCGGCGCCGGACATATGTGGAGGTTGAGCGACAGTTAAATGAGGGCAGAACAGCGTGGTCAGACAAACTCGATAGTGAAAGTGCTGAATGTTATACTGGTGCTGCTTCTAGCATCGTGCCTTGTTCTATCGGTGGCGGGGCAAGTTTTTGCCGATGAGCCCGGCCCGACGCCTGAGCCTACTCCAACGCTCACATCCGCACCGACGCCCACGCCCACGCCGACACCGACGCCGACACCGACGCCCACGCCAACACCTACACCCACGCCGACGCCAACGCCTGCACCCACGCCGACGCTTACGCCCACGCCGACACCGACGCCCACACCCACACCTGCGCCCACACCTACGCCAACGCCCACACCTACGCCCACGCCAACGCCAACGCCCACACCGACGCCTACACCCACACCGACGCCCACACCCACACCGACGCCTACACCCACACCGACGCCCACACCCACACCGACGCCTACACCAACGCCCACACCCGCACCTACCCCTACACCGACACCCGCACCAAATCCTTCTCTCTTTCTGGTTCAAGGCTCGGGGCAACCGGGCAGCGAGATCAGGGTAATTGGAACGTCGTTTGCACCTCTGGTCTTTGTTGACATGCGCTTTGCCGGGAGATTGGTGAGCCGGGTAGCGACCGATGTTAACGGTGGATTCGACGCAACCTTTGTTGTTCCTGTTGACGCTGCTCCCGGATGGAGCATTGTGGATGCTGCCGATGGCCCGGGCAATACGGCCGCTGTCTATTTCAGGGTGATGTCACTACCAACGCCGGACCCGACGCAGAAGCCGGTAATTACACCGACACAGACGCTTGAACCTGCACCGACGCCAATACCAACGCCTTTTCCTGCGCCGGTTCAAGTGTCAGCGGAGACGCTTGTGTTAAATGAGCTTGCGCTCGGTGGCACAGTTACTGAGAATGGTATAGTCTCGGAGGCGCTGAGGTTTTCACTTGCGTACGGAGCAACTGAGATTCTGGTGCAGATACCTCAGGGCACCAGGGCACTGGACGAAGCAGGTTCCCCACTGGAGACAATAATACTGCGGCCTGTAGTTGAAATCTCGGAGCTCCCGGTTGACTGGCGGATTGTTGGACTCGCCTTTGATTTAAGCCCTCACGGGGCTGTTTTCAACCCGCCTTTGAGTGTATCTCTCGGGTATGATATAGCCTCTTGCCCGAGGGGGATTCCCGAAAGAGACCTGGCCATTGCCTGTTATGATGCTGAAACGGGTAAGTGGACAAAGATTGAGTGTATCGTAAATGCAGGGAACGGTACCGTTACCGGGAGATTAAGCCATCTGGCGCTGGTTGCTATCGTGGGTGAAATTACGCCTTTGCCTCCCAGTATGGGCTGGTGGGTTATCGCAGTAGCTGTTATTGCGGTGGTGGTTATCGGGATAGCGGCCACCAACTATGTGTTGTGGCGGAGTCGGCCTGCAATACGTTAGGTTGTGACTGCTGAAGCTGAGTTCAGAAGCCTGAATGTCCGTTGATTTGTCCTTATCCTGGTGTGAGCACTGTAGCACTTGTTGCCTTATCATGTGAATCATTTTCAAATTCCCCGAAGGCGCTCCTTTCCTGATATAATGTATATGGATAGTATTACTGTAGCGACGCATGGATTCGAGAAAAAGCGGGGTGGACATAAGCAGGGATATAGAAGCGGAGGGCAAATCTATCGCGGTAGGGCAGGAGGAGCTTTTACGCATCAGCGTTCGCGGCGTTGTGCAGGGGGTGGGATTCCGCCCCTTTGTATATCAGCTTGCTGCCAGGCATGCCCTGAATGGCTGGGTATGCAACACCTCGGGAGATGTCAAGATCGAGGTGGAGGGAGAGAAGGAGGCTTTGGCCGGGTTCCTTGACGATCTGGTCGTATTAGCCCCCCCGCTTGCTCATATTGAAGAAGTCTCGACGAGTAATCATTCCGCAGTGGGCTATCCGGCTTTTGAGATCCGTCACAGCATCGCTGAAGAGGATAAGTATCAGCTTGTTTCTCCCGACATCGCCACGTGCAAGGCCTGTCTGGAAGAAGTCTTGGAACCTGGCGACAGGCGCTACCGGTATGCATTTACCAACTGCACCAATTGTGGGCCCAGGTTTACCATCATTGAGGACATTCCCTATGACAGGCCCAGGACCACCATGCGCAGCTTCAAGATGTGCCCTCAATGTCAGCGCGAGTATGACGATCCCATGGACCGCCGCTTTCATGCGCAGCCTAACGCTTGCCCCGAATGCGGTCCCAGCTTGCGGCTGGTCGACAGCGCCGGCGTTCAAGTGCCGGGGGACGATGCCCTGGCCTCTGCCGCCGGGTTACTCAGGGAGGGAAAGATTCTGGCAGTCAAGGGACTCGGCGGCTTCCTTTTAGCCTGTGATGCCACCAGTGACGTGGCGATACAACTTCTCAGGGACAGGAAGAGACGGCCCTTTAAGCCTCTGGCTGTAATGATTGGGACTCTGGCCGGGGTGAGGCAGCATTGCGTGGTCTCTGAGAAAGAAGAGGCTCTGTTGGATTCACCCCAGTGCCCGATCGTATTGCTGAAGTGGAGAGAAGGGTCTTCCGTATCGCGGACAGTGGCACCCAATATCAAATACCTCGGTGTAATGCTGCCCTATACCCCGTTGCACCATGTTCTACTCAGGGAATGCGGCATTCCCCTCGTTATGACCAGCGGCAACCTCAGCGAGGAACCGATTGCCAGGGATAACGATGAAGCCTTGAGGAGACTTCAGGGCATTGCCGATTATTTTCTGCTCCACAACCGTGACATCTACTCTCGCTACGATGATAGCGTTGCAATTGTGGAGTTGGATAAGACGCAGTTAGTGCGAAAAGCCCGTGGTTATGCCCCTTACCCCATTCACCTTCCGTTTCAGGCAAAGCAGTTGCTCGCCTGTGGCGCTGAGCTGAAGAATACCTTCTGTCTTACCAGGGACAACCATGCCTTCGTGAGCCAGCATATAGGCGATATGGAGAACCTGGAGACGATGGAGCACTTTGAGACCACGATAGAGCTGTACAAGAAGCTCTTCCGCATTCAGCCCAAGATCGTGGCCTACGATATGCACCCGGAATATCTGTCCACCAAGTACGCCAAATCTCTGGCAGAGACGCGCGGGGACCTGACGCTTGTCCCTGTCCAGCATCACCATGCTCACATAGTCAGCTGTATGGTGGAAAACGGTGTAGAGGAGCCGGTGATAGGGGTTTCCTTTGACGGGACGGGCTATGGCAGCGATGGCTGCATCTGGGGCGGCGAGTTCTTGATAGCCGACTACCGGAGCTTCAAAAGGATGGGGCATCTGGAATATGTACCCATGCCGGGAGGTGTGATCGCTGTACAGCGGCCCTATCGAATGGCTATCAGCTATCTGCTCAGCCTTTTCGGGGAAGATGCTCTAACCCCGGACTTGCTCTTCTTGAATGAGGTAAGCAGCGAGGAGATGCGCCTTATCGTGCAGCAGGTGAAGAGGGGGATCAACTCGCCATTGACTTCGAGCTGCGGCAGGTTTTTTGACGCCGTCTCGGCTTTGATTGGAATCAGGGGTGAGATAGACTACGAAGCGCAGGCGGCTATCGAGCTGGAGATGGCCGCTGAGGAAAGCGATTGCGGAAGATACGCTTTCTTAATAGAGGAGCGGGACGGTGTAAATATTGTTCGCCTGAAGGAGTTGTTCAGCGGCGTGATTCAAGACCTTAAAGAAGGGAAGACTCAAGCGTGCATGTCGTACAAGTTCCACAGTACAATGGCTGAGATGGCTGTTCAGATGTGTCGGCGGCTGGCCGGGGAAAGCGGCATTGGCAGGGTAGCCCTGAGCGGCGGCGTGTTCCAGAATCGGCTGTTGCTGAGGATGACAGTGGCTGCGCTGAAAAAGGCCGGGTTCGAGGTGCTTACACACGAAAAGGTGCCCACAAACGATGGCGGCATCTCTCTGGGGCAGGCGGTTATCGCCGGTTTCAATGCCGGTTCACAAGAAGATCAGAGGAGATAGTAGTAATGTGTTTGGCAATTCCCGCGCTGGTAAGGACAATAGAGGGCCTGGAGGCCGATGTCGAAATCGGCGGAGTGAGCCGCAGGGCCAGCATCATGCTCACGCCCGAGGTAAGGGTGGGCGACTACGTTCTGCTTCACACGGGACATGCTATAAGTGTCATTGATGAGGAGGAGGCAGAGGAGACACTGGGTCTGCTGCGGGAAATTGTCGAAGCGGGTGAGGAGTGACGGTTCTGACCCTAGGCAGTTTACATAACAGTTTTTGAAGATGAAGTTCATCAGCGAATACCGCGATGCTGAGATCGGCAAGCGGCTGGTTGCGAGGATTCGTAGGAAGTCAACCAGGCCGTCACGGCTGATGGAGTTCTGCGGCGGGCACACCGTCAGCATCGCGAAGCATGGCCTTCGCCAGCTTCTGCCGCCTACGATTGAGATGCTCTCGGGGCCGGGATGTCCGGTCTGTGTTACCGCCAATGCGGACCTGGATAAAGCTATCGCGCTGGCCGGGATGCCCGGCGTTATAGTCGCTACCTTTGGTGATATGATCAAGGTGCCTGCGAGCCGTTCCAGCCTTCAGCAGGCTAAGGCAGAGGGCGGCGATGTCAGAATAGTCTACTCGACACAGGATGCCCTCGAAATCGCCGGGCAAAATCCCTCGAAGTCGATAGTCTTTATTGGCATTGGATTTGAGACCACGGCTCCAACTGTCGCCGCCTCAATTTTGCAGGCTGAACAGCGGGGTATCGATAACTACTACGTTTTATCCCAGCACAAGCTGTGTCCGCCGGTGATGAAGGCGCTGCTGGATTCCGGTGAGGTAAAGCTGAATGGCATTGTCTGCCCCGGGCATGTCAGCACTGTCATCGGTTCCCATCCCTATGATTTTATACCCCGTGACTATGGCATTGCCTGCGTAGTGTCAGGCTTCGAGCCTCTGGATATCCTGCTCTGTGTTGATATGCTTGTAGCCCAGATTGAAAGCGAAGAGCCAAAAGTGGAGATAGCCTATCGCCGGGGGGTAAAGCCGGAGGGGAACAGGGTGGCGCTGGAGCTTATGTACAAGGTCTTTAGAGTATGCGATGGGAACTGGCGCGGCATAGGTGTCGTACCGGGGAGCGGGCTCAGTCTGAGAGAGGAATACCGGCGCTATGACGCTGAGCACGCTTTTCAGATCGCTCCCGGGGAGCCTGTTGAGCCAAAGGGATGCATTTGTGGCGACATCCTGCGTGGGGTAAAGACGCCTTTGGACTGCAAGCTCTTCCGCGCCGTTTGTAATCCTGAGCATCCCGTGGGGCCGTGCATGGTATCATCGGAGGGCAGTTGCGCCGCCTATTACCAGTATGGAGATACCTATGGAGGATAAAATACTGCTGGCTCACGGCAGCGGCGGCAAGCTCATGCATGACCTGGTGGCGGAGAATTTCGTTCCTCTGTTCGATAATGTTTTTTTAAACAAGCTGGACGATTCGGCGGTTTTCGATCTCAGTGGGCGTCTCGCATTCACTACTGACAGTTACGTAGTCAGCCCTATCTTCTTTCCCGGTGGTGACATCGGGAAGCTGGCTGTGTGCGGCACGGTGAATGACCTGGCCATGAGCGGTGCTGTGCCGAAGTACCTGAGCCTGTCCCTTATTATCGAGGAAGGTCTTTCTATGTCCGATCTGCGGCGCATAATGGACTCGATAAAGGATGCTGTCCGGGAGGCCGGAGTGCAGATCGTTACCGGGGATACCAAGGTGGTAAACAGGGGCAGTGCCGACAGGCTGTTTGTCAACAGCGCCGGCGTAGGGGTTATTTCGCCCGGCGTGGATATCTCCGGCTCCAACGCCAGGCCCGGAGATATGGTAATCCTCAGCGGTTCTATCGGTGACCACGGCATTGCCGTAATCAGCCAGCGCGAGGGGCTGCAGTTTTCATCACCGGTTGAGAGCGACTGCGCGCCACTTAACAGTCTGGTGGCTGAGATGCTGGATAGCGGCGTTGAGATTCGCTGCTTGCGTGACCCCACAAGGGGAGGGACGGCCAGCACTCTGAATGAGTTCGCTTCAAGCTCTGGAGTTGGTATCAGGATAGAGGAAAGCAGTATACCGGTGCAAGATGCGGTACAGGCCGCCTGTGAGCTGCTTGGCTTTGACCCGCTCTATGTGGCCAACGAGGGCAAGCTGGTAGCGGTGGTGGGGGCGGGTGGGGCTGAGAGGCTACTCGACATAATGCGTCGCAACCGATATGGTGCTGAGTCGGCTATTATTGGCCAGGTGGTAGCGGAGCACCCGGGACGAGTGGTTATGAAGACCGTCATGGGCGCCTCGCGTATCGTGGACATGCTTGTAGGCGAGCAACTACCCCGCATCTGTTAGCCCCCGATTATCCCCGGAGTTTTAACCTTAGAAGAAGCGGGTGTTTCGGAAGGCAAACTCCTTTCACTGACAGTGCGATTGTATCTTCTTCTGACGCCGGTGTATTACCTGCCCGGGATTCTATAACTTTTGTAACCTTTTTGTTATGGCTTCTTTTTGGTTTCTTAATTTTTACTCGCTATTATGTTTTAGCGGTTGTGTTACCTTACTTGAGTAGCGACAGATAAAAGATTAAGGGGGGAACCGTTGGAAGCCAGATGTGGCAACTGTCGAAGAGTCGGAGACTATCCGGTAAGAGAATGGTCGTGGGTAAGGTATAAAGGCGGTTTCAGGGACAAGATGGTATGTCCCACATGCCGGCGGCAGGCAGAGGCTCAGGGTTGCAATATAGTGTCACCGCCCAGGTTTCTAGCCTGCGCTGATGAAGGAGAGTGTTCTCTTGCTGCTCCCATTAGGTCTCTGGCCTCGACTAAGCGGATATTGGTGTGCCATGCCATGCCTGCTGAAAGCTCCTTGACAGGCAGCTCAGGCTAAAGCCCTGCCGCATGGTCTTATCCGGCCTGTTTATGGACTGCCAGGCTTTGTTTACAAGCCATGGCCGCAGGATTACATGTTTGTACAGGGAAACCTCTGTTATCATCATAAATCGGGCGCATTATTTTAAGTATCCATGAGTATGTTATGCTCTTACTCGATATTTGCATGATATCGAGCGGTGGCAGCACTTTGGATTTTTGTGTTATCATATGCTACGATTGTGTCGCAGGCGAACGCTATGCACATTGCTGCTTGCGGATTTGAAGTATTATTAAAGCTGGAGAGGTGACGATATGAGAATTTTCGGTCTGTTTATGTGCGTTGTCGGCGTTGTCATCACTGCTGCCGGAGTTGTCGGGTACTTTGGAGATGATCGAGGCTGGGGCATTGCAGGCTTTGTGTTTGGCGTGGGCACCGGGGCAACTGGAGTTATGGTGTACCTGACCGATTTCATACTGCGTATCTTTAAGCGCCGCGCCAGCCTGCTGGTACGCTTTCAACTCTGGCTGCTTAAGCTGGAGATACAGGGTGAGTTGGGGACTCCTTTATATGAGGAGGAGGAAGTCCCTGATACTGTAGGTGAATCTCAACTAAATAGCTGGTCTACCTGAGGCCATGCGGCACTCATTGAGGGGCCCGGGATTTGCGCGGGGGTGCGGGGTGATTTATACTAGACCGGTCTGAACCGCACGGGGGGGCGAAAGGGTCCCGGTGGGCTCCGCGGGCTTCAAACCCGTTGAGGGGCATTAAGAGTGTCCTTGGTGGGTTCGACTCCCATTCGCTCCCGCCACCTTCTATTATCGCTCCAGAATTTCCTTGTGTGCTTGATACTTCAGCTTCACTCAACAGGTTCTGTATCAGCAGTTGTTTAACATATCAGCTCTCGACAGCGAATTTGCAGCCCTGCAAGTAACTATCTGCCTACCTTCCGCCCCCTGCATCCTCCGATTTCGGTCTGAGGTGTATCAGATAACTACACTTGTCAGCGCCGGTTGTCAGAAAACTGTCCAATAGCTCAACCATGACAGGGCTCTTGGTGACCATCTCGAAGCGCTGTCTGATCATGTGACACGAACACTGGCACAGCTTGGGGTCTGGCTCAATAAGGCCAAGCATTACCTCAGGTGCTGTACAGCCATTTGAAGCGAATTCCCAGTAGATAGTATCGCCTTCCCTTTTACCCTTCATAATCCCTCCGAAGGCCTTCTCCCATTCAGCCATGAATTCGTCTACGTCGTTCATCTCACCGGGGTCGAACCCCGCGAACCCGTTAATCTTCTCGTTGCACCTTTTCGATGCTGCTTTGAAGACGATATCTCTTGCCTCGTCGGGAAGAGCGAAAATGCCTTCCCAGACCCCTTTTGCGATCGCGGGTACCATGAACTCCATCATGGCCTGTCTGACGGCGGGCGGTAAATCCTCACCTGCCTTCAGCTTGGTCGGTTCAAACTGCTCCTGCGCTGCCTTCACTAGCTCAGGATTAAGTTCCTCATTCATCCTATCCTCCTTGTCAGCTCATCATAGCTTCCCGGTAAATATGGACATTATATCATCGAGGACAAGATAGTCCTGGTGGAATGTCATCAGATTGCTGAATATTTTTGTTTATCTATGTTGTATTGATAAGTCATACGTGTTAGAATCCTCCGCACTTAGTGCGGGCTGGGGAGGTGGTAGCTATGTTCGGGGAGAAGCTTGTTGCGGCTTTAATCTGCACGGTTATGGTAGGTAGCCTTCTGACTGGTACATGGGCTTGTGCAGATGGTGATGAATCAGGAGATACGGAATTTGAAGCGGCTACCGGTGTGTCTGTGGAGCGTTTCACAAACGAAGAACTGGAGGCGATATTAGCTGAATTCTTGAGAGAGGAAATGGAAAGCATCGACTGTGAATGTTCGACATGTGAAGATGCAGTTGAATGTATTGAGGCTGGCAAAGAGCTGTACCGGAGATGGGGTGAAGAATACTGGCAGCAATACCAGATTTACCTGCTGGGCGAGGATACTTTCGAGGAGGAGTTCGACCAGCTCGGCATGAAATTGGCGGAATGCATCGAAGATGCTTTTATCAACTGCGATTGCGATATAGAGTGTTTGAGATGCCTGCTGAATGCGGTATATCAGTTCGATGAGGAGCAGGCACAGTTCACAAAAAGGGTTTACGGATACGACAATATAATAGACCTTCTAATGGTTTTTGGCCCCCTAAATGTTCCCTGGTACATGAGCGCGGATTCTGAGCAAGAGATTAAACAGACAGTAGGCAATATTCTGGACAAATTGAAGAAATGCGGATATGAGGCTGAAGTGCCCGAGGAGGACGAGGAGGAAGAATCTCAGGTAGAGGGGGAGGAACGGGAGGTTAGTGAAGCAGAAAGGGCGCTGGATGAATTGATGAAGGTGCTGCGGGAAGAGATTGAAGAAAAAGCCAGGGATGAAAAATCAGAAGAATGGCGGGAGGAAGCTGAAGAAGAGCTCGAGAGAATAAACGAAGCTTTTAAGAGACTGGACGATTTACTCAAAGGCGGGACAATCAAGGAGGAAGGCGACACCGAAACAGAGGAGCAGGAGGAAGGTGAAGCCACTACAGAAGAAGGTGTGACGGAATCTGACGAGGCTTTCGAGGGGCTGGAAAAACTGCTCGGGCCCGGTGATGGGGAGGGAGAGGACGGGCCGGCAGTGGAATTGACACCGTCTGCTAGTGCTGCAGCAGACTAGGACTTGATTATATAATCGTAGGACTGCAGTCAATACACAATAAGCGTCACTATTTATTTGTGACTACTTTTCTCTAAAATTAGGTTTATTTCTTTGTCGCTCAACTTTGTAAAGTCGGAATTAGCTATAAAAAGGTTTCTAATCGTTTTTACAAATATAATTTCTACAGGCAAGAGCATTTCTTTGTAAATAATGTGAATTGTGAGCTTATGGTGTGCGGGTAGAAAGATTAATGGCTTTATTTCCCCTTCCCAATCATAGAAAGCCTGTTCAGAAATCGAATACACTAAATTATATAAGAAACCTTCCAGTAATTTTGTCTGCTTTGATTCGTCTGTTAGTTGCATATCTGCTTGTATACCTCCGTATTCCTCCATGCGCTTATTAAGGAAATTATTAAAAATATTTTTCTCCATACATAATCTTTCAGTCATTCTATCGGCAATAAAATTGAAAAGCGGCTCTCTAAGCTCCGTCTCTTGGTACGTCGCTACGTAAAAATCTAGTCGGAAGATAAGAAGAGCGACAATTTCAAAGGCGGGATATATAGCGTTAACTTTCTTCATGTTTTTGAATACGCCTAAAGTATCACTTTTTGAGCCTATTTTAAGGCCTTCAAGCATCTCCTTGAGAGTGATTCTCATTAGCTCATCCAATAGTCCAAATTTATTCGCCCTTATTTTTATCTTATCAATCACCTTGCGGCGGATATCGGCGGCATCCAAGAGCATTGCCTTGCACTTCCTACAGCGATAGCTCCTACGAAGCCATTCATTAGGATTTTCGTGATCAGGAATTCTGTTTCTAGTACCGCAAGTTTGACATGTAAGAATCATTTCATAGCTCTACCCAAGATCATAGGCCTAGTTAATATTTTTTCGCACACATAGACAAACACCTTGCGTAATTATAAACCTCGCTGTAGAATATCACAACCAATGAACAAGGTTTTGTTGCAAATGTAAGTAATCTGATTTAATGCTTGGTTTAGATGTAATAAGCCTGTAGCTAAAAAAGGGGTAATTACCGCTGTCTAGGCGCTTCCCGACCCCAGGACTCTTTCGTCGCCCCTGCGCCGCGTTATCTTCTGCTGGTCCAGGTATTCGAGTAGGGCCTGTGCATACTTACGGCTGGTGTTCAGCAGGTCCCGCGTTTCACCCAGGGTAATCTTGCCATTGGCTTTGATGTGGGCGGTGATCCTTTTGACCATTTCATCGTAGGCGGAGGCGGTGAATACCACGCTGTCGCTTACCTTGACCACGCGTCCCTGCTTTACCAGCAGGTTAATCAAGTCTATATCGGGCATGAGGTCGGTGGGTGGAGCAAAGGGTTCCCGGGCCAGTGATTCAAGGAAAGCATCGATTTTCGCCTGCTGGTCACCGGTGAGCCGTATCCGGTGAGACGGAAGGCCGACGTTTGCGCCTTCTTCGATGATAACACCTTCATAGAGAATCCTGTTCAGGATGGCCGTAAGAGAAGCGGGTGGTGACTTCAGCTTGCCCCCCAGTTCCCCACGCGGCATACCCGGTCTGGCGGGGAACCTGCTGTGATAGTCCTCTAATGTGGCGGTCACGGTCTCCTTCAAATGCTCCCAGCCTGAGGCGGTGAAGAGAATTCGGTGCTCTCCTGTGCCTACGGCTAAAAGCATTCTGTCCCGGATAAGTTCCTCTATTACTGGCTTCGCCTCTTTGGCGGGGAGTCCGCAGTTGGCGATGAGTTTCCCTATCTCCAGTGGCTGGTTTGCTTCCAGGGTCGCCACGAGTATGTCCTGTGCTGTTCCCTTCTCCTTGGTCTCAAGGCTTTGAATGGTTGCGGGACGATACCTGCGATAACGCCTGGTATGAGGCTCGATAATCTCACCGCCACCAAGAGTCTCCTGCGGTGAGCGGATTACGAAGCGGTCACCTTTGATCACTGTCACCGGCTCAGTCAGTTTCAGTTGAGCCCAGGTGCTTCCACTGGGCTCCAACTCCTCTTTATCCAGCAGGCGGACCTTGGCCATCGCCTCACTGCCCCCGGTGTGAAAGCTGACGGTTGCGTTGTAGCGAAGAGGACGTTTGAGGGTTGGGAGCAGGCGGAGCCTTGCAGCTACCATTGTTGTTGGAGTCAGCCAGCCCGGATTGGTGAGAACATCCCCGCGTTTTAGCTGCGAGACGGAGACGCCGGTCAGGTTTGCTGCGACCCTGCTGCCCGGCGTGGCGGTATCGATGCGAGTCTTGTGTGTCTGCAAACCGCGCAGACGCGATTTCAGCCCAGAGGGCGCAATTTCTACCTCCTGTCCCACCTTGAGAGAGCCGTCGATGAGAGTACCGGTGACTACGGTCCCCGAGCCGGCTATTGTAAAGACCCTGTCTACGAGGAGCCTTGGCCTGCCGGTGTCCGCTCTGGGCTGCGTTGATTCCAGGAGCCGGTCGATAGCGGAAACCAGCTCGGGCAGGCCTTCACCTGTTACTGCGGATACGGGGATGATGGGAGCTTCGGACAGCGCTGTGGAGCCTATTATCTCCTCTATCTCCATCGTAACCAGGGTCAGCAGCTCTTCGTCCACCAGGTCCTTCTTGGTGATAGCTACGATTCCTCTCTCCACACCTATCAGGTCGAGGATGGCGAGGTGTTCTCTGGTTTGAGGCATTACTCCTTCGTTGGCGGCAACGACGAGTAGGGCTATGTCAATTCCACCTACACCGGCCAGCATGTTCTTTATGAAGTGCTCGTGTCCGGGGACATCTACGATGCCTATCTCCTGGCCGCCGGGCAGCTTCAGCCAGGCGAAGCCGAGGTCGATGGTCATGCCCCGTTCCTTTTCCTCCTGAAGCCTGTCGGGGTCTATGCCGGTCAGGGCCTGCACCAGCACTGATTTACCGTGGTCTACGTGGCCTGCGGTGCCAAGTACGAACATGTTGTTACCTTTTTACTGTATGGGCAGGTTGCCCGCGGTCGGGCGACTTCGCTATCATGCCCCGGTATTTTAAAAGCGCTGGTTGTGCTGTAAACCTGCAACCGCGCTGTGAAGTGACTGGAGTACGGCTGTATCTTCCTCGGGGAGAACGGAGCGTGGGTCCAGGAGCAGGACGTTTCCGCTGAGCCGCGCCACCAGAGGGGGGTCCTGTGCTCTCAATATCTGTGCCAGTACCTGCGCCCTGTTTTGCGCTCCCTTCCTGCCCCCCTTGCCAATAGCAACCAGACGGGTGGGCAGGGTTCCCCCGGGAAGGCTGCCTCCCCCTACCATACTCTCGCCGTCTACCACCTGGGCCGGGTCGCCGAGCGCCTGAGCCCAGGCTGTGGCCCGCCTGTCCATTTCGGCAAGAGGTGCGGAAATCATCCGCCATATAGGGATTCTGGTCAGAGCCTCACCCTTGAGGTAGTGAACCAGTGTGGCGGACAAACCGGCCAGCCTTGTTTTGTCGGTCCGCACCGCACGTGCCAGAGGGTGCCTTTTCAGCTTATCGACAAGGTGTTTCTTGCCTGCTATTATGCCTGCCTGCGGCCCGCCCAGAAGCTTGTCTCCGGAGAAGAATACCAGGCTGGCGCCGAGGGACACGCTCTGTTGCACAGTAGGCTCCGGGTCGAGGCCAAACAGGGTTGTATCCAGAAGGCAGCCGCTGCCCAGGTCGTCGAACACCGGCAGGTCGAAACGGTTACCCAGTTCTACAAGCTCCTCAAGGGCAGCGCTACCGGTGAATCCCATTATCTTGAAGTTGCTGGAATGTACCCTCAGCAGGGCCCCCGTCCGCGGGCTGATCGCTTCTTCATAGTCACGGACGCTGGTCAGATTGGTCGTGCCCACCTCGACCAGCTTTGCCCCGCTCTGTCTCATTACCTCGGGGATGCGGAAGCCGCCGCCGATCGCTACCGCCTGACCACGGGAGACTATTACTTCTCGCCTCTTGGCGAGCGCCGTAAGTGCCAGCAGCACTGCCGATGCGTTGTTATTCACCACGAAGGCCGCCTCGGCTCCTGTAAGCTGACACAGGAGCTGTTCGACATGTACATTGCGGTGACCCCTCACTCCGGTTTCGAGGTCGAACTCCAGATTACAGTAACCTTTGCTGGCGTGGTCCATGGCGGCGATGGCGTCTGCGCTGAGCGGGGCACGGCCCAGATTGGTGTGGAGTATGACACCTGTGGCGTTAATGACAGGGCGCGGGCCGGTGGATGCCAGCGACTCTGCCTGCGCGCAGATGGAGTCCACTATCTCGGCGGCAGGAGGGCACGGGTTTCCGAGAGCGATCGAGGCCCGGTTGTGTTCAAGTTCCTGTCGGATCAGGTCTACCAGAAGCTCATGGGGGTATATGTCCAGCAGCTGCCTGATCTTATCCTCGGACATTAACCTGTCGACGCTGGGGAGCTGGCGAAACCTGCTTTCCGTTCTATCCACGACAAACATATTAGCACATATGAAATCGATTTCAAACGTGCTGGGTGCATACGTTCGAGAATTAGAAGTAGACAGAGTAAAGAGTAGCGCAGGCCATAGCTGATTCTCCCGCTCGCCCTGAGCCTGTCGAAGGGAGCCTGTCGAAGTAGGGACGTTTCGCGAAACGCCCCTACGATTTTGGGATAACAAACGTCTTGTAGGGACGACCCTGTGTGGGCGCCCTTGCTTCTATCATGTTATTGCGTAGGGGCGCGGTTACCGCGCCCCTTGTATCTTTAACAAGTGCTAACATATATGGTAAGTAATAGTCGTG
>CAYVQT010000034.1:0-36062 GCA_964453665.1 uncultured Dehalococcoidia bacterium | reverse complement strand
ATGTATTTGAGGCAACGACCCCAGTTCGGTAACAGTTTTATTTGACGCAATACGTTCCTATAATCCGGGGGAAGGAAAACAGTCTTAACCCTATATCAGGCAAAGGCAAATCTGCCTCAAGCAGCATTGATCGCAAAGAGGAGCCTTTTTACATGCGCCCTTACCATGGCGGACGAGGAGAGCGTGGTATTCATTGAACAGCTTCTCATCGGGAGGCAGGCTCTCCATAAATAGCGCCTGGGAAGAAGCATAGTCACTGCGTGCTGGTCTCAAACCCAGTCGGGAAAGAATGCGTTGTGTGTAGGCGTCAATAACGAATATCGGCTTGTGTGCCGCGTAGAGGATTATCGAATCTGCCGTCTCCGGACCGATGCCGTGAACAGAGAGAAGCTCCCTGCGGAGGGTGGGGACATCGAGAGAAAAAAGTATCTCCAGGGAGTCATGGCAAGCGTTTCCCAGGTACTCGATGAAGGATTTGAGCTTCTGCGCCTTGGCATTGTAATAGCCGGAGGGGTGAATGAGTTCGGCCAGCTCGCCGATTGGAAGCCTGCGCAGGGAGAGCGGGTCTAAGACACCTGCCTGTTTCAGGTTGCGAACAGCCTTCTCTACATTCCCCCAGGCTGCGGACTGTGTGAGTATAGCCCCGATTATAACCTCGAAGGGAGAATCTGCGGGCCACCAGTTCTGGGGTCCGTAGCGGTTAAGCAGGATGTGGTAGACTTCGGTCAGTTGCCGCCCTGAGAGGCGATCGTCGCTTCTGCTGGTATCTGATTCGACCCGTTTCGGACTATCCATAAGCGCACAGTCTCAATAGATCAACTTGTATCCAGATGGCGCAGCTTGTGCACCCAGTCGGGCACCCTGGCCTGGGCTGCTTCGTCAATTGGGAAATAGGCCTTGATGTCTACCACGGGTGTGCCATCGATAGCATCGAGCCCTGCGACTTTAAGGATGTTACCGCTTCGCTTCAGGAGTTTCACGACTGCTACCCCTATCGGGTTTGGCCTTACAGGGCTGCGGGTGGCTAATATCCCGACCAGAGGCAGGTCCCGCCTCATCTGGGGGTGGGTTTTGGACATAGAATTGTCCCAGGCCGGAGCTCTATGCATCCAGAAAAGGACTATTATATGGGAGAAATCCTCCAGGCCATCGATTGCGCCTTCGTAGCCGGGGTTGAATACAATCTCGGATACTATCTCTTTCCAATGACGCGTTCCCATCGCCTTGATGTCGTTCCTGACTGTGGCTATGGGTTTCAGCACTATAGGTGCTGGTCTTGCTTCTTCCTGATGCAACTCACTCTCCTGTTCTTAGGTCGTTGGTTTTCGCTTATCTTCAGAGAGCGATACTGCTCGTGTTCGGCTTTGACATCCTGGAATATGTTCCTGTATTTGTATTCGCGAACGATTCTAAAGGTCTACTGCGTCCCGGGGACTTAAATCCTATTCAAATCGCAATGCTTCTATAGGGTCCAGGTTGGAGGCTCGGTGTGCTGGATAAAGCGCAGCCAGGAGGGCGACTATCGTGCTCAGGGCGATAACACCTGCAATTAACCACCACGGGAATACCGAGATATTGAAGGTCTCGAAATCCTTAAGGAAAGTAGCGTGTGAAACCCTGTTGATAACGAAGCCAAGGGCATAGGCGATGGCCACACCTGTGATTCCTCCCAGGAAACCTATACTTGCTCCTTCTACGGTGAATAAAAGACGAACTGTACTCTTGGATGCCCCCACTGCCTTCATCAACCCGATTTCCCTGGTGCGCTCGTAGATGGCCATGATCAATGTATTGATAACTCCCAGTGAGGCTACGCCCAGGGCGATCAGCCCGAAGGCGGCGAGAACTGCCTGGATGATACTGAAGATGGTGCCAATAACTCCCAACACGTCATCGGATGTCATTGCACCTAAGCCGAGGTCTTCGACTTCCTGGGCAACCTGATCTACATACCGGCTGTCATCGGCTTTTGCCTGTAGTATGGAGGCTGGCAGCTCATCCGTATATAGTGTGGGACTATCTGCCCAGAAACGGGCGAGTTCCTTACCATCCTCGATGGAAATCATAATCTCCGTCGAATTCACCGTCTTCTCTGCTACGCCAACTATCTCAAAGTTGAAGTCATTGGTCTCGGCAGGCAATCCAAAGATACCCCTGGCCTGCTTTACCCGTATTATGACTTCTTGCCCCAGAACATCCTGCGGTTGCTGGAAGCCAAATGATTCAAGGTACTCGTTGGCGATAATGCATTCCCCTGAAGACTGGTCGGTAAGATATCTTCCCGCCATAAGCTGTCGCGTTTCCGCCTGATATGCTGGAAGCGGCCTGACCACTGTATTGAACTTCGTATCTGCACCCTGCAATCTCACGGATTCTGCTGCAAGCAGTATATAGGGGTCGGTTCGTTCCACATGCTCAAGAGCTTCGACATCCTGTCTGTTCTGCACTGTTAGCGGCTTCAGGTCGAAACTGCTTCCCCCCTCCTCAGATACCTCTTGGGGTTCACCGCCGAACATCGACCCTGCGAAACCTATCTCAAATACCTGCTCAGAATAGGCGACCATAACCACGTTTGGCGGCATCATAGCCCGGGCCTGGGCGGAGAAAAACTCCTGAGCTCCTATTCCTACGGAAAGAAGCAATGAGACCAGGCTGGCTCCGATGACCACGGCTATAATGGTCAGAGAACTGCGCAGCTTCCTGCGTCCCAGGTTGAGAAAGGCGCTGCGCAGAAGGTCTAGTAACCTCACGATACTACTTTCTATCTGTTGCCCCGGTTATTTGCCCGTCAAGCATTTGAATCATGCGGCCTGCATGCCCCGCAGTCTTCAGGTCATGGGTAACCAGTATAAGTGTTATACCCTTTTCCTTATTCAGACTGGTCAAGAGCCCCATGATTTGTTCACCGGTTTTACTATCGAGGTTGCCGGTAGGCTCATCTGCGAGCAGAATCTTAGGATTATTTATCAGAGCGCGAGCGATAGCGACGCGTTGCCTCTCCCCCCCGGAAAGTTGACTTGGAGCGTGCTTCAAACGACCCGACAGCCCTACCGTTTTCGCGACCTCCCCGGCTATTTGATTGCGCTTCTTCAAAGGGACTTTGGCAAACACCAGAGGCAGTGCCACGTTTTCCAGGGCGGAATAGGTTGGTTGCAGGTTGAAGGTTTGGAATACGAATCCCACTTTTTTATTGCGATAAGAGGAAAGTTCATTGTCGCTGGCTTTGCTGAGGTCCTGCCCATCGACCTCGATACTTCCGGTTGTGGGGGAATCAAGTCCCCCTATGATGTTGAGTAGTGTGCTCTTACCTGATCCCGAAGGGCCGACGATGGATATAAATTCACCCTCGCTGACCTTTAAATTTATGCCGGCAAGGGCGTTTATTGTCTCTCTCCCCATGCGGTACAGCCGCCAGACTTTGTGCAGTTCGATCATGTCTTTCTTATTCTCAAATATAGTGGCGGAATTTATTATAGCATGTCAGTATGAGTTGGTAACTACGAAGGTTAGACAAATTGAGTATAGAAGCACAGAGGAATTGGAAGGGGTACTGGCTCTAGGTCTGATAATCGTCGTCCTTTTCCATTCCCCAACTTTGCATCATTCTCTTTATCTGTTCTGCAAGTTTGGGGTTGGCCCTGAGCCGTTGGATGAAGACGGGACAACCCTCGAGGAGGAAATTCTGCGTAGCTGCCGCAAGTTCCGAAAAGTATCTGGACATGGTGGCGTCATCGGTAACTAAGGGTGAATTCGGCAGCTGCCTTCTGATGTCGTCCGCGGTGAACCGCATCGGCATTACGCAGGATTTATACCACGGGCACTCCTTGCACTGCACCACAGCTTCAGCTTCATCTAATATATCGCCCATCTACTCCCCTGCCTAATTTACTGGTAGCGCATAGGGGATTCGAACCCCTGATCTCCGCCTTGAGAGGGCGGTGTCCTAGGCCGCTAGACGAATGCGCCACTCTTGCGCCGTTTAGTTGAAATCACCGAAGTGGCTGGGGATCCAGGATTCGAACCTGGGCCCACGGATCCAGAGTCCGTTGTCCTACCGCTAGACTAATCCCCATTGATTTCCAATTCAGCCCACAGGGTATTATAACAACTAGAATCCATAGGCGCAATTTGGCAGCACCTCTTTACATCCACCGGGCGAAACGCTGATAAGAAAATCGATATAAAGTTAATTGCTTCTTATGATATGTTGTGGAGGGACACCGGGATTGAATTAAGGATTGTCTGATGCTCTGAAATGTACCGGTAGGGCTACCAGGCCCCTTGAAGCAATAATTATAGGGCACGAGTAATAAGGGGCCAGATTTTGCTCTCAGGGCTTCCTGCGTCTACTCAGTTTTAGGGCTGGTCTCCACATAAACCACTTCAGCGGGTTCGCTGTTCACTTATCAAATACTGTGCAAAGAACACAGATGATTAGCTATCTCTCAAGAAATCCAGGACTTCTTTATTAAATCTGCCCCGCATTTCTACCAGAATGTTATGCGAGCCACCTTCAATCTTGACTAATTTAGCATTGGGTATCCTGGTTGCCAGCGCTTCTATGGTACGAGGCGGGCAGAATTTATCCTCAGTGAGGACAGGGGAGCCTTGAGAAATTCTAGCCAGATTACCTGTAATCCTGGATTGCTCCAGTGGATTCAATGGAGGGCCGCTCGGTCACTCAGGGATTTCGGATTCCAGGTCTATGTCCAGCTCCGGTTCAGCCGGCGGTTCAAACCCTCTCTTGAAATGGTGCAACCAGACTATCTGCTCCGGGTCAAAAATACCCTTATGGCGCTGTTTCCAGATCTCCTGGAATTCCCTGGGGCTGAAATGGCCATGCTGTTTGAACCGCTTCTGTGAGATTTCCCCTAATGGCAACCGTTCAACCTTCGTAATAACGAACTCATGTCCGAAAGCCTCAAAATTGTTACCGGGGTACTCCTTTGTGCTGGCTTCACAGGTTTTTTGCCCGTGAATCATTGGCACTTCCCACTCTTCATCGAAGTCGAATGTCAGAAGCTCTTCATCCTCCTCAGGAATAGCTGTGAGAGTGGGCTTGTAGGTCATGTCGTTCTCGGGTGTATGCTCGAACACAGGTTGAATGTCAGCAACTTCTATGGATGGGTGTTCAGATTCAGGTTCCGGTTCATATTCGGATGTGTATAAATACGATTCCTCTCTGCTCTCTTCCTGGACTGGCCACATATCTGCTGGGTACTGACCTGTTTTCAGGGCGCGTGGCCTTATCTCTTTATAGACGATAACCTTGTTGCCGGAGCGTTCAATCTTGAGGTTCTTGATGCCCAGCGATTTGGCAGCATTGTTGAGCCTGTATCTTATAGTCTGATACTTTTCATTTTCTTTTAAAGTAAATGCTATTGCCTTACCACGTTCCAACCGCTTTAGATATTCTTCATACTCTTGTATTATTGGAGATTTTTTCCTGCGTTTTCTATTTTTTGACCGCTCCACCTGTATTAGAGATTTCGCTTTATTTATAGTAGTGAATTTAATTTCCAGCATTTTGCCTCCTTTCCCAAGATTATAACACTTGTGTAAAGACCAAATTATGCTAATAACGATTTTTAAAATAGGTGGTTTTTCCAATTATTCTGTATGATGGATTCAAGATGGTAATTTATTGATTTTGTCCTTACGGCAAGCACCGGGAATGAAAGCCGGTACACAATCGTATTATTTCAGTATATATAGGACGATAATCGACTAATAGTATGTGTGAAACAGAATCGGCATTATTGAATTATTGTTGAATATGTACAGCGATACGAAAATCCTGCGATTTCAGGTGATTATCGGGCACTGTTGAGTAAGAAGAAAGCAATTGAAAATGGATGCTCCCGGGGAGTAAGAGATTCAAATTTAGCGATATTGATCAGTTGTGACCGGTAGTAAAAAGAAATGAGGCGAAAAATAATTGAAGTTGTTAAAGGGAAGTAGATAGCCAAGAATGATAGATATCGTAGATATTTATAAATGGGGAAAATTAGCTTACATAAAATATATATGACATAAAAAAAGCAAAAAATATGGAGGAATAGTCGTAAGTTGATTGCTATAGTGTTATTATGGCTGAGAAATAGAAATTAAATGTAAAAAGAATAGTATAAATGCTGACAATATACATGGTTGTAAATGAAATATGGAAGTGGGAAATACGAATAATATCGATGTAGCATAAGCGGTCTAAAAATGTAAATATTATAAAATAACATGAATCATGTAATAAGCTAAAAATACGTTTGTTATCATTAAAAAGCAAACGAATGTGGAAGAATAAAAATATTGATAAAAGAATGAGGCAAAAATTGTGTATTGTGAGGTGAAAAATAGACATCAGAAAACCTATTTAAAGGAGGGCATGGAAGGTTTATGTTAATGTGATGTGGGGTAGAAAAAGGGGGATAGGGAGGTAGGATACTGTCTGATAGAGTTGACCCGGAAATTGATTATGCCAGTGAAAATAGTATAAGGAAGTAAGGACGTATAACGCGTAAAAAATAGGTGGTGATTCGCGATATTGCTATTAGAAGCATTATATGTTCATCTGCATAGAATGCTTGGATATGCCCAATTAACCTGGTACATAATAGATAAGGCTAACAACTCAATACAGGCCCGGGAGTATAGGTTGTACTTTGCGCTAGATGGAGGCGATAGAATTTTTTCATTGCATTCCGGGGACCGTATTAATTTATGTGCTGTATATTCGTAATGCCATTGTGGTTTTTCCTCACTGCTGTCTTCAAGTAATTCCGGGGATCGTGATTTCTCAGCGCAAGACGCATCTGTTCACATTAGAGTAATTGCATATTAGAGACAGCCTTTATATAGCTTAAGGGGAGCATATGGGAGATCTATATGTGTAATTTTAAGAAGTCGATCAACATTATGAAGGTATTGGGTCTCTCCGGAGTATGCTGTCGTAGGGATATAACAGTCTCTATTAGTTTCAAAGTCGGGATGCCGGAAATTTATAGTGAGTATCGACTTACCTGCTGACAAATTGTGCGGTTTGACAGCGATTGACAGATCCGGGTGGCGCAGAATTAGGCTTAACAAATACCCCGAGGCCCTGAGATCAAAATCTGAGGGTTTTCTTAAAACGAGGAAGGCTTTCCATTAAGGGGCTTGCGGTTTTACTTTGTATAGTGGTATATCAGCCTGTTAAAGGAATATCGCGCTGAGCACGAACAGCTATCTGTGACGGAACACAAGTTCCAAACACAAAAGAAAAACTTGACATAAACAAGACAGATAAAAATATGTTCGGAACACAGGTTCTTTACATGTATTAAACAATTCTGAACAGGCTGCGGATCGTAAATACAATACAGTTGGGAGGGCAGTAAAAGGATAAGAGCCGTGGAGAATAGATATTGAACGGTAAATAAAAGGATTGACGCTGTAACGCCATGTGTTGTGAATGCACAGTGTGTAAAGTTATTAATACACAGTGTGATGGCGTTTAACGCAAACGGTAAGTAAATAATGAGTACGATGGTTAATATACACGGGTAGCAATTACTTCATTGACACCTGCCTAATCCAGATTGTATTCTAATACACCGGGAGGTTTTTCATGACGAAATATATATTAGCAGCGCTCGTGGTTGTAATGTTTTTATCGGTAGGTGGTTGTAGCAGCGAAACTATATCCACCGCAACTCCGACTGAACCGCCAACCACAGCTTCCCCGGGTCCTGCTTCAACACCTGTACCAACGGCAACACCGCTGGTGATAGATATAGTTGATCCCGGAAAGCAATATACTGCCACCATTGAGACGGAAAAGGGTAATATTGTACTGGAGTTATTCGCCAGTGACGTTCCAATAACTGTAAGCAACTTTGTACATCTGGCCCGCCAGGGGTACTACGACAATACCACGTTCCATCGCGTGATCCCCGGCTTTATGGCTCAGGGAGGAGATCCAACCGGAACGGGTGCGGGCAATCCCGGTTATTTCATTCCCGATGAGATAACGCAGCACACTCATGTGGCTGGTGCTCTGTCGATGGCGAATATGGGGGTCCCCGATACAAGCGGAGGCCAGTTCTTCATCACCTATGGGCCGCAGCACGATCTGGATGGCAGGTATTCGGTATTCGGCCAACTGATTGAGGGGATGGATGTTCTGGAATCCCTTACCCCTAGAAATCCGGCAGATAACCCGGATTTCGACGGCGATGCCGTCATACGGATAACCATAGAGGAAATCTAGCCGTTTTTACTGGGTCGCGGCCAGTAAACGCTCTGAAGTATAAGCAAACTTCGCCGGTCTTCCTTTCACATGTCGTCAGCTTGACGAACTGTGTTTGTGCAGCCGAAACTAATACTCAGCGGCCTCTGCGTTCCTTAGCTTGCAATCGATGTTGAGACATTCATACCGGTTGCTGCACTGGTACCAGAAAAGTGACGTCTCTCCGCATACCGGGCACTTCTGTATACGCGTGGCGTCTTCTATCTTGCGCCCGGGGGAAGATTCTTCGTATACACAGATTGGACAGACAGCGACGGCTATGTAATGCCGCCTGTGTTTGGAGCAGTAGGCAGAGCCCGCATAGTGTTCGGGCAAGTATTCCCCTTCCTTTCCGGTCATTTTCTCCGGTTGAAGGGCCTTTCTCCTGTAGCTTCTGTTCCCCCGATTATTTTTTGGTCCCCTTGCCGGCAGCAGCGGCCAGAGGGGCGACGATAAGCCAGAGCCCTATGGTCATCAGCATGGCCGTGGGGTAGCCTATGGTCCTGACATCGAAGTCGGGGGCAACTATGCCCCAGAAAATCATGGTAAGCCAGGCGCTGAAGAAGAAGCCTACACCGGCAGCGGGAATAGCGAAGAAACCCATCGCGTTCCTCCTTAGCTTATTTTAACGTGAGTCACTTGCGAAATATAATACCACAGGAAGGCAATAGCTGAATCCCCGAGAAGTGCCTGAAGGGACGTGTCGTCCCACATCCGCCGGAAGAGCCGTCCTTTAATGGCGTTGGGTGTAGTATAATGGAGCCGTAACAAGCTTGAACAATGCAGACTGCTGGCAGAGAGTGATTTGAGCTTCGAGCGCTGTTTCCGGGGAAACACAGCCCCGAGGCAGCAATAGAAGTGCTGAATATTGGTTCTGAGTATAGCCGGCTCGTTAGTTAGGGTCCAACACCATGGAATACGATTATCACTGGATTTATTGTTCTGATTGCGATATGACCCTGCTCTTTGAGTCCAGGGTGGAGCGTGATGGAGAAGGTATAGAGCAGATTTGCTGCCCGCAGTGTGGCAAAGAACTGGCGGAGATCAGGGCTGACGATAGCTGTGACTGCATCGGTTTGGCCTGCGGCTATCTTTATCCGGGCAAACCGTGCTGTGGTGGGGATTAGTGGCAGGCTGTAGAATCCTGACAGCTCTCCAAAAGGTATCTGGAGACTTGGTAAGAGGGCAGGTTTGAGCAGATGCTCAAACCTCGGGTTTATTTCCGCAGTTTTTCCAGCGCTGCCTCGATGCGCTCGATGCAGCGGTCTTTTCCCAGAACTGCCATGGTCTGAAAGAGTGGTGGGGCGGCAGTGCGCCCGGTGGAGGCTACCCGCAGCAGGCCGAAGAAATCACCCGTCTTCAGTCCCAGCTCGGAGGCAAGAGGGCGCAGCGCCAGCTCGAGGGAAGAGGCGTCGAATTCGATGTCTTGAAGCTGCCTGAGAACGGCTTCAAGACCTGACACCGCAGTTTCTCTGGTCAGATTCTTGCCAAGTAGTAAACTGGCGTCGTAAGTGAGTTTGTCTATAAAGAAAAAACCGAAGAGATCGGCTGCTTCTCTAAAAGTCGTGAGTCGTTCCTGTATCAGCGGCGTTATTTGCTTTACATATTCCCGCGAAACAGGCCTTTTCACTTCCCGGGGCAGGTCGCTTTCCAGAAATGGCAGGAGCTGTTCCCTCAGTTCTGCGGTGCTCATGTTACGAATATAGACCCCGTTCATCCACTTGAGCTTATCCTGGCTGAAGATGGCCCCGGTCTTGCTCGTTCGCTCCAGGGAGAAATGACGTATCAGTTCCTCAGTGCTGAAGATCTCGGTACGGTCGTCGAGAGACCAGCCGAGCAGGGCTAGAAAGTTTACCATCGCCTGTGGCATGTAGCCCTGCTTCTGATACTCGACGATGGAGGTAGCGCCATGTCTCTTACTCAACTTACTGCGATCGCTTCCCAGTATCATGGGCAGGTGCGCGAACAGTGGGGGCTCATACCCCAGGGCGTCGTATAGCAGGATATGGCGGGGCGTGCTCGATAGCCACTCGTCTGCTCTCAGGATGTGCGAGATGTGCATCAGGTGGTCGTCTACAACGTTAGCGAGGTGATAGGTGGGATAGCCGTCCGACTTTAGAAGCACTATATCGTCAAGCTCTCTGTTGTCAAAGGTTATATCTCCGCGTATCAGGTCATGGAACGTAGTCTGTCCGTCAAGTGGTATCTTGAAGCGGATTACGGGTGTAATGCCCTGAGATTCGAATCGTGCTTGCTCCTCTGGTTTTAGATTGCGACAGTGGCGGTCGTAGCTGCGCATGGATTCCCTGCGCCTGGCCATTTCGGCGCGCATCTGAGCAAGCCGCTCCGATGAGCAATAGCAGCGGTAGGCATAGCCTCCTGCCAGCAGGAGCTGAGCAATCCGCTGGTAGATATCCAGGCGCTGCGACTGGAAATAAGGCCCGTAGTTACCGCCCACATCCGGTCCCTCGTCCCAGTCTATCCCCAGCCAGCGCAGGCTGTCCAGTATGGCTTCGATGGCACCCTGGACTTTGCGGCTGACATCGGTATCTTCGATACGCACGATGAAACTGCCGCCACTGTGTCTGGCGAACAGCCAGTTAAACAGGGCGGTCCTGATATTCCCTATATGAGGGTATCCGGTTGGGCTGGGGGCGAAGCGTACCCGCACCTTTTCTTCACTCATGATGCTCCATTGCTATCGCTATATGGCTGACTGTATCTATCCTGTGTTATGCCCCTTTAGTAAAAGCCTTTTCTATCGATTGTGTCCTATTCTAGCATCATCGCAAGTTAGAGTCTATTCGGGGTCATCCGGTCAGCCCAGTCCTTGACAAGGGCAATTGCAAACTGTAATTTAGGAGATGACCTGAATCAGATAACCAGGGATAACCGCTTTAATACCAGAGAAAAGATGAGGAAAACCAGGTAATATGACTACACCTGAATCGATCGCTCCCACCGACTTTATTCGGACTATAATTAACGAGGACCTCAGAACCAACAAATACCAGGGACGTGTGCATACGCGGTTCCCGCCTGAGCCGAACGGATATTTGCACATAGGCCATGCGAAGTCTATCTGCCTCAATTTCGGCATCGCTGCTGAGTACGGAGGTCTGTGTAATCTAAGGTTTGATGATACAAATCCTACCAAGGAAGAAGAAGAGTACGTTGAATCGATCATAGAGGACGTGCGATGGCTGGGGTTCGACTGGGAGGACCGGCTGTTTTACGCATCGGACTACTTTGATCAGATGTGCGATTATGCCGTGCAGTTGATCAAAGCCGGCAAGGCATATGTTGACGACCTCAGTGCGGATGTGGTCAGAGAGTACCGTGGCACTCTCACCGATCCCGGCAGGGAAAGTCCGCACCGCAACCGTTCGATAGAAGAGAATCTCGATTTGTTCGAGCGCATGAGGGCGGGAGAGTTCGAGAATGGCTCACGCGTGCTCCGCGCAAAAATCGACATGGCATCGCCGAACTTGAATTTACGTGATCCGGCCATGTATCGCATCCTTCATGCGGAACACCACCGTACGGGCGACAGGTGGTGCGTCTATCCGATGTACGACTGGGCCCACGGGCTTGAGGATTCCATCGAGGGTATCACCCATTCCATTTGCACTTTGGAGTTCGAAGCTCACCGCCCGTTATACGACTGGTTTCTTGACGAACTGGGAGCTTATCATCCACAGCAGATAGAGTTCGCTCGCCTTAATCTCACCTATACTATGATGAGTAAGAGAAAGCTGCTGCGGTTGGTGGAACAGGGGCATGTCAGCGGATGGGACGATCCCCGGATGCCGACTGTTTCGGGTTTGCGCAGACGCGGGTATACGCCGGAGTCCATTCGCAGTTTCTGCGAGCGTATCGGTGTGGCCAAGACTGACAGCACTATCGACATTGCGCTTTTAGAGCACTGTATCCGCGAGGATTTGAACAAGCGAGCCCCACGCGTTATGGCTGTGCTGCGTCCCCTGCGCGTGGTTATCGAAAATTATCCCGAAGGTCAGACTGAAGAGGTAGATGCTGTCAACAATCCCGAGGACCCCGATGCGGGGACGCGGAAGGTGCCTTTTTCGCGCGTGCTGTACATCGAGAGGGATGATTTTCGTGAAGACCCGCCCCCGAAGTTCTTCCGTCTGGCGCCGGGTCGTGAGGTACGTTTGAGGTATGCTTATTTAATCACCTGTGTCGGAGCAGTAAAGGATGAACATACCGGGGAAGTGATTGAGTTGCAGTGCACTTATGACCCGGAGACGCGAGGTGGAACGACTCCCGACGGGCGCAGGGTCAAAGGAACTATCCACTGGGTTTCGGCTGCCCACGCGTTGGAGGCTGAGGTGCGGCTTTACGATCGCCTCTTCACCGCTGAGGACCCCGGTGATGTCGGTAGTGGTGCTGATTTTGAAAGCGCTTTGAATCCCGGTTCGCTGGAGACTGTAACGGGGTATGTCGAACCCGGCCTGGCGGGCGCTGTCCCGGGAAGCCGGTATCAGTTCGAAAGGCTGGGCTATTTCTGTGTTGATTCAAAGGACTCCGCTCCCGAGCGGATGGTATTCAACCGTACGGTCACTTTACGCGATTCATGGGCCAAGATCGAGAAGAAGCTCTGATAATGCCGGGTTCAAAGCACTGGTTCGCCAATGCCGGTTATCAGTTAGCTTCCTTGCTGATATGTTTTAGCGTTTCCTCCAGGTCGGGGGGGAGCTCCGACCTGAACTCTACGTATTCTCCGTTCGAAGGCAATCTGAAACCGAGGCGGTGAGCGTGGAGGAATTGTCTTCCCAGAAGCGGCGACTTCTTACCATAAACGGGGTCGCCAAAGAGGGGATGCCCTATCGCTGAGAAATGGACCCTGATCTGATGTGTGCGCCCGGTTTCCGGCATTGCCTCGAGCAGGGTGTGGCCGTCCAGGTATTTAATCACCTGATACTGCGTCTGTGCCTCTTTGCCTCCGGTGACGACCGCCATGCGCTTCCTGTTATTGGGATGGCGACCTATAGGGCCCTCGATAGCGCCACGCTCCGGTAAGAGGTGTCCTGTGACCAGAGCGAGGTATCCCTTTGTAATCGAGCGCTGCTTGATCTGGCGGGAAAGGCTCGCATGTGCCGCATCGTTTTTGGATGCCACCATAAGCCCTGAGGTGTCCTTGTCCAGTCTGTGCACGATGCCGGGGCGAACTGAGCCGTCGATTCCGCCGAGGTCCGGGCAGCGGGCAAGCAGGGCGTTTACCAGTGTACCAGTGTACTTGCCCGCAGCGGGGTGGACGAGCAGTCCCGCTGGCTTATCGACCACTATAAGGTCGCTGTCCTCGTAGATAACTGTAAGGGGTATGTCCTCGGCAGTCAGGGGGATGGGGGATGGGGGGGGTATAATCGCAGTCACTTTATCGCCGGTATCGAGCCTGTGGCTCGATTTTACGTACCGGCCGTTGACGGTGACCTGCCCGTCTTCGATTAACTTCTGAGCATAGGCGCGAGACATGCCGCACTGCCTTGCGACGTATGTATCGAGGCGATCGCTGTGACTGTCGACGTTTAATTCAAATACTTGGTTCATCTCTACGATGGGACCCAGCCGGGCGCATCTTTTTTTAGTACGCCTGAACGTGGTTGAGCGTAAGTTGAGGGAGATGCGTTAACCTTAGCTGGAGCAGATGCTCCAGACCACCCGGTTTATCAACTTTCGTATATCTCTCTAGAATACCCTCCCCTTAGCGACGAACAACAGGTAATAGACAATTAAAAAGGTTCCGACTACTATGGCCGAATCAGCCAGGTTGAATACGGGCCACGCACCAAAATCGATAAAATCGGTTACCTCTCCGAGGCGGATGCGGTCTATCAGGTTGCCTATGGCACCTCCGAGGTCAAGCCCCAGTCCTACCTTGAGCAGCTTGCTCCCCGGAGGAAGGTAGCGGAGATACAGTACAAGGGCCGTGATAGCGATGACGGCTGCCAGTGTAAGGAGGAAGGTCTGGTTAGCGAAAAGGCCAAAGGCGCCGCCAGTATTGGTGGTATAGGTGATCCGCACCAGGCCTTCGCTGGGTATCGACTGCCCCCACTCCATATTGGCCCTTACCAGGAACTTGCTGAGCTGGTCGACGCCGATCACTGTCAGGGCAATTAAAAATAAGGGCAGAGCTCTTGCCACCATACGGTTAAAGGCATCCGATTTCGTCATCGCTATCCTTCGCAGCCACCGTCGCATTTTCGATTCTGAGTTTAGCACATCGATGAACTGCGGACAATGATTCATTGACACCCGCCTGTCTGGAGCCTAGAATCGCCCCGTGGCAAACGCCAGGGGCACTTACGCCATCGTCCTTTCGCTGGATAAAGATACACTCATCGCCGTGGGTAAGCTGACAACCTTCTCCTTCCCCGCCGGCTATTATCTATACGTGGGCAGCGCTCTGGGAGGACTTCTCCCGAGGGTAAGGCGGCACATCCGGGGTGGGAGGAAGCGTCACTGGCATATCGATTACCTGAGACAGGAAGCTAAAGTGGTTGAGGCCTGGTATTTAATTTCCGGCGAGAAGTTGGAATGCAGCTTGTATCAGGCTGCGGCGGGCATGCCTCAGGGCAGGTCGCTGGTCGCTGGGTTCGGCTCAACGGGTTGTGGCTGTCATTCTCACCTCGTCCATTTCCCCTCTAAACCGCCCTTTGAGGTTTTTCGCCGTCAACTGGGTGAGAAGGGACTGGATTTGCGCAGGGCTTCTCCGGAGTTGGAGGGATTAACCTAGCCGGGCAGTGGCGGATTAAGTGCGTCTGTGAAGAAGGCAGCAACCCTGGCTCCTACCTTATCCTCGTAGCCCCACCAGAGGTGATCGGCGCCGGAGATTACCTTGTATTGCTTCGGCTCCGGTAGTTCGTCGGCGAAACTCTTGAGATCGACAGCGGGAAGCGCCAGATCCTCGCTGCCCCACAGGAGCAGCTTGGGCTTGACATAACCCTCTAATGGAGATGCAGGAGAGAGGATTGGCGATACCAGCGCCAGCGCTTTAACCATCTCGTTCTTGGTGGCTACGTCAAGCGCAACGCCGGCGCCGAAGGAGTAACCGCAAAGACCGAGCCTGTCCCGGTCGACCCCTTCGGTTGATGAAAGGAAGGAAAGCGCCGCGGCGACGTCGTCTTGCTCGCCGATTCCGTTATCATGCACTCCCTGGCTTCTGCCTACGCCGCGGAAATTGAATCTCAGTGAGGCGATAGACGCATGTGAAAGGGCCTGGCAGACCGCTACGACGATATTATTGTCCATCATCCCGCCATAGAGGGGGTGGGGGTGGCAGACAACAACTCCCGCAAAGGGCCCTTCTCCTTTAGGCACGATGGACATGCCTTCCAGGGATAGGGCACCACAAAAGAACGTTACTCTATTCTCGGTCATCTCTTGAGCCGGTTTGACCGTTAATCGGTGTTTAGGCGGAGGCGGCCATTGTTAATAAACGAAGCGTCATCTTAATCGGATGATTGTTTTATATTTTAACACAGTTTTTCTGATAAGTTTAGCGGAGGTATAAGGGGAAATGGTGGCCGTCAGCAGTTGTTATGTATGTGGTATACTTTTAATAGGAGCGTAAAGCCGACTTGCAGGGGATAGAAGGGGCGGTACAAAATGGAGCTTATGGATGTCATTAGAAAGAGACGGAGTATAAGGAGATATAAGCTGGACCCCGTTCCGGAGGAGGAAATAAACTATGTCTTGGAAGCTGCCAGGCTGGCGCCTTCCTGGGCCAATACGCAGTGCTGGCACTTTATTGTTGTGACCGATGAGGACATTAAGAGTAAAATCGCAGCGGAGGGGATGCCCTGGAGTGCGAAGGCGCCTGTGATAATAGTCGCCTGTGCCGACCCGGCGAAACCGGGGGCCAAAGGGGACATACCGAACTATCTCGTGGATATAGGGATTGCCATGGAGCACCTTATACTGGCAGCGACTGAGCGTGGTCTGGCTACTTGCTGGATAGGCGGATTCAACGAGGCCCCGGTAAAGGAAGCGCTGGGCGTGCCCGAGAATATCCGTATCGTTGCAATGACGCCCATCGCTTATCCCGATCAGGACCCCGCCGCCAGGAGCAGGAAAGCGCTTGAGGAGATAGTCAGCTACAATCGATATCAGAGCCCGTAATACCCGCACAGGCTGTGACGCTGGAGCCTGCGGCCCTTTGAATGACAAGGAGGAACGGGTGGATCAAACGGGGGTTGAAAGTATGGGGTAGGTTGAAGCATCCGCTTCAACCGTTACTGGAGCGGATGCTCCAGTCTACCCTTTTCCACTATGTTTTATTCTGGCTTTGCCCGCCTTTTGGTTCTTTCCCCTGTCCGCGCCATCTCTTGAGACGGCCATCGATTTCCTTCTCGAACCCCTGATCGCCCGGCTCGTAGTACCTCTTCCCTTTGAGCGAATCGGGTAGGTGCTCCTGCTCGACGAAGTGCCCCGGGAAATCGTGGGCGTACCTGTAGCCCCTGCCGTAGCCTACCTGGCGCATCAGGCCGGTGACCGGGTTGCGCAGGTGCAGCGGCACCGGCTCTGTCCTCGTCCTCTCCACGTCCTGCTGCACCTTGCCGTAGGCTTTGTAGAGGGCGTTGCTCTTGGGCGCGGTGGCCAGATATACCACCGCCTGGGCCAGCGCCAGGTTGCCTTCGGGCATGCCGATGAAGTGTACCGCCTGCTGTGCCGAGGTGGCGATGACCAGCGCCTGCGGGTCGGCCATGCCCACATCCTCCGAGGCGAACCTCACCAGCCGCCGGGCGATATAGAGTGGGTCCTCCCCCGCCTCCAGCATCCGCCCCATCCAGTAGAGGGCGGCGTCGGGGTCGGAGTCCCTGAGAGACTTGTGCAGGGCGGAGATGATGTTAAAGTGCTCCTCACCGGCCTTGTCGTAGAGCAGGGCGCGGTGCTGAAGGGCGTCCTCGATGTCACCGAGCCTGACATGGCGTCTGCCGTCCTCCGAAGGAAGGGTCGTCGTGGCGGCAAGCTCCAGGGCATTTAGCGCTATCCGTGCGTCGCCATTTGACATAACAAGCAGGAGGTCGAGGGCATCGCCCTCCACTTCCGCCTTCATATTCCCCAGTCCCCGCTCTTTATCCTCCAGGGCCTGCTCGACTATCAGCCGCACCTGCTCCTCGGTGAGCGCGTTCAGGGTGAACACGCGGCATCGTGAGAGCAGGGGTGAGATAACCTCGAAGGAGGGGTTCTCTGTGGTGGCGCCGATGAGGGTGATGGTGCCGTTCTCCACGTAGGGGAGGATGGCGTCCTGCTGCGCCTTGTTGAAGCGGTGTATCTCGTCGATGAAGAGGATTGTGCGCTGCCGGTACAGGCCGCGGCGCTCTCTGGCCTCCTCGACGATACGGCGCAGGTCGGCTACGCCCGAGGCCACCGCGGATACCGGGCTGAAGTGTGACTCGGTGACGCTGGCGATGATATAGGCGAGTGTGGTCTTGCCGCTGCCCGGCGGGCCCCAGAATATTATCGAGGGAAGCTGGTCGGCTTCGATGCTCTTTCTCAGCACATGGCTCTCGCCCATGATGTGCTCCTGCCCCACGAACTCGCCGAAGCTCCGCGGCCTCATCCGCGCGGCCAGTGGCGCCTCACGCTCCAACTGCCCTTCACTGGCATGTTGAAAGAGGTCCGGGCCTTTCCTGCGCTGCTTCATTCCTCTTACTCTGTAAGAATCCCGCTCGTTGGGGATGTTATCATCCCCAACCCAACCTTGCTCACCCTTCACAGTGGAGTAAAAATCCCCCTTTCCTAAAGGTAACTATATCATGTCAATAGAAAGGGGCTTATGAATATAGATACGTTCCACTCTTTTAGACTCAGGGAAGAAGCTAGAAAATCGTGGGATTACCTCTTCTCTAATGAACTTGTGTATGCCGTTGATCTTGGCGAAGTCGACGGGAAATTTGAGCGTGGGTACATCGAACGCTATCGAGGCTCCGAGTTTCATTTGGAATTCACCCTCAGGTATGGGGGCTGTTATTACAGCACCATCGTAGAGTCTGCCAGAAGGGTAGATTCCAGGCATACCACTATATTTAACGATAGACTCACCAAAGCAAGGGGTAATTTCCCTATGTTTATCAATGCGATTAATCTCATGGAGCAACCAGAGATGGTCAACATCAGCCCAATCCCCTCTGTGATAAGGTTGAAGGGTTTCAATAACCTGTTGGGCTTTGGGCGGGATATTCCTCATTTTTGTGATACCAGATTTTTTGAAATCGTCGGCAGAATCGAAAATGGGGAACTCTGTATGGCTGTAAGGTTTTTGGGTCGTGAGGCGTGCAAGTTGCCAGGCAAGATGGTCTAGTGCCGACCGCAGGTTAAAAGCGATATCACCAACGATTATACTCCAACCGATAGGGGGTTCCCTGTTCACCTTAAACCTAAAGACTTTCTCGGAATTTTTGGTATCATCCTCTGGAATGAATGCATATGGTTCGGGCTTCGTGAGCCAGAACATCTCGATTTCCCCATAGAAAAAATCGAGATGTTCCTTCGCCCTGATGATTTTGAGCCAAACGCTGTCCAGAGGATGCATATGTTATAATATACCCTGTTCTTTGGGAATGTTATCATCCCCAACACTGCCCGCCATTTGCGGGGGATGAAAAACATCCCCCTTGAGCAAGCATCGAGCCCATTTATTTGATTCCGAGTTCCTTCGACAGTTCGTGAAGTCTCGAGACAGCCAGTTGGGTCTCGATCGCATCACGCACTTGTTGAGAATCAACCTTGATTTTTATTACCAGAAAACGTTCTTTCCCAGTGGCGCGGAATCCTTCATACTTCTTCGTAATCGTGACTTCCAAGACAGAACGACCAAATTTCTCCAACAAGCTGGTTCGCGCTTCTTTGGCGAAATGGAGAGACAAGGGCCGCACAAACAGATTTGGTCTATTTATGACCATCTCTCTCACAATCATAGGAGTATTTTCCTCTTTCATTTCTGGTTTCCTTTCATGTTACTTTCTTCAAGCGGAATTTCGCCTTTCAACTCGACAAGAAGCACCGCCACTGCCAGCCCAGAATTTGTGCCTATATCATCTACGGAATGCCGCTTTTTCCGTTAGCCAAGTGCCTCAGATATGAAAGGTCCTCCGCGCGCAGCACTCGAACCCCGGTTCGAACTCATTTGTACCTCTTCACCTCGAACTGGTAGAGCTTTACGGGCTCGTCGGGATATATACCGGCCTTCTGGCGGCAGATGTCTATCTGCTTGTCCACAGTGTCCACGCCTTCGAGGTCGGGCAGCAGCAGCCCGTGCCGTTTCCCGCTCTCCACGACCATACTGTACCTTTGGAGTGCCATATCAGAAAAGCCCCTCCACCTTATCATAAGTGTGTTCGGAGCGGCGGGCAATCTTACCCACGATTATCAACCGGTCCTTGTCCAAAACGGCGTAGATGATGCGCCAATCACCGGCGCGAATTCGATGGATAGCTCCTTTCAGCTTCTTAACCCCCTGTGGTCTCGGATCTTCGGTCAGCGCCCAAATGAGGGCGTCTACCCTCCTAAAGTCCTTTAAAGGGAGCTTATCCAGCTCCCTTCTTGCTCTGGGGGTTATCTCAATCCTGTACATCGCCTAGGCGCTGCCGACGATACTCCTCATAGTTGACTGCCGACTCAGGATGGGAACGATAATAGGCAAGCTCATTTTCCATATCCCGTATGTCTTCCAGATCCTCACGGTAGGCTCGGTCGACAGCTCGCCGTATCAACTCGGCAATGGAGGTTTTTTCCTCGAAAGCCAATCTTCTGAGCCCCTCGTGGGTTGCTTCAGGTAAATATACCATCGTCTTTTTCATCGCCTGCTCCTGTAAATGGCTGCTTGGATATATATTATAACATATATATGCCATTATGTCACTTCACCGCTCGTTGTGGATGTTATCATCCACAACCCAACCATCCTCCCGATGATGGGGTAAAAGTCCCCCTTTCTTAAAGGGGGATACAGGGGGATTGCAGATGCTCAGGTACTTCAAATCCCCCCTTCCCCCCTTTGCCAAAGGGGGGATATGCAGTGTATGTTTGTGAATTCATAATCGCGGTAGGGGCGCTTCCTTTTGAAGATGTTTCTCTCAGTTAAAATTAAAAAGATTCATATTGATCTAACACTCTATAGTGAAAATTAGGGTGGCTATAACTGCTCCGAGAGTTATGACTGCAATCACCACGCTAGCTATCAATAGCATTAGTGTATTTCTTCTGTTCCTTTGCTCTTTGTCGTATAGCGCGCGGTCATATACCTCGAATGTATACAAAGTATGAAAGGGTGTATTTTCCCAATCAAATGTTTGACCCCGCACCGGAAGATTAGAAGGGATTTTCAGGCACAACGTTGCTGTTCCCGGGAAACCAAGTAATCTTCCTCCAGCTTCATATTGCCTCCTTTCGTTAGGCTTTAGCTCTACGGAACAGAAGCCGGATGTTTCCCTTCCCCCTGGAAATCCGATAAACCATATAAGCTCATCATCAAAATCTTCGGTGCCTATATTAAGGATCTGAAGGTGAAAGATAGGCTTTTCATCTGTGAAATAGAAATCCCTTTCGTATTCGGGCTCTGCCTCTACATGAAGGTGTTTCCCATTATAGGGCCCATACCCAACCTCTTGCCGAGCTGGCATTGCTATCCTCCGCGTACAAAAGTGAAGGCAATCAATTCTCCGAACCTCTCTTCAATCTGTTGGGTTAGTTGTTTTTCCTTAACCCGCTCGTTGGGGATGTTATCATCCCCAACCCCGCCTGCCCTGCCCGCTGTTTGCGGGGGATGAAAACATCCCCCTTGAGCAGGGCAACGTTACCTGTACCTCTTCACCTCGAACCTGTAGAGCTTTACGGGCTCGTCGGGATATATACCGGCCTTCTGGCGGCAGATGTCTATCTGCTTGTCCACAGTGTCCACGCCTTCGAGGTCGGGCAGCAGCAGCCCGTGCCGTTTCCCGCTCTCCACGATTACGCCGTACTTTTTGGGGTCGAGCTCCTTCTCGCTCTCCACCGGCTCGGGCGTGGTCAGGACATCGACGCTGTAGGTCAGGTCGGGCAGCTCCTCGGCGTCCACCGGCGGGAATCGGGGGTCTTTAAACGCCGAGCTTACCGCGTTGCTGATTATCTCCTCGGCGACGTTCGGCAGCTTTGGCTCGAAGGTTCCGATGCAGCCCCGCAGCTGGCCGTGCTTCTTGATACTGACGAATACACCTGCCTTTTCCCGCATCTCGGGCGTTAATTCAGATGGTCGGGGGGTCTTTCCCTCTTTCACATAGCTCTCCACGGTGTTCCTGGCGAGTTTAGTCAGGGGGTGCATTTCCTCTCCATCCCCCTCTTCGACTTCAAAAGAAGCGACCATATAGCCAACCCCGAACGGCCCTTCATAGGAGAGGACGTCGGGCCTGACCTTCAGCCCGTCCAGGGCGCCGAGCAGTATGACGATGGAGCGCAGGCCGCACTCCCCGGCACGGTCGATAAGCTCCTCGTCAAGGTTCAGAACCGCCGGAACGTCGTAGGCCCGGATGGACTCGACGAGCTTATTGTCGAAAACCTCACCCATGGGGTCATAGCCGGCCGGTGCGCCCCGGATGAGGCGATGGGACAGGTCTCCGCTGGCGACGACGGCCACCCTTTTCCCCGCACGCTCCGCTGCCCGCCTTATCGCCTGTCCGAAGCTGAAGTGGGCGCTCAGCGGCAGCATGGAGAATGTTAGCGGCACCAGGGGCACTCCCTTCATCCCCTCGACCAGGAAATAGATAGGGACCATCACGCCGTGATCGAGGCTATACTCCCTGTCCCCTATAGAGTCCAGCGGGATTCCCGAGGCCTCGGCTTCTGCCTGCAGTGCGGTTACCATACCGGTGTCGTTCTCAAAATCATGGTCGGCGCTGCGTGCGCCCCAGTCTCTCATGGTGCCGCGCAGAGACCCGGCGGTAGCTATGCCCATTGAATCGTAGAGAATAGTGCCGTGGGGACTGATAACGATAACGGTATCCGGGTGCTTAGCGGCCAGCCGTCGGGTCAGTTCCTGCATAGCCTCTATGGAGGCCGATATCTCGATCTCTCTGCCGCCTCCGACCTCGGGGACGATCAATGGAGGGTGTGGCACAATACAACCGAAAGCGATCCCTGCCATTTCAGTTCACCTCCCCATCATACTTCAAAAAAATCACTTCTTTATCTGCTCTGTGTCTGTCCTGAAATTGAGCTCCGCTCCACAAAAACGGCACCTGGAGCCGTTCAGGCCGGCCAGCTCGGCCTGATAGCCCGTGCGCTTGACCACTGTGCGCCCGCAGGAGTAGCATATCGTGTTCTCACCTTCGTGGCCGTGCAGGTTGCCCACGTAAACGAAGCGAAGCCCTGCCTTTTTCCCGATGTCGTAGGCGTGCTCGATTGTGGATATCGGCGTAGGGGGTATGTGCTGCATGTCGTGCTGGGGGTAGAACCGGGTCACGTGCCAGGGGGTAAGCTCGCCCAGGCGGTCCCGAATCCAGGTAGCGATGCCTTCTAGCTGCTCGTCATCGTCGTTCATTGTGGGGATGATATTGGTCACTACCTCGATATGCATGCCCCACTTCTCCTGCGCCCTCTCGGCGACTTCGAGAATACCACGCCATTGCGATATTTTGGCCAGTTGCCGGTAGAAGGCGTCGGAGAACCCTTTGACATCGACCCTCCAGGCATCGAGATAGGGCCCCATAGCGTCCAGAGCCTCAGGGGTGGAGTAGCCGTTGGTCACATATACGGTGTACAGTCCCTCAGCCCTGGCGATTTTGGCCGCATCCAGCGTGTACTCCAGCCAGATCCCGGGCTCGTTATAGGTCCAGGCGATCCCCTCGCAGTTGTAGCGTTTGGCGAGTTCGATTGAGGTCTCCGGAGATATCTGCTGTGAGTCGCTTTTATCTTCCCAGGGCACCTCGCAGGAGATGTGCCAGTTCTGACAGTGCCTGCAGTGGAAATTGCAGCCCCAGCCCCCGATAGAGAATGCCAGCGTTGCGGGATGGAAGTGGAACAGGGGCTTCTTCTCGATAGGGTCAACCGCAACTGAGGATACCTCGGCGTAGTTCAGGATTTTTAGGACGCCGTCGACATTCTGGCGCACCTGGCAAAGGCCGAACTGCTGCGGCCTGATCACGCATCGCCACTGGCAGACATTGCAGCGAACTGCTGAGTCGCTGATTTTCTCCCAGAGCATCGCCTCCCGCATCCTCGCCTCCCCCAGGCTAAGTCTATCGCAACGGTGGGTAAGCGAAGTCTATCACATCATAAAAGTTATGTCTATCTGCCCGTAGGCTGGACTTACGCAGGGGCTTGCCAAGTCGGCCGCTGACGGATACAATTGGGTGAGGTTGAGGGCCCGGGAGCAGGGCTCTGAGAGGGTATTTTCAAGAGGACGGTAGGAGAGATGGCCAAAAAATCGCGCAAGACAGCCGCAAGATACTCGGAGTTGAGTAAGGCAAAGAAGAAAAAACACGGAGACAGGCCCCCGGTGCAAACGGGAACGGTTTCTGTGTCCACTTCTCAAAAAGTAGTTGAAACCGGGCCGGGCAAGAGCCAGGCCCCCAAGGCCGTGGCGCGGCCACTGGCGGAACTGAAGAGAGGGATACCCAGCTATCAGTATGTGAGGTCTGATTTGAAGAAGATTGGAATGCTGGCGGGGGCGATGGTCCTTATTCTCATTATCTTGTCTTTCGCGCTGGGCTGAATTTAGTAATCATCCTCTTCCTCGGGTGGATTTGCCTCCTTCTCCTCCCTAAATAGCGGTAGTGTCGCGCTGACTCTGTTGCCCCTCTTCTTTCTCGCCGGCAGCTTCTGGATTGCTTCTTTAATCTGAGATAGTCTCAGTTCGGGGTTCTTAGCCGTCATGTCAACAACCAGTCCCCTGACTCCCAGGGCCCACAAACTCTCTACATCGTCTATTGGAAGTGCAGGGGGTATGGCCGCCAGGAGGTGCTTCCCCGCTGCGGCGGCCAGTCTCTCGTAGGCCATTAGGTCCTGTATGGTGATGTGAGCTTCGGTCCTGCCGAGTGTGCTGAGGAGTACCGCGTCGATGGACAGGCGGTTTATAGACTTGGCAAGATTGTCGCTTAACGAAGGATCGATCTGAAGTACCTTGCCGATTCTCTCCTCGTTCAGTACTGCTGCCGGCGTCTTGGCCGGGTTCAGCACCACAAAGTCGCAACCTATCTCGATGAGCTGTTCAGTCTCCTTCCTGGTTGCCATGTCCAGGAATATCCCCCAGGGGATGTCCATAGTGATGCTTCGGAGCTGCGTAAATATTTCATCTTTCTTCCGGTGCTCTGCGGTCATCAATACGGCGTCGGCGCCTGATTCAACAGCGATTATGGCCAGCTCGGCATTCCCCACGGGTATGCTGGAGACGATCACCATTGGCGACGCTTTCGTTCTGTTGGCAGCGGCCCCGAAGCCCAGAGGCTGGCCTCCTCCTTCGGAGATACGCTCTAGCTTCTCTAAAAGCTTGCTCATATTTCACCTTTGCGCTTCACTGCGCCCCTGATTAATCGGCAGGCGAGATGGCTAATTCAAACCAACTGCGCATGAACTGGCGGCATTGCATTTGAGGTGCCTGGCTACTACGAAGTAGCATAACTGGATGCCTTGCCTGGTGTCAAGATATGGCTGAAGCCCCCTGTTTGTGACTGAAGGTACTGGGAAGGTACGATTTCCTACGTACGATTTCCTTGCTAAATTTGGACTGATGGGCTATTCACAAAGCTCAAGCTTTGGTCTATGCTCAATCACAAGAAACCTTAAATATACTACAGTCGAAAGCGATTCTTTGGTAACGTGCTTCGACAGGCGAATAAATACTCTTATAAGGTTAGAGGCTAGGTGAGGGGGCATAGACAATGTCCGACAATATAGATAGCGACAGCATACTAGATGTCTTCACAGGTGTGGAAGTCGAAGAGAATCCTATTAGTTTACTGTCCCGTGATCTGAAAGATGTGAGCATTCACTCTTTGTTGGAGCAGACCAAGCAGGTTGCTGGCGAAATAAAACACTGGTAATGGTCCTCCTTGATCTGGTCGTAGATGCTCATGAGGCAGGTCTCTGACCCGCGGAAGTTTGCCCCCGGTGCTTAACCAATCAGACGTGACGCCCGCCTATAGAACTGCTTCCCCCAAATTGCCCCCTCATTCCGCGTAGAATGAGATAGCAAGTACGCCGGGGCCGGCATGGACACCCATACCAGGGGTGAATTCCGTGAGATAAAGTTCAACACAATCGAATTTTAAAGCGATCTCTTCCTTGAGCCTCTCACCTTCCTCCGGTTCGTCGGCATGGTGCACGATTACGTGTACTTTGGAATCCCCCACCCTCTCTGTCATCAGACCCAGCATTCGCTCCACTGCCCTCGCAGTTGTCCTGGGACGTGCTACAGGTGTTGTTTCACCCACCCGGGTGGAATGTTCAACAATCGGCTTCATATTTAGTAGTGATCCCGCCCATGATTTCGCCAGGCCAATGCGGCCGGTTCTCGCGAGATAGTAGAGTGTGTCTACCATGGCCAGGTGGTTCACCCTGCCGATCATGCCGCGTGCAGTATTGGCGACCTGGGCCAACTCTGCTCCCTGGCTGGCAGCGCGAGCTGCCTCGAGGGCGACAAAGCCCAGGGCACCGGCTACGGCGCGGCTGTCTATCACCTCGATAGCCGTATCCGGGATTACCTCTCTGGCCTTGTCCTTGCCAGCCACCGCCGCCTCGAAGGTCTTGCTTTGCAGGCTGGTAAGGGTGACGCAGACTATGCTCTCCGCCTTCTCACTTAACTGCCAGTAGGCGTTGAGGAAGTCCCCCGCCGATGGGGTTGACGTGGTGGGCAGTTCCTTTTTCCTTCTCATAATCTGGTAGACTTGTCTCGGACTGATATCGATCCCATCACGGTAGCTGTTACCCTTGTGGATAATCACGAGGGGCACGATACAGATATCGTACTTCTCCACCAGCTCGACCGGCAGGCAACATGTGCCATCTGTAATAACAGCGACTTTATTCACTTAAATATACTGCTCCGTACAACGCTGCCGGGATTGCTACGAACTTAGGGGCACCATGCGGTTCAGGTTTTGATTTAAATCTTCTAGCTGACCGCGAGGATATATTGTAGTCCAAAGCGATGGATAATTCAACGTAGCCCTGGATACAGGTTCGTGGCATATTCCGGTAACCGGTATGATGCGAGAGGCTGCCCTTAAGTCTACTTATTCGCTTCATTTTTATTCTCCCCGGCAGCCCTCCCATCTTCAGTAAAACTAGTTTCATCCATTATCTTCTCTTTGGTTACGAACAGCCGCGCTACTTTATTTTCTTTGACCTGGGCTACCACTATCCTCAGATTCTCATAGTCTATCTGCTCGCCCTCTTTGGGTAGATGGCCGAAAAGATTGAGAGCGAAGCCGCCGATGGTCTTGTAATCGCCTTCGGGAAGCCCCAGTCCGAGCTGTTCATTCGCCTCCTCGATGCGCATGCCGCCCTGTATTTTATATGAGCTCTCCCCGACCACCCTGAACGGCTTCTTTGCCCCCACGATTTCCTCTTTGACCTCTCCCACGATTTCATCGATCAGCTGGTCGATACTCACTATGCCGGAGGAGCCCCCGTATTCGTCGACAACTACTGCCATGAAATACCCCTCCTCCCGCATTTCGCTGAACAGCTCCCCTACCAGCTTGCTCTCGGGAACAAAGTAGACCGGGCGAGCGAATTCTGTAACTACCCCTTTGGCCCCTATCGTTCCCTGGGCCAGGGCGGTGAGCACGTCTCTGATAGAGAGCATACCCTTCACATTGTCATAGGTTTCTTCGTAGATCGGATAACGCTGTGCAGGAGATGCGGCGTATATCTTGTAGAAATTGGCGAGAGTTGATCCCTGCTCCAGCCAGGCAGCCTCAGTGCGAGCGGTCATCACTTCACTCACCTGGCACTCGCCCAGACCGACCACCTTGCGCAGCATCTCGGCTGAATGTTCGTCCACTACCCCTTCCTCTTCCCCCATGGAGATTATGGTGCCTATTTCCTCTATGCTTATTAGCGCCTTGGGGATGGTGCTTGAATGGGTTATACGCGAAATTCCCGCTGTAATCCAGCTCAAAGCGACTATGACCGGATGGAGCACACTGGTTATCAGCTCTATTGACCTTCCGTAAAGGAGAGCGATTCGCTCCGGGTGCTGCGCGGCTATGGTCTTGGGGATCACCTTGGCAAATATGAGCAGTACTATGGCGATAACCACGATTGCTATCGGCGTTCCCAGTCCCTCGCCCAGCAGGGCAACGATGAAAATCGTTCCCAGGGAAACGACGATGGTTTCAGCGAAGCTGATCCCGGTAAGCACAGTGGAGAGGAAACGTTCCGGGTGCTCCATTATCCTGCCCACCCGGTCGGCGCCGTGAACACCCTCTTCCTGTAGATGCTTGAGCCTGACCTGCTGCAATTTAATGAAGCCGATCTCAGCGCTGGAAAAGAAAGCGCATACCACAAGGAATAAGAGGGAGAGAACCAAATATATTACTTCTATACTTTCCATGCTGCCCCTCCGCTAATTGCTGTCGTAATTGTACTGTTAGTTAGATGGGAACTCAAGATTACGTATACGGGATAATAGAAGGTATGGACAAGACTCTCTCTTGCCCTCCTCTACCGGTTACGCTCCGGTCTGGGTTTTAAGGGCCTGTCAAACGGCCTTCAGTCCATGAAGCCAGGTAGAAAGTGGCTGTTAATCTCCTTCTTCCTCTTCTGACGGAGGAAGGATTTCTTTGGGTGGAAGTGCTTTTTCGCCCGGCACTTTTCGAGAAGCTCTTCCGGCGACACTCTTCTCGAGCACCTCGCGCTCGGGAATATCGCCGAAGTAAAGCTTCGTATGTGGCCACGGTATCTCGATATCCTGTTCGTCGAAGACCCTCTTGATTCTTCTCCGGAACTCCCCCATTATACTCCATTGCTGCATGGCTTTAGTGTCCCCTACAAGTTTGATTACGACTGCCGAATCCCCGAACTCGTTCACGCGCAGAATCGAAGGAGTTTTGGAGATTATGGACGGCCCCCAATCCGGGTCCTCGGCCATTTCCATCCAGATGCTCTTGATGATGGACATTACCTCGTCAGCATCCTCTTTGTAGGCGACGCCTATATTCAGATTCGCTCTTGACCATACCTTGGTATAGTTGCTGGTCACCGTGATTTCACCATTGGGAACTAAATGAAGAATTCCGTCCAGGTCTCTCAGCGTTGTTCTTCTGAGGTTCATTGCTTCCACCACGCCGGTTACACCGCCGCAGCTCACCACATCACCTACGTTGTACTGATTCTCCATCGCGATAACAAATCCGGATATAATGTCTTTAATGAAGCTCTGGGCGGCGAATGCTATGGCGATCCCGGCGATGCCGAATCCGGCCAGCAGGGCACTGACGTTGATGCCTACTTCGGATAAAATCAGTACCAGGGTGATAAGGCCGATTACAACTTTGCTGGTCAGGTAGAAGAGCCAGGTTAACGTCTCTTCACGCTTGTCGATCTCCGCCTGGGGCGTACCCTTCATGGTTAAGGATAAGCTGTGTCTGACCGCTCTGCGAACTGTATAGTACATCACGAAGTATATGACAAAGGCGATAGCGACGATGATAAGAATCCTGACGCCATGTGACAGCAGCCAGTCGCTTACTGTATTCCAGTCCATTTCTCAAGCCTCCATACGATAAATTTCCCAAGGATATGTGACAAAAGGCCATGCTCCCGCCGGCTGATTTTGGTGCCGGTTTTTAATACTGTTTGCATTTGTGTGGTTTAGAGTGTCAGACTCCTGTTCAATAGCTGAGATATTTTGAAGCAAATAGGGGAAAAAAGCAACCTGGCGTCTTTCCGGCGGCTTTGAATGATGTTTGTTCTGATATCGAAAAAGAAACACTTTCAGGTACTTTGGTTTACTGATGCGGCTGAAAGTTACCGCGTATCCCTTACTAAATCGCCATTTAAAATCGACCGGGTTGGTGCTAGTATGGAGTGAGCGTATAAAAGCCCAGGTATGAGAAGGTTTACATATGCCGGCGGGACAGGGATTTGCGTAGTAAAAAGGGCATACATATGATGAAATCGCTCAGGCAAAGCGTTGACTATGTTCACTGCCTCGTTGAGGACATCATGCACGTGACCGAGGACAACCTGGGGGGCTCCGCTTCAGCGGTCCTCTTGATTGACGGCGACCATCAGGAGCTGCGATTTGAGTTTGTTCACGGACCCATCGAGAAGATGCTGAAAGGCGCAACGATAGGCATGGAAACCGGCCTGGAAGGCTGGGTTACTCAACACGGCAAGCCCCTGGTAGTCAACGATGTAAGCGAAGACGGGCGGTTCTGCAAAGAACTGGATGAAATAACCGGATTTGTTACCAGGTCGGTTATTTGTGTGCCCCTGTTTTCACAGCGCAGGATCGTAGGTGTTATGGATGTCATCAACAAGTCGGATGGCCGTGGCTTCAATGAGCAGGACTTGCAGACACTTCTGGCCGTGTCTTCTACTACTGCCAAAGCGGTCCAGCTCAAGCTGGCAGGCGACACTGTGCTGGCTTCAGTGGAAGAGTATCAGAATCTGGTTGGGAATCTGACGGCTAGAGAGCTGCAACTGCTGAATGTAAATGACTATCAGATGGCTGGAGCGCTTATTGATCGTGCTTACCCCGGTCCCCCGGCAGGCTCTCAAAAAGACCCGGAGAGTGATAATGCCAACCGGTCGGGAGAGGCGGTGAATGTTGACAGGTTGACCGAAACGGTCTCGGTAGAAGCCAGGAGAAGGACAGCCGATATCATCGCTGAAGCCGATGATATGGCCCGTAGAAGGAGGCAGGTAATACTCGGGTGGGGTGGCGTAAACAACCCCGGTCTATAATATTACTGCCGGAGCCAGGCATACCCGCTTCTACCAGGATTATATATCCTGTGCCTCTTTGTCAGCATTGCCCTGATGATTTAAAAACTGGAGCCAGCGGTCAGATTCGAACTGACGACCTGCGGTTTACGAAACCGCTGCTCTGCCACTGAGCTACGCTGGCATTAGCTACGAAATTATACCCTGACGTAATGGCAAAGTCTAGTTTTTCAAACATTTCGCTGACATCCTGCTGACGCGAAGAGCGTTCCATCATGCTATTACCGGTAAAATTACGCTTTAAAGATATATGCTTATAAGTTAAATGTCGGGTGTCGGTCACCTGTCAGGTGCCGGCCAGCTTGAAATACTTAACTTCACTGAATTTTTAGGGTACAAAAGTAGGGTATAGACAGGTAATATTAGGTGATTGTAATTGTCCCCTGTTGTAGATACTCTGAATATACCTTCATTTATCAGTAGCGCGAGATAGGGGATTTGACGATGGATTTAGACGTCGAGGTTTTCAAGTCAGGCGATAACAGCATATTCCTTACCGTTCGAGGCCCGGCACAGGGCCTGGTACAGTTCCCCGACCTGGATACACTTATTGCGTTCCTTATCGATTGCCAGGTGCTTCTGGGAAGCTTTGAGGATGACCTCTGTCCAACCAATATCATTCCGGATGCTATCTTAAAGGCTTTTAACGAAGATACTCAAGACAACGGCGCCTTGTAACGCTTAATACCGTCCTCAAAGGCGACTGAGTATTTACGGGTACTTTACTCACCACAGACCACTTGCCTCTCCAACCATTGGCTGATAGAATTCCTTTATGCTGTTACAGGTACTGCTCTTTCCATTTAAGATACTGTCGATGGCTATAAGGCTGTTGGTCAGGCTGATTCTTTTACCGCTTAAGATGGTAGTGGCCGGTATGCTTCTTCAAATCGGGATGACACTCGTTTTCATAGCAATAGTGGTCGCACTGGGGTACTGCATATATCAGTGGGTTACATAGCTGCAATCCCGGACAATTCCGGGCAGAGGCACCGGTGGCATAATTTGGCGATATGTAAGCTATAAATAATCATCATGAAAAAGCCGTCGATTACGTTGATCATATTACTGGCATTTGCGCTTGCTCCAGGAGCGCTATCGTGTGCTGATGGGCTGGGAAGCACGCCAACGCCCGTAGCTACGCCTGCTCCGACTGCGACTGCGACGCCCTCACCTGCACCAAGCCTCACGCCAACGACTGCGCCATCACCAACGCCGATAGCTGAATATATGATATACACTGATGAGGTTAACGGCTTTTCAATAGCATATCCTGAAGATTGGGAGATGAAAACGTATCCGGGTATCCTTTTGGCGGTTGAGTCTTCCGAGATATGCCGTGGATTCCGGCCGGCCTTCGAGATTAGCATAGTCGGACTCACCTACCCAACAGACGTGGAGTCTTTCTTCGGAACGACTGTAGCGCAGTTACTGCTGTCGCCCGACCGCACTTTCATCTATGGAGAGAAGGTTGGCGTGGCTGGTAGGAGCGCAATCAAATGGTTGTCCATCGTCGCAAACAGTGATGGCTCAACCCTTAAGGAAATGTCCCTCTTTCTCGTTAGCAGCACAACGGCATGGACCCTCAGCTTCAGAGCTGAACCTTACTGCTGGAGCCAGTACGAAGATCTTTTCGAATATATGGTTAGCAGCTTCAATCTTTTTTAATCAGGCCTCTATTTAAAACCCGTCCGGCGTATTTATCAAAGATATACGATGATTTGTATAAATGGAGATAAAATGAAGAGAGCGGCCGCTGGCTTGATATTTGTCGCGCTTCTAATTGCTCTGCTTATTCCGGGTGTTGCGTGCACTGCACCAACCCGGTATGAGGGGATAGTGTTTGAGGATTGCAATGTTAATGGGCTTAGAGATAACGGCGAACCCGGTATACCCGACATACTCGTTTCTAACGGGTTAACGGTCACTGCTACTGACGAGACAGGAACGTATAATCTGCCGGCAGAGGGCCGGTTCATTTTCATAACCACCCCCAGTGGGTACGAACCCGGCACTCCCTGGTACATCGATACTCAGGAACGTGACCTGGACTTCGGTTTAACTCCCGGCTCCCCGGAAGTAATCAGCGAGTTTGTCTTCGTGCAGATGACAGATATCCATTTGGATACCGCAGTTGAACATCTGGCGTTTTTCGAGCAGGCCATAGAAGAGGTCAACGAGATAGCCCCGGCATTCGTGGTGATCACGGGCGATCTGGTATACGGCGCTGACACCGCGACGGTTTCCCAGGCGAGGGAATGGTATGATGCCTATTTAAGTCTGGCCGGTAGTTTCGACGCTCCTACATACAATGTGCTGGGTAACCATGATGTTGTCGGTATTTACTGTGAGGAGCCCCTACCCACCGATCCCGGCTATAACGAGCAGACCTACCTTGACTACTTCGGGCCAACCTACTATTCATTTGACTGTAATGGACACCACTGCGTTGTCCTGGACCCGAACGAATTCGCCGATGAGCATCAATTCTACAGGATTCCTGATAACCAAATCGAATGGCTCCAGCAGGATATAGCTTATAGTGAAGGCAAACCACTGCTGGTATTCTTCCATGAGCCAACCCCTTCCTGGGAGAACCGCACCGAGGTTTCAAATATTCTCAGACCACACGGGACGGTGGCCATGTTCTCCGGACACTGGCATCAGGATGTCTTGCTGGATAGTCAAGGCATCCCGGAGCAGGTGACCGGGGCTCTATGCGGGGAGTGGTGGTTCGGACCGTGTCCCGATGGCATGCCCGCTGGATACCGCATTGTCTCTGTCGATGCCGACGGCATCTCCGGTTTTTATCGGGCGGTCGGCGAAGAAAGGCAGATAAATATCACCGCCCCGGATGCGATAGTCAGCGGCCAGGTGGTACTGACAGCTCAGGTATACACCGGGCATGGCGTTCTCAAAGGGGCAAGCTACCGGGTGGATGGTGGCGAGCCTGTACCAATGTCAATCGAAAGGGGAGATATATGGGATACTGCCACCGCCCTGTGGGATGCTGCACTGGTAGAAGAAGGCTACCATACAATAACCGTTATGGCAGAAGATAACGCAGGGACATTCTCTGCTGAGAAGGAGTTTAAGGTCACGGACGAAGAGAGCGTGCCCGTAGGTGAGCTTATTTCGCATTTCGACACATATATGGGGCAGTATACGACTGTAAAAGGGCAGATTTCCTTTGTTGCCATAGGTGAGCCTTATGCTGCTGAGGGAAGCGGTGCCGTCGTCTTGTCGGATGACACCGGCGGCATGTTAGTAATAGTAGCTGAATGTATAACACCGTCTCCACCGACCTTAGCTGCAGGCGACACGGTAACGGTCAGGGCTGTCCCGATCAAGTATAGTTGGGACTTCCTTACAGGGAGCCGGGAATTCGCCTCTGTCCAGCAATATGCCTACCTGCTGCCGGAAGGTCTGCTGGTAAGCGATGAGACTGGGCCCGATGAGCTCATGCTAATGAGGCTGCTCAGTGGTGACGGGATACAGGAAGTATCCCAATGAAACCTGGTGGAATGATAATTGAGAGATGTTCGAGGGCAGCGTGCTAATAATGGCTGGAGCGGTTTGTATAGTTGACATAACAATTGCCATTCGTGGTGAGCCATTCGAGAAGCGCAGGGCAAACGGTTCGGGTCCTGTTCGGAGCAATAATCAAAGCCTTGTCGTTGATTAAAAGGAAGCCCGGAATGGCAATAGGGTAGCTTGCCGGGCACTGCGAGGAAGTCCACGTTCCTCTTGTTTCGACTAGGCGCCCGGGTTCATGACCCGTCCGATGAACAGGATGGAGCCCGTTTCGATGTCGCGAATCATAAAGATAAACGGACTGTCGATTGTTACCTCAATTGGTTCTTCCGGAGCTGCTGTCAACTGCATAACCACTGCGGTGGCCGCTGCGGCCTCGGTGCCTGCCTCGTCCACAGACACAAATGCCTTGTGTATAATTTCCCCGATGAACAGGTCCCTGTTGCCTGTCATGCCTGAGAAATCCGCTGCCCCGGTGAAGGCAACGGGCATGCCCATTTCACTGAGATAGTTGACCAGACTGTAATCAGATTCAAACTCAAATTTCGGCATGCTCAAAGCTACCTGCCTGTATTGCAAATCATTAAATATCTTTTCCAGAAGGTCAGCGTCTATCGATTCTTCAAATTCCCTGAACAGGTCTGTCTCTGGAAGCAGGATTACCATGGATAGCTCACTGCCGTCATACAGCAGCTCCACCGCCTTATATCCTTCTCCCTCTGCGTAACCAAAGGACTCGGTTTGCATCATCATCGGCACCGTAATCTCGCTGTCGTTCAGGAGATGGAAAGTGCCATCATCTGTAACTCCTTCACTGAATGGATGAAGCCACGCCGCGTTGAAATAGATGGCATTGGTGAGAACAAGCCGTGTCAACGCATCTATGACGCCGGAGGGAATCAAATCCTCTATCTTGCCCTCCGTCTGGTCACTGACCCAATCATTTATAGTAATGCGAGATTCTTCAGGTGCGTTGATGAAATCGAGGAGCCGCATTCCAGCCCCGTAATTCTCCGCCAGTATATCGAGGAATTGATCCATAAATTTGTAGTCTTCTTGCCCCCAGGTCTCATTCACAATATTGAGCCGGAATTCCTTTTCATCCTTGCCCTCTGCACCTTCACCGCGACTGGCAAGTTCAAGGTCCAGGGCGTTGAATGCGGGGTGCAGACGATTCTGCGGCAGGGTGAAATGAAGGGTGTCGGCCATCTGCAGTTCGGTATCACTTCGAGCACCGGCGTACGTCATTGCTAATGCCAGGGAAATACTGTAGGGGGAATAGAACAGGTTTCCTTCATTCTCGCTGATTGCCTGATATAGGTCAAAGGCGAAGGCGCTGTTTCCGGCAACGAGATCGCTTAGATCGGAATCGGCAACATCTGGTGAAGTCACCCGCTCCTTTTCCGATTGCGCCATGCTAATGCTTGTCGCATCTCCACAACCACCCAGGCTGACAAGCAGCACGAGAGTTAATATACACAGGATAATCCTTTTCATAATAGTTGCCTCCTTCGGGGATTATAAGAGAGCCTTCAGTCGGCCCTACAGTATTATAGACGAATTATACGCTTTTAAGGTTCCACATAGTCTGGTTAAAAGGGTGAGAATTTTGCTTATATTTTACTAACGAACTGATGACATAGAGTGTCACAGGAGAATACAAAACAGGATATTAATAGGGAGGGTTGACTACGAAGTTATACTGGAAGACACCTGGCTGGATAAACTTTGACGGTTTACGAGCCCGCACTGATTATGCCTGAGAATGACAGGGTAGGCAGACGGCATCCCGGAAATATTCAAAGCTGCTCAGGGAGGAGAAAGGAGAATAGATATAGACATCTGTGTCTACATTCTTTCTATCCGGCAACAACCTGAATTTTAGAGGCGGAACATTAATCGAGAGCCGCTCAGATATTGCATAGGCTACTTCTGACGTTGACGGGGTTTGCTAAGCTTCTTAACGTGTCCTCTGAATCCCAGGCTATAGTTCAACCTTGACTTCAGATACTCTCGCAATTCTTCTGTGCTGAAGTTGCTCGCCCATTTCTCGTCTAGCTCCAGAGTTATGTTGAATTTTAACTGATTGTTAGTAACTTCCATTCTAACCACCTGACAGTTTTGGAAATATTAATAAATATCCCGGTACAGATTGTAATGTATTTTTCAGGTTATCGCAACAGATTAATGTTGCAGAATGTACAATAATTGGGGGGAAGCGCATATGAAAACGGAATAAACCGCTGGCGTATAAGGTATCGGATTTAATGTACAAAACTTAAATCCCCGACCGTAAGGTCGAGGGATGAAGTTTTCC